>DLMI01000128.1:0-12166 GCA_002478145.1 Acidobacteria bacterium UBA7540
GCAGGAAGTAGCGCGCCGTTTCCTCGTCGCGGGTGCGGAGCGTCATGGTCGTGTTGGGAGCTGACGTGACATCTTCCTTGAATCCGCGACCGACCTGCATGAGCTGTGGCAACGACTGCATGGAGAACAGAAACGCGGTGTGCGTGCCGCGAGCAGTCTGTAGAATTTGGGCGAAGTTCCGGTAACCGAAGGGAGCGAATTCATCCAGTACAACGCTGAACATCGGCCGGTTGCTACGGCGCCTTTGCTCCTCGCTCTCATAGCGCTTGCCAACCACGAGCTGCAAGTTCTGGAGCAGCATCTTCCCCAGGGCGCGCACGGGTTCGGTGTTCTTGTTCACGTTCAACGTCACAAAGAGGATCAGCCCCTGCTCGATCACCTCGTCGATCGAGAGCAAGTCTTCGTAAGGTCCGGTGATTACTGACAACTCATCATCCAGAAATGTCATGCACTCGTTCAGCAGTCCCTGGATCTTGGGCACGCGCTCACGGTCCTGGAAGGACTGATAGAGATTCTTGACCGACATCTCGAAGTTCAGGCGGCGTTGGGTGGTGATTGACGCGTCGCGCTCGATGCGTCGTGTCGCCTTCTCCACCTGCTCACGCAACACTTCTTGATCGATCGCCATCACCAACACGTCGTAGAAGTTGAACTTCAATCCCGTGTACACCAGCACCCGGACGATATCGGCGAGGTAGTTGAGCTGGTGCTTGGCAAAGAACTCGTCGTGCAAGTTGAACGAGCCGAAGACCATGTTCACGACCGGCATGTAGTCGTCATCCGCACAATGGAACGGATTGTAGAGGACGGAGATGTCAGGACGTGCGGGATTCAACACCCTCAGTTGGTGCAGGCGGCCGGCGCGGTGTATATGGGGCAGCAGGTCGTAAAAGAATTCCAGGTCACCTTTGCCGTCGAAGATGACCATGGGGATGTGACGCGGGTCTTCGGGCGGGCCAACAGTTCGCGCCAAATCCTGGCTGATGATGTTGCGGAGAAGTGTCGTCTTGCCGGAGCCGGTCATGCCCAGGACGATCCCCTGCATGACTCGGACTTTGTCAGGCCAAAACCAGGGTTCGCCGTGAACATCGTAGCCCAGCACAACCGCGTCGTGAGCCCATGCCTTGCGTGTGAAAGCTTCATCGCGTTTCGGCGGCATCACCAGGGGAGGACTCGGCCATTGCTTCTCGCGCCGCGAGCGTCGCGTGGCCAGAAGCCATATACCACCGCCGGCACCCAGCCCGCTGATGACCATGTACAGAGTTATTTCTTCAAGCTGAGGACTCGTAAAGTGGTAGCGGTTGCGGGCGACATACCAAATGAACCAGCTAACCGCCAGGATCACCACAGCGATGAGAATTTCAAGGCTTTCGAGAAGTGGAGGGTATTCGCGCCGGTCGTAATTGGGAGGTCTCGCCATCATGACCACAAGTTGAAGTGAACGAACACTCCCAAAAGTGCCAAGAGGCAGAACACAGCGAGCACAAAAGCCTTCCTGGGATGTCGTGGCGCTTCGGGCTCAAAGGGATTGGCAGGCTCGAGAGCTATAGCCGACACGGCTTTGCCCAGTCCGAGGTCCGGACGGCCCTTGAGATATTCCATCAACAACGAACGAACTTCTAATTGCGTGAATGCTTTTGTCATGATTAAAGCACCATCGTAGCGGTTGGCTGGCCTTGCGCGTCCCGAGGGAAAATAAGGCGCAGGATCGTTTGAGCATTTCCTTTCGTCGGAAGCCTTACACCGACAACGCCCAACGTCTCTTGTCCAGGTTCAACACGGACAGAACGCAGCTTTCCAGTAACTACTTCGACCGGCCTTTCGCCGGCCGCTTCGATATGAGCGGCCGCAGACTCCGTCAACTGGGTGTTCGGCAAATGATCCGCAGCGTGGGAAGAGCCGTTCACGTTTATTGCCACGACCTGTGGCGTACTCAGCGTGTAGGCTTCCCGCGTTCCGTTCCGCACCGCGTAGCGGATGAACAGTTCATTGGTGTCATCCTGGAAGGTGTCCTTGAGCAGCACGATGACTCGATTCTTTTGTGTCTTCAAACCATCCGTTCGGATCGGTTTGCTGTTGAGCAGAACCTCCGAAGCACTCACACCAGTTGCAGCCGGCGAAGATGGCTTTGTGGCGGTCGGTGGCGCAGGCACTGGAGGCGGTGCGGGCTCGTCGATGGCAAAGTGCATCTCGTCGACGGCGCCCGCAGGCTCCAGTTCGTAACTCGTTCGTCCTGACGCCGTCCAGATGAAGAGGTTGGTGGCAACGTCAGCCTCCGTTGGCTGAATGAAGACCTTGTTTTCCCGCCATTCGATCTTGAAGGCCGGGCTACCAGCGGCCACCGTGATTACCGGCTCGCGAACTTCGATTACCGTCAGATGGTTCAGGGCGGTTTGGACGCGCACAATCCGGTTAGGATCGGGTTTCTGGACTTCGATCCTTTGTGCCCGGGCTGGCTGCACAAGCGCCGCCAATGTCACGATAGTGATAATTAATCCTCGCATTTGCTGTTTCTCCTCCATTCGGTCTTCTCTCAAGGTTATTGAGAAGCCCCGGAGGCTCCGTCGACTGGAGCCCCCGAGGGTAGGTTGCTGTGTTGTTGCAGGCGAACTGCGCGAAGCTTCTTGCTCAGTCCACCTTTTTTCTTCGCGGCACAAAGGGGCGTTGTTGCGTGCCCGGAAAGATCACCTTTCCGTCGCGTACCTCGCTTCTCCCTGGCTCGATAGAGAACGGATGAACCCTGTCAACCATTACCGGGTTTCCGCCCCCGTCGCGGTCCATAAACACCTCACCCTTGTGCGTCACTTGCATGTGGAAGATGCGGCGTTCATGAACACTGCCGTCGCCGTTCGGGAAAGCAGCAACCAGAAAAACACGCCCTTCGGCATCGATCTCTACTTCACCATCACAGAGTTCGGGAACCGCCACCGTGATTGGCCGGCCGCCGGTCCGTTCCACCATTTTGTTCACGATTTCCTGGGGGAAGGCGTAGAACACGATCGATCCCGTGCCCTGCCGGTCTTTATTTTGGCACGCCGCAGCAGTTTTGCAGGCAATGGCGTGCAGTGCGGCCAGATAAGACAATCGATTCCCATTCTTTTGCTCGGCCCATTTGCGGACCATGTGGATCAGGTTTTTGATGTCCTGGCGGCTTCGTTCCTCGAAAAAGTGCAGTGCCGCCTGGGCCTGGTTGCGCTTGAAGGTCGCCTCTTTCCGAGTAGCGGGGTCGGATTTCTTGGCCTGGAACTCAGCTTCGGCTTCCTCCAGCGCCTTTTCGACCTTCCTGCGCCGCTCGACCACCAGTCCGATGTTGACGGCGTAGAAAGTCGAGACAACGCCGCACTCCCGGTAAATCTCGCGGCTGAAGGGATCGCCTGCAATCAGCCCGCGAAAGTCACTGAGTGGTGCGGTCTCCGTGAAGAACCGGTTGAGGTGCTGGCGGAGAAACACGTACATCTTTCCGATCTTGTCGGTTTCAGGGACATCGAGGTGTTCCGGCATTTCGGAAATACACCGCTTGTTCTTGAGCTTCAACCAAGGCGCGGGCGTCACTTGTTTGCGCACCTCGCTGATCAGCTTCTGGTCGGGCTCCGTTCCCCACTTCAACTGGTCGATGGCATTTTGGAGCTGGTCGACGAGTTGGTTTGCGAAGTCCGTCTTGCCGGCGGCGAGACACGAGGTCTTGAGGTCGGTGATAGAACCGATGCGGTTGCCCCGCGCCATCATCGCCACCTGGGGCAGGTTCCACCAAGGGCTTTGCTTTTTCTGGAGTTTATTCTTGGGATTGAACTTCTGCTCTTGATAAGCAAAGCGGTCCTGGACGAACCGTGGGAAGCGGTCACCCTCGACCACGCATACCTGGTCGAAGTCGTAATCGCCTCCGTTTCTTTTGGCGGTTTCCGAATGCAGCGTGAAGGTGCCCTTCAAACGAAGCTGCTGGTCAAATAGATCGAGGACCTGCGGCTCGCTCAGCGTGCACCCGCCATTCTTCAAATTGGTGCCCAACAGACTGACCGCCTCTTCTGTGGAAAGATTCTGGAAGGGAAGCAAATCTTCTTTCATCCGGATCGGGTAGCGTACCAGAAGGCCCTGGCGGCAGCGCAGTGGTGTAATGGCTTGGTCCTGCGGAATCCAATCCGAACCCGAAAAGACTTCCCCGTTGTGTAGAAGGAGGTACCCGTCATCCGCGAGTGTGAATCCGGGCATCAGGAAGCCTCCTGAGGTACATAGCTTGAACGCCCACTTTGCCAAAAGCCGCTGCAACTGGCGGTTAATGAATGGGTGTCGCACGATGTACCCGGTCGGATCCGCCTTGAGCACAGCCTCGACAATGGTGTTTTCAACGCTCGTGTACTCCGGTGCGGTCCCTTCCTCGGATTCGATCGAACGCTGGGCCTCCTCAGTTCCCAGGATACGGAAGAGTTCCGTGAAGTCCCCTTCTTTCACCGCTGCCTCCAACTTCTCGATTTCCTGGAGGGCATAGGCTTTGATCTCGAGCTCAATCGAGTCTGCGGGTGCGTGTTCCACCAGCGTGTAACTCGACCTGAACTGAAGATCGCGGGAGACCTCACGGATGCCGAGAACGATGTGACCACGGTAAGCATGCGCCTGCCGGTCCCCGAGTAGCGACCGAAAGGAACGTACCAAGCCGCCTCGGTAATCGGGCTTGACCGCGGACTTGGGCAGGATGATGTCGGCTTCCAATTTCTGCGCCACATCATCACCCATCACCTTGAACGATCCTTTGGCCTGGGTTTTGTCAAAGGCCAAACGAAACTGGTAGAAACGGTGTGCAGGCAGATTGAGCTTGAGAAAGAGCGATTGAGAAATCCACCCTCGGCAATCGTTCGTGCCCAGTTCGTGATCCTCAACCACCAGCACTCGGCAATCCGGCTCCTCGATACGTACCTTGCAAGAAGAGACGAGAATGCCAAAGTAGGTGATCGCTGCCTGAGGCGAGCTACGGAATCGCTCTGCTATCTTCTTCTCGTGTGCAGTATCCACGGCGTAGAACTTGCCATTTTTCGCAGAGCCCGTCGCGCCGACCAGGCTATAGCGCACGCCGTTGAACTCGATCCTGACGAGCGCCTGTTCGACGAGAGCTTGTTCGAACGAGTCCAGCGGCTCTCGCGGCACATCAACCGTCGCCACACGAATCCCCGGATAGAGCGACTGCAACAAAGTATTCTCGAGTGTGGCTTGGCGATCCAGTTCCATGAGCTTCCTTGACAAACGACCCTCTTTGTTGATTTCGAGCGCGACAACCGGCGTCGCGCTGTTATCTCTTGTCCTTGACATGGCTTTTCTCCTTTTCTGGTGGGTCACAGGCAGAAAAGGAGGCCGACGCTGCCGGTCTCTTCACTGTCCTGTGCCGCAAACGAGGTTTACGGCCGGACTCGAAGAGCCGGCCTATTCGGTTGTTAGCGACCTGCGCGCTTTGGCAGAATTCCAAGAGCCAAAGCTGCAAGTCGTACCTGGATCGGTTGACGACAAGTTAAAACTGCGAACTGCTTGGCATCACCTTGACGCCTCAGTTCCTGTCTGCAAACGCAGAACAGAAGAGAGGTTGCTGGAAAGGGTCCCTTCGCTTTCCACTGCCTGGAGAATAATTCCCAGTCAGTTTTAACGACTGGACCAAGCCCAGCACTGAACCGCAATGAAGCTTGCAGAAGGCTTTGACGGATCTAACTTCGTCTGTAAATGAAGCCGTATTAGAAAAATGCCGCGGTTATCTTTTAACAGGCTCACTCCTTACCTGGGGATTCTTCCCCGTAAAGTCCGCCGTGGCGTGCCACTCGATGAGACTGTAATAATTCAAGCCGCTCTTGAGTGACTCGATTTTAGCTTCCCCCTCGGTCGCAATCTCCCGATCCAGCGACGGGATTGTGCCATTGGCGCCGGCTTTGGCTAGAAAGAACCGGACGCTCCCTGTCGGGGCTTGCTCCTGCGGGGTCGACCGTCGGCGAGAAGTCCGAGCCACAGGCTGAGTGCCCTTCGCCTCCTCAACTGCACTGCCTGTTGCCATACTCAAACCTCCTTCCTGGCGGCTCGCTCTCGCCAGCGAGCCGCCGTTTTCTTGCATGCCAGATAACCTCTGGCGGGCTGCTGCCCCAATGGCAGCCTTTACTTGTCGGCTCCCTCGGACTCGAGCGGGCTGTTTTGCAACAGCCCGTTTTCCCGGTCGCCGACCATTTGTTGCTCGGAGTACTGGGCTACCAACAGGCCGCTGGGATTTGTTTCTGACCGTCGTTCCTCCACCAGCCGCACGTTATAGCGCGCCACGATTCGGTCGCTACTCTCGGTCCCGTTGTGAACTCTGTGGACTTCTTTCACCCCGAAGGCAACATATGCCCAAGCAGTTCCTTTCACCGCCTCAATCGTGCGGATGCGAAAGTCGGAGATGATGTGTTCATCCTTGATTTTTCCCACCGTATCTTCGTCACG
The DNA here is from genome assembly GCA_002478145.1 of Acidobacteria bacterium UBA7540. The sequence continues at coordinate 6,445 of DLMI01000128.1, forward strand.
GAGCCGGTCCAGCGTGTACTGCCGCAGGTTGGCGGTCATCATGTTGAGTGACTCGGACAAGTTCCGGTCCACGGAATCGGGCGTGTAAGACAGGTAGTGATCGAGGAAGCGTCGGACGGCCGCTCTGCCTTCGAGGTCCGTGGGAGCCGCTTCGGCCGCCGCCTCCGCTGACAACCCAAACGAAAAGCCTGACTTCCCCGGGGGATGAGCTGCAGCGCCTACCACGGTGGCGTTGCCATCCTTGTCGACCCGGATCACCGTCGGCGGCTGCAAACGGACATAGATGGCGAAGGCCAACGAAATCAAGGCCAGCGCGCCAAACACCATCGCCAACACCATTGATCGATTGGCATAAGCGCGGAGCATGCCGTCGTGCTCGTAGTACTTCGTGTACCACGTGGCCTCCGGCTTATTTGCCTGAATGTTGCCCTTCATTCGTCACATCCTCCACTTCCAAAGGCATTGGTCCATAACGGCGGGGGCATACGAACCGTCTTGGGCCGAACGCTGCTCGGCCCCACAGCAAGCCTGTACCTACGCGCCACCACTGCTGCCACCCCCGCCTCCGCCGCCTCCCCCACCGCCCCCACCACTTGCACCATAGCTCCTCGCCGCCAACTTCGCTGCGGTCACGACTGTCCCCACTGCGACCAGCATTGTGCTGCCCACCTCTCCTCGCACAATCCGGCTGGCGATAAACGGAATGAAAGCTATGGCGATCGAGAACACAATGCTCGCAAGAGCCAGGAGAATTACTTGGCCCGAGCCCAGAAAGCTGTTCAGGATTCCGTTCGCGTTCAATACGGCATTGAGGCTGCCCATGTTCACGGCGGTCATGAGGGCTTGAATAATCGCATAGATCAAACCCCATGCCCCAAAGACCATGAGATTCACGAGATAGGTCCGTGCAAGCTGGCCAAAGCCACGCGCCGGCAGCAGCGCCAGTACAAAGGGACCAACCACGTAAAGAACCGTCCCGTAAAGCGCATAGAAGAGCGTGAAGAGGGTGTAAGAAAGCGGAAAGATGACGAAGGCAACCAGGATCAGCAGCGCACCCAGCAGTCCCGAGATGCCGCCCGCAATAAGTCCCCAAATGCTGGACCAACCATTCTGGGTCATGTAATTGCTCAAGTCGTTCAGCCAGTTATTGAAGAGGTCCCCCACTCCCACGCTGCTGTAAATGAAATCCGCCACGGAGTTGAACATGCCGAGAACGTCCCGGAACACCCTGCCGTAGTTGAGGAACACAAGTCCGAGAATGAAGTACGCGATGCCGCCGATGGCCAGCATCCGCACGTCCCCGCCCATGCTAAAAGCCTGGTATACGCTGTACAGGAAGCTGAGCAGCAGGATCGTACCGGCCACTCCCAGCACCGTGGCGGTGATGTTGTAGCCGTCAATCCCCTGCAGCGCAGTCCCGAGAAGTTGTTCAAAATAGAACTGGCCCATTCATCGCCTCTTAAGAAGGTTGATTAACTCCTGCCCCAGGTTCGTCGTGCTGGTAGCTCCCGACTTGATGTTGGCGCCCGCGTCCGCGAGGTCAATCGCCCGCACCCGCATCAAGTCGGCGATGGCGGCTTGCGTATAGGCATTGGCGCGCACGAGCCAGGCATCGGCCTGTGCCTCGATAATGGGGGCGCTGCCCGGCGCCGCAATCTGGAGGCTTTGGTTAATCTGGTTGGCTGCTTGGATCTCCAGGTTCGCAAGGTTGTCGATGGCGATGGAACGCTTCATCGCCGCCTGGGCCGCGGCGTCGGCCATGTCAATCCTGTTGCGGACGTCCTGGGAAGCCGCCGTTACGTTCGGCACCGGACCGTACACGACCGAGTAACTCGCGCTCGTCTGGCCGATCTGGTTCGCGTCGGCTGATAACAGGATTTGTTCGAGCTGTTGGGGCGCGGGCAGTGTCGCGCTGTTCACGGGTATCCGCGTGACAGTCTGGATCATGTTGAAAGTACTCTGCGTGCTATTGACCAGTTTGTGCGCTTGGGTGACTTGCGCTAGCGGCCAGACGACCGTCTGCTCGAAGTTCTGGATGGCCCGGTCCACAGTGAGGATACTGTTCAACCCCCCGCCGATCACATTGCTCATGGTGCTTGAAATTGTGGTGAGTCCCGCCACGAGGATGGCGCAACAGGGATCCAGGAGCTGGCTTTTGACCTGCCGTGGCGCGAGCATCACCAGGACAAGGGCCAATACTGCCACCCGCAGCTTGTGTCCCCAAGTCCAGCGGAGACCGCACTTGCACCTTTCAAAACCCATGCTCAGAGCCTTTTTCACGTGTTTCCCTCCATTGGCGCTTAGTTGCGCTTTAGCAGATTGATAATTTGGTCGCCGACCTGGCCGGTGTAGGTTGTGCTCCGCTTGAGGAGAGCGCTCTCGTGCGCCAGACGGGCCGCCTCCTGCCGAAGGTCAGCGGCAAGCATCTTCTGGGTCAGGGCTTGGCACTGGATGCTGGCTACCACCGCGGTGGCAGTCAGGAAGGGCGACGAGCCGGGCGCCGCCACGCCGGCTCCGCTCTCCAGTTGGTCCCCAGCTTGCAACGCCAGGGTTCCGGCTTCGTCTGTCTTCTTCAAGGTCTTCAGAGTGTCGAGGGCCATGGCATCATCCACATCCGTCATGGCGCGATCAGGGGGGCTCGCCGCGGTCGAAACCGGTACTGGGCCGTAGGCATTCCCATAACTTGTCGTCAAAAGGGCAAAGTCGCCCGTTTGCTGGTCTCTTATGACCCGCTCCAACTGCTGGGTTGGGGGAAGCGTCGCGCTCGCCACGTTGATTCTGAGGATGCCCCACATCAGGTTCCGATACTGCGCAATCATCTGCGTAACCTGTTGGCGAGCCAGGTTAATTAGCTGAACCGGCCAGACGACGTTTTGGTAAAGACTGTTGATGGCGGTTCTAACGGAATTTATGGAAGTGAGTCCCGTATGGATGATTCCGTTGATCACGTTGAGAACCGCCTGGATAGCCCCCACCAAGCTGCTCTGCGCCTGAACACGCGGCGGGGCGACAAGCACTGCCGCGGTCGTCCCCGCAAGCGCCAACGCAAGCACCTGCCGCTGCGTTTTGGCCTTCACCACAAACCATGAAAAAATCACGAAGAACAAAAACGTCATATGGTCTCCTCCATCACTCACGATGCTTACCTTCCTGTCTGTGCAAAAGCTGCATTGACTTCCCCGGACAGCTCCTCGGCGAGAGGTTGCACATCCGCCAAGCCTTGCGGAAACTTCTGCCCCAGCTCCCGATACGAGTCGAGCAAGGGCTGATGCTGGCGAGTCTTCAGGAACCAGGTGCGGTAGCGGCGCTCCCTGGGAAAAGTTGTGCAGATCCAGTAGTCAATCGGGGTGGGCACGATCCGTATGGTCTGCGTGGTGTCAGCCTTGTCGCCGAGGACCAAAAGAACTTCGGCATATTGTCCTTTGCGCGGGGCGTTGAAAAGCTTGATCTCATTAAGCGCCACCGGGTTCAGGGAGAGGTGCGTCGCGAGCGGACCAACGTCGCCCGGCTGCTGGCCGACGATCCTGGTGGTCGCATTCTTCAGGATGCCAGGCCCATGCTCGCGAGGCTGGAGCTCGGTGCCCACAAAATCTTCCACCGTCTGCGAAATGCCCCAGACGCTCGAATTCCGCTTGCGGGCGGTGCGAAACAGTTGCACGACTTCCGGCGCTAGCGACGGTGAATCGAGCAACGACCAGCACTCATCAAGCACGGTGATGCTGGGTTGTCCCTTCCTTCCCGCCGCCCTGGTCGCCATCACATTGGCGATCAGCATGCTCATGGCGGTTTCGAGGCGCGGGTCGGAACTGAGTCCCTCCACATCGAAGAACAGCCAATTACTGTCAATCTTGAGCGACGTCGGGGCGTCGAACAGCTTGGCGTAAATACCCTTTTCTCCCGTCCACGACCGGAGCTTGATCGCGGCCAGCTTGGCCTCGTCGATCGTGCGCTGCATCCGCTCCTCATCCCGCCATTGCGCCAGCTCTTCCCGTAGGTCATTGAACGTAGGGATGGGATTCGAGTACCGGATGCCACAGCGCTTATAAGTGCGTGCGATGGCATCGCTAATCAGGTTGTCAAGAAGGGACGTGTCTGAGCCGGGGCTGTCACCCAGCATGTGCCGTGTCAGGTTCTTGAGAAATGCGATCTTGTCTTTGCTGGGCGAGGTTTCGCCCGGCGGCAAATCCCAGGGGTTTAGGGTTTCGCTACCTTCAAGGTCCACTTCGATCACCCGGCCACCCATCAGTTCCACCAGCGGCCGGTAGGAATCGCCACGTTCCAAAATGGAAATTAGGGGGTTGGCGCGCGCCATCATGACCAGGAAAAGCTGGGCCATGAAGGTCTTTCCACCCCCGCTTTTCGCCATGATGAGCATGTTGGCGTCGCCCAAGCTCGAATCGAACGGCGAGAATGGGATCAATCGGTGGTGAGGAGTCTCAAAAAGCATGAGAGGCGAGTTCGGTGTCCCCTCCCATGGCATCTCGACAGGTAACAAGTCCGCCGCATGAAGGGTGAGCACGTCAAGCTCTCTTTTGTTTTCCCCTGCCATCGCCGGAAGCCCTCCAAAGAACAGGCGCTTCTGCGCCAAAGACTCCGGAATTCCACGGCTCCCGTTCATGCGGGCAATGGCATGGAGCACCCGCTGCCGGCGGTCTGCCAGGGTCCGCTCGGCCTCCACGTGTTCCAGCCTGCTGCGCGGCGGCCTGGATGTTCGTACCGCAACAGTCAGGCTCATCCTGCAACTCTTGAGCGAGCTTGAAATGAGGTCCTGCAAGACTTTCATCAACTGCTTTTCCGCCACCTGGGCGTCCACATTGACTCGGAAGCCGCCATGAAAATCCCTCTGTGCCGCTGACATCTTCCGCAGCCGGCTCTTGTAGTGCTTCACCATCTTGGCCTGGTCGGGAAGAATCACCTCCGCGTTAACGACAAGAGGGAACTCCATCAGCATGAGTTCGCGTAGAATGCCCGGGAAGGTGGCATCAGGCAGATCCTTGAGAGTGATCCAGGAATAGAGTAAGCCGCCGATTTTGAGATAATCGTCCGTCTCGTCCTCAATGTTGACGTTGGCCATCTGGCTTCGAGCGCTGTCATAAACGAGCGATTTCTCAGGAGGGCGGTACGGGACGGCATCGTCCCCTACCGGATAAAGCGCCCGCTTGACCTCGCCGAAGATACGGTCGTGGGGCATTCGGCGTATCACCATGCCGGTCGCCTGAAGTGTTGCTTCAACCCCAGACATCAAACTGTTGAACTCCGCGAGGAGGTCCTCGTGCTCGCGACGCGTCCGCTCGATGCACTTGGTAGCCGAAAGGCTGGCGCTTGAGCCCCGCATCTTTTTCTTCCACTCGAGGTCCGGCGACTGGTGGTGAATTCTAGGGTTCCAGATGAAATAGGCGTGGAGCAAGTGGCGGAGGTACAGCCCGTCGCTGTCCCTGCTGCGCCAGAGGTCGGCGTGGACTCGGTCGACCGCTTGCAACACAGGGCTTTCATTCCGTTGCTCCCGGTTGTAGCGGCTGACCAAGTCGCCATAGCCTTCGGCAATCTCGAATCGCATCTGCATCCGCATGGAGCGCTCCGGCAGCGACCGAACCAAGGCTTCAAGCCCGTTCTTGTCTCGATTCCTCATCTCGTCGCTCGCATAATAGGAGTGCACGCCGCCGAGCTCGTAGCCGGCGACGAACGAGCCATCAATTTGAATGGCGACGTTATCCAGGAGGTC
>DLMI01000128.1:12259-14404 GCA_002478145.1 Acidobacteria bacterium UBA7540
TGCTCGCAGAGCGCCGGCGCGGCGAGCGACTTCTCGTGTTGTTGAAGTGTCACCGGCATATCTCCTCCTCAGGCTGGAGGTATTCCCGGGTCAATTGCGAGTCGTGTTCAAGCGCTGAATAGACGTGGGGCCTAGAATGGAACATCACCCAATCGAGCAGATACCCTCGTTGTTTTCCGTACTTGAACAACATCAAGGCGGGGATGCTCAGCAAGGGGACCAGGTACTGCATGATCATGTTCATGGGCAGGCCGAACATCTCCCGTTTCAGGAACCGGCCGAGAATGTTTGTGACCACGGCCAGCGCCAGGATGGCAAACAGGTCCTCGGCCTCGAGTCCGAGGAACGTTACTCGCGTTCGTAAGTTGCGATAAACAGGTGTCACGTCAAGCGCCATGATTTCCTCCCATTAGGTCACGCCTCCCGTACCACGAGTTACAAAGAACTCCCCGAGCCGAAGCAATCCCGACACCAGCAGACACAATCCTGCGGCGGCGAAGTGCCGCATCCATGAGATCGGCTGGTGTCGGTTGGTTACTCCGGCCAGTTGTAATCCGCCGGCGGCCACCTGCAAGGCCGCGTAGATCGGCAGAAGTACGTTGCAGATCCAGTCCACGAAGCTGGCTACCGCAGCCCAGACCAGGTTGGGGTCGTTCCAGGCGCGCTGCGAAGCGAAAGTCTCGAAAGCACGCAAGAGGCCCGAAGCCATGAGACACATGAACCCGCCGTACATCGCATACGAGTACTCCTTGCCTTTGGAGAACTGGATGATGGCGATAGCAATAAACAGACCTGCCAGCGTGGGCAGGATAACGTTGCCGCCCCAGTTGGTCAGGTTGAGAATGCCGTTGTAGAAGGACATATTAGCTCCGCCTCTAAGCCATCATGGCTAGCACCAACTTCCAGAGTGCCGCGACCGACAACAAACCCAGAGCCACACCCGCCAGGCGAAGCGCCGGCCGTCGCGTAGCCACGTTAATGATTGCTCCGATGATGGCGAGGCCCGCCGCGATCGGCATGATGGTGCCGACGAGGTAGGTCCAAAGGCTGTCCAGTACATCCGCCGTCGCGTACTGCGTTCCGGAGTTGTAACTCTGAAGAAGGTTGTAAGTCGTCTGGATGCCGAGCAAGAACATGGCGGTCAAAATCGACGGCAGGGGATGCTCCCCTGCGGCCGAATCCAGGATGGCCCGCAGCACGAAGTACGCCGCGAGCGTCGTTGCCAGCCGCACGACCACAAAGTTGGTCACAAAGCTCCCCACACTCGCCTGGAAAGTCGAAAGCCAGGAACTCGCGACTCCGCCCCCTGGCAGCGGCACGCTGACCCCGAACGAACTGAACCAACTGAGCAGCGGCTGGAGGGTGAGGAAAATGACTGCCCAGAACATCCACTTTGTAAAACCCCCACCGATCAGGAAGCTCGTTCCACCGCCTTCACGCCGCAAGCTAATGCCTGCTAATACGAGGCATAGAACTGCCGCGGACGGTGCTAGCAGTAATAAAACGTTCACGATGTCGTTCAAAAGTTGTGGTACGGCCATGGTTTTGACTCTTCGCCTAAAAGATGAATTCAATTGCTGGATTTGTGGCAGGCAACCCTTTCTTCGAGATGCAGGGTTGCCTGCCCCTTTCACTTCGGGGATTCCCGCTCTTTTTCTAGGTGACACCTCCTGTTCCGTTCGTGATCCAATACTCAATCAATCGCGTAACGCCTGAGACCGCGAGCAGTGCTCCTGCCGCAAAAAGCCATCGGCCAAAGCCTCGGCCTGTGAGCCAAGCTATGATGGCCCCCAGCACCGCCCCGCCCGCGCCCACGGGCGCGATCACGTTGCCTACCCAGTTGATGAAGTTGAGGAACGCACCTTCCGGTTGCGCCCCCGTTTGACCTTGAACAGCTACATTGAATTGTGGGTTTTGACCCAGGTTTTGAGCCAGGACATACTGCGCAGCCAGCACGAGGCAGATCGCGCCCACCGCGAGTGGCTTTTTCAGTGCCCTGTCCCACTTCATGCGCATGAATCGGTACCCTCCTTTCCCGCCTGCTGTTGTTCCGATTCCGAAAACTGCTGAACAACGGCGGCCCGTTGCGAAAAGTAATCGGAGATTGTTTTTGCGTCAAATGAGGCTGGAATACTGCGAGGAGGG
>DLMI01000182.1 GCA_002478145.1 Acidobacteria bacterium UBA7540
CTCATGATCTGGTCGTTAGCGCAAGGTTGTGAAGAGGACTTTCACCTCCAAGCTGTCGAACATGCTCGGCACACATCGACATAGGTAAGCGGTCACCCGCTTTCCCTGTCACACCACCGTACGTACGGGTCCGTATACGGCGGTTCGGCGGGTTAAGTCATCAACGAATCGTCAATCTCGGAATCCCGAGCGAGTCGAAGTAAGCATTAGGCAGCGCGAAGGCGAGGGCCGGGCTGTTCGCCAGTCGCCACGGACCGTGGGCGCTCCCCGCCGTTTTCTTGGCGAGGGCGAGACCCACGTCTCGTTTCCGCAGCTCCGTGAACCGCACCGTACTCCGTTTCCACTGCTTCCAGATCACCGACCGCAGTCGGCGCCGCATCCACTCCTCAAGACTTTTCAGCACCGAGGGTGTTTGGCATCTCCCGAAGTAGCCGATCCAGCCGCGCAGGTACGAGGCCAGTTCCTTGCTCATCCGTTCGATGCTAATCCCCCGCGTCCGGCGCGTCAGTTCCCGTACCCGCTCCCTGAACCGCTTCACCGCCTTCGGCGCAATCCGCCGTTTCGGCGACTCGTGGTTCGTGAAGCTGAAACCCAGAAACTTCCGTTCCCAAGGCTCCGCCACCGCGCTCTTGGATTCGTTCACCTTCAGCTTGAGCTTCGTGTGGATGAAGCGCGTCAAGCTCTTCATCACCCGTTCCCCCGCCCGCCGGCTGCGCACGTAGATATTGCAATCGTCCGCATACCGGGCGAAGCGGTGACCACGTCGCTCCAACTCCCGGTCGAATTCGTCCAAGACGAGGTTGCTGAGCAAGGGCGATAGAGGTCCGCCTTGCGGCGTCCCCTCATCCACCGGATTCACCAGCCCGCCTTCCAGCACCCCGGCGCGCAGAAACGCGCGGATCAGCTTCAATAAACGCTTGTCGCTCACCCGCTCCGCGGCTTTCGCCATCAGTTTGTCGTGGCAAACTCGGTCGAAGAATTTCTCCAGGTCCAAGTCCACCACCCAGCGGTAGCCCGCGACGATGTGTTGCTGCGCCGCCTCCACCGCCTGATGCGCCGAGCGCCCGGGTCGAAACCCGTAGCTGTGCTCGGAAAACGTCCGGTCCCAGCGCTTTTGCAGAACCTGCATCACCGCCTGCTGGATAAATCGATCCAGCACCGCCGGGATGCCCAACTTTCTCACCCCTCCATCCGGCTTGGGGATTTCCACCCGCCTCACCGGTTGCGGCTGATAGGTCCCACGCAGCAACTCTTCGCGGATGGCTGGCCAGTGCTGTTGCAGAAATCCCGGCAATTGCTGGACCGTCATGCCGTCCACGCCAGGACTCCCCTTGTTCGCCTTGACTCGTTTCAGCGCCTGCTTACAGTTTTCCCGCTCGCAGACTTCTTCCATCAACGATTCGATAAGGGCCGGGCTTTCGGTCTCGCGCTTCGCCACCGACGATTCGGTCCCTGTGCGGATGAGTTGCGGGGCTTCACCCCTTGCCTCTTCCCCCCAGGCCAGTTCGAGCTGGGTTTTCTGCCGCCCTTCGTCCATGAGTCGCACCGCCTACTTGCCGCTCCCTTTACCCTCCTTGCGGAGGACCGTTAGAGCCTTCGTCCCCATACGCCGGGACTACTTTGCTCGCTGCTGACTTCTGCCGCCCGGTCAGGATCGATCACTCGACCCTCAGTCCCGATTTCGGAACAAACGGCAGATCTCCCGAGGTAAGTTCGACCGCCTTCCGCGCGCAACCGGCGGATTTACAACCAGTGCCTTTGATGGATAGGGGCTTTGCGGTTGAGCGCCCGCTCGCCCGGCACCGTATGCCTCACATCCGCTTCTTGTTCATCGGCTCGCGCGTTTGCTCCACGCTTCTTCCCGACCCCGCCTCGCGACGAGGCCGTTGCGCTTCGCTATCACTTCACCTCCATCAGGTTGTGAAGAGGACTTTCACCTCCAAGCTGTCGAACATGCTCGGCACACGCCCCGGAGGCTCCGTCGACCGGAGCCCCCGAGGGTAGGTTGCTGTGTCATAGGCGAGCTGGGCGAAGATTGTTACTCAGTCCACCTTTTTTCTTCGCGGCACAAAGGGGCGTTGTTGCGTGCCGGGATATGACCTTTCCGTCGCGCACCTCGCTCCTCCCTGGTTCGATAGAGAACGGATGAACCCTGTCGACCATCACCGGGTTTCCGCCTCCGTCGCGGTCCATAAACACCTCACCTTTGTGTGTCACTTGCATGTGGAAGATGCGGCGCTCATGAATGCTGCCGTCGCCGTTCGGGAAAGCAGCAACCAGAAAAACACGCCCTTCGGCGTCGATCTCTACTTCACCATCGCAGAGTTCGGGAACCGCTACCGTGATTGGCCGGCCACCAGTCCGTTCCACCATTTTGTTCACGATTTCCTGGGGGAAGGCGTAGAACACGATTGATCCCGTGCCCTGCCGGTCTTTGTTCTGGCACGCCGCAGCAGTTTTACAGGCGATAGCGTGAAGTGCGGCGAGGTAAGACAAGCGATTCCCATTCTTTTGCTCGGCCCACTTGCGGACCATATGGATCAGGTTTTTGATGTCCTGGCGGCTTCGTTCCTCGAAAAAGTGGAGTGCCGCCTGGGCCTGGTTGCGCTTGAAGGTCGCATCTTTCCGAGTAGCGGGGTCGGATTTCTTGGCCTGGAACTCGGCTTCGGCTTCCTCCAGCGCCTTTTCGAACTTCCTGCGCCGCTCGACCACCAGTCCGATGTTGACGGCGTAAAAAGTCGAGACAATGCCGCACTCCCGGTAAATCTCGCGGCTGAAGGGATCGCCCGCAATCAGCCCGCGAAAGTCACTAAGCGGTGCGGTCTCCGTGAAGAACCGGTTGAGGTGCTGACGGAGAAATACGTACATCTTCCCGATCTTGTCGGTTTCAGGGACATCGAGGTGTTCCGGCATATCGGAAATACACCGCTTGTTCTTGAGCTTCAGCCAAGGTGCAGTTGTAACTTGTTTGCGCACCTCGCTGATCAGCTTCTGGTCAGGCTCCGTTCCCCACTTCAACTGGTCGATGGCATTTTGAAGCTGGTCAACCAGTTGGTTCGCGAAGTCCGTCTTGCCGGCGGCGAGACACGAGGTCTTGAGGTCGGTGATGGAACCGATGCGGTTACCCCGCGCCATCATCGCCACCTGGGGCAGGTTCCACCAGGGGCTTTGCTTTTTTTGGAGTTTATTCTTGGGATTGAACTTCTGCTCCTGATAAGCAAAGCGGTCCTGGACGAACCGTGGGAAGCGGTTACCTTCGACCACACAGACCTGGTCGAAGTCGTAATCGCCTCCATTTCTTTTGGCGGTTTCCGAATGCAGCGTGAAGGTCCCCTTCAAACGAAGTTGCTGGTCGAAGAGATCAAGGACCTGGGACTCGGGCAGCGTACAACCGCTATTCTTCAAGTTCACACCCAGCAGGCCGACCGCCTCTTGAGCCGAAAGGTTTTCGAAGGGAAGCAAATCTTCTTTCATCCGGATTGGGTAGCGTACCAGAAGGCCCTGGCGGCACCGCAGTGGTGTAATGGCTTGGTCCTGCGGAATCCAATCCGAACCCGAAAAGATTTCCCCATTGTGTAGCAGGAGGTACCCATCATCGGCGAGCGTGAATCCGGGCATCAGGAAACCTCCCGAGGTACACAGCTTGAACGCCCACTTCGCGAGCAGCCTCTGCAACTGGCGGTTGATGAACGGGTGTCGCACGATGTAGCCGGTCGGGTCCGCCTTGAGCACAGCCTCGACAATGGTGTTCTCTACGCTGGTGTACTCCGGGGCGGTCGCTTCCTCAGATTCGATCGAACGCTGGGCCTCCTCAGTTCCCAGGATACGGAAGAGTTCCGTAAAATCCCCTTCTTTCACCGCTGCCTCCAGCTTTTCGATCTCCTGGAGGGCATAGGCTTTGATCTCGAGCTCAATCGAGTCGGCGGGTGCGTGTTCCACCAGCGTGTAACTCGACCTGAACTGAAGATCGCGGGAGACGTCACGGATGCCGAGAACGATGTGACCACGGTAAGCGTGCGCCTGCCGGTCCCCGAGTAGCGACCGAAAGGAACGTACCAAGCCACCTCGGTAATCGGGCTTGACCGCGGACTTGGGCAGGATGATGTCAGCTTCCAACTTCTGCGCCACATCATCACCCATCACCTTGAACGATCCTTTGGCCTGGGTTTTATCAAAGGCCAAACGGAACTGGTAGAAACGGTGCGCAGGCAGGTTGAGCTTGAGAAAAAGCGATTTGGAAATCCACCCTCGGCAATCGTTCGTGCCCAGTTCGTGATCCTCCACCACCAGGACTCGGCAATCCGGCTCCTCGATGCGTACCTTGCACGAAGAGACGAGAATGCCAAAGTAGGTGATCGCTGCCTGAGGCGACGAGCGGAAGCGCTCTGCTATCTTCTTCTCATGTGCAGCATCCACGGCGTAGAACTTGCCGTTTTTCGCAGAGCCCGTCGCGCCGACCAAGCTATAGCGCACGCCGTCGAACTCGATCTTGACGAGCGCCTGTTCGACGAGAGCCTGTTCGAACGAGTCGAGTGGCTCCCGTGGCACATCAACCGTTGCCACATGAATTCCCGGATAGAGCGACTGCAACAGAGTGTTCTCGAGTGTGGCTTGGCGATCCAGTTCCATGAGCTTCCTTGACAAACGACCCTCTTTGTTGATTTCGAGCGCGACAACCGGCGTCGCGCTGTTATCTCTTGTCCTTGACATGGCTTTTCTCCTTTTCTCTGGGTCACAGGCAGAAAAGGAGACCGACGCTGCCGGTCTCTTCGCTGTCCTGTGCCGCAAACGAGGTTTACGGCCGGACTCGAAGAGCCGGCCTATTCGGTTGTTAGCGACCTGCGCGCTTTGGCAGAGTACACGGAACCAAAGCTGCAAGTCGTACCTGGATCGGTTGACGACAAGCCAAAACTGCGAACTGCTTGGCATCACCCTCACGCCTCAGTTTCTGTCTGCAAACGCAGAACAGAAGAGAGGTTGCTGGAAAAGTTCCTTTCGCTTTACACTGCCTGGTGAATAATTTCCAGTCAGTTTCAACGACCGGACCAAGCCCAGCACTGAACCGCAATGAAGCTTGCGGAAGGCTTTGACGGATCTAACTTCGTCTGGTAATGAAGCCGTATTAGAAAAATGCCGCGGTTATCTCTTAACAGGCTCACTCCTCACCTGGGGATTCTTCCCCGTAAAGTCCGCCGTGGCGTGCCACTCGATGAGGCTGTAATAATTCAAGCCACTCTTGAGTGACTCGATTTTCGCTTCCCCCTCGGTCGCAATCTCCCGATCGAGCGACGGGATTGTGCCATTGGCGCCGGCTTTGGCCAAAAAGAAACGGACGCTCCCTATCGGCCCCTGCTCCTGCGGGGCCGATCGCCGGCGGGGACTCCGAGCGACAGGCTGAGGACCCTTCGCTTCCTCAACCGTACTGCCTGCTGCCATACCCAAACCTCCCTCCTGGCGGCTCGCTCTCGCAAGCGAGCCGCCGGTTTTCTTGCATGCCAGATGGCCCCTGGCGGGCTGCTGCCCCAATGACAGCCTTTACTTGTCGGCTCCCTCGGACTCGAGCGGGCTGTTTTGCAGCAGCCCGTTTTCACGATCACCGACCATCTGTTGCTCGGAGTACTGAGCCACCAACAGGCCGCTGGGATTTGTTTCTGACCGTCGTTCCTCCACCAGCCGCACGTTATAGCGCGCCACGATTCGGTCGCTACTCTCAGTCCCGTTGTGAACTCTGTGGACTTCTTTCACTCCGAAGGCAACATATGCCCAAGCAGTTCCTTTCACCGTCTCAATCGTGCGGATGCGAAAGTCGGAGATGATGTGTTCATCCTTGATTTTTCCCACCGTATCTTCGTCACGGAGCCGGTCCAGCGTGTACTGCCGCAGGTTGGCGGTCATCATGTTGAGTGACTCGGACAAGTTCCGGTCCACGGAATCGGGCGTATAAGACAGGTAGTGATCGAGGAAGCGCCGCACGGCCGCTCTGCCTTCGAGGTCCGTGGGAGCCGCTTCGGCCGCCACCTCCGCTGACAACCCAAAGGAAAAGCCTGACTTCCCCGGGGGATGAGCCGCAGCGCCTACTACGGTGGCGTTGCCATCCTTGTCGACCCGGATCACCGTCGGCGGCTGCAAACGGACATAGATGGCGAAGGCCAAAGAAATCAAGGCTAGCGCGCCAAAAACCATCGCCAGCACCATGGAGCGATTGGCGTAGGCGCGGAGCATGCCGTCGTGCTCGTAGTACTTCGTGTACCACGTGGCCTCCGGCGCTTTTGCCTCAATGTTGCCCTTCATCCGTCACATCCTCCACTCTCAAAGGCATTGGACCATAGCGGCGCGAATCTAAATAGTTTCCTGGGTCGAGTGCCTTGCCTCTCGGCCGCAAGCTAGGCACATGGCTGTACGGGTCTAGCCGCCACCACTGCTTCCGCCGCCTCCCCCACCGCCCCCACCACTTGCACCATAGCTCCTCGCCGCCAATTTCGCTGCGGTCACGACCGTCCCCACTGCCACCAGCATTGTGCTGCCTACCTCTCCTCGCACAATCCGGCTGGCGATAAACGGAATGAAGGCTATGGCGATCGAGAACACAATGCTCGCGAGAGCCAGGAGAATTACTTGGCCCGAGCCCAAAAAGCTGTTCAGGATGCCGTTCGCGTTCAATACGGCATTGAGACTGCCCATGTTTACGGCGGTCATGAGGGCCTGAATGATCGCATAGATCAAACCCCATGCCCCAAAGACCATGAGATTCACGAGATAGGTCCGCGCAAGCTGGCCAAATCCGCGCGCCGGCAGCAGCGCCAGCACAAAAGGACCAACCACGTAAAGAACCGTCCCGTAAAGCGCATAGAAAAGCGTGAAGAGGGTGTAAGACAGCGGGAAGATGACGAAGGCAACCAGGATCAGCAGCGCGCCCAGCAGTCCCGAGATGCCGCCAGCAATAAGCCCCCAAATGCTGGACCAGCCATTCTGGGTCATGTAATTGCTCAAGTCGTTCAGCCAGTTGTTGAAGAGATCTCCCACGCCCACGCTGCTGTAAATGAAATCCGCCACGGAGTTGAACATGCTAAGAACGTCCCGGAACACCCTGGCATAGTTGACGAACACGAGCCCGAGAATGAAATACGCTATGCCGCCGATAGCCAGCATCCGCACGTCCCCGCCCATACTGAAAGCCTGGTAAACGCTGTACAGGAAGCTGAGCAGCAGGATCGTACCGGCCACTCCCAGCACCGTGGCGGTGATGTTGTAGCCGTCAATCCCCTGCAACGCAGTCCCGAGAAGTTGTTCAAAATAGAACTGGCCCATTCACCGCCTCTTAAGAAGGTTGATTAATTCCTGTCCCAAGTTCGTCGTGCTGGTAGCGCCGGACTTGATGTTGGCGCCCGTGTCCGCAAGGTCAATCGCCCGCACTCGCATCAAGTCGGCGATGGCAGCTTGCGTATAGGCATTGGCGCGCACGAGCCACGCGTCGGCCTGTGCCTCAATAATCGGGGCGCTGCCCGGCGCCGCAATCTGGAGGCTTTGGTTAATCTGGTTGGCTGCTTGGATCTCCAGGTTCGCAAGGTTGTCGATGGCGATGGAGCGCTTCATCGCCGCCTGGGCAGCGGCGTCAGCCATGTCAATCCTGTTGCGGACGTCCTGGGAAGCCGCCGTAGCGTTGGGCACCGGACCGTACACGACCGAGTAACTCGTGCTCGTCCGGCCGATCTGGTTCGCGTCGGCCGATAACAGGATTTGTTCGAGCTGCTGGGGCGCGGGCAGTGTCGCGCTGTTCACGGGTATCCGCGTGACAGCCTGGATCGTGTTGAAAGTACTCTGCGTGCTATTGACCAGGTTGTGCGCTTGGGTGATTTGCGCTAGCGGCCAGACGACCGTTTGCTCGAAGTTCTGGATGGCCCGGTCCACAGTGAGGATACTGTTCAACCCCCCGCCGATCACATTGCTCATGGTGCTTGAAATTGTGGTGAGTCCCGCCACGAGGATGGCGCAACAGGGATCCAGGAGCTGGCTTTTGACTTGCCGTGGCGCGAGCAACACAAGGACAAGGGCCAATACTGCCACCCGCAGCTTGTGTCCCCAAGTCCAGCGGAGACTGTACTTGCACCTTTCAAAACCCATGCTCAGAGCCTTTTTCACGTTCTTTTCCTCCATTAGCATTTAGTTGCGCTTTAGCAGATTGATAATTTGGTCGCCTACCTGGCCGGTGTAGGTTGTGCTCCGCTTGAGGAGAGCGCTCTCGTGCGCCAGACGGGCCGCCTCCTGCCGAAGTTCAGCGGCAAGCATCTTCTGCGTCAGGGCTTGGCACTGGATGCTGGCTATCACCGCAGTGGCAGTGAGGAAGGGCGACGAGCCGGGCGCCGCCACGCCGGCTCCGCCCTCCAGTTGGTCTCCAGCCTGCAACGCCAGGGTCCCGGCTTCATCGGTCTTCTTCAAGGTCTTCAGAGTGTCGAGGGCCATGGCATCATCCATATCGGTCATGGCGCGGTCAGGGGGGCTCGCCGCGGTCGAAACCGGTACTGGGCCGTAGGCATTCCCATAATTTGTCGTCAGAAGGGCAAAGTCGCCCGTTTGCTGGTCTCTTATGACCCGCTCCAACTGCTGGGTTGCAGGAAGCGTCGCGCTCGCCACATTGATTCTGAGGATGCCCCACATCAGGTTCCGATACTGCGCAATCATCTGCGTAACCTGTTGGCGAGCCAGGTTAATTAGCTGAACCGGCCAGACGACGTTTTGGTAAAGACTGTTGATGGCAGTTCTAACGGAATTTATGGAGGTGAGTCCTGTATGGATGATTCCGTTGATCACGTTGAGAACCGCCTGGATAGCCCCCACCAAGCTGCTCTGCGCCTGAACACGCGGAGGGGCGACAAGCACTGCCGCGGTCGTCCCGGCAAGCGCCAACGCGAGCACCTGCCGCTGCGTTTTGGCTTTCACCACGAACCAGGAAAACATTACGAAGAACAGAAACGTCATATGACCTCCTCAATCACGCGTGATGCTTACCTTCCTGTCTGTGCGAAAGCTGCATTGACCTCCCCGGACAGCTCCTCGGCGAGAGGTTGCACATCCGCCAGGCCTTGCGGAAACTTCTGCCCCAGCTCCCGATAAGACTCGAGCAACGGCTGATGCTGGCGAGTCTTCAGGAACCAGGTGCGGTAGCGGCGCTCCCTGGGAAAAGTTGTGCAGATCCAGTAGTCAATCGGGGTGGGCACGATCCGTATGGTCTGCGTGGTATCAGCCTTGTCACCGAGGACCAAAAGGACTTCCGCATATTGTCCTTTGCGCGGTGCGTTGAACAGCTTGATCTCATTAATCGCCACCGGGTTCAGGGAGAGGTGAGTCGCGAGCGGGCCAACGTCGCCCGGCTGCTGCCCCACGATCCTGGTGGTCGCGTTCTTCAGGATGCCAGGCCCATGCTCGCGAGGCTGGAGCTCGGTGCCCACAAAATCCTCCACCGTCTGCGAAATGCCCCACACACTGGAGTTCCGCTTGCGCGCGGTGCGAAACAGTTGCACGACTTCCGGCGCTAGCGACGGTGAATCGAGCAGCGACCAGCACTCGTCAAGCACGGTGATGCTGGGTTGTCCCTTCCTTCCCGCTGCCCTGGTTGCCATCACATTGGCGATCAGCATGCTCATGGCGGTTTCCAGGCGCGGGTCGGAACTGAGTCCCTCCACATCGAAGAATAGCCAATTGCTGTCGATCTTGAGCGACGTCGGGGCGTCGAACAGCTTGGCGTAAATACCCTTTTCTCCCGTCCAGGAACGGAGCTTGATCGCTGCCAGCTTGGCCTCATCAATCGTGCGCTGCATCCGCTCCTCATCCCGCCATTGCGCCAGCTCTTCCCGCAGATCGTTGAACGTGGGGATCGGATTGGAATACCGGATAGCGCAACGCTTATAAGTGCGTGCGATAGCGTCGCTGATCAAGTTGTCAAGAAGGGACGTGTCCGAGCCGGGGCTGTCACCCAGCATGTGCCGCGTCAGGTTCTTGAGAAATGCGATCTTGTCTTTGCCGGGCGAGGTTTCGCCCGGCGGCAAGTCCCAGGGATTCAGGGTTTCGCTGCCCTCAAGGTCCACTTCGATCACCCGGCCACCCATCAGTTCCACCAGCGGCCGATAGGAATCGCCACGCTCCAAAATGGAAATAAGGGGGTTGGCGCGCGCCATCATGACCAGGAAAAGCTGGGCCATGAAGGTCTTTCCACCCCCGCTTTTCGCCATGATGAGCATGTTGGCGTCGCCCAAGCTCGAATCGAACGGCGAAAATGGGATCAACCGGTGATGAGGAGTCTCAAAAAGCATGAGAGGCGAGTTCGGTGTCCCCACCCATGGCATCTCGACAGGTAACAGGTCAGCCGCATGAAGGGTGAGCACGTCAAGCTCTCTTTTGTTTTCCCCTGCCATCGCCGGAAGCCCTCCAAAAAACAGCCTCTTCTGCGCCAAAGACTCCGGAATTCCACGGCTCCCGTTCATGCGGGCAATGGCATGGAGCACCCGCTGCCGGCGGTCTGCCAGGGTCCGCTCGGCCTCCACGTGTTCCAGCCTGCTGCGCGCCGGCCTGGATGTTCGTACCGCAACAGTCAGGCTCATCTTGCAACTCTTGAGCGAGCTCGAAATCAGGTCCTGCAAGACTTTCATCAACTGCTTTTCCGCCACCTGGGCGTCTACATTGACTCGGAAGCCGCCATGAAAATCCCTCTGTGCCGCTGACATCTTCCGCAGCCGGCTCTTGTAGTGCTTCACCATTTTGGCCTGGTCGGGAAGAATCACCTCCGCGTTCACGACAAGAGGGAACTCCATCAACATGAGTTCACGTAGAATGCCCGGAAAGGTGGCATCGGGCAGATCCTTCAGGCTGATCCAGGAGTAGAGCAAACCCCCGATTTTGAGATAGTCGTCCGTCTCGTCCTCGATGTTGACGTTGGCCATCTGGCTCCGAGCGCTGTCGTAAACGAGCGATCTCTCAGGAGGGCGGTAGGGGACGGCATCGTCCCCTACCGGGTAAAGCGCCCGTTTCACTTCGCGAAAGATACTGTCGTGGGGCATTCGGTGTATCGTCATGCCGGTCGCTTGAAGTGTTGCTTCGACCCCAGACATCAAACTGTTGAACTCCGCCAGGAGGTCCTCGTGCTCGCGACGCGTCCGCTCGATGCACTTGGTCGCAGAAAGGCTGGCGCTTGAGCCCCGCATTTTCTTCTTCCACTCGAGTTCCGGCGACTGGTGGTGGATTCTAGGGTTCCAGATGAAATAGGCGTGAAGTATGTGACGGAGGTACAACCCGTCGCTGTCCCTACTGCGCCAGAGGTCGGCGTGCACGCGGTCGACCGCTTGCAACACAGGGCTTTCGTTGCGTTGCTCCCGGTTGTACCGGCTGACCAAGTCGCCATAGCCTTCGGCAATCTCAAATCGTACCTGCATACGCATGGAGCGCTCCGGCAGCGACCGCACCAGAGCTTCGAGCCCGTTCTTGTCCCGATTCCTCATCTCGTCGCTCGCATAATAGGAGTGCACGCCGCCGAGCTCGTAGCCGGCGACGAAAGATCCGTCAGCTTGAATGGCGACGTTATCCAAGAGGTCGCGGATGCGTAACTGCTCGCAGAGCGCCGGTGCGGAGAGCGACTTCTCGTGTTGTTGAAGTGTTACCGGCATATCTCCTCCTCTGGCTGGAGATATTCGCGGGTCAATTGCGAGTCGCGTTCAAGCGCTGAATAAACGTGAGGCCTGGAATGGAACATCACCCAATCGAGCAAATACCCTCGTTGCTTTCCGTACTTGAACAACATCAAGGCGGGGATGCTCAGTAAGGGGACCAGGTACTGCATGATCATGTTCATGGGCAAGCCAAACATCTCGCGTTTCAGGAACCGGCCGAGGATGTTAGTGACCACGGCTAGCGCCAGGATGGCAAACAGGTCCTCGGCCTCGAGTCCGAGGAACGTTACTCGCGTGCGTAAGTTGCGATAAACAGGCGTCACGTCAAGCGCCAAGATTTCCTCCCATTAGGTCACTCCTCCCGTGCCACGGGTTACAAAGAACTCCCCGAGCCGAAGCAGTCCCGACACCAACAGGCACAATCCCGCCGTGGCGAAGTGCCGCATCCATGAGATCGGTTGGTGTCGGTGGGTTATTCCCGCCAGTTGCAATCCCCCGGCGGCCACCTGCAAGGCCGCGTAAATCGGCAGAAGTACGTTGCAGATCCAGTCCACGATGCTGGCTACCGAAGCCCAAACCAGGTTGGGGTCGTTCCAGGCGCGCTGCGAAGCGAAAGTCTCGAAAGCACGCAAGAGTCC
>DLMI01000229.1:0-10083 GCA_002478145.1 Acidobacteria bacterium UBA7540
CCCTCCCTGGCGCCGGAAGTCGTCCAACTGTTTCGCACCGCGCGCAAGCGGAATTCCAGCGTCTGGGGCATTTCGCAGACCGTAGAGGATTTTGTGGGTACCGAGTTCCAGCCTCGCGAGCACGGGCCTGGCATCCTGAAGAACGCGACCACCAAGATCGTGGGGCAACAGCCGGGCGACGTTGGTCCACTCGCAACTCACCTCTCCTTGAACCCGGTGGCGCTTAATGAGATCAAGCTGTTCAACGCCCCGCGCAAAGGACAATATGCTGAAGTCCTTTTGGTCCTCGGCGATAAGGCTGACACCACACAGACGATTCGGATCGTTCCCACGCCGCTTGATTACTGGATCTGCACAACTTTCCCCAGAGAGCGCCGCTACCGCACATGGTTCCTAAAGAGTCGCGAGCATCAGCCGCTGCTCGACTCTTATCGGGAGCTGGGGCAGAAGTTTCCGCAAGGCTTGGCGGATGTGAAACCTCTCGCCGAGGAGTTGTCCGGGGAAGTCAATACAGCCTTTCGAGAGAGTACAAGGTAAGCATCGTGCGTATTGGAGGAGATCCTATGACGTTTTTGTTCTTCGTAATGTTTTCGTGGTTTGTGGTCCAGGCCAAAACGCGGCGGCAGGTGCTTGCGTTGGCGCTCGTAGGAACGACGGCTACAGTGCTTGTCGCTCCGCCACGCGTTCAGGCGCAGACCAGCTTGGTTGGGGCTATCCAGGCGGTCCTCAACGTTATCAATGGAGTCATCCATTCGGGACTTAGTTCCATCAATTCGGTCAGGACCGCTGACAACAATTTCTACCGGAACGTCATCTGGCCGGTTCAGCTAATCAACCAGGCTCGCGCACAGGTTACGCAGATGATTGCGCAGTATCGGAACCTGATGTGGGGGATCTTTAGAATCAACCCGTCGAGCGCGACGCTTCCCGCAACCCAGCAGTTGGAGCAGGTCATGAGAAACCAGCAAACGAACGACTTTGCCCTTCTGACGACAAACTATGGGAATGCCTACGGCCCAGTACCGGTTTCGACCGCGGCGAGCCCCCCTGATCGCGCCATGACCGATATGGATGATGCCCTGGCCCTCGACACCCTGAAGACCTTGAAAAAGACCGATGAAGCCGGAACTCTGACGTTGCAGGCTGGGGACCAACTGGAGAGCGGAGCCGGCCAGGCGGCACCGGGCTCGTCGCCCTTCCTGACCGCCAGTGCGGTAGTAGCCAGCATCCAGTGCCAAGCCCTGACGCAGAAGATGCTTGCCGCCGAGCTTCGGCAGGAGGCGGCCCGTCTGGGGCACGAGAGCGCTCTGCTCAAGCGGAGCGCAACCTACACTGGCCAGGTAGGCAACCAGATTATCAATCTTCTAAAACGCAACTGACCGCTAACGGAGGGATAAAACGTGAAAAACGCTCTGACTATGATTTTTGAAAGATGGAGGTGCGGTTTCCGCTGGGCTTGGGGACACAAGCTGCGGGTGGCGGTATTGGCCCTTGTCCTTGTGATGCTCGCGCCACGGCAGGTCAAAAGCCAGCTTTTGGATCCCTGTTGCGCCGTACTCGCGGCGGGACTCACCACAATTTCAAGCACTATGAACAATGTGATCGGCGGCGGGCTGACCAGTATCCTCACTGTGGACCGGGCCATTCAGAATTTCGAGCAGACAGTCGTTTGGCCGCAAGCGCAAATCAGCCAAGCGCAGTTCCTGGTTGGTAGCACGCAGGGAATTTTCACCACCATCCAAAAAGTCACTCGGATACCGGTAAACAGCGCAACACTGCCCGCGCCCCAACAACTAGAACAAATCCTGTTATCAGCCGACGCGAACCAGATCAGCCGGACGAGCTCGAGTTACTCGGTCGTGTACGGCCCGGTGCCGGACGTTACGGCGGCTTCCCAGGATGTCCGCAACAGGACCGACATGGCCGACGCCGCGGCCCAGGCGGCGATGAAACGGTCCATCGCCATCGACAACCTTGCAGACCTGGAGATTCAGGCCGCCAACCAGATTAACCAAAGCCTCCAGACTGCGGCGCCGGGCAGTGCCCCGATTATTGAGGCGCAGGCCGACGCGTGGCTCGTGCGCGCCAATGCCTACACGCAAGCTGCTATCGCTGACCTAATGCGGGTGCGGGCGATTGACCTTGCGGATGCGGGCGCCAACATCAAATCCGGAGCTACGAGCACCTCGAACCTGGGACAGCAGTTAATCAACCTTCTTAAGAGGCAGTAAAATGGGCCAGTTCTATTTTGAACAGCTTCTCCAGACTGCGCTGCAGGGGATTGACGGCTACAACATCACAGCCACTGTGCTGGGAGTGGCCGGTACGATCCTGCTGCTCAGCTTCCTGTACAGCGTTTACCAAGCTTTCAGCATGGGCGGGGACGTGCGGATGCTAGCCATCGGGGGCATAGCGTACTTCATTCTCGGGCTTGTGTTCGTCAACTATGGCAGGGTGTTCCGGGACGTTCTCGGCATGTTTAACTCAGTGGCGGATTTCATTTACAGCAGCGTGGGAGTCGGAGATCTTTTCAATAACTGGCTGAACGACTTAAGCACTTACTTCAATCAGAATGGCTGGTCCAGCTTGTGGGGACTTATTGCGGGCGGCATCTCGGGACTGCTGGGCGCACTGCTGATCCTGGTTGCCTTCGTCATCTTTCCGTTGTCTTACACCCTCTTCACGCTCTTCTATGCGCTCTACGGGACGGTTCTTTACGTGGTTGGTCCCTTTGTGCTGGCGCTGCTGCCGGCGCGTGGCTTTGGCCAGCTTGCGCGAACCTATCTAGTGAATCTTATGGTTTTTGGGGCATGGGGTTTGATCTATGCGATTATTCAGGCCCTCATGACCGCCGTGAACATGGGCACGGTCAATGCCGTATTGAACGCGAACGGCATTCTGAACAGCTTTTTGGGTTCGGGCCAAGTAATTCTCCTGGCTCTCGCGAGCATCGTGTTCTCGATCTCCATAGCCTTTATACCGTTTATCGCCAGCCGGATTGTGCGAGGAGAGGTGGGCAGCACAATGCTGGTAATGGTAGGCACGGTCGTGACCGCGGCTAAGTTGGCCGCGAAGACCTATGGTGGAAGCGGTGGTGGGGGCGGGGGAGGCGGTGGTAGCGGTTAGACCCGCGTCGCGACGGGCCTGTGCCTTTAAGAGTGGAGGATGTGACGGATGAAGGGCAACATTCACGCAAATGAGCCGGAGACGGCGTGGTGCACGAAGTACTACGAGCACGACGGCATGCTCCGCGCCTATGCCAATCGCTCCATGGTGCTGGCGATGGTTTTTGGCGTGCTGACCCTGGTGTCTTTTGGTTTCGCCATCTATGTCCGTTTGCAGCCGCCGACGGTTATCCGGGTCGACAAGGACGGCAATGCCACGGTCGTAGGCGCTGCAGCGCACCCTCCAGCGAAGGCAGGGTTTTCTTTTGGGCTGTCAGCAGAGGCGGCGGCCGAAGCCGCTCCCACGGACCTTGAAGGCAGAGCGGCTGTGCGACGGTTCCTCGATCACTACCTGTCTTACACACCTGATTCCGTGGACCGGAACTTGTCCGAGTCGCTCAACATGATGACCGCCAATCTGCGGGAGTACACACTGAACCGGCTCCGTGACGACGATACGGTTGGAAAGATCAAGGATGAGCACATCATCTCCGACTTTCGCATCCGCACGATTGAGGGAGTGAAAGGGACTGCCTGGGCATATGTGGCCTTCGGAGTGAAAGAAGTCCACAGAGTTCGCAACGGGACCGAGAGTAGCGACCGAATCGTGGCGCGCTATAACGTGCGCCTGGTGGAGGAACGACGGTCAGAACTAAATCCCAGCGGACTGTTGGTGGCTCAGTACTCCGAGCAGCAAATGGTCGGCGACCGTGAAAACGGGCTGTTGCAAAACAGCACGCTCGAGTCCGAGGGATCTGACAAGTAGAGGCTGCCATTGGGGCAGCAGCCCGCCGGGGGCTATCTGGCATGCAAGAAAACCGGCGGCTCGCTCGCAAGAGCGAGCCGCCAGGAGGGAGGTTTGAGTATGGCAACAGGCAGTGCGGTTGAGGAGGCGAAGGGCCCTCAGCCTGTAGCTCGGAGTCCCCGTCGGCGATCGACCCCGCCGGAGCAGGGCCCGGTCGGGAGCGTTCGGTTCTTTCTGGCCAAGGCTGGCGTTAATGGCACGGTCCCATCTCTGGACAGGAAGATTGCGACTGAGGGGGAAGCGAAAATCGAGTCACTCAAGACCGGTTTGAATTATTACAGCGTCATTGAGTGGCGGGCCACGGCGGACTTTGCGGGGAAGAACCCACAGGTCAGGAGTGAGCCTGTTAAGAGATAAACGTGGCCTTTATTTTATACGGCTTCATCTACAGACGAAGTTAGATCCGTCAAAGCCTTCCGCAAGCTTTATTGCGGTTCAGTGCTGGGTTTAGTCCGGTCGCTGAAACTGACTGGGAAATCATCTTCCAGCCTGTGGAAAGCGAAAGGACCCTTTCCAGCAACCTCACTTCTGTTCTGCACCTGCGGACAGAAAGTGAGGCGTCAGGGTGATGCCAAGCAGTTTGCTGTTTTAGCTTGTCGTCAACCGATCCAGATGCGGCTTGTCGTTTTGGTTCTGCGTGCTTTGCCGAACCGCGCAGGTCGCTAACAACCGAATAGGCCGGCTCTTCGAGTCCGGCCGTAAACCTCGTTTGCGGCACAGGACAGCGAAGGGACCGGCAGCGTCGGCCTCCTTTTCTACCTGTGCCTGAGAGAAAAGGAGAAAAGCCATGTCAAAGACAAGAGACAACAGCGCGACGCCGGTTGTCGCGCTCGAAATCAACAAAGGGGGCGGTTTGTCAAGGAAGCTTATGGAACTGGATCGCCAAGCCACACTCGAGAACACCTTGTTGCAGTCGCTCTATCCGGGAATTCGTGTGGCAACGGTTGATGTGCCACGGGAGCCACTCGACTCGTTCGAACAGGCTCTCGTCGAGCAGGCACTCGTCAGGATCGAGTTCGATGGCGTGCGCTACAGCCTGGTCGGCGCGACGGGCTCTGCGAAAAATGGCAAGTTCTACGCCGTGGACACTGCACACGAAAAGAAGATAGCAGAGCGCTTCCATTGCGCGCCCCAGGCGGCGATCA
Source organism: Acidobacteria bacterium UBA7540 (assembly GCA_002478145.1). The sequence continues at coordinate 5,115 of DLMI01000229.1, forward strand.
CTTACTTTGGCATTCTCGTCTCTTCGTGCAAAGTACGCATCGAGGCGCCGGATTGCCGGGTCTTGGTGGTCGAGGATCACGAGTTTGGCACGAACGATTGCCGAGGGTGGATTTCCCAATCACTCTTTCTCAAGCTCAATCTGCCCGCGCACCGTTTCTACCAGTTTCGTTTGGCCTTTGACAAAACCCAGGCCAAAGGATCGTTCAAGGTGATGGATGATGATGTGGCGCAGAAGTTGGAAACTGACATCATCTTGCCCAAGTCCGCGGTCAAGCCCGATTACCGAGGTGGTCTGGTGCGTTCTTTTCGGTCGCTGCTGGGCGATCGGCAGGCGCACGCTTACCGCGGTCCCATCGTTCTCGGCATTCGTGACGTCTCCCGCGACCTTCAGTTCAGGTCGAGTTACACGCTTGTGGAACACGCACCCACAGACTCGATTGAGCTGGAGATCAAAACTTATGCCCTACAGGAGATCGAAAAGCTGGAGGCAGCGGTGAGAGAAGGGGACTTCACGGAGCTCTTCCGTATCCTGGGAACCGAGGAGGCCCAGCGTTCGATCGATTCCGAAGAAGGAACCGCCCCGGAGTACACCAGCGTAGAGAACACTATCGTCGAGGCTGTGCTCAAGGCGGACCCGACCGGGTACGTCGTGCGACACCCATTCATTAACCGCCAGTTGCAGCGGCTGCTCGCGAAGTGGGCGTTCAAGCTGTGTACCTCGGGAGGCTTCCTGTTGCCCGGATTCACGCTCGCGGATGATGGTTACCTCCTTCTCCACGAAGGGGAAATCTTTTCGGGTTCGGATTGGATTCCACCGGACCGGGCCATTACGTCACTGCGCTGCCGACAAGGCCTTCTAGTGCGCTATCCAATCCGGATGAAAGAAGACTTGCTTCCCTTCGAGAATCTCTCGGCTCAAGAGGCGGTTGGCCTGCTGGGTGCGGACTTGAAGAATAGCGGTTGTACGCTGCCCGAGCCCCAGGTCCTAGACCTTTTCGACCAGCAGCTTCGTTTGAAGGGGACCTTCACCCAGCATTCGGAAACTGCCAAGAGAAACGGAGGCGATTACGACTTCGACCAGGTCTGCGTGGTCGAGGGTGACCGCTTTCCACGGTTCGTCCAGGACCGCTTTGCTTATCGGGAACAGAAGTTCAATCCCAAGAATAAACTCCAAAAAAAGCAAAGCCCTTGGTGGAACCTACCTCAGGTGGCGATGATGGCGCGAGGCAATCGCATCGGTTCTATCACCGATCTCAAGACATCGTGTCTCGCCGCCGGCAAGACGGACTTCGCGAACCAACTCGTTGACCAGCTTCAAAATGCCATCGACCAGTTGAAGTGGGGAACGGAGCCCGACCATAGGCTGATCAGCGAGGTGCGCAAACAAGTCACCCCCGCACCTTGGCTGAAGCTCAAGAACAAGCGGTGTATTTCCGACATGCCGGAGCACCTCGATGTCCCTGAAACCGACAAGATCGGGAAGATGTATGTGTTTCTCCGTCAGCACCTCAATCGGTTCTTCTCGGAGACCGCACCGCTCAGTGACTTTCGCGGGCTGATTGCAGGCGAACCCTTCACCCGCGAGATTTACCGGGAGTGCGGCATTGTCTCGACTTTCTACGCCGTCAACATTGGACTATTGGCGGAGCGGCGCAGGAAGCTCGAAAAAGCGCTGGAGGAAGCTGAAGCCGAGTTCCAGGCCAAAAGATCTGACCCCGCAACTCGGAGGGAGGCGAACTTCAAGCGCAACCAAGCCCAGGCGGCATTGCACTTTTTCGAGGAGCGAAGCCGCCACGACCTCAAAAACCTGATCCACATGGTCCGTAAGTGGGCCGAGCAAAAGAATGGGAATCGCTTGCCTTACATGTCGGCACTGCACGCCCTTGCCTGCAAGACTGCTGAGGTGTGCCAGAACAAAGACCGACAGGGCACGGGATCGATCGTGTTCTACGCCTTCCCGCAGGAAATCGTCAACAAAATCGTGGAACGGACCGGTGGCCGGCCGATTATGGTAGCGGTTCCCGAACTCTGTGATGGCGAAGTAGAGATCGACGCTGAAGGGCGTGTTTTTTTGGTTGCTGCTTTCCCGAACGGCGACGGCAGTGTTCATGAACGCCGCATCTTCCACATGCAAGTGACGCACAAAGGCGAGGTGTTTATGGACCGCGATGGAGGCGGAAACCCGGTAATGGTTGACAGGGTTCACCCGTTCTCTATCGAACCAGGGAGGAGCGAGGTGCGCGACGGGAAGGTCATCTTTCCAGGCACGCAACAGCGCCCCTTTGTGCCGCGAAGAAAAAAGGTGGACTGAGTAACAAGCTTCGCCCAGCTCGCCTATAACACAGCAACTTATCCTCGGGGGCTCCGGTCGACGGAGCCTCCCGGGCTTTTCAAAAACCTTGGGAAAAGACCGCAAGGAAGGAGAAACAGCATATGAGAAGATTAATCAGCACTATCGCAGCGCTGGCGGCGCTTGTCCTGCCAGCTTGGGCCCAGAGGATCGATGTCCAGAAACCCGATCCTAACCGGATTGTGCGCGTCCAAACCGCCCTGAACCACCTGACGGTAATCGAAGTTCGTGAGCCGGTAATAACGGTGGCCGCTGGTAGCCCGGCCTTCAAGATCGAGTGGCGGGAAAATAAGGTCTTCATCCAGCCGACGGAAGCCGACGTAGCCACGAACCTCTTCATCTGGACGGCCTCCGGGCGATTGAGTTACGAACTGGAGCCTGCGGGGGCAGTCGAGCAGATGGACTTTGCCATTGACCAGCCTGCGCCGCCTCCAGCGCCGGCGCCACCGACGGCCGCAAAACTTCCTTCGCCCCCTGCAACTGCGGTGGTAGCTCCGGAGGTTCTGCTCAATGGTAGACCGATCCGAACGGATGGTTTGAAGACGCCAAAGAATCGGGTCGTGGTGTTGCTCAAGGACACCTTCCAGGGTGAAGCTAACGAACTGTTCATCCGCTATGAGGTGCGGAACGGCACCCGGGAAGCCTATACGCTGAGTACACCACAGGTCGTTGCAATCAACGTGGACCACTCTTCCCACGCCGTGGATCGTTTGTCGAACTCCCAGTTGACGGAGTCCGCAGCGGCTCGAATCAAAGTCAGCGACGAAAGGCCGGTCGACGTAGTTGGTGGAAAGCTGCGCTCTGTCCGTTTGGACCCTGGAAAAGAGACAGTGGGAGTTGTCAGCGTCAAGCTTCCGGTTAGAAAGAATGGTCCCACCGTCCTGCGCCTTATGTTTCCTCGGGACGCAAAAGGCCAACTAACCGCCACGGTGGTGCTTTAATCATGACAAAGGAATTCACGCAATTAGAAGCGCGTTCTTGGTTGAGGGGTTACCTCAAGGGCCGCACGGACCTCGGACTGGGCGCGGCCATATCGACTATGGTTCTCGAGCCTGCCAATCCCTTTGAGCCCGAAGCGCCACGACATCCTAGGAAGGCTTTTGTGCTCGCTGTGTTGTGCCTCTTGGCACTTTTGGGGGTGTTCGTTCACTTCAACTTGTGGTCATGACGGTGAGACCTCCCAACTACGACCGGCGCGAATACCCACCACTTCTCGAAAGCCTTGAAATTCTCATCGCTGTGGTTATCCTGGCGGTTAGCTGGTTCACCTGGTACGTCGCCCGCAACCGCTACCACTTTACGAGTCCCCAGGTCGAGGAGATAGCCCTGTACATGGTCATCAGTGGAGTGGGTACTGGCGGCGGCATATGGCTTCTGGCCACGCGACGATCGCGGCGCGAGAAGCAATGGCCCAGCCCTCCGCTGGTGATGTCGCCGAAACGCGATGAAGCTTTCACACGCAAGACATGGGCTCACGACGCGGTTGTGCTTGGCTACGATGTTCACGGCGAACCCTGGTTTTGGCCCGACAAGGTCCGCGTAATGCAGGGTATCGTGCTGGGCATGACCGGTTCCGGCAAGACCACCCTTCTCCGCAACATTATCAGCCAGGATCTGGCGCGAACTGTTGGCCCGCCGGAAGACCCGCGTCACATCCCCATCGTCATCTTCGACGGCAAAGGTGACCTGGAATTCTTCTACGACCTGCTGCCACATATTCATCGCGCTGGCCGCCTGCATCAACTGCGGGTGTTGAATCCCGCGCGGCCTGACATCTCCGTTCTGTACAACCCGTTCCATTGTGCGGATGACGACTACATGCCCGTCGTGAACATGGTCTTCGGTTCATTCAACCTGCACGACGAGTTCTTTGCCAAGCACCAGCTCAACTACCTTGCCGATATCGTCCGGGTGCTGGTGTACACGGGGCTGAAGTTCAACTTCTATGACGTGCTGGTGATGGCGATCGACCAAGAAGTCTTGCGGGAGCAGGTGGAGAAGGCGACACGACGCATCGAGCGCGACGCGTTAATCACCACCCAACGCCGCCTGAACTTCGAGATGTCGGTAAAGAATCTATATCAGTCGTTCCAGGACCGTGAGCGCGTACCCAAGATCCAGGGACTCCTGAACGAGTGCATGACCTTTCTGGATGATGAGCTGTCGGTGATCACCGGACCTTACGAAGACTTGCTCTCGATCGATGAGGTGATCGAACAGGAACTGATCCTCTTTGTGACGCTGAACGTGAACAAGAACACTGAGCCGGTGCGCGCCCTGGGGAAGATGCTGCTCCAGAACTTGCAGCTCGTAGTTGGCAAGCGTTATGAGAGCGAGGAGCAAAGGCGCCGCAGCAACCGGCCGATGTTCAGCGTCGTGCTGGATGAATTCGCCCCCTTCGGTTACCGGAACTTCGCCCAAATTCTACAGACTGCTCGCGGCACGCACACCGCGTTTCTGTTCTCCATGCAGTCGTTGCCACAGCTCATGCAGGTCGGTCGCGGATTCAAGGAAGATGTCACGTCAGCTCCCAACACGACCATGACGCTCCGCACCCGCGACGAGGAAACAGCGCGTTACTTCCTGCGGGCGTCGGCTGAGCACGAGGTTACGCGCCG
>DLMI01000229.1:10216-25259 GCA_002478145.1 Acidobacteria bacterium UBA7540
GTGGAGCGGGAAGAGCGCGAGACGCGCGCCCTCGACGAGCACATCAAGAACTTGCCCAAGGGACAGATGGAAATCCTGATGACCGACGACACTCGCGGAACTCTACACAGACACTTGCACGTTAGGCCGCCGGCCGACGTAAGCATCCCTAACTTCGAGCCGGAGATCTACCCCCGGTTGCGCCATTCTCGCGCCGATTCGATCGGAGCCAACCTGCGGTTCAAGAGTTCCGATCTGGCAGCGGCGGCGCGCTTTCCGAAGCGTGCTCCTGGAGGATTCAGAGCGTGAGAACATGCACTAATCTCCCGGCGACGATAGCGTGGCTGTCGTTGGCTGTTTGTTCCAGCTTCGCACAAGACCGGCCCCCAGCGTCGTCCGTTCCTCGCAGTCAATACAGCCCAATGGCTGCAGCCCAAGCACAGGGACGCACACAGCAACCGCCCGACACCTGGTACGATTTCCTACTGAAACAGTTCAATCCGGGCAACGTCGATTACGGCAAGTGGATGGAGGAACGGCGCCGCGCTTTCCTCGAAGCCACTGCTAAGAATCCGTACTTTCCATACAGCTTCTGGCTGACCCTATGGTCGCTGCTGGTCATGATCGCTTACGCCAAACTCTGGATCGATCGCGGGCGCGAGCGCTATCTGACCGAGGAGATGTTGACCGACCTTTACAACCATGACCTGTACTCCCGCCGAGCTGCCAGGGAAGCCATCGAGAGGTATAACAATCACGTCGAACACTGCAACCGCGCGATCGAGGCAGGGTCTGGGCAGGGGATCTCTGGCAGCACATCTGAGAACGACGAACTCAAGGCAAAATTGCAGAAGATGGCGGATGACCAGCGGGCCATCACCAATGAGAGAGATCGACTGCAGGAGGAATTGAAACAAAGGTCGGCCGTCGTGACAGACCTGAGCCTGAAGCTCCAGGCGCTGTCGGAAAAGGTTGACGGGAAAGGCGCCGTTCGTGGGGTCAGCGAGGCGACCTTGCCGTTGCCTGCTTCGAACACCGAATACATGAAACTCGTCAACTCGCTACAGCAACAGCTTCACGCAGAACGCGAAAAGAACAGACACCTTAAGGGTGCATGACGGTTATGGTCGTGGCGATTACAGGACTTGGCAGCGTGTGGCGCCGGCGGTTCGGCAAGGACCCCGACGACCCGAGGCGGTTCGCGCATGCCGCCTATTACAACACCACGGGCGTGCCGATGGACGGAACGATCCGTACACGTTCGAAGGTCGCCGGCCACGCGCGCTTCAACTCAACCGGCGGCTTCAACCCGAATTACCCCCAGCGGATGATCAACCGTGTGTTCGAGTGCGAGGAGCCATGTGTTTGGCAAGGACAGAACAAGATCCTTTTTAAGTACATGCTCGCAGCACCGCGAGAGCCCGACTGCTTCTTGGTTGTAGCGAGACAAAGCGAGATTGGCCGTCTCCACATTGGAAACAGCGGATGGAAGTCTGACAACGGGCTGCTCATTTCATTTAGCGAATGCGGTGACGAGCAGGAAAGCATGTTGCTCCTGCCCGCCTACGGCTGGATACGGAGTGACGTCGGGACTTTCATGCTTCAGGCAGTGTCCGCCCGTCCCTGGATTGCACGCTTGCAACTTGTCGCGTAACTCTGTGCGCTGTCATCCTGAGCGCAGCGAAGGATCTCGCTCTGAAACTGTTTTGGGAGGTTAACAATGCGTTACATCAAAGACTGCATCTGCCTGAACTCCGAGCACGACTACCCATTGCTTCGCCAGGTCTTGCGATCCGGCTTCGTCACACATGACCAATTGTTTGAGTTCGTGCAGCTTGGCCAGCACGAGTCGAATCGTTCAACTTTCAACTGGAGAGTCCGGCGGCTCACCATGCATGGCCTGATCGCGCGGCACACGGTTCCATCCGTAAGCAAAGCCTTTGTGTATTGTATTACTCAGGCTGGGGAGATCATGCTCGCAAGTACCGGTGAACAATTCCTCACCACACCTGCCAAGCCGGCCCGGAGCGAGAAAGAAGTGCAAGTCGCACACTCGCTCGAGCTCAGTAACATTCACCTCAGCCTGTTGCGCGCTGGCTTGCTGGTGCGATGGGTGCCGGAGATCCAAGTGCGATCAAGGAACGCGTCCATGGGTGTCGCCAATGGAAAGGTCTACGACGCGATCGTGACGGTGAGAGTCGACGAACGTGAGGCAACGTTCGCGCTCGAGTATGAGAGGACGGTCAAGAGCGAGGAACAGTACGCAGACGTTCTCAATAAGTTCGATTCGGAAAAAAACCTCGATCGCTTCCTATACCTTGCGTCCACTGAGGACGTGTTGAGGCTCGTGTCTTGGCAGTTCAGGAACAGCAAGCGTTACGTCTGCTTCGGGCTGCTGGCGGACTGGTATCTCCACTTGCTCGACACCGAGGTCTTCGACTGGAAATGTCACCAATACCGCCCCTTCCGCACCGCCCTAACCGGCAGCACCCACCCTTCGCAGGTCTCCGCAGCCGTGCTCCCTTAAACTTTTTGCCTACCCTTTGGCTATTTGTTGCCACTCTTTGACTATTCCTGAGGCCCCCCAAGCGACTGAGCAGCAAGGGGTTGATTTCTGACTATATACTGAAATCAGCCGTTTTCGTGCCGCAAACGACAGGTGCTGAAATGGTAGGTAGCAAGAAGTTGTTAGGCGCCTTGTGCGTTCGCGGCCGAACGGTTTTTTGGAGCAGCGTAGCCCCTGTCGCTGTGGTGCGGTGATCGGTTTGCCATGTTCTGGTCTATGGTGCGCATTGGACGGTAAGGCGCGCAGTGTTGTGTGGATTGTCCGCTGTGCACAAGCGCTCGTTGGGAACGGAGGGTGCGCACATGCTGTGCAGGAACCATACTAGTTGGTGCACGCGTACACGCTGTTGGCGTGTGAAACAGTGTGAAGTGATGCTTGGAAGTCCAGGCTGGTCCGTATGTTGTGACAGGCCTTTGAATATATCTTCAGGTGCCTTATGAAACTCCGCTTCCTTATCTCGATTGTGTTGCTGGCTGTCGTTGCACAGCCTGCTGGCCCGGAGCGGCAGCAGGAACCCCTGACCAAAGGCCAAGTGATGGACTCGGTGAAGGCAGGGATGGAACCCCAGGAGTTGGTCAGGCTGAAGCATGAGCGTGGAATCAACTTTGTGTTGAGCGACGAATACCTCCTAGCCCTGCGCACGGCAGGCGCGCAGGAGGGGTCATTCAGGCATTGCGCGCCACCCGGCCCAAGCCGCTGAGCAACGAGCAAGTGTTGTATTTTGGCGAGGCCGTTAGGTTGGTGGCGTTTACGACTGCGCAAGTCTACAAAGCCTTAAGGACCTCCGCTCCTGCGTTTCTTCAAAACACAATCGAAGTGCGCTTGAAATGCATTTCGCGATGGACCTTCGGAGAGCGGAGAATCAAGAGTTAGTCTCAGAAGGAGTTAGGGCTGCTCTTCGTCACCGTCTGGGACCCGTTCGGCAACCCACCTTGCGTGAAACGGATGATGTCCGAAAAGATCGTGGAGCATTGCTAACGTCTGTCGTCACGACTTCGAACAACAAGGAATGTCCTTCTGACTGTAAGCAAGTTGAAACCCATACCCTATAGGAGGTGAAAATGAGACTCTTCGAATTGTTGCCTTATCTGGATCTGCCCGGTCAGCGCAGCCTGACCGGCGCTCCCCCCATCGACCTGATGGTGAAGCGCGCGCTGGCACTCCTGGAACGGCAACCCAGTAGTCAGTGGCGCGATGCCATCCGAGACCTGGAGACTGGCCGCCCGGTTCGTCTGGAAGTGAGCCTGGAAGAGTTGGCCCTGCTCCTTGAAAGAGTTGACTTCTCAAGCGGCCGACTCGAAGACATCGAGGCGATGAAGTTCTGGGACCACCTGGAAGCTTCGAGCGAGCTCTTTGACGCGCTTGGCTATGAGTGGACCAATCAGCTCGGGTTCGACTGCCATGAGTCGTTCACACTTGGCTGGCATGTGCCTGAGGGCTTGGTTGGGTACCTCGCGTGGCTGGCTCGATCCTCGCGGTCAGTGGCCTGGCTCCCTGAAGAGCTACGCTACCTCGACCCTAGGCGCAAGCTCGTTGATGTTGCCACCCGCGTAATGAACGTGTTGGCGGCGCACGTGAACCAAACGGCCTAACATCCAGGTCTCCTCGCTCAGCATCCGCAGCATCACCCGCCTTACCTATCCGAAACTTTCACATCTCTTTTCGCCAAACTGGAGCCCGATGTCGCAGATCACCACGCGTGTGTCGGTGAGGTTCGAAGCCAGGCCTGCATTCGGAGAGCAGGCTCGGTGGAAGAGTTCCGACTTGGTATCACCCTGCCAGCACTCCTGACCCGCGACGCGGTGTGCCGGCCAAACCATACTTGAAAAGGAGGAGTACATATGATCATTGGTGTCACGCACGACAATGACGGCCGTGTTGTCCAGCGGCTGTCGGTATCCACGAAGGTCTCCATTGGGCTACCACCCAATGGAGATCGCAACCATCCCACTAAGCTCGACCACTTCGTCTTCCTGCGCAAGAAGAAGACGGCCAACAGGGTCGAGTGGGAGATTGACCCGGAACTGATCAAGCACTACGGAGAGCAGTGCCGGGATCTTCACATCATGTTGATCGACGACGACATCGAGAACGTCTTCCCCAGTTCATACGCCTGGTGGACAGCCACCGAGCGGAAGTGCTGGGGTGACGGCGTCTCGGCTACCCGGCGCACGACTGAGAAACCTGGCGGCCAGCCTTGGACCCAGTGCGGCAGCGGATGCCCGGAGCTTGCCAGCGGGCAGTGCAAACCGGGTGGAGATCTACGCTTCGTGCTGGCGGACTTCCCGCGCCTAGGTAGCGTCTGCCGCATCCACACGTGCTCTTACCGATCCATCCGCCAGATCCACTCAGCTCTACAGGAGATCCAGACCTTTACGGGTGGTCGCTTGGCTGGGATCACGGCCAAGCTGACGGTTCGCCCGGAGGAGGCTACGTACTTCGACCGCAAGGAGAAGAGGAAGAAGACTTCATCCATCTGGGCCTTGAGCCTTGAGGTGGAAGGTGACGACATGCGGAAGCTCATCGCCAACCTTACCGAGAACGCCCGCCTGTTCGCCGAGACTCGAAAGTTGCTCGGCTCGGGCGGCAAGGTCTTTGAGGTCGTTGAGGACGAGCAAGAGCAGGCGCCGGAGGTCGCAACGGAGTTCTATCCGGCGTCGGCAAATGGCACATCGGCCGGGGAAGGCGCCACGGCAGGGTCTCCTTCCGATACGATTCCCGCCGTAACCCCGCCGCAGCCGACGACGAAGCCTTTGCCTCCCGAAAGCAGTTCTGCCCCGAAAGGCGGGAACGGATCTGTCATGCCACCGGTTGAAGGGGCCACGGTGTCAAAGCTGATGGCGAAGCCTTCGTTCCCTGCAAACAACGCGGCCCCGAATGGTGGGAATAGATCCACCACGCCACCCGCCGGCGCTGCCGCCTCACCTCCGGCGCACAACAATGGGAACGGTTCGGCGGGAAGTTCGGGGTTCAACCAGCTTCGCAACGAGTTCCTGACGGCGGCAAGGCGCGTTGCCACGACCAAGAAGCAAGCTATTGGTGAAGTGGTTGAATGGGCAAGTGGCGGCGCATTCAAGTACGGAGATGTCGGCCGCATGACGGAGGCCGATACCCCAAAGCTGCGTGCGGCCACTGAACTCATGGCGTCAGCTGTCGCCAGCACACCTCGCTGACCGAGAGATTCTCTCTTTCCCACGTTGACCTGCCCTGTAACCCCTGCCTAAACTCCCTCCCCCACGCTGGAGCGCTGGCGAGCCGCTGCGCTTTGGTTCGGCGACCGGTTGTCGGCGCTCCAGCCCCCACCGCGTTGCTGGGCGGCGCATCCCAGACTCTTGCGCGGGACGACCGGATTTATGTATACGACGTTGCCCTGCAGTTGAGGGGTGCCGGTCAAGGGAGGCGGGCTGCGGAAGGGATGGAGGTCTTCCCCACGGACGACGGGTTGAAGGCCGGTGAGCCGTGAAGGGTGGCCAGCCAGGAATATCGCGCCCTGACCCTCCAATCGATTCCAGGTCGATCAGGAAGGAACATCAACAGCCTACTTCGTCGAGCCAGTCGGCCAGACATGCGCACCGCTCGGTTGCGCAGAGCTACCAATGGCCGACAAAGCGTTGACAGTATGGCAATCAGAAACAATAATTCCGAGTTAGTTGCAATATAATTGCAACTAGCAGCATTTTGGGACGACTGGGCTTGCTGACGCTCGACCAGAATAGTGGGCTTGGGTGCTGGGAGCCCGATTTGGGGTTTCTCCCGCACCGAGCTGGGTGTTAAGACCAATTATTTACCTAGGGTTACGCATCTGCGGCAGGATTCTCCAAGTCGAAATTGAATAGTGACAGGCAGATAAAGATAAGATCACGACGCGGCCTCCTAGTTGCAAGTCAGTTGCAATAGTTTATGGAGTTGGACCTATGAGGACAACAGCCAGGAAATGCACACGAACCGGAAATGGATTTCTCGAATGCTCGCTCTTTGGGCTGGAGACAGCAATGTGCGACCCAGCAAGGGTTTATGGACGCCCAATTCGACACGGGTGGCCACACCAGCGGTGTGCTGAGGGGGGGGCATGCGCCTGCCAATCGTGTCCAACCCGGTGACCGGCCACCGAGCCGTTGGGACTTGAGGAAGGAGACATGGAGCAAATAAACAGCCGATTCGGACCACCGAAATTCCGCCTCGCCAGTGCTGTGGGCCTGTTGATCCCCGTCTTACTACTGGCGTGCCTTTCGGGCGGGGCCAGTCCAGAGGGGAACATCTCAGGTACGGTTGTGGATCCGAGCGAGGCTGTAATCCCAGGCGTTACCATCGTCATCTGCAACGTGGAAACGGGAATGCGGCAGATGACTACCACCAATTCCGACGGGTTCTTTTCTTTGTCTGCTCTACCTCCCGGCCACTATCAGATCGAGGCCCATCATTTCGGATTTCGCCCGGTTCTTCGGTCCGGGCTTATCCTTGAGACCGGTAAAGCGCTCGAAATCGACCTGAAGCTGGACCTGGGGCAACAAAGCACGGCAGTGACGGTTTCAGAATCAGGCCTCCACGTCGATACTGCCGACACCACGATGGGCGAAACCATCACAACGACGAAGATTGCATCCGTTCCCCTGAACGGCCGCAGCTTTACAGACTTACTCGCTCTCCAGGCTGGCGTCGTTCCGGCCAGCTCGCGACAGCCCAACGCGGTAGTCATGTCCGGAGCCACGAGCACGGCACCTTCCGGGGACCTCAATGCTGGCAACCTATCGGTCAGTGGACAGCGGGAAACGAATAATGGCTTCGTCGTCAATGGAAGTACCGTCGAAGAAGACTTTAGCATGGGCACAGCACTCATCCCGAATCTTGACTCCATCCAGGATTTCCGCGTGCTAACGAGTAACTTTGATGCCGAACACGGCAATTACAGCGGTGGGCAGATTGTTGTCACGACCAAATCGGGAACGAATGAGTTTCATGGCAGCGGCTTTGATTTCTTGCGAAATACGAACTTGGACGCACGAAACTATTTCTCCTCGGATCGCGCCCGGTACGACCAAAGCCAGTTTGGCGGCACTTTCGGCGGCCCCATCAAAAAGGAGAAGTCGTTCTTCTTCGTAGATTATCAGGGGACGCGGATGACTGAGGGCGTGGAGACAGGGTTGATTTCTGTGCCCGCGAGTAAGGAGCGGACGGGCGACCTGTCGGATATCGCCAGCTCGCTCACCGGCGCCGTGAATGGCCAGTTTTGGGCCAACTTGCTATCGCAGAACCTGGGCTACCCGGTGTTTCCCGGAGAGGCGTACTACACTCCAGGGTGCGTCAGCTCGGCGCAGTGCGCCTTGCCCAACGCGCAGATTCCGCTAAGTGCCTGGTCAGGCCCGGCCAAGGTCTTGCTGCGCTCTATTCCCCTGCCCAATCAGGGGGTAAATACCTTTTCGACGTCCGCATACAATGAAACCCTTCGCGATGACAAGGGCGCGGTGCGAATCGACGCTCATACCGGCCTGGGAGCCCTTGCCGTGTACTACTTCTTGGACGACTACGGGCTCAACAATCCCTACCCGACGGCGCAAGGCGGGGCCAGTGTTCCGGGCTTCAATGCCATCACCCTCGGCCGAGCGCAAATGGTGAGCCTTGGCCTGACAAAGGTCCTCAGCGCGAACATGGTCAACGAGTTTCACTTGAGCTATCTCCGAGATTCCAACAATGTGGGCCAGCCGCAGGGTGGTGTTGGCCCGAGCCTCGCGTCACAAGGATTCGTGGACAGCTCAGGTAATCCATCCATCTATGCGCTGGCTCCGCAAATCGAAGGCACCGAAAACGTCTCGTTCAATGACTTTACCCTCGGCGTAGATACGACCGGGCTCAAGGAGGCCAACAATACGTTCCAGATGTCGGAAAACTTCTCGAAAGTGATGGGGACGCACGTGCTCAAGTTGGGGGCGGGATTCCACTTCGACCAGGTCAATATCAACCCCGATGCCACCTTCAACGGCGCGTTCTCATTCACGGGAGCAGAAACGGGATCGGACTTCGCGGACTTTCTGCTGGGCATCGCCAGCAGCTATAATCAAGCGGACTCTTTGGCGTTCTATCTTCGCGACAAATACGTGGGGATCTATGCGCAGGACAGTTGGCGGGTAAGGCCGCATCTGACGCTCAACTATGGCTTGCGTTGGGACCTACTCCCGCCTTGGCGGGAGAAATACAACCAACTCCAGACCCTGGTGCTGGGCGAGCAGTCTCGGGTTTACCCGGGAGCGCCCCATGGCCTGGTATTTCCTGGTGACCCAGGGATTCCAGCGACGTTGGCCCCGACGAAATACACGAATCTTGCTCCTCGCATCGGCCTGGCCTACTCCCCGGATTACCAGAAGGGCTTGTTGAGAAGGATCCTTGGCAGCCGCGGGACGACCAGCGTGCGCGCCGGATACGGCCTGTACTATACCGCCTTCGAGGGGCTGTCCGCCGGCATCATGAGCGCCAACCCCCCGTATGGCTATGACTATACCAGTCTGGCGCCCCCTCTATTTTCTAATCCCTTCGTCACTGCGGCGAGTGGGCAGAACGTAGGACAGCGGTTCCCCGAGCCTATTCCGGCCTTTGGGGCCTCAGCGGCGAATCCCAATTCCAGCGTGGACTGGTCGCAGTATTTGCCGATCACCGGCGTTCCCTCGTTTTTCCGCAAGAATGTGCCTCCTTACAGCGAAGGCTACACACTGTCCTTGGAACGGCAGATCGAGCGAAACACGCTTCTCAGTCTTGCCTATGTGGGCACGCAGGCCCATCATCTCCTCGTCCTCATCTCAGCTAACCCGGGTAACCCTGCCCAATGCTTAAGCGTGAGCCAGACCAACCAAGTTATGCCAGGTACCGCCACCTGCGGACCGTTCGGCGAAGGGGGTACATACCTCACGTCGTCAGGCCAGGTTATCCAGGGAACGAGGGGCCCTTACAGTTCCCTGTTTGATGCCATCACGTATCAGAAGACTCTAGGGAACTCCAATTACAACGCACTCGAGATCAATCTGCGTCACAACCAGGGGCCCTTGGAATTACTTGTGGGCTACACGTATGGCAAATCTCTCGATCAGTCATCCAGCCTGGCAGAGCCGGTTAACCCTGCCGACCCAAGCCGCAGCAAGGCCCCATCGGCATTCGATATGCGCCACAATCTTGTGGCGAGTTACAAGTACGAACTACCGATCGACCATCTCGTTCATCGCAGGAACTGGCTGACGGAGGGTTGGAGTCTCACGGGAATCATGCGATTCAGCACCGGCTTCCCCGTGACTCTCTACAACAACAATGACACTTCGCTGCTGGGGACGATACCCAACGGCATCAACAACAATGGCGTGGACACCCCCAACGTCGCCCCAGGCAATCTGCAGGTTAATACCGACCCTCGAAACGGCAGACCCGCCTTTAACACATCGCTGTTCAGCCTTCCGCCGCTCGGCCAGATGGGCACGGCTGCGCGGCGCTTTTTCTACGGCCCCGGCATCGCCAATTCCGACCTTGCCCTTTTGAAGAGCCTCCACCTCACCGAGTCGAAATTGGTGCAATTCCGGGTGGAGGCCTTTAACGTTACCAACCATGCACAGTTTTATGGGGCCGCAGCCGTCAACGGGAACATCAGCAGCTCTTCTTTCGGGACGGTCGTGAG
Source organism: Acidobacteria bacterium UBA7540 (assembly GCA_002478145.1). Next base: position 20,413 of record DLMI01000229.1, read on the forward strand.
CGCAGCCGCTCCCCGCCTCCTTCAGGTAGCTGTCAAATTCTATTTCTGAGCAAGTCTGGCCGAGCAGGTGCCACGTTTGCGTCTGCGGCCCGTGTTGCTGGCCACAGGTCGCAAGATGGCTTTCGGGTAGGCACACGCGGTCAATGGCCAGCCCGCAACGGCGGCTTCACGCCGTCAAATTTATTCCGGTTGTGGCGGGGGAAACCCACTGCTACACCGCCATTGGCTTGGGGGGTTGGCACGCTGGGGCCGAACTTAAGAAGGCCCCAGATGAGCCTGCTAGCTCCACAAATTCACCCTGATGAAAGGAGGAGAACCAATATGTTCGGACAAATGCAAGTCACCCGGATTCTTCGATTGAGCAAGCTGGAAACGGTGGACGAAGCTGTTGCCAAGCTGTTGGAGTTCGCCGAGTACCCTAAGATCTTTCGCTGGTTCCAGTTCCCCACGGCCCTGGTGGTTTTTCTCGCCCATGCTGACTCCCCAGATTCCGGAGCGGCCTATGTCTATGACCGCAAAAAGTGCGTCTGGCTCTGGGTGGACTTCAACGACCAGAACTACGACGGGTACAGCCCCTCAGAGTTCGATGTTCTGATCAACCAGTGCCACTTTTTCGGGCTTGTGGAATGCCCAGGGTTGCTTGAATCACCGGTCCAATGGCTCGTTACACCCGGTCAGAGGCCCACGGTTTTGGGAAGACTCCCAGCCTGAGGGCAGCTCTCGGCGCGAAGCACCACATAGCCAATTATCCCCGCAGTTTGTAACTCGCTGAAAACACAATCCAGCCCCAACTGCCTGCCGGCCCATTTGACGGAAAATATTTTTCGTTTTATTTCCAATCTCTATGGACTTGTGGCGGCCACCGGGTTTTACGGAGGAAAAGATGCAGCGGCTTCGTCTGAAAGCGCCGGCTGACGTGGCGGAGGACTATTTCCGCCTCTTCGCGAACCGGCGGGCGTACACCCTCCAATCCGACCGGCCGCACCCGGAGAGCGGACGGCACTACTACTACCGGCCCACAGACAAGACGACCGGCCAAGGGCTTCACCTGACCTCCGACACGATCCGGCGCCACATCGAGGGCGAAATCACCATCGGCCTCTACGCCATCAACCCGGCCACGCAGCGGTGCAAGTGGGTCGCGATCGACGCTGATTACAAGGGCGCCATGGAGGACCTTGTGAAGCTCCAATACTACCTGAGTGAGGACCAGGTCCAGGCTGCCTTGGAGATGAGCAAGCGGGGCGGGCATTTGTGGATCTTCTTGGAAACACCACTCCTGGCCCGAGACTGTCGGATCTACATCCACAACCTTGCGTCGCGCCTTGGCGTGCCGGTGAAAGGAAACGGACTGGCCGAAGGAATCGAAATCTTCCCAAAGCACGATGAACTCGGGCCAGGCGAGTTCGGAAACGCCATTCGAGGGCCGCTGGGAATTCATCGGGGGGCGAGTCGTCGGTTCTGGTTCTACGGGGCTGAATACGACCCCGAAAGGCAGATGGTCTATCTGAAGCAGTTGAAAAAGGTCAGCGAGGAAGGGATGAGGCGCTTCATTGCGGGGAAAACACTGCCTGCGGAGGCGGTCCGCCGTTCGCGCTGCCCCGAACCCGCAGCCCCGCGTGCCAGATCTGGGCGGTCGGAATTCCGCATTCTCGAGCACGTAGGAAAGGTCCGCAAGGTGGCCCGGAATTACGTCACGCGGTGCCCCTCCTGTGCTGGGGCGGGGCATGACCGTAGCGGTGACAACTTGGCAATTCGGATCGACGATCCGCGGTTTTACAAGTGCTGGGCAGGCTGCACCAAGGAGATGATCCGCGAGGCGGTTGGTTGCCCGATCCGCGTGCAACAGGGGGTCTGAGGCATTGTGACGCGGACAGGACTTGATATGGAGGCCAAGAGATGAAAGGCGGAAGTCGGAGTTTGTCGCACCGAGGTCTCAGCTTGCCCGGACACGTGCGCAGGCAGCTACGGCAGGTTGGAATTCTTGCTCGGGCGGAAGTGGCTTTGGAGCACCAATATCTGGCGCAGCGGTACGTGATCCGGGGAGTGGAATCGGGCGGCGCTGTCCGCGAGATGGGTCACTACGTGACCTTCGCCGGCGAAGATGGCGAGCCTTTGGCTTACCTCCATCCCATTGATGCCATCGGTGTGAATGGAGTTCATGCTGTGGTGGTTGCTCCCGTCCTGGTGCGGGTGGAAATGCTGCGGACGGGGCGCACGTACGAGCTTCTCATCACGGGCTTTCGCATTGGCGAAGCTGAAAACGGCCGTCGCCCGCCTCTGGAGAGCCAGGTGCTGTTCCGGGGAGTGCATGGTTACCTGGAGCTCGAGCTCTGGGGGAAGGACAAGGAGAGGGCCGGGTCAGTCGTGCCAGCCTTCTACTCACGCGGAGGAGAACGTCTGGAAGTGCCCGCGAAGTTCCAAGCGGTCACACAGGCCATTACGAAATCCGTAAATTGCTGTCCATGTTCGCATTCTCACTATCTGATAGCCGCACCCGCCGTCCCTTCACCCAGAGTGATGCCGGAGGGGCACGCGTGACACCCATCGGCGACATCGAAATTGAAATCGCTTTCCGAATTGCTGTACGCGGGCGAACGAGTGACCTTGCACAGCTATTGCAGGCAATGAATAAGGCAGAAGCGGTAGTGATTAGCATCGTCGAGAAGCCTACTGCCTCGGAAGAGCAGTGTCAGAGATGTGTAACAACCACGGTGGGAGGTTTTTCTGGATGAGAGTAGGGACCAAGAGCGTGATGTTTGGCGTGCACTCGATTTTCGTTCATCCGTTCTTTGTTGCCTGGGCATGGGCCAGGTTATACGGATTCCCCTGGGATCCCAGGCTGTGGCTAGCCTTCCTCGTCCACGACGTAGGCTACGTTGGAAAACCCAACATGGAGGGCTCTGAGGGGCAGCAGCATGTTGTCCTGGGAGGCCGGATCATGGGCTGGCTTTTCGGTCCTGAATGGCGCGACTTCGTCCTGTGCCATTCGCGGCATTGGGCGGAGAGCGTTGGTAAGAGCTACTCGAAGCTATGTCTGGCGGACAAGCTTGCCTTCGTTCTGACGCCCGCATGGCTTTACCTCCCCATGGCACGGTTGAGTGGTGAGCTTCGTGAGTACATGCGTGTGGCGAGCGAACGACAGTTGGGTGGTAGGGTCAGTAATTTTGAGCTGAGCCTGCTCAAATCCCGCAACCCGCAGGTATGGTTGGAAGGGCTCAAGCTCTATACGCGGCGCTGGATCGAGCTGCATCGAAATGGCTTTCGCGGCCGCTGGACCGCAGTGCGCTCGCAGGGCTTTCAAGGGCAGGTGCTCGACAGCCGGGCCTGTCATGGAAATCCCGGCCATGGGAGGCGCTTCGCCAAAATTGACATCGATTCGAGCTTCGAGTACGAGAAAACGCCGTAAATGGCGCGAAGCGGAGTTTGCTGAGAGGTCCGTATGCCTGAAATCGAAGAAGCTGTGGCCGCGCAACCCATTCGGAGGCGCCTACCTGACGAGCGTAAAGCTATAGTCCATCACTTCAATGTAGGCGGGTACGAAGGGTATCTGACTGTCGGGTTTTACGACGATGGGCACCCTGGGGAGATGTTCATCACCACAGCGAAGGAAGGCTCGACGGTATCGGGCCTTATGGATTGTTTTGCCACCGCAGTGTCGCTCGCCCTTCAGTACGGCGTGCCGCTTAAGGTGCTTTGCGACAAGTTCAGCCACACGCGGTTCGAACCGAGTGGATGGTCAGGGAACCCGGAAATTGGATACGCAAAGTCCCTTATGGATTATATCTTCCGCTGGTTAGGCCTCAGGTTACTCCCGCCTAATTCTCCTCCCCCAACGGGCGCCGAAGACGAAGCCAAGGCTTTGGCGCCCGCCCACCTCTTGGGAGACGGATCGGGCACGGACCAGACGGACGCGCCGGTATGTAAGGAATGCGGAGCCATTATGACCCGCAGCGGATCGTGCTACCGCTGCGCGAACTGCGGGAGTACGAGCGGGTGTTCGTGATCAGGTCACCGGCGGTCGGCCTATCGGATGGGACGTGAGGGCCGATTGCCAACAGGGCGGAGAACGGCATGAAAGCAGCCGTGGGTCTGATTCTGGTTGGCATCGCGGCCACGGCTGTTTTCGAGATTGGGCGCTACCGCGCTCGCATAGATATTCAGGCCGCGGCAGCCGGATTCCGTGGAGAGCGAGCCTTTAATGATCTGCGTCAACTCGTTCAGTTCGGGCCTCGACCTCCGGGCTCCGAAAACTTGGAGCGGGCAAGGGCATACATAGAGCGCCAGCTATCCGCCTCCGGTGTAGAGGTCTTGGATGACTCCTTTGTGACCACAACGCTCGTAGATAACATTCCCATGACCAACGTAATCGGCGTGATTCATGGAGAGAGCCCGACCGTTGTCATCCTTGCCGGCCACTACGACACTGCCACGATCGACGGCGTGCGGTTCGTGGGAGCAAACGATGGCGGGTCCAGTGCCGCGTTCCTTTTGGAAATGGCCCGAGTTCTGAGTAACCGGAAGAACACGTTCACGTACTGGATCGTGTTTTTCGACGGCGAGGAAGCTCTAAAGCAGTGGTCAGCCAGCGACAGCCTATACGGCAGCCGGCATCTGGCCGAAAAACTGACGCGTGAAGGGAAGTTGGGGCAGATTAAGGCGTTGATTCTTTTGGACATGGTCGCGGACCGGCATTTGAGCATCCTGCGCGAGTGGAATTCGACAGGGTGGTTGAGCGATCTGGTATTCAGGACTGCGCGCACACTGGGTTACCGAAAGTCCTTCAGCGGGGGCACGTTTCCTGTCGAGGATGATCATTTGCCGTTCCGTGCGTACTGTGAAGTCAT
>DLMI01000137.1 GCA_002478145.1 Acidobacteria bacterium UBA7540
CGTGGGTTGCGCCGGGCCTGGACTGGGGGTATCCCCCTCCCCCTGGTCTATTGGAATCACCACGTTAGCAAGAAATTCCCCGCAAAATCCGGATGTGAAAGAACTTAGATATCAAAATCCGTGAAACAAAGGAGTTAGGCCCGACTTCTTCGCCGGTCGTTCCCGCGTTATGCGAGATCGCTTTACTGCCTTCGCTTGGCAATGATGGAACGAATTGTGGAGAGGCGCAAGGTTGGATGTCATAACAGGAGGCTGTGGATTCCGGCAGCAGCGCGTCCACCCTTGCAAGAAACGCGAGGATGGCCACCCGCCCTTCTTGTAGAGTCGATGCGCGGCTTCAGGCGGGGCATATCGCTTGATCGAGATGCCGCGCGCGTGCGCTCGGGTTTTCGCCACATCATAGGCGAGTTGCATCCGGAGAAGGTGGTCCATGTCCGGACCGAAGGCCTTTTCGATGCGCAGAGCCATTTCCGGCGCGCGGCCTTACCGTGCAGAAGGTCGGAGAGCGTTGCGTGGCGTACTTTCAAAATCTCCGCCTTCGACACGGTGAGGCCGAGGGCTTCGATGACTTCGGTTCTAATCAGGTCGCCCGGGTGGGGTGGGCTCTTCATGGGCATTGCGGACTCCTAGTGGTAATCGATCAGATCAATGTCGCTGGCCGTGTTCAGCTGTTGGTCGAAGCGGAAAATCAGCCGCCAGTTTCCCGTGACAGTCAGGCTGCATGATCCTTTCCGGTCGCCTTTGAGAGGATGCAGCTTCCAGCCGGGAAAGCGGCCGAGTTGTTCCAGTGTCTTGGGGGTTTCGAGGGCGAACAGCAGCTTGCGCAGCTTGTCGGCCATCGCGGACGGCACGCCCTTGCCGTTTCCGTCTTCGTAGAGTTGCCTTAGTCCCTTGTGGCGAAAGCGACAAGTTGCACGTGGCCCTTTTGTGTAGGCATAAAGTATTTCTCCTTCAGTTGCACCGCTGTGGTTTTTGGGCACTGCTTGCGGTTACGCTCTCGACGTATCGGGCCAAGAGCGGTTGAAGAGAGAAACAGCTAATGCCTACCCTGTGCAGTATGTACGGTTCTGCCGTACGTGCCAAGCGGTTTACTCGCAGTTTAGTTGCGTGTCCCGAGGATGGCCTTGGAGCAGCTTTCGGCATTACGCTGCAGGCGAAGCGGGCGTGGTTGAGATTGAGTCTCGATGGACGGCGACGGGGCACCCTCGGGAGTAGAGAGTGGGTTAGGCTGAGCGCTCGGGGCGCTGGTAGGGATCCTTCGACTCCGCTCAGGATGACACAACTTCGGGTCAGGATGACAACTTCGAGATCCTCTATCGCTTTAGGCTTCAGTTATCGTTCCAGGCTTCAATCCACCGTCCTCACATCATCGGGCAGCATGAGGACGAACATGCAGTTGCCTGTGGCTGTGGAGCAGGAAAGGATTCCGCGGCGCAGGACTTTTAGCGGGGTTTCGTCGGGGAAAGTTAGGCGGTATTCGGCGGTGCGGAGGGCTTCGGTGAAGACTTTCAGCTTCTCGTCTCCGCTGACGAATCTGACGGCTTCGGCTTTCGCGGGAGTACCGGCGCCGCCGCTGAGCAGCACGAAAAACTCCGCACTGCCAGTTTCTTTTGCCTTGCCCAAGTCGATGGTGCGCAGCGATTGCAAACTCGCCTTATCTTTATCTTTCGCATCGCCGTTTAGCTTGGCGTCGCTTTTGACTAACGCGTCGATTCTTTCCTTCGTTTCCGGGATGGGTCGAAGTCCGGTCACCGCGAGTTCATAGGTCTGCAGCGCACGATCCTTCTTCCCCTGCTGTTCATAGATTTGACCGAGATGGTCGCCGACTTCTCCGTGCTGGCCCAGTCCCCAAGCGGCAGAGACGTATTTTTCCGCCTTGTCCAGATTGCCTTCGCTGAAATAAACCCAGCCCAGCGTGTCCCAATAGGCGATGAGCGAGGGCACGAGAGGCAACTCTTGGGGCGTGAGGCGGTCCAGCGATACATTGCGCAACGCCGCAGTCGTCGCCGATACCGCCGACTCCGCGTATTGTTGCGCGCGATCCAGGTGAGACTTCTTCAGCGAGAGTTGATAAGCGATGTTGTTCCACACCAGCGGCGTGGCGGAAAGCTCGACCGCGTGGTCGAACGTAGCGAGGGCTTTGTCATCCTGGCCGAGGTTGAGGTAAGCGTCCCCGAGGCTCACTTGCAGTTCTGGGTTGTCAGGAGTGAGAGATGTGGCTTTCTCCAATTCGGCGGCGGCCAAGTCGTACTTATGCCACTCGGAATACATGGAGCCAAGGCCGGCATGAGCGAACTTGTCGAGGGGATTAATTTCGATCTGCTTATTGAACGCGGTCACGGCATCGTCGTACTTGCGCTCCTGCCAGTAGGCGCGTCCCAGGGCGTTGTAGGCGTATTCGTCGTAAGGATTGATCTCAATCTGCTTCTTGAGAGCGGCGATGGCGTCGTCATTTTGCCGCGTGCCCATGTAGGCCAGGGCTATCGCATACCAGGCGTATTTATTCTTGGGATCCACTTCCGTGGCGCGTTTGAGAAGTTGAATCGCCATGGGCAGATTGTTACTGGCGATTGCCGCTCGACCGCTTTCCACCAGGTCATCCGCTTTCATGTCGGCTGGCGCGGTGGGCGCGCCGGCCACCGTAGTCTCGAGGGAAAGAAACTGGCCCAAGTCGGACGTGACGGCGCGGCGGAAGGCTTGGTAATCCGTAGCACGCGGCGCGGCAATCTCGTCCTGACGCAGCGTGAGCGTCCTTCCGGCCGTGAAGGTGGTTCCTTCCAGCTTGTACGTGGCTTGGTATTCCGCATAGTCGCGCTTCACGGAAAGGGGCAAAGGAGCGCGAGCGGTGTACTTGGCGGGCAGTTCGAGCTTGATCTTGTAGACGTATTCGGCCTTGGGACCAAGCTTCATCGGCTCAGCGTCCGCGTCGCTATCATCATCGCCCAGATCTGGCAGGTTGAACTGGCACAGCGGCAGCGTGAGGTCGGATTTTTTCTTTGACCAATCGAGGAAGTTGGGCCTGGCGACGTCGTAAGACATGGTGAACGGCTCGCGGGTCGCGGCCGGATCGCTGATCTTCAAATTCGTAACATCGCCGCCCATCCCGGCGTTGACGCTTTCCACCACACGCTGCCATTGCGCTTCGGGCACGCGGCGGAAAATCGAACGCAGCAGAAGTTCTTCGTCACCGCGGAAGGTGTAATGCACATGGGCTTCGAATTTGCCGATCTCATTGATTTTTCCATCAACCTCGGCAATTTCACTGTCGGGCATGGGAGTGTCGGCGGGCGTTTCCTCCAAGTGTGGTGTGCCGCTGGCGGGAATCACCAGCGCCAGCTTCTTACGCAGGGTGTAGGCCAGCAGCCGAAATGGCGCGACTTCGCTGGTGGTATCCATCCAGACTTCTTCGTTGGGCGTCGTCATTGGCAGCATGGTAATGACGTGATCGAATTGCGAGGGCGAAGGCACGTCGGGATCGAGCTTGCGGCTGGAATTGATCAACACGGAAGACGCGTGCATGCCCTCGGCTTCGAGCAGCGAGGCCAGCAGGGTGTGCTTATCCTTGCAGTCGCCGTATTGGTTGTGCAGGACATCTCCGGCGGCGTGCGGCTGGTAACGGCCCACGCCCAGCGACAGGCTGACGTACCGGAAATTCTTCGCGACGAAGTCGTAGAGGGCCTGAACCTTGTCCAAGTCGTTATTGAGGCCCTTCGTAAGTTCATCCGCCTTGGCGCGCACTTCCGGCGAGGGTGCACGACGGTCTTTTTCCAGGCCTGCGTACCAACGCCCGATCTGCTCCCAGCTTACGAATGTGGTCAACTGAATGTCAGGCCGCTCGTCGTCAGCATGTTTCTTTTTCTTCTTGTTTTTGTCTTTGTCTTTATCTTTCTGGTCGTCTTCGCGTTCCAAATGAGAACTGGTCCAATGGTAGAGGCGGCGTCCGTGGTCTTCCGAAATCTTCGGATCCATCCCCGGTTTGTCTTTCAACTTGAGCGGACGGTCTGCGGGAACATCCACGTCGACTTCTTCATCGAGGTTGATGTTGTTTTTGTCGAAATCGTAGTCCGCCCAGAACTCGCCCGGAGCTAACGCCGTATGAATCACCGTTACCATGTGGTATTCGAGCACTTCACCGGGACGGAGGCCGGGCACGGTGATGTGCTTCTGCCGATAATCGGTGTAGACCGGAGCTTGTTGCTCCAGCGGAGCACTTAGATCTTGTACGGCATCATCTCCCGCCTTCACCACGCTGCCATCGGCTTTTACCACCCGCACATAAGGAATCTCCACGCGCTCGTTAGCGGAGTTGTAGCCAACTTGAATTTGCCCCCATTGCTGAACTCCAGCCTCGCTCTGCACGCGGATGCGGGCGATTGTCTCCTTACGGCCGGTGCCGTCGTTTTCGAAGCGGTAGAGGGAGTGGTACTGCTCTATGACAAACGCTTCCTGGGAATAGTCGTGCTTGTGCTCTCCGGGCTTGGAGGGCGCGGTATCCTGAGACTTCGTTTCGGCGGCCTTCGCTTCCTTATTGGCTTTCAGGGGAGCGGACGGGGAAGTGGGAGATCCTGATTGCGCTTGGGCAGTGAAAGGCAAGGTCAAAACAGCAGCTACTACGAGCGATAAAAAGAAACGACGCATAGGGTAATAGTAAGGCAGGCTGAGCAGTTTGTATCGCAAGCCGCCGGCTCGGACAAGAAAACCTTCATGGCCGCGGCGTAACTGATGGGTCCCCGTGATTATCTTGCAGGCGCAGGTTGGCCTGGTATGCAAATCTTTTCGCATGGACTGGCCGTGATGGACATCACATTTCTTTGTTCGCAGGTCACAAAACCGTAGTAAAATCCGCCCAGATAGTTTTGCCCAGCCACGTCGCCGGGCAGGCGTGACGCATAACGTAATTGCGCCACGATCCTTCCGTTCGGAGGTTTCTGGTATGGAAGATCGGGCCCCTGACGTCTCTCCTTCGGTTCAGCGGTCTTTTTCTCAAACATCGAGCTCTCAAGCGGCGGGCAGCCGGCATCATGAAGGCCGCGGAGCCTGGGTTCTCACCGCTTACGGCATATCTGGACTGGCCCTTTTCGGGATTCTGGCCTACTTCTTTTCGGACTTCATCGCTCACTAGTGAAGTGCCCAGCAGTGACGAGCGGGCGTGCGCGTCCGCGGAATGTGCTGGTTGTGTCTTTGGAGTTTTTCGGACGTCAGGCCGAGCCTGCTTCGCGCGGCGGCTTCTTCGAACGTGTTACAATGAGCGACCTTGGATGCCGACGCTTCCCAAGGAACCCAGCGTTTCCCCACAACTGAAGCATTGAGAAAGAGACACCCGCAGGAATTCGTGGCCAAGAAACCCACGTCCGCTGAAACACCGATCACCTACGCTGACGCGGGTGTAAACATTGACCGCGCCAACCGCACCAAGCAACGCATCAAGTACCTGGCACATAAAACCTTTACGCGGGGCGTGCTGAGTGAAATTGGCGGCTTTGGCGGCCTTTTCGCGGTGGACAAAACCAAGTATGTGGATCCCGTGCTGGTCTCCAGCGTGGATGGCGTAGGAACGAAACTCAAGATTGCCTTCGAAGTGGGTCTGCACTCAACCGTGGGCGCTGACCTGGTGAACCACTGTGTCAACGACATAGCCGTGCAGGGCGCGGCGCCGCTGTTTTTCATGGACTATTTAGCGACGGGAACTCTGGATCCCTCGATCGCCGAGCAAGTGGTGGAAGGCATCGCTGACGCCTGCAAGCACAACGGCTGCGCCCTGATCGGTGGCGAGACCGCCGAGATGCCTGGCTTTTATCCGGCTGGCGAATATGACCTGGCGGGATTCATCGTCGGCGTGGTAGAACGCGACCGGATTATCACCGGCAAGGATGTGCAAATCGGCGACGTCGTTCTTGGCCTGGCTTCGAATGGCCTGCACACCAACGGATACTCACTGGCTCGTAAGCTCCTATTCGAAGTGGGCCACTACTCGCCTGACGACTATGTGAACGAGATCAAGAATAAAGTGGGCAATGAGCTCATGCGGACGCACAAGAGTTACTGGCCCGCGCTCAGGAAGCTACTCGACGCGCAGTGCGTTTCGGCGCTGGCGCACATTACCGGGGGCGGCATTACGGAAAATCTGCCGCGCGTTCTGCCTCGCGGCACCGC
>DLMI01000024.1 GCA_002478145.1 Acidobacteria bacterium UBA7540
AGAGCACCGCCCGCGACGTTCAGGTGAACCTTCCTCCGCGTTACTACCAGGAGCTGCCGGCGCTCGCCAATGAGCCCTGCCGGGGCCTGCCGCGCATCTACGGCTTGGCGAGGGAACTCGTCTATCATACGGACTTGCGTCTGGACCGGGAGAACATCCTGGCATTTATTAAGGCCTATCAATCGGTGAGCACGCTGACCATCGGCGAACTCTGGGCTGTCCCCCAGATGCTGCGCATCGCGTTGATTGAGAGCGTCCAGGATCTCGCCGCCAGCGCTCTGACCGAGTTGCGGGAACGTGAGATCGCCGACTTCTGGGCGAACAGGCTTATTACGGCCAACCGGCGAGATCCCAACCAGCTCTTCTCTATCCTGGCAGAACTTGCTAAAAACCAACCCAGCCCAAGCCCCTATTTCTCTTCTCAACTGGTTGATCATCTCTACGACGAAGAAGCCGCGTTAGCGCCGGTCCTGAGCTGGCTGGAGCGCACCTACCACAAGCCCCTGAGCGAGCTCAGCCTGCGTGAGCAAAACCGCCAGACGAAGGATCTGCTATCGATTGGGAATGCGTTTACTAGCTTGCGACAGCTCGCCCTGTTGGATTGGAGACGGCTCTTCGAGCAGCTCAGCCGCGTGGAGTGGTGGCTTGGGTTGGATCCATCCGGTGTCTATCCCAAGATGGATTTCGACACGCGCGATCAGTATCGCCGTGCGATTGAAGAGCTCGCGCGTCAGTCCGGTCAGGCGGAAGACCAGGTCGCCCAACACGCCATCGAGCTAGCCGCGCAAGCCTCCCGTAAAGCGACGGAAGATGACCGGTGGATCCACGTCGGGACCTATCTGATTGGTGAAGGAAGGCGCGAGCTTGCGCGGCTCATACGCTGCCCTGAGGGTCCACGTTTCCGCGCCCTACAGTGGGTATACCGCCATCATTCTGCCGTGTACTTTCTTGGGCTCAGCTTCTTCTTCGCTATATTCATCTCCCCGATCGTCCTGCTTGGTCGGCGCGGACAGACGCCCGGGATCCGGCTTGTGATCGCCCTCCTTTTGCTGATCCCCGTCAGCCAACTCGCGCTCGAGGTTTTGAATTACCTCGTCATGCGGCTACTTCCACCCCGAGCCCTTCCCAAGATGGATTTCGAGGTTTCGGGTATTCCTGACGCATTTCGAACGTTGGTCGTTGTGCCCGTGCTGCTGAGGGACGCGGCGACGATCCGGGCGGAGGTGGAGAAATTAGAAATCCGGTACCTGGCCAACAAAGAAGGCAATCTGTTCTTCAGCCTCTTCACGGACTACACCGATTCGGATCAGGCGCATCGTGAGGACGACGAGAGACTGCTCCAGACTGTGACCGAGACCCTCGAAGCTCTCAACCACCGGTATGGTGGTGAGCGTTTCTTCCTTTTCCATCGGGACCGCACGTGGAGTGAATCCGAGCAGAAATTCATCGGTTGGGAACGCAAACGCGGGAAGATAGAAGAACTCAATCGGCTGATCGATGGAACGCGACCTGAAGATGCCGCTCGTTTGGTATATGTCGGCGACCCTGATCATCTGTCCAATGTGAGGTTCGTCATCACGTTAGACAGCGACACACAACTGCCTCTTGGCACTGCCCGCAGGATGATCGAGACCCTGGCACATCCCCTAAACCGGCCGCGCTTCGATGCCGTAGGCAGGATCCTGGCCGGCTCCTACACAATCATCCAGCCGCGCGTGAGCCCTTCCCTGCCGAGCACGAGCGCCTCGCCTTTCAGCCGACTCTTTGCAGACGCGGTCGGAATTGACCCATACACCAAGGCCGTTTCCGATGTCAATCAGGATCTCGCCGGTGAAGGCTCCTACCATGGCAAAGGCATCTATGATGTGCGCGCCTTCAGTCGAGTGCTGTCTGGGAGGTTTCCTGAAGAGTGGTTGCTGAGCCATGACTTGATTGAAGGCGCTCACGTCCGAGTGGGCCTGGCCAGTGATATTGAGCTCTATGATGAGTTCCCGCAGGATTACCTGAGCTACACCCGCCGGCAACATCGTTGGATTCGTGGTGATTGGCAAATCGCGGATTGGGTCTTACCGCGTGTTCTCCAACCTGGAGGACGGCGAGGGCCAAACCAGCTCTCATGGTTCAGCCGTTGGAAGGTCTTCGACAACTTGCGCCGCAGCCTGCTGCCCGTAGCCAGCCTGGGCTTGCTCGTAGCCTGCTGGCTGACTTCTCCTCAGATCGGGTGGATCTCTACGCTCGTGGTCGCCGTGCAGTTGCTCTTCCACCCTTTGGCGCAGCCCTTCACCATGGCGACCACCCGCCAGGGGCTGAAGAGCTTCTCCTTTTCGAAGGTGGCGCACGACCTGCTGCGGACGGTTGCTGATGCTGCATTGCTTCCGCACCAGGCCGGGCTGGCTTTGGATGCCATTCTGCGGGTCTGGTATCGCCGCCTCATCTCTCATCGGGGGTTGCTCGAGTGGACATCGGCCCAGGTGACGGATGGGAGAGCCCCGGGTCAGCTACGAGGGTTCGTGATTTCCATGGGCCTGGCGAGCATCTTCAGCGGGATCGTGGGTTGGGCGGTGCAGCGCTGGATGCCATCCAGCCTTGCGATGGCCAGCCCCTGGCTCGTCTTGTGGTTCCTATCCCCTCTGATCGGTTGGCGCTTGATCCTTCGACCGCAGGCGAAGCAAGAGCAACTCCTGCTGCCTGAAAAGGATCTGCGCTTCCTGAGGAAGGTTGCACGACGAACCTGGCGCTATTTCTCGGAATTTGTCAGCGCTGACACGTCTTGGCTTCCACCGGACAACTACCAAGTGTCCCCTCAGAAGCCACCGGCGATGCGTACCAGTCCAACCAACATCGGTCTCTGGATGCTCAGCGCGCTAGCCGCACATGATTTCGGGTATCTGACGGTGGATCAGGTCGTCGATAAGCTGACGCACACTATGGGGACGATCGGCAAACTGGAGCGCTATGAGGGTCATCTGCTGAATTGGTACGATATTCAGACCCTTACCCCTCTCGAACCTCGCTACGTGTCCGCCGTGGACAGCGGCAACCTGCTGGGTGCCTTATGGTCCCTGGAGCATGGACTGGACGAACTGATTCAGAGACCCGTCTTGGATGTGAAAGCCTTTGAAGGCCTGCGGGATACCGGGGAAATCCTGAAACAGGTCGTCCAACGGGAAGGCATTTTGGGCCTGGATGCCCACGCCCTCGATGAACTGATGCGCGCGTGGGAAACGCCGCCGGCTCGCATCGCCGACGCGCTTCGTCTGCTGCGGCGGGTGGAGGGTAGCGTAAGGGTTCTAGCCGATGAGGTGCGTGAGCCCGCGGGCGTTGAAACAGGAGCAGTTTATTGGGCCAGGCAGATGGAGGGGCAGGTATCGGCCTGGCTAAGGATCACGGATCGCTATCTCAACTGGATCGAAATCCTTGATGAAAAAACGGAAGAGGAGGTCGCCCAGTTGGGGCTCGATGCCCTACTTGCCATCCGCCAGGCCCTGGATCACGCGCCTTCGCTTCTCGATCTCGCCAAGGGGCACATCGGCTGTATTCCGATCCTCCAGTCGATCCATGAGAAGGCTCCCTCAGGCGCGCACCCCCTCTTGGAATGGCTTGACCGTCTTGTGCAGGCCTTCGCGAAATCGAAATGGCTGGCCGGTGAAATCCTGGGTTTGAGCGAGCGGCTCATCCAGGACGGACGCAAGTTATCCGGATCGATCAATATGCGCTTCTTGTACGACCCCGAACGACGCTTGTTCTCAATCGGCTACAACGTTTCCGGAGGCCGCTTGGATAGCTCTTACTACGATCTCTTGGCGAGTGAGGCGCGGCTGGGGAGTTTCCTCGCCATCGCTCGGGGCGATATCCCAGTTGAGCATTGGTTCTCCATGAGTCGACCCTACCGTGCAATCGATCGGCGCCGAGTGCTGCTCAGTTGGACCGGGACTCTGTTCGAATATCTGATGCCGCTGATTTTCCAACGCTCCCAGGCGAACTCGCTCCTGCATAAAGCAGCGAGGGACGCGACGGCGATCCACATTGCCTACGGCCGCAAGCGCCGCGTACCGTGGGGGATTTCGGAGTCTGCGTTTGCGGATCTGGACCTCAACAATACCTATCAGTATAAGGCCTTTGGCGTACCGGAGCTCGGATTGAAGCGCAGCTTAGAGGAAAAGGTCGTGGTCTCGCCCTATGCCACCCTTCTGGCGCTGAACGTTGCGCCGAGAGAGAGCGTGCAGAATCTGAAACGACTGGCTAGCCTGGGGCTGCTGAACGATTACGGCTATTACGAAGCGATGGACTTCAGCCGTCGGCCGAGTCGTGAGGGGGTGCGTGGGGTGATCGTACAAACCTACATGGCGCATCATCAAGGCATGGGTTTCCTGTCGCTGACCAACTTCCTCCTTGGCAATCCTATCCACCGACATTTTCACGCCGACCCACGCGTGCGTGCCGCTGAGCCCCTACTCCATGAACGCATCCCGATCCTGCCTCCGCTGAACTACATCTCCGCGCGCGAGGGAGTGTCTTTGGCGGAGAGCGTCGGCGAAGTCGCACCCTCGGTGAGCAAATTCGATACGCCCCATACAACCACGCCCCAAACCCAACTCCTTTGCAATGGTCGCTATGGCTTGATGATCACCAACGCAGGCGGGGGGTACAGTCGGTGGGGCAACTTTGAGATCACACGCTGGAGGTCGGATCGGACTCAGGATCCGTCGGGAACCTTCTGCTACATCCATGAGGCCGACTCGGATCGAGTGTGGTCCAACATGTATCACCCAGTCGGCGGGAAGGTCGAGGGGTACTCCGCCAACTTCGCGCTCGACCGTGCCGTCTTCCGGCGCGCCGACAATGGCATTCTAACCGAAACGGAGGTCGTCGTCTCGCCGGAAGACGACGTGGAGATTCGGCGGGTCACCCTGATCAATCGGTCCGGTCGCACCCGCCGTTTCAATCTTACGAGCTACGTTGAACTCTCGCTGGCGCCGCACAACGCAGACAGGCAGCATCCGGCCTTCAACAAGCTGTTCATCCAAACCCAGGCGGTGCCTGAACATCAAGCGCTCCTCGCGTACCGTCGCCTTCGCGCGGAAGACGACCCACCCATTTACGTTGCGCACCGCCTTACGCTTGAACACGCTGAGGACGAAGCCTTGCAGTTCGAAACCGACCGGCGCCGATTCATCGGCCGAGGACGGACGCTCGCGAATCCGATGGGGGTCCTCCAGAAGCTTGGCAACAGCCAGGGTTTTGTCCTGGACCCAATCCTCAGCCTGCGCCAGAGCCTGAGTCTTGGTCCAGGCCAGCGTATGCAGGTTACCTTGGTTCTCGCCGCCAGCGAAACACGCCAGCAGGTTTTGAGACTGATGGGTAAGTACAGCGATCCCCATGCCATCGATCGGGCGGTGGATTTCGCCTCGGCTTCTGCCCAGCTTGAGCTGCGATTGCTTCGCATCCAGCCCGACGAAGCTCGTCGCTTCCAGCAGCTCGCCAGCCACCTGCTGTTTCCCAACCCGCTCTTTCGCCCTCCCCCCGAACGCATCGAAGAGAACCGCAAGGGCCAAGCCGGCTTATGGCCCTATGGAATCTCGGGCGACTTGCCGATTGCCCTGATCACCATTGGTGAGGCGCAGGATGTCAGCCTGGCCCGTCAGATGCTCCAGGCGCATACTTATTGGCGAAGGCACGGGTTGATGGCAGACCTGGTGATCCTCAACGAGGAGGCCGGCGGCTATGAGCAGCCGTTGCGGGAACGACTCGAGGGCTTGATCCAGGCGCATTCGACGTATACGGGGATAGATCAGCCTGGTGGGGTTTTCTTACGCAGCGCGGAGCAAATCCCGGAGGAAGACCTGACGCTACTCATGGCCGCGGCGAGTGTGGTGCTGGTGGCGGCGCGGGGCACGCTGCCCCAGCAAGCAGGTGTGCCTGCGGAGGTTCCCGAGCTGTCGGAACCCTTGGCCAAGAAACCTGCTCCCCGGGAGCCTTCGGCTCCGCTGCCCTTCATGGAGCTGCCCTACTTCAACAGCCTGGGCGGTTTTACCCCGGATGGGCGTGAATATGCGATCTATCTCGGCCCCAACACCCACACGCCTGCGCCCTGGGTGAACGTCATCGCCAACCCCACCTTCGGAGCATTGGTCAGTGAAACGGGGTCTGGCTTTACCTGGTATGGCAACAGCCAGCGCAATCGCCTGACGCAATGGTCGAACGACCCCGTCATGGATCCACCGTCGGAGGCGGTGTACATCCGGGACGAGGAGACCGGTGTCTACTGGACGCCGACCCCGTCGCCGATCCGCGAAGAGACCGCCTACCGGGCAAGGCATGGGGCGGGGTATACGGTCTTCGAGCATAACAGCCAGGGGATCGAGCAGGAGCTGACGGTCTTCGTTCCAGTGGATGAGAAAGGAGGAGAGCCGATTAAGCTGCAAAGGTTGCTGTTGAGGAACGACTCCTCGAGGCATCGCAAGCTGTCGGTTACGTATTATGTGGAGTGGACACTGGGCGAGAACCGCGAATCCTCCCAGATGCACGTCGTGACCGACTGGGATGACGAAGTCCAGGCCCTGATTGCTCGGAATCGCTACCACCCCGAGTACGGGAATCGGATCGCCTTCGCGGCCATCAGCCCCCCTGCGGAGTCTTACACCGGCGACCGCACGCTCTTCCTTGGGCGCAACGGCCCGCTGGGTAGCCCCGCGGCGATGGAGCGGACCGGGCTATCACGTCGGATGGGGGCGGGATTCGACCCGTGTGCGGCACTGCAGGTTAAGGTTGAACTGGCTCCTGGAGAGAAGGCTGAGATCACGTGTATGTTGGGCCAAGCCGAGTCGGTGGAGGAGGTCCACAAGCGGGTTCAAGTCTACCGGGAAGGTTTGGCACTGGAGACCGCGTTAAGCCAGACGAAAGCCTGGTGGGATGGTCTGTTGGGCACGATCGAAGTGCACACCCCCGAGCTGGCAGTGGACTTCCTGATCAACCGTTGGCTCTTGTACCAAAGCCTTAGCTGTCGGATCTGGGGACGCTCCGCCTTTTACCAGTCCAGCGGTGCATTCGGCTTCCGCGATCAACTGCAGGACGTGATGGCATTCCTATACGCGTATCCCGAGCTGGCACGCCAACACATCCTGCTCGCGGCGAGCCGTCAGTTCAAGGAAGGCGATGTCCAGCATTGGTGGCATCCACCGAGCGGCGCGGGTGTCCGCTCGCGGATTTCCGATGACTCCATGTGGCTTCCCTACGTCGTCGCTCAATACATCCGGGTCACTGGCGATGTGGAGATCTTGCACAAAGAGATCCCCTTCCTCGACGGGCCCAAGCTGGAAGGCGATCAGCACGAGATGCTCTTCACACCGGAGGTCGCGTTTGAACACGCCACGCTGTTTGAGCACTGCCGGCGCGCCGTCACGCGTAGCATGACCTTTGGACCCCATGGTTTGCCCCTGATGGGAACAGGGGACTGGAACGATGCGATGAACCTTGTGGGTGCTGGAGGCAAAGGGGAGAGCGTTTGGCTGGCGTGGTTCATGGTGGATGTGCTTCAGGGTATGGCCGAGTTGTCTGAGCTACTGGGTCGGCCAGATTTGAGTCAGACCTACCATCAGGACAGGAATGCGCTGATTCAGCATGTCGAGCGAGCAGCATGGGATGGGGAGTGGTATCTTCGGGCGATCTTCGACGATGGCACGCCGCTTGGTTCTTCGGCGAATGAAGAGGCGAAGATTGATTCCCTGCCCCAATCCTGGGCTTGGCTGAGTGGCGCAGCCCACACAGATCGCGCGGATAGGGCTTTAGAATCGGCGTGGAAACATCTCGTTCGCGAGGATGAAGGACTGGTGCTGATCTTAACACCTCCCTTTGACAGATCGAAGCCGTCACCCGGATACATCAAGGGGTACCCTCCGGGGGTAAGGGAGAACGGAGGCCAGTACACTCACGCCGCCCTGTGGTTCGCCATGGCCTTGGCACGTCGAGGGGACGGTACGCGGGCGGCAAAAATGCTGCGCATGCTCAACCCGATTGAGCGCGCGCGTGATTCGGAAGCAGTGTGGCGCTATGGGATTGACCCCTACGTGGTTGCAGCCGACGTGTGCCGATTGCCCGGGCGGATCGGTCAGGGTGGTTGGTCTTGGTATACGGGTTCGGCGGCCTGGATGTACCGCGCCTGGGTTGAAGAGGTCATGGGCTTGAAGGTGCGCGGGGATCACATGCAGTTGAATCCGGTCATCCCCGGATGGTGGGGGGGCTTCCGCCTGCGCTATCGTCACGGTGAAGCAATCTACGAGATCCAGGTCGAGAATCCGGAAGGCTGCGAGCGAGGTGTGTCGTGGGTGGAGATGGATGGCCAGCGCGTGCGGGATGGCGTGATCCCATTGGATCGGGGCCTGGTCAAGCATCGTATCCTCGTACACATGGGGAAGCCGGAGCAAGCGGCTTGAGACGTCTCCCTTGACGATAGCCGGAGTTACGGCACACCCGGCAGTAACCATGCCGGCGCCCGTCCATCTACGCACAACTTAATGGTCCAACGCGTGTATCGAGAGAAATGTATCTCCCCGGGACATGATCACCACCTGCGTTAGGTCCTGTCCAGCCTGGAGCCTTAGAGTCTGTCCCGAAACCCTGGCGCGCGGCAAGAATCGGTTCAATTACATCGAGAAGGTTCTTTGCAAAATGCGAAGTTTCTGTTGACACTTTTCATTTTGCAAAGTATCTTGGGAAGTGCAACGGTTCTTGTTGCGGCAGGACATTGAAAGAACCTTCATGCATGTCGTCACCGAAAAGCACCTGAACCGAGCTATGAAGCAATATCCAGACGCCGCCAGACAAATCATGGCTTGGCGCAAAATCGCGAAGGCCGCGCGGTGGCGGAACTTTGAGGAAGTCCGGCAGGTTTTCAAGGATGCCGATGATGTGAAGGGGTATGTGATCTTTAATATTCGTCAGAACCGCTACCGCCTGGTCACCATCATTCATTACTCGCGCGTGAAGGATGGCGGGACCACAGAAGGACACATCTATATCCGGTCTTTCCTGACGCATAAACAGTACGACTATCCCGCCAACTGGGATAAAGGGGTTACACGATGAGCACAGCACTGGCGAATCCGACCAAGATGATCCGGCAGGGGGCACCCCACCTCATCCACTCGGATGAGGAACTCGCGAAGTACACGGAGGCGCTCTTTAAGCTGACGGCGAAGTCTGACCCAACGCCGGAAGAGGAAGACGCCATCGAGCTTCTGACGCTTCTTGTTGAGCGCTACGAGGCGGAGCGCTACCCGGTGCCGGACGCCGACCCGATCGACGTACTACGCTTTCTTCTCGATCGGAATGGACTCTCGCAACGGGACATCGCCGCGGAACTTGGTAGCGAGAGCACTGTATCACTGGTTCTTTCCGGCAAGCGTCGATTGAACCGCGACCACATCGCGCGGCTCAGCCAGCGTTTCCATGTTTCGCCATCGGTCTTTTTCGGTAAGGTGTAAAACAACCGCCCCACTGCGATGCCGCAGAAATCAAAAAGAAGCTGTGAAATAATCCAGAATAGTCATAACCCGACGCCGATTATTCAATAACTTACGCTGTGCAAAGTCCGCATCTTCGGGATTATTTCACAGCTTCAAAGCGATGTCTGCGCCACCCCGCGGTCAGTGGTTTGCTGACCGTGGGCTTGTGGTCATGGGGAAGGGCCCACGGTCAGGACTGGTCGCCCGCCATTAAGATCGGCGGACCGTAGGCCGCGGCGGCACCGTGGCTACGCGCTGGGAACTTGGGGCGCCTCCAACGGCACGTGCGTCAAGCCGCGTCATCCAGCCCTTCCTTCGGGCGCGGGGGGTTGACCAGCGACGCTCTCGATTTCCTTGAACAGTTCCTCCGCCTTGATGGGCTTCTGGACGTAGCCGTCCATCTGGGCGGCCAGGCACCGCTCGCGGTCGCCCTTCATGGCATGAGCTGTCATGGCGATGATGGTCAGGTGCCCGCCCGTAGCTTTCTCCCTCTCGCGAATGAGCGCCGTGGCTTCGAACCCGTCCAGTTGCGGCATCTGCACGTCCATGAGGACAACATCGAAGTTCTCCTTCTCAAGGGCCGCCAAAGCCTCGCGCCCATCATTGACGACCGTCACCGCGTGGTCCCGTTTCTCGAGCAGGCGCACCGCCAGCCTTTGATTGACGGCGTTGTCCTCGGCCAGCAGAATGCGCAGCTTTTGTTGACCTTCGCGGAGCGAGTGGCGCGTAATTAAGGCCGGTTCGCCTACCAGGGCTTTCGCGCCAAGCACCTCGAGCACGGAGTCCAACAATTGGGATTGCGCCACGGGCTTGGTGAGATACGCCGCGACGCCGAGCTCGCGGCAACGGCCGGCGTCGCCTCGCTGACCCGCCGAAGTCAGCATGATGATCCTGGCTCTCGAAATGCCCGGGTGTTTCTGGATCTGCTCAGCCAATTCGAACCCATCCATATCCGGCATATGGGCGTCGATCAAAAGCAGGGCAAACGGCCGGCCTGATGCCTCTACCTGCCCCAGAAATGCCGTGGCCTCTGAGCCGCTGGCGGCCAGCGCCGGCACCATCCCCCAACGCCGCAGCATGTCTGCGAGGATGCGCCGATTCGTGGCATTATCGTCCACCACCAGCACCCGTTGGCCGACCAGTTCGCTCTCGTCGATGGTTCGGACCGGAGAAATACTCGTCGCCGCCCGGGCTTGAACCGTGAAGTGGAAGCAGCTCCCTTGGCCGGGTTCGCTCTCCACCCAGATCTGCCCTCCCATCATCCTGACGAGATGGGAAGAGATCGTCAGCCCCAGCCCTGTGCCCCCGAAGCGTCGGGCCGTCGAGCCGTCGGCCTGTGAGAAAGCGTCGAAGATGGTGGCCTGGTTCTTCTTGGGAATGCCAATCCCCGTGTCACGCACCTTGAAATGGAGTTGAATCTCGTCGCCTGGGCGCGAATCGACGCCGACTTCGAGCCCCACTTCACCCCGCTCGGTGAACTTGATGGCGTTCCCGATCAGGTTGACGATCACCTGCCGCAGGCGGCTGACATCGGCGATGATTTCTTCCGGCACCTCGGCTTGGATGTCGCAGGTCAACTCCAGGCCTTTCTGGGAGCCTCGCAAAGCCAGGAGTTTGAGGGTTACGGCCAGGCTATCGCGCAAGCAGAACTGGATCGGATCCAGTTCGAGCTTGCCCGCCTCGATCTTGGAGAAGTCCAGAATGTCGTCGATGACGGTGAGCAGCGAATCGGCGGACGACTTGACCAGGCTCGCGTAGTCGCGTTGTTCGGGGTTGAGGTCAGTGTCCAGCAACAGATCGGTCATGCCCAGAACGCCGTTCATGGGAGTGCGAATCTCATGACTCATGTTGGCCAGAAATTCGCCCTTCGCCCGGCTGGCGGCATCGGCAGCCTCGGTGGCCTTTTGGAGCTCGTGGTTGACGACTTGCAATTCCGCGGTGCGCCGCGCCAGTTCCTCCTTCCGCTCTGCCAGCTCTCTCGTCCGCTCGGTCACCTTCTCTTCCAGTTCCTGATTGCGCCGCGACAGGAACCGGAGGCGAAGCATATAGAACACCCATCCGCCCAGGGCCAACGCCAAGCCGCACAGAGTGTAGAACCAAGTCTTTTGATAAAAGTGCGGCTGCAACTCAAACTCCAGCGAGGCGCCCGTCCGGTTCCAGACGCCATCGCTGTTGGCCGCCTGGACCTGAAACGTATAGCGGCCGGGCGGCAGGTTCGTATAGTAAGCCGTCCGGCGCGTGCCCGCGTCCACCCATTCCCGGTCGAATCCCTCCAGACGATAACGGAACTGCATACGCGCCGGAGCCACGAAGCTCGGTGCGGTGAACTGGATCTCCATGCTGCCGGATCCCGGACCCAAACGGATGCCGTTTTCTAAAGGTGCGATCTTCTTGTCGAACGAGAGGCTCTCAATCCACGCGGGCGGCGCCAGTTCGTTCCTCAGGATGTGGTTGGGATCAATGACGGCCAATCCCGCCATCGTCGTAAACCACAGCCGACCATCCCTGCCTTTGCACACCGAGCCCGTGGCGCCGTAAGTGCACTCCTTCGACCTTAAGCCGTCGACTGTGCCGTAGGCGACACTGCGAACTGACCGAACACGCCCCTCGGCGTAATCGTTCAGCTCCTGTTTCCGCACACAGAAGATTCCGTTATCGCAGCTCATCCATAGGTTTCCCGAATCATCTTCCACGATCGAACCCACGGTATTGTCGAACAACCCCTGGTCGACTGAGTAGGAAGTGACCCGGCCATCCTTGATGCGGTTCAAGCCATCTAAGGTGCCCACCCACTCAGTTCCCTGCCGATCAACGTAGAGGCACATCACATGGTCGCTCAGCAGCCCGTTCCTCCGCGTGTAGACCGTCAGGAGTTTGCCCTGAAGCCGGCTCACGGTGTTCTCTTCGGCCGCAAACCACAACGCGTCGTCAGGCGCCTGGGTTATCGATCTGACCTGGCCAGAGGCGGTGTAGTGCTCGAACCGGCCGTTCTTGAATCGAGCTAGCCCGGTACCCAGCATGCCGACCCAGAGGTCGCCCTTACGATCTTCGAATATGGAGTCGACCGCAGCCTGCTTGGAGAGCGGGTCCTGGTAGACCTTGACTCGTCCATCCTTGAGCCGGCCGAGCAATCCGTTATGGAATCCAAGCCAAATGCTCCCGTCACGGCCTTCCAGCAGCGAACCCAGGGGGCGTGCCGGAAGCCCATTGCGGGCCGTATAGACCTCGACCTTGCCATCCTTGAGGTGGTTCAGACCCGCGCTGTCAGTTCCCACCCAAATGGTCCCATCGCGAGCTTCGAGTACGGCCCACACCAGGTGTGTGGAGAGGCCTTCTCGCTTGCCAAAGTTAGTGAACTTGCCGTCTCTCAATTGCACCACGCCGGCATCGAACGATCCGATCCAGAGGTCTCCTTCACGGTCCTTGAAAAGAGCGTTGGTGCAATACGCGCTGGGCAAGCCCTCTGGTAAGCTGTACCGATCGAGCGTTCGGTGGCGGAGACGCCCGATGCCGTGCCGGTCAAACCCGATCCAGAGATTGCCATCGCCGTCATCCAGCAGTGAGACGATGTCATTCTTGGGGAGTCCGGCCGACCAGTTGGAAACCTTCCCTCTGTCCAAATGTGCCAGCCCGCCATGAGACGTGCCAACCCAGATTGCGCCGTCAGGCGCGGCCGCCAGCGTCGTCACGGAATTGTCTGGAAGCCCGTCTCGCGTCGTGTAAATCGTGAATCGGCTGCCATCGAATTGCGCCAGCCCATCCCTGGTGGCGATCCACAGAACGCCCGCGCGATCCTCGAGGAGCGCCCTGATGGCGTTGCCGGGCAGTCCATCTTTGGTTGCGTAAACTCGGATATTACCGTTCCGAAGATGGTTCAAGCCCTGGTCCGTTCCGATCCACAAGCTGCCGTCCCGGCTCTCGACAAGAGCCCACACGTTGTCATTCGAAAGGCCGTCCCGCGTGGTGAGGGAGTGAAAGGAACCGTTTTGATAGTGCGTCACGCCGCTGTCCGTGCCGATCCACAGGCTCCCGTCACGGCTGGCTTGCAATCTCTGGATATAATTGGCCGCGAGCCCTTTGCTGTTGCGTCGGTCGAACACGGTGAATCGCACGCCATCAGAGCGCGCCAATCCCTGCTCCGTGCCGAACCAAATGTAGCCATCCTTGGTTTGAGCGATCGAGTAGACCGAGCTTTGAGGAAGACCGGCTTCCGTGGTCCATACCGTTTGAACGTACTGCGTGATCGCCTTGCGCGGATCGAGCGCCATGCATGGAACAACGAGCAACACCGCTGCCACGCCCGCGCGCAGCAGCGCGAAACGCAGCCAGGATGCTCGAGTCGGACAAAGTTCCACACCCTGCTTATCGACAGAGACTGGGTGCGGCATTAGAGTCTTTGTAAAAGCCGCCGTGGTGATGGGCGTGCCCCCGCCAGGATTTCATTTCGATTGTCCGAAGTCGCGCATTCGGGAGCCGGCGGACATCTACGTCTCGTATCCGATCGAGCAAGCGCAGCGCCGACCTGTCGTTTAGGTCCGCGGTTTTTCGCCGCCCGGCGCTCGCCGGTTCGGTCCACTATTGCCTCCGCACGGCATCGCGCCTGGATGGATCGCATGTCCGGGTTGCGGCGCCCGTTCCTTTAGGACCCAAAGTACGCTGCTTCGGGTCATTTCACGCGCCAACGACATTCAAATCGGCCTATGCTGGACTTCTTTAGGAGAGTGAACTAGGATAAGTCCGTTAAGGTACTGGCCGTGCCCGGTTTGGCCTTTCGGTTTAGGAAGAGGCGAACCATGCTTGCAGTTGTTCTATTGACGATCATCCTGGGCACAGTCCCCGCGCGATGCGCCACGTCGACCCTCCCGGCCGGGAAAGATGATGCAGTTGCAGACGTGACGATTCTGTTTTTCACAGCCCCTTGGTGCGAGCCCTGCCACGCGGTACAACCGATTCTCGAGAAATTCGCCCATAAGCACCCCAAGGAAGTCCAGCTTGTCCCCGTCGACTTCGACCGCTCCCCCGATGAAGCTGCGCGCTGGGATGTCCGCAAGATACCGGTTGTCATTCTCATATCCAAGGAAGGAAAAATCCTGCTCCGTGCCGACGGCGCTGAACGGGAGACCTTGAGAACCCTCCCATCGGCGCTGGAAGATGCCCTCAAGGGACCGCACGCAAGGAGTTGAGCGTATGAAAACCAGCATGGTGAAAACCGTCTGTTCCGTCGCGGCTCTGGCACTTTGTTGGAGTGCTCCGCGGACCTCTCTCGCCCAGCAGCCGGCGCCCAAGGCGGGCGCCCGGCTGTGGACCATTGAAAGCGTTGGGACGGAGACCACCACGCCCGACGTCTACTACCTGTTGATGAAGATGGAATACGAATCAGGCTTGGCCTCCGAAGCGGCGAGGCAGGGGGAAAAGCGCCTCGGGGATTTCCTCGCCGCCGTCGATGCCTTGAAGATTCCGAACCTCTCCTATCGGATCTGCAACAACCTCATCACGCCTGCGGAGAGCGAAGAGGCAGCGGGAATGGTTTATACCAGGAACGTTGTGTTTAAGCTTGTGAGCTCGCGCGCAGGCGAGCAGCTTCCGGCCCGCGATGCCATCATTGCCAAGCTGGAGGATTTGGGGGCTCGCTACAATTCCCATTGCGTCACCTGTATTGGAAGCGGCTGAGCGAGCCACGCGGAAGGCGTGGTCTTCTCCGTGCGAGAAGCAGACGAGTTGTACCGGCGAGCCCTCGACAAAGCGTGGGCCGGGATTGAGACGCGCTTGCGAGAATTAACGGCCTCGACACCAGGCAAAAAGCCACAGCTATTGGAAGTCAGCTATGACCCTTTGCCGGGAGAATCAACGATCGAAGAACTTCCCGACAATCCCAAGTCTTCGCGCCCGCAGGCGGTAGAAGTTTCCGTACGGGTTCTTGCGACGTACACCTTGCGGTAACGCCCAACAGTTGCACCAGGAGGTCTGCTCATGAAAAGAATGTGTGTTTTGTGGCTACTCGTCCTCACCTGCATTGGGACGCTGAGCTTGAGCGCCCAACAATCGCAAGTGAACCCGAAACCTACCATCAGCGTCAACGCAAGCGGAAAGGCCAGCGCCAAGGCGGACATTGCGATCGTCTTGATGACCGTTCGTTCGACCTCTCCTCTTGCCGCCGACGCGCTCGACCAGAACAACAAGAAGGTCGAGGACGTCAAAGCGCGTTTGACCGCGCTGGGCACCAAAGACGAGCAAGTGAGATTCAGCGGCAACCGCTTTGCCCCCGCAGGCGGCGGGATGTATTACCCCGGAGGTCAGCGGCCAACCGGGTTCGATGTGTATAACAACGTTTACATCTACCTCGAGGGCCCGGAACTAAATGATGTTACCCAGTTCAACAAACGAGTCAGCGCGCTGCTGGACGAGTTGAGCAAAGTGGGGGCGTCTCCCAGTAATATGCCCATTTCGAACATCTCGATGGGAGGATCCTCAGTAGTCGCCTTCTCCGTCAAGGACCCTGCCCCATACGAAAAGCAAGCTACGCTTCAGGCTGTGGACAAGGCACGGCCCCTGGCAGACGAAATTGCGCGGCGCATGAAGGTTCAGATCACGGGGATCGAGTGGACATCGGTTTCGCCTTTGGGGCGCAGCGCGACGGGAGGGGCAGCGAGCCCTCTCGACGAGGTTCCGTACGAGTATTTCTCCTCATCCCTGGACGAGGTTCCAGTCCGAGTGCGCGTGGACGTCCGGTATACCTATAAGTAGTGCTGGCCGGAAGCGGGCTGCCACGACGAGCGTTCCCCTCGCCGTAGGCTTTTTCCTTAGCGCCGGTGTCCCACCCGGCGTCTTTGAGGGTGACAGTCCTCGCTCAGACGTTCGAGTGTGTTGAGAACCGCACGCTTCGCTTCCTGTCTTCGGGCCACAGAACCGGCAGGCATGGGCTGCCCGCAGAATCTGCGCTTGCGGAAGGTTTAGCCATGCGCAAACACCTCATTTTTCTGCTTGTCGGTTTGATGCCCGCCTTCGCGCAAGCTCCGCAACAACCCGGCACGGGCGGAGTAATTCGCATCACGGTGGACTTGGTTCAAGTGGACGCGGTGGTCACCGACTCCAAGGGCCGCCAAGTCACGAATCTGAAACCGGAGGATTTCGAAATCCTCGAGGACCGCCGTCCGCAGAAGATCACGAACTTTTCCTACGTATCCGTAACTGGTCCCGCAGGTTCAGTCGCACCACCCATTGAGCGTCCGCCCCTCAAGACAGGCGCGCCTACGGCGCCGGCCCGGCCGGTCCCGCTCCGTCCCGAGCAAGTCCGAAGGACCATCGCCTTGGTGGTGGACGACCTCAGCTTGTCGTTCGAGGACACTTATTATGTTCGCCAAACCCTGAAAAAGTTCGTGGACGTTCAAATGCAGCCGGGCGACTTGGTGGCGATTCTCCGTACCGCCAGCGGCCTTGGCGCCATGCAGCAATTCACGAACGACAAGCGGATGCTCTACGCCGCGATTGACCGCATCCGTTGGTATCCGATGTGGGGCGGCCAGATTTTCGCGATTACTCCCCTGGCGCCGGCCGAGGGGAATTCGAGGCGCGGAGCCGGTGGGCTCAGCCAAGGGGGCAGTCAACCCACACCAGCAAGCGCGCTGGTAGGCCACGAAACGGCCAGCCAGGAGCAGGCTGCCTTCTTCGCGGACCAATTCACTAACGGCTCGCTCGGCGCGGTCAATTACGTGGTGAAAGGACTTCGTGAACTGCCCGGCCGTAAATCGGTGATCCTGTTTTCTGACGGCATACCGCTCTCTCTCGAGAGTGTCGGCGACAGTCGCGTGCTGGAGGCTCTGCGTGCCCTGGTCGATCTGGCCAATCGGTCCGCCGTCGTCGTGTACGTGATTGACGCGCGCGGACTTCAAACCCTCGGGCTCACCGCCGCCGACTCGACCGGTGGGCGCTCGCCAGCGGAAGTCGAGCAAGCCCTCGAGCAAGCCCTCGGGGAACGGCGCCTACAGTATTTCAATTCGCAACAGGGCATGGAATATCTCGCTCAACAAAGCGGCGGCTTTCTTGTCCACGACACGAACGACCTCAACCTGGGCATTAGAGAGATTCTGGATGACCAGAGCGGATATTACTTGATTGGTTACAAACCGTCGGAGACCACTTTCGAAGCCCAGAATGGCCGCCGGGCCTACCACAAAATTCAGGTCAAGGTCAAAATCCCGGGCCTGCGCGTTCGCTCGCGCACCGGCTTCTATGGGATTCCCGACGACGAAGCGAGGCCAGTGTACCGCACCAGGAACGAGCAATTGGCGGCGGCGCTGGCCTCGCCGTTTAGCTCAGGGGGAGTTCATCTTTATCTCGTCTCCCAGGTTTTGTATGACGAGCATGGCGCGGCTACGCTGCGATCCCTGCTGCACATCGACGCACGGGATCTGCAAGTCGAAAACCAACCCGACGGGCGTAAGAAAGTGGCGTTCGACGCCGCCGCCCTCACGTTCGGCGACAACGGAAGGGTAGTGGGCGGGAAGGACGCGACCTTCACGGGTTCACTCAACGACCAGCAGTTGGGGAGAGCGCTGAAGAACGGCCTCGATCACGTGCTCGATTTTCCGGTGAAGCCAGGCCGGTATCAGCTCCGCGCCGGGGTTCGCGACTCGGTTTCTCAGCGGGTGGGCTCCGCGAGCCTGTTCATCGACGTCCCGGATACTCGCAAAGGAAGGCTGGCGCTCTCGGGCATCATCCTCAACGCAAGAGGCGAAGGGGAGAAAAGCCCGGCGGTGCGCCGGTTCCAACTCGGCGACGAAGTGACCTACGGCGTGCAGGTTTATAACGCCCGTCTCGACCGGGTCACGCGGCTTCCTGACCTTGAAGAAAGCATTCAAATCTTTCGCGACGAGCGGCAGGTGAGTGCCTTCAACAAGGCGTTTGATGGCAACAACCAAACCGACTTAAGACGATTGTCCTTGAGCGGCCATCTGAAGCTCGGCCCTGGCCTGGAGCCTGGCGATTACGTGTTCCAGGTTATCGTTACCGACAAACTCGCCAAGCCGAAATACGCGACGGCCAGCCAGTGGATTGATTTCGAGATTGCGGGACAATCGGAGCGCTCGGCGTTGCCCGCGAATTAGCGGCTGTCAGCCACGACGAGCGCTCTTCTCGTCGTGGGCTTTTTGCGGGCACCGCCTTCCGGCCCCGCGGAGCAAGTCGCGAGGCCGAGGCCGCGCCTTGTGCAGTTGTGGCGCGGATGAAGCGAAGACCCAACGCCGCTGGGGGCGGCGATTGGCCGCCTTGATTACAAAATCACCCGGTCACGCTGTCGCTAAATTGCCCGATCACCGGACCACCTGATGGCCCTATGGCGAACCAAAGTAGTACGTGAACGTCAGGGAGACATACGGCTTGGTGGGAACGCCGACGATGCGCTCAAAAGGCTCGGCGTCGCTGGGTAACGCGAGCGTCTCAAGGGTCTGTCCTGAGTAGCCGCTGGGCAGAAGGAAATTAACCCCTAGGCTCGTCCGCCCGTCGTCGAAAGGCCGCAGCAGGGCGCCGTGCACTTCGCGAACGGGGACACCGGTAAAGCCGTCGCCGAGGGGTTTGCGGCCCACGTACTCGAACTCGCCGCGCGCGCGCAGGCCGAGAGGCAAGCGGTCGCAATGCCCTACGACGTCCCAAATCAGCCGGGGGGGGAGCCCACCAGAGGGCCTTCTGGACCCAGGCTTGGGCCCTGGGCTATCCCGCAGGCCCTGCCCGGGCCTTTTCTTAGCGCACTTAATACGCTCGGAAACACGCTCCAGACGACGCAATTACCGAAGCGTCACTTCTGTGTCGCACACGCCGCCGCAGGGGACCGGTTGACACGCCTCGGAACGCGTGATACAAGGCTGGCAGACCCTGATTGGGTCATTGGCTCCGGCGCGGAGCGTCACCCGAATCGAAGCAGAAAGGGGTCAAAGCGGAGGCTGGGCTATGAAAACTGTGCTCGTTCTCAGTGTTGTGATCGGTGCAACTCTCCTGTCGGCTCTTGCACGAGACAAAGAAGCCAGCCAGACGGCGACAATTGTCACTATGAACTCGGTCCCTTGCGGCGGGCGTCTCATGAAGACCGGCGAACCGCCCTGCCGCGAGTACGTCCTGCGCTCAGGCTCGACCGAGTACCACATCCAACAGAAGGTAGAGAAGAAGGCCGACCTTCTGGCCCTCGGCCAGCAAGTCACCTTCACCATCCACGATCATCGAATGCGCCTTCACGGGACCAGCAGAGGCGGGAAATCAAAGGACTTCGAGTTCGCGTTGGTTATGATCACAGCGGCCTCGGAGGTGAACCCGCCAAGCGCCGCGCAGCAGTGACTTGATGACGGCGTGCCCGGCGGAAGCATGGTTGAGCGGAAGTCTATGGGTTTGGGGCGACGCCTTTTCATCAGCTACCAGTTCAACCGCAAGGAGAACTGGACTTGGCGGGAATTCTCTGCAGAACTGATGTTCCCAAAATTTGAAGTCCCGTAGATGAGGCCAGGCCGGTCGAAGTTAGGGTGGTTGGTCAGATTGAAGAAGTCGGAGCGAAACACCAGATTAAGCCGTTCACTCAAGCGCGCTTGGCGCTGAAGACTCATGTCCCAAGATGCCAGTCCAGGGCCCGTTATGACGTTGCGGCCTTCATTCCCCGGAATGCTGTAAGCTCCGAGGTTGTCATAGAAAATAGGCGGCGCAACCAATGCGTCCGTGTTGAACCACCGGGAGGGAGTGCGTTGACCGGCCGGCAAATTGGGATTGGCGATCAAATCAGGTCGGTCGGTGCCGTTTGAGTCGGTGCCACTGAGCGCGGTGGGCAGTGTGGCGGTGAGAGGTTGCCCGGATTGAAGCGTGAGGATGTTCGAGATGTCCCAATGGCCGAACACCCGGGCTGCCGCACCTCCGCGCATCCACCGGCGGCCGGGACCGAAGGGAAGTTCCCAGTTGCTCGAGAAGACGAAGCGGTGCCGGATGTCGAAATCCGAAAGGCCCCGCTCAGCCTTCAGATTATAGTTGTCCTGAGCCTGATTGGTACCATTGAGCCCCGAAGCCGTATCGATTGACTTGCCAAAGGTGTAGCCACCTACAAAGGAGATCCCGTGGGAGAATCGCCGTTCCAGGCGCACGATCAAGGCGTTGTAGTTCGAGTTAACATCCGTAGCACGAATGAATTGATTCGAGCCGGGTTGCG
Organism: Acidobacteria bacterium UBA7540; assembly: GCA_002478145.1. The sequence goes on from DLMI01000024.1 coordinate 20,680, forward strand.
GATGGTAGCCTCGCCTTTCGTCAGGCAGATTCGGGATGCCCTGGTTCTGCAATCCCCGGCGGGGAAGTTTGTGCCCGTCGGATCCGGCATAGCTCACCGAAAGAACAGTGTTAGGCGCGATTTCATGGTCGATTGACATACTCCATTCATAGACGTAGCCGTTGCGGAGATTGGGTGGGGAGGAGATCGCTACCGGCGGCGCATTGCCAAGCTGATAAGCGAGTTGATAACTGAGCTGTGCTGGCGCGTATGATTGGCCGCAAGCGCCTAGTCCGTCGAATCTGCACGTGTCGAGCCCGAAGAGGAATTCCGTGATCGGCGCGCTGAGCCGAGTCTCAGAAGCATAGTCGAGTTCACCAAGAGAATTGAAGACGCCAAATCCCCCGCGCAGGGAAGTGGCGTGGCGCTTTGTGAGGTCATAGGCAAAGCCGAAGCGTGGCGCCCATCCTGCCCAATCGGGACGGATCAGTGAGGGCGGCAGCCCGGCTTGCTGAGAGGTAATGAACGATAGCCCATAGTAGCTCTGGAGGGTCTGAATCAGCGGGTTTGCAACTAATGCCGATGTCTGTCCCTGGTCGTTCCGGACAATGAACTGCGTGGCGTTGCTGGGATCGAGAATAGAGGCTCGTCCGTCAGCGTTGGTTGGAGGTGAGTAGAACTCCTCGCGCAGGCCGTAAGTGAGGGTTAAGCGGCGCGTGGCGTGGAATTCGTCGGAAAAGTAGGCGCCGAAATAGTCCAGACGATCGTTTCCGCCGGAGTTGCCCGCCTGGGCATAAGAAAGGAAAGGTCTGCCGAGAAGAAAATCTGCGAATGCAGTGCCGGAAACCGACCCGGCCCCATCGCTGAAGGAGAAGAGGCCCTGCCCAAAATCTTCCACCAGATAGAAGAGGCGGTAACGCCGCACATCCGCGCCGAATTTCCAGGTGTGCCGGCCACTGACCCACGCCACGTTATCGGTGAACTGGAAAGTGTGGTTCTTGCGGATTTGAGGTTGGAAGATGTCGCTATCGCCCATGTCCGCGTAGCCGGGAACGTTAATGGCGGGGATGCCATCGTTGGTGGCCCCCGGAGCGCGGGTGATTCCCAGCGACTCAAGAAAATGGCTGTGAATGTTCTGAGCTTCCTTGGTCCCGAAATAGTAAGCGTAGCCGAACCGGAAATCGTTGATGAGCGTGGGCCGAAAGACGGAAGTAAGGCCGAGTGCGAGGTTCCTTCCCGTGTCATCGTGGTTCGTGCCAAATCCCGGCGGGGCGGAGGGATTCTGCGCGAACGAGTCTGGCACGAAAGGAAATAGTTGCTGCCCATTAAACAGGAGAAATCGCCCAAAAAGTTGGTGCTTAGGCGTCAGCTCATGGTCTATTCGCGAGATAAACTGGTCCGTGGTCACGCGATGCAGCCCCACGTTGATGTCGTTGTTTTCGCCGGGCGGCGCATTGGGATTGTTCGGCAAGGGAATCCGATCCAGGATAGCGCGGGACAAGGGGTCGATTCGTGATGCCGGGATTGTGTTCTCCGGGAAGGGCTGGCCTGTAGTGGGGTCAATAATGGCGGGAAAAGGGTTGCCCGTCTGGGGATTAATGCCGCTGAAATTTCCCTGGCGGAGAGCATTCGGAGGCAGCAAGGTTGTATTCGTGACGCTTTGGAGAATGCGCAAGCCCTCGTAATTGGTGAAAAAGAACGTGCGGTTACGACGGATTGGCCCACCCAGGCTGGCGCCGAACTGGTTCTGGCGATAGGGAGGGATGGGACGGGTCGGATCGTCGAAGAAATTCTTGGCGTCCAGCGCGCTATTGCGAAGAAACTCGTAGGCTGTGCCTGATAAGCGGTTGGCGCCTGAGCGAGATGCAATGTTAACCTGCGCGCCCGACGTAATGCCCTGGTCGGTCCCATAGGAGTCCTCCACAACGCGGAACTCCTGGATGGCATCGACGGAAGGGTTCACCGTGAGGCTATAGGCAAAGGGCTCCATCAGCGTGACGCCGTCGAGTGAAAAGTTGTTCCGCTCGGAGCGTTGTCCATCCACCGAGAAACCCAACCCCAGCGCCGCGGTGTTGAATTGCTGCGTGGAACTGTTGGGATAGGGAGGAACCGCACCGGCGGCCAGCAAGGCGAGTTGGGAGAACTGGCGGCCGTTCAACGGGAGAAGGCTAACGCGCCGATTCTCGATCTCATCCCCGATCGCAGGAGAAGCGGCTTCTACAAGGGGCGGTCGAGTGTCAACTTGGATTTCGACCCGTTGATGTGCGATTTCCAGCCGAATGTCGACACGCGCTGTTTCTCCAACTCGGAGCGCCAACCCGCGGACCACCTTGGAAACAAAACCCGTCTTGGCAATTTCCAATTCGTAGTTTCCTACGGGTAAGAAAGGAAAGCTGTAAAAGCCGTTCGTGTCCGTCTGAGTCTGCCGGACTTGGCCCGTGGCAGGATTGCGAAGCTCGATCGCAGCCTCTGGGACTGCCGCTCCGCTCGGGTCAAGCACAATTCCTTCCAGGTGGCTGTTCCATGTTTGTCCGTAAAGATTGTGAGCCGGCGTGGCAACCAGGAATAGGAGAACCGCCATCATGGGGCTGGCGAGTATCCGGCGACTCGGTCCTCTGTGGCGCAAATCGTCGACTTCTTCGCAGGCGGCCGCAGGCGCGCTGGAGTGCGGCAGCTTGCTGCCGCTTTCCTCCTGCGAGCTTGCTCGCGCTTCACCGCTCCGAATACCACGATCCTGTGCACGGCCAGCAAACTGGCCTGAGCAAGAGCGGCAGCAAGCTGCCGCACTCCAGAGCGCTCTCTTCTCTGCGAACTCTGTGGCCTCTGTGGTGAGTCTCCTCTTGGGTTGCGGAAGGCTCGAGAGGCACGGAGAGCACAGAGAGTCTCGGTTCGGTTGCGGTTTTGCTGCGCTGTCCAACAAATTCAACATCCAAGTTTTTTATCGGGGCAAACGGGAGGGAACAGTTGGCAGGCCTAAGAAAGCGGGCGTCGAATGTTATCCACCCATCCCGGTGAACGCACATCCGCTCCACAGACCGGCTTCCGTCCTGACCTTCTCCCATCCGGACTGTACCGTCGGCCCCGGAGTTTCACCGGGTCCTGGGGCTTGCAGGCCTTCTACGCTCTGTCCGCTGATTGCACCGGCTACCTTGGCTATCCTCTTGCTTGCCGGTTCGCTTTCCCGGACTCCCATGCGCTAGCTCGAGCGCTTCGGACCACCCCTCGCGGGCTTTACCGCCGATTGGGAATTGGAAAGGCGCGCATTCAAGTCCTTCCCTCACCCTGCCCCGAAGGTCGGGGATTTACCGAGACAATCTTAGCACCGCGGCGGCTGTTTCCTCAAGAGACCTAATGTCCACTTCTAAAGACGTTTGACAGAGCCTCATATGCCCTTATAATCATCGGTCGTTTCAATTCAGATTCCCGTGTTATTCGACGAACCGAATGGTCAATATGCCACGCCGGGATTCCCGTCGCCGCGGTGAGCCGTGGGCCGCAGGCTCGGTCCTGGGCTATGCCTCGGCCAACATTTTCGACCGCCTTGGGGTCATCCACGCCGACCCCCTGATCGGGCCCTTTCTCCGGGGCCTGCCCAGTTTGCTTCTGGGCATCTTTCTGGTCTGGAAGCATCATACGTTGGACCAACTGCGCCCCGGTTCTTCCCGGTATATAGGCCGGCGCGCCATTCTTTCTTTCATCTGGGCCGGCATTGTCTCGACGCTAGGACTGTTTCTTTATTACTTCGCCATCCGTGTCGGGGGCGTCACGGTAACCATCCCTGTGCAGGAGACCTACGTCATCTGGGGGACGCTTATTGCCTGGTATTTCCTGCGTGAGCGGATTCCTCGCTATGCCGTGCTTGGTGTTTTGTTGATTTTTGTTGGGTTGGTCACCCTTTCGTGGGGGCAATTCCGGGGGCATCCCACATCGCCGCTTTGGTATTGGGCCATCCCCCTCGCTTTCTCCACAGCCCTCACCTACGGGATTTCAGGAGTCTTATGGCGTGACGGTCAGCTTCGAGGCGCCCACCAATCGACGGCGATTTTCTTGCAGTTTGCCACGAGCGTGTTGGTTGGATTGGTGGGATTAATCGCTTTGGGCCGCGGGCCGGCGCTGCTCGGCATAAATCGGCATTCACTGTTGGCGCTCCTTACCAGCGGGGTCCTTTCCGGCATTCTTGCCATCTACTGCATGTTTACGGCTTTGCGCCTGATGGCCGTGGCCCGCGTGTACGCTTTCTCCTCCCTCACTCCCTTGGTGGCGACGCTCTTCGCTCACTTCTTCCTTCACGAGTATTTGAACGGGCTGGTGTTCGGGGGTGTCGTGCTGGTTTCAATCGGCGTTATCCTCACTCAAGTCTTCCGACCAACCGAGGAAAGACAAGCCTGAACCCAGCTATCCACTACGAGGAGAATCTATGAATGACCGACCATTCGAAGATGAAAAGATGCCGGCAGAGATCGACTTCAGCAAAGGAGTCCGAGGCCTCCATTACGTTCCGCCCGGCGCAAAGGTCTTCTTGCCCGCTTCGATTGAGCGAAGCGTCTGGGAATACTTCTCCGGCAAGGCCGGACAAAAGGGCATTGATCTGTCGGAGCTCTTGACCGACGTGCTGAAGCGCGATATCGAGATCAATGAGGCATTAAAGTAATGAGCAGGACCACGGCGAAGATGGCCGTGCTACAAACGAGAGAAGGCTCGGGTGCCGTACTGCGTTGCGCTTGCTCGCAAGTTAGGTTAGGCTTGGGGTGTCCACGTCCAGGGGCGGACTGGCGCAGACGGTCGCTTTTTGGCGTCTGCGATCTCCCGAAGGGACTCTCTTGTAACAAGGCTTTGGCTCGGGTGTACTTTCCGGCGACGCGATGCTGCGCGGAGATGCCTGGCGCATGGTGCGTCGCCATACTTCCGATCCGGGAATTGAAACGGCGATAGCTTGCCACACCTTGCGCGCCACGGGGATTACGGAGTACCTCACGAACGGCGGGCGCATCGAGGTCGCCTGGGGTATCGTGGGGCACTCGAACGCAAAAGCCCACCGGCCTTTACGGCCGGCGCAACGATGACATCAGCGTGGGCGAAGGCGAGCGGATCGGGATTTGAGAAAGGGTTGGTGGTCACGCGACAGTTCACGAAAAGTCTATAAACTTGTCACAATCTCGATAGTTGATCGCATCGCCGAGATTCAGCGGTGGCAAAAGGAGACGCATGAACTTCTTGAGACGACTCTTTGGTGGCGGCACAAGGTCGCCAACACCCGCAACCCTTAGAGCGCCGCAGCCGCCACGGGTGCCATCGTCGCAGCCGAAGACACCACCATCTCAGTCGTTGCCTAAGGTGAGTGGAAATACAAGGGCGGGTTCGGCTACGACGGTGACTGTGTATTCCAGCGACAAAATTCGCCGGAAGATCGAGACGTGCAAGGCGAGCGGCTGGCGCCAGGAGTTGGACTTACGTTCCACATATTTCACTGTAGCGGACGCGGCGCAGCTTGTGAAGGAGGAGGGGTTTAACAGGCTGACATTGCTGAACCTGGGCGGGAACAAGCTCGGCACCGATGGCATGAGGGTCCTGGCAGGCAAGCTGCCGGCGACGCTCACGACGCTGCAACTTGGAAATGCCGAGATCGGCGACGAGGGTGCGCACGCGCTGGCGGAGAATATGCCGACCACGCTCATTACACTAAAGCTGAGAGGCAACGAAATCGGTCCTGATGGCGCAAGGGCCCTGGCAGGGAAGCTCCCGGCGACGCTCGCGACACTGGACCTTGAATTCAACAAGATCGGCGACGATGGTGCGCGAGCCTTGGCGGAGAACTTGCCGCCAACACTCACGACGCTGAATCTCGGCGATAATAATATCGGCAAAGACGGATTGCGGGCGTTGGCGGAAAAGTTCCCGGCTACTCTCATGGAGTTGAGCCTCAACTTCCACTATTTAGTGGAAGACGTGGCGGGAGCGTTGGCGGGCAAGCTTCCGGCGACGCTCAAGTCCCTGGACCTTAGCAACTCCAACATGGGCGACGACGGAATGCGGGCGTTTGCGGAGACGTTGCCGCCGACGCTCACAAGGTTAATCCTCAGCGACGCCGGCTTTAATCTCGACGGATTGCGCGCACTATTGGCGAAGCTTCCGACGACGCTCACGGAACTGAATCTGTCTGGCAACAGGATCGACGACGACTGCATCCGGGAGATTACAGGAAAGCTGCCGACGACGCTCACGACGCTGAGCCTGTCGTGGAATCATTTCGGAGCCGAATATCTCGCCGATTTGATTGAGCCGTTACTACCGTCCGGGGCTGCCGGCGCTATGGCAAGAGGCCAACTGCGGGAGATCGACGTCAGTCGCCAACAAACGAGGCTCCCAATGGGATTGGAAGGCATTCGAGACCCCGCGGAACTCTGGAGAATGTTGAATGCCCGGTCATTGAGGAAATCGACAAGTTCTGCCTCCGCATTGCGCATTGCAAAGACCGGCGATCCGTACGTGGACTCGTGCTTCGACTTCACTTTCGCCCGCGACTCGGACCCTCGCAAGCTGGAGGAAATGAGTGAGATGGCGAACCTGCCCGGCTTGGTTGATGGTGGGGAGTATGCAAAGGCAGAGCAGGCGATCATGGTCGCGCTCGCTCAGTTTCCCGACTTCTACTTTCCTCACATCTGGAAGGGCATCGCCCTGAAACGGCAAGGGAGGTTCGCGGATGCAAAGGCTGCGTATCTTGCAGGCACTCGAGCGTCCACAAGGAAGAGAGACCTTTGCGCAAACTTGGGATACCTTGAACTTGAGCATGGTACTTTACGTGATGCCGTGTGCTACTGGGTAAGGTCGGCGCTGCTCCAATTTGCCTCGGACGAGATTTCTGACCCGGTTGCATTTCTTTATCTGATGTACATTGCCATCTTGTGCGGCGAACATGATGCTGCGGAGGAGTTGCGCCGATTCGGGTCTTCGCTTGACCTCGGACAGAACACCAAGGCGATTCTGGGATCGAAACTGGCGCGCGAGGGGAATGATCCGTCAATCGCGAGGGCAGTCGTCCACTTGGCTGGTGTCCTGAGTTATAAGTCCATTTAATAAATCACACGACCCACTTTTGACCCGGACATTTGACACGCGGCAACCCCGCGACTGGCGCGGGTTCTGCGAATGATTTAAGACTTACCCTATTTGGAACGTGGGGTTATTCTCTGCCTCTGGGGATTGCGGCCATCTCGCGGGGGTTGCGGCGTCCGTACATCACCGCGACAACCCACAAAGGTTTATCGGCGGGTGCATCGGCAATCAGGTATCCACGAACCAAAATGAAACGCAGAGGCCGTGAGGTGACCGTGGCTAACCGCTACCAACTCCGTGCGCTTGTCAGGGACGCTCTGCCAGCGGATCGAGCAACTTGATCTCGCTAATCCAGCGAAAATCGTCCGTATTATGGGTGACAAGGACACGCCTATGTTCCACCGCCGTGCCGGCAACAATAGCGTCGCCCAACGTCATCCTGCGCCGTTGCCGTAGCCTGATAGCCCATTGCGCCACGGCATCCGACAGCGGCAGCACCTCAGTTGCCTGGAAGAATCGCTCCAGAAACTGTCGTTCCTCTTCACTCAGACGGTGGTAACCGAGCGTCTCGATGTAGCTGATCACCGAGACAGCAGGGGTGCGATCGGCAATAAACTGCCGAAGCGTGGCGTGCTCAGCTTGCGCGGCGAAAATGATAATATTGCTGTCGAGGAGCATTACCGCTCACGGGTAGGCAACGTGCGCTCGTGGCGTACCTCGCGCTGCCAGGCAACAGGATCGGTGATGGCGGCAAACGTCCCTCGGCTGGCCAGGGCGGCGAGTGCTTCGGCCATAACTCGCCCCCGTTCGCCTGCTGGTTCCAGAGGGGTGTCTTCCAGCGGCGTAATGTGTACGGGCACCGGCAGCGTCTGCTCAGGGCGCTTGTCGAGCCATTCCACATGGTCACCGTGCAAGATCGCTTTATAGGTGCGTAACATGTTTGCTCCTCAAGAACCGATGCCAATCCCTTCACTGACATTGTACCGCGTCGACGCCCCAGAGTCTACTCGGCGTTCCTCCAAGCCGCGACCTGCCTCCAAAACTCTGATTCCAAGGAACGAAACCGTTCGCTCCCTAAAGGTATCCCCAGGTCGTAAACTAGCGCGCTCTTGAAACCTTCGTAATCCTCGTTGGCGATGAATTGACGAAGCTTCGCCTTGATCTGCTGAATCTGTTTCCGGATGAAGGCGCCAGTTCTCTCTTCTTCCGGCTTTTCCGTGATATGCCATCCGCTTCCTTGCTATTGAATCATCTTGAAAACCAACTGACCACTGACAACTGACGACTGACAACTATTACAGCGCCGGCCAGAGTTGGTCCCAGATCTTGAACTCGTGGTGGAAGCCGGACTCCTCAGCGCGTGTGAGCTTGCGCCCCGAAGCCACGTCCAGGGTTTCCTGGAAGATTTTGCGACCCACGTCTTCGATGGTCTCCTTGCGCTCCAGGATGGTTCCCGCATCGATATCCAAATCCTCATAGCTACGGGCGAGCTGGGGATTGGAACCAATCTTCACTACCGGTCCCAGAGCGCAGCCGATACCGGTTCCACGGCCCGTGGTGAACAGCGTCACCTGCGCGCCGCTCAGGAAAAGGGCAGGGGTACAAAGGTGGTCGTATCCCGGCGTATAGAGAACGTACAGGCCTTTTCGGTCACCCAACCACTCGCCGTACTCGATCAGGTCTTCAACGATGGATGTCCCGCCTTTGGCCTTCACACCGCTTGACTTCAAATAGATATTGTAGAGTCCGCCTTTGATGTTGCCGGGGGAAGGGTTATCGCGAAAATCCTCGCCGAAATTCTTCACATAGGCCTCATAGCGTTTCAGAGCCTGCATCAACTTTTTCCCCACAGCGCGCGTGCGGGCGCGGCGCGCGAGGTCCACCATCGCTGCGCCCTGGAGTTCGGGGATTTCCGGGAGGAAGACGGCTGCCCCAGCCTTCACGAACATGTCGGAAGCGACTCCCACGGCAGGATTAGCAGTCACCCCCGACCAGCGATCCGACCCGCCGCATTCGGTCCCGACGATGAGTTTTGAGATTGGCGCCGGTTGGCGTTTGAACTGGTTTGCGTAATGAAGCAGCTTCTCGACGATTTCAAGCCCGCGCTCCACCGTCTGGCGACTGCCGCCCAGATGCTGGATCGTCATATTCACGACGCGCTGGTTGTAATCCGGGACGGCGGTTTGGAAGATCGGGGCGGAGCATTCCACGCAGGTCTTCCCGCATCCGAGGTCAATATAAACCGCCGCGCCCAGGTTGGGATGCCGCAGGGTGTTGGCGAGCCACTGGTTCAACATCCTAACCGCCCGCCCGTCCGGCATGCCGCAGCCTGATTCGTGTACGATGGGGACCACGCCATCGACGTTGGGAAACTTCTCGCGCGTGTAGATTTCGCGCCTCGCGCGTCTGGCGATTTCCCCCGCCTCCGTGGACGAGCACATCCCAGAGGTCACCACGCCAACCAGGTTGCGGATTCCGACACTTCCGTCGTTGCGTAAGTAGCCGTCGAACGTCAATCGCGCCAGCTCGGGGTCAAGCAGGGTGGGCTCCGGGTTGTCGCGATACCGCACCACCAGACGTGGGAGCCGTCGCTGGATATTGGTTTCGTCGACCGGGTCGCCGGGCTTGAGTGAAACCGACGCCAAGCCGATGGGATCGCCAAGAGAGATAAAGGGCGTTCCTTCAGGGATTTCCTTGATGGCGAAGCTCTGCCCGCGCAGGGCGCGCCCGGACATCGTCAGCAATTGGTCCCCGACCTTGAGCTGGGTCCCTTGCTCGATGAAATCCGCCGTCACCACGGCAACGTTATCTTTCTTGGGTTTGATGATAATGGCGAGGTCATCTAGCGTCTTCGGTTCCATAGGCAATTCTCACCTCTCATTTATTATAAGAGCTGGCTCGGTCTGATGAGTATGGACAGAGAAAGCCAGTGCCACGTTTTTGTCATTCCGAGCGAAGCGAGGAATCTCGCTCTGGAAGCAATCGACCTACGAGATTCCTCGCTTCGCTCGGAATGACAGGCCAGACATCCTATCCGACGGCAACTTCCGCCATCTCAGGCAGCCGCACCTTCGAGCCAATGAAGGCGTAATACGTGATGAAGGTGTAGCAGACCAAAGGCACGAGCATGGCCACCGCCATGCTATGGGTCAGTTGAAACAGCAGCCCCATGATGGGTGTGGCAACCGCACCGCCGATAATGGCCATGATGATCATGGACCCGCCCAGCTTGGTGTTCGGACCCAACTCCTTAATACCCAATGCAAATATGGTCGGGAACATCAGTGACATGAAGAAGCTGGTCAGGAACACCGCCCAGACGCCAATCCAGCCCGGAAACAGAACCCCAACACCCACCAGCATCACGTTGATACACCCGTAAATCCCCATCAGTCGGCTGGGCTGAATAAACTTCATCAGGTAGGTCGCGGTAAACCTCCCGACGCCAAACGCCACAAGACTTCCGGTTAGGAAGTAGCCTGCAACCTTTTCCGGTTGCCGCGTGTAGTCCTGCATGTACTGAATGAAGTAGCTCCAGGTTCCCACCTGGGCCCCCACATAAAAGAACTGCGCGATCACTCCTTGAACAAAATGCGGGTACCGGAACAAGTCCTTAAGCTTGCCGTGCTGACGGCTGCCCTCGGGTTCTGCTTCTTCTGCGATTCTGGGGAATCTGGTTCTGAGTATGAGCAATGCCCAGATGAAGACCACCGTGCCCAGAACAAGGTAGGGCGTCACGACTCTCATTGTCTCTGTCCGCAAGTACGCGTCGTACCTACCAGCAGCCTTAAGAGCGTTGACCTGCCGGGGGCCCAGTTCGACCCCTGAAAAGATAAAAACCGTTCCCACAAACACACCTGTCACGGCCCCCAGAGGGTTGAAGGCTTGCGAGAGATTGAGCCGTCGTTCAGAGGTTCTAGGATCACCCAACAGTGCAATGAAGGAGTTCGCTCCCGTTTCGAGGAACGCTGCGCCGCTGGCGATTACAAACAAGGCCAACAGGAATAGGCCATACTGCCCGACGATGGCGGCCGGCCAGAATAGATAGGTGCCAGCGCTGTAAAGAAGAAGTCCTGTCACCAAGCCCGCTTTGTAGCCATGCTTTCGCATCAACAGCGCTGCGGGCATGGAAAGAAGGAAGTATCCCATGTAGAAGGCTGATTGGATCAATCCCGCCTTGAGACGGGTGATTTCGAACGACTTCATGAATTGCTTGATCAGGATGTCATTCAAATTGCTAGGAATGCCCCAAAGCAAAAACAACGCGGTCACCAAAATGAAGGGCAAGGTATTGCCGGGTGAAAACAGCCGGGGCGCGTGATCCAGCTTTGGGTTGTCTTTCGCTTCCAGCATAAGTGGGACTCCGATAACTGAAATAGTGGATTGCCAACCTCTCACGGTCAGTTATAGCACAAGGAGGGCTTTTCTCATCCGCCGTCGTGCCCACGCCTGTGGAAAGCGGCCAGCAGCCCTGCCAAAAGGAAGCGTTTCTGTGGTTGTGAGTTGGAGGACGATGGGTTCGTTTGCGTCATGGTCGTGCATTATAGCAGGCATCCGGCAAATCCCCTCGCCGCTCTTCGCAGAGCCCCCCGAGCAGAAGGCAGTAAGCAGTTGGCAGCTGGCAGTTGGCAGTAGGCGGGGTGAATCCAAATCCAAAATCTAAAATCCAAAATTGCCCCAGCACCTAGCCCCTGTCACCTGACACCTAGACCCTGAAACCTGTTGACACTGTCTTGGTTCCTGCAATAATTCTCACCCTATGAAAAATGCCCAAGCTCCACCTGCCTCGGCAGGAGGTGCCTACACCGTTAAGTCGCTCGTAAAGGCACTGAACATTTTGGAAGCTCTGGCGGAAGGTGAGGAATCAGCCTATACGCTCACGCAATTGGGCCGCCGCCTGCACCTTCACATCAGCACCGTCCACCGCCTGCTTGTGAACCTGGTTCGCCACGGTTTTGTCGAAGAAGCGCCTGGTTCGGGCGGATACCAACTCAGTTTCAAGGTGCTACGGATGGGCCTGCAGGTTCTGGATCGCCTCGATTTCCGCTTGGTGGCTCAACCCCTCCTGCGGGAACTGAACCAACAAACCAAGGAGACCGTCCACTTGGCGATTCTGCAGGAGACTCGGGCTATTTCGATTGATAAGTTCGGGAGTCCCCAGCCGGTGGGCCTCGACGCGCGCCTCGGTGGGGAAATGCCCTTGCATTGTACCGGCGTCGGTAAGATCCTCTTGGCCTATCAAAGCGAGGCCTTGTTGATCCAGATCGCCCACACACGAGGCTTTGCGCGTTTTACTCCGCACACCATCACGAGTCTGGCGAACCTGAGGAAGGAACTGGAGCAGATTCGCGAGCAAGGCTACGCGCTGGACCAGGAAGAGGCTGTCGAAGGCCTGCGCTGCGTGGCCGCGCCGGTGTTCGATCATACCGGGCGTGTTATTGCGGCTTTCAGCGTGGCCGGACCTGCGACGCGCGTGACTCCTCCGCGCTTGCCCGAAATTGCCCGCTTGGTTCGCGCCACCAGCCAGCAGATTTCCTTTCGCCTGGGATACCAGGGCGGCCGACGCGAGACGGAGGGAAGACAGTAGGGGCGGGAGCTAGGGAACAGGTAATAGGGAATGCGGAGAGGAAGTTCAGCATTTTCCGCCACCATTTCCCCGGTTTTGTTGCGTGCTGTGATGTGCCTACTGCGCGCTATTCCTTCCCAGCCCCCAGCACCTGTTCCCTGTTCCCTGTTCCCTATTCCCTACCCCCTACTCCCCAGATTCCATGCGCACCGCGACCATTGGATCGATGCGCGAGGCCCGCCGCGCCGGCAAGTAGCCTGCAAACAGAGCCACGATGAGGAGCAACAGCGAGACCGCGGCAACGGTAGGCAAGTCGTTCGACGAAAGCCCGAAAAGCATGCTAGCGATGAGCCGGCTGGCTGCAAGCGCGCAAGGAATGCCGAGCGCTATCCCAAACAGAGCAAGCGCCAGCGCTTCTCGCAGTACGGCCCAAAGAACGGTCGCCGGCTGCGCGCCGAGCGTCACGCGAATACCGATTTCGCGGGTGCGGCGTGTAACAGCATAGGACATCAGTCCGTACAGGCCGACCGAAGCCAGCAAGAGCGCCAAAGCCGCGAAAAAGCCGGCCAGCAGCGCGGTGACCCGCTCTTCCACAAGCGCCTGGCTGATCTCTTGCCCAACCGTTTTGGTGCGCAGGGGGTATTCGCGCCCCAGCGACTCGATCTGATGTCCCACGGTCCTAGCTAGCGCTTCGGGAGCCTGCTTGGCCCGCACAAAAAGATCGCCCTGTTCCGAGAATTTCGGATGCTGAAGATAGGGAAGATATACAGCGGGGGCAGCCGCATTGCGGAGATCGAAAATCCGCGCATTGCGCGCTATTCCCACGATTTCGAGATCCTGAAGTTCGGGCATGAAGCTGAAGCGAATGCGCTGGCCGAGGGCATTGCCCGAGGGGAATAGCCGCTCGGCAAGACGGTTGCTGACGATGGCGACACGCGGGTGTTGCTCGTCATCCATCCAGTCAAAATCACGGCCACGAACCAGGCTGACTCCGAGCGTTTGGAAAAAACCCGGCGAGACCATCGCCCCATTCGCCATCAAGTTGACGCCTGCGCTCGAATCGGCTGACATCGTCGAAACTGTGTCCTGCCAGCGTTGCCCGCCACCAACGGAAATATCCGAGAAGCCAACCGAACCCACGCCCGGCAGGCTGGAGATCCACTCGAGGAGTTGCCTGTGATAGCTGTTCACGTCCAGGTTCTGGTAACCGCCGGGCCTGGGATACAGGCTCACCTCGAGCACGCTCTCCTGGAGGCCAGGATCGACGGCGCACAACCTCTGGAAGCTTCGCACCAAAAGGCCCGCGCCTAGCAGCAAGACAAGAGAAAGGGCGACCTGCGTGACGATGAGCGCCTTGCCCAACTTCCCCGTTGAGCCAGCCAAGCTGCGCGCAGTCTGCTGTAGTACGGAAGCCGGGTCTTCGCGCGAGCAACGCCATGCGGGAGCCAGACCAAAGAGAATTCCGGTCAGGATGGCCACTGACGCGGTGAGGGAGAGCACACGCCAATCAGGGCTCAGGTCGAGCGTGACCGGGGTGAGGTATCCCTCCGTCATGAGGGCCACCAGCAGGCGGCTCCCCCAGTACGCGAATGCAAGCCCCAACAACCCTCCGAAGGCTGACAGCACCAGGCTCTCCGTCAAGACCTGCTGGGCGAGCGCCCAGCGGCTGGCTCCCAGAGCCACGCGCACGCTCATTTCATGGCTGCGCGCAGCGGCGCGTGCCAACGTCAGGCTCGCCAGGTTCACGCAGGCAACCAGCAGGATCAGTCCAACAATGCCCATGAGCACATAAAGCGGCCGCGTAAAATGGGACCGCAGCGCGGCGTTAATGCCCGTCGCGGCTGGCGCAACATCCAAACCCATCGAGAAGAATAGTTGACGCCGTAGTCCGGGAGTCTCGGTCGAAGCCGTCGCTCGCAGCACCTCAGGCCAGAACGATTGGAGTTGCGCCCGAGCTTGGGCAACGCTGACACCCTCCCTAAGCCGACCGGTGATGAACACCCAAAGCCGCGACCGTTCATCGGTGCTCTTCATCGGAATCGTGACGTCCGGCGCTTCGCCCGTGGTCATGCCCGTAAACCACTTCCGCGTCACGCCGATGATGGTGAAGGGCTGTCCCTCGATTCCAATCCCTTTTCCGATAACGTCCGAAGCCCCACCGAACCGACGTTGCCAGAATCCGTAGCTGAGCACGGCCACCGGCGACGTTCCGGTCCGCCCAAGATTCACATCGTCTGGCGTGATTAGCCTTCCCAGAAGAGGAGTCGCGCCTAGTTCGGAATAGTAATTCCCGGTGACCGAGCGTGCCTCGGCCTGCGAGAGCACGCCATTGATTTCCACATTGGCCATCTCGCCGAAACTCCAGCCAATCAAGCCGGAAAAGACCCTTTGCCCGCGTTCGATCTCCCGAAACATCGGAAACGAGAACATGATTTTGTCGCCTCGGCGGACTACTGAAAGCTCCACAAGGCTCTCGGGCTGCCGGACCGGAAGGTCGCGAAGAAGCAGAGCATTGAGCAGGGTGAAGATGGCGGTATTCGCGCCGATTCCCAGCGCTAGCGAGACTACCGCGACCGTCGTGAAGCCGGGATGCTTGCCCAGCACGCGGAGGGTATGACGCAGATTCTGCCACCAGCTCGCCATCGTGATCACCCCGGAATCCAGGGTTTCGAGGACCTCTCCATATTCACCCCGATTGCTGCGTGCTTTCAAGCTCCTCGTTGCTCCGCGAAGCCATGATGCACCACCTAATACTACTTTCGGGTCTGTCCCGCAGAGCGGGATCCCGCCCTGCGGTCCCGCTACAGCGGGATCGCCCTGCTGTTTCTCGGCGGAAAAGTCCAGAGCGACCCGCCGCGGCCGGGAGGTTCTATCTTTGGAATGACGGTTCGACCTTGGGCATGGACGAAACGCTCTGATGGCATCGACATGCCGAGGGTCGCATACATCCCGACAAAAACCATCAGGACGCATGCACCGCCCGCGAAAGTAGGCACGATCTGACCCTCAGGCTTTGGATAGATGCTTGCTTTCAACCTGTAAATGAACAAGAGAGCGGCGGGGGTCAGGCAGCAGCGCAGAGTTTGTGCATTTCAAACTCTGCGGTTCTTCGTTTAGGAACCACCGAAGAGCCGCAGAGTTTCTGGGATGCGGAACTCTCCGCTCCCCCTCACCCCTGAAAAGCAGTGACGAGTCCCGCCCCCAAAAACCGCAGAGCTGAAAGGCAGCGGTACTCGCTTTCATTCCGAAAGGCAATGACTCAGGGGGACGTACCCCTAGTTAAGTGCCTTTCCCCATCTTGGACGCGACCCAGCCGAAGAGACGCTCGACTTGCTTTGCCAGGCTAGCGGCTTCCGCCTGTGAGAACATGCGCTCCTCGTACTCCACCTGATTCTTCTTTGCCAGGATGATCCCTAGGCGATTGGCCTGACGTCGAGCTTCCCCATCAGCGAAAAGCTCCGCCAGGAGCAGGACAGCATCGCTGTGATCCTTGCCCGAACTGCGTTTCCCGTGAAAACGAACACAGAGGCTGTCTGCGGCAGAGATGGCGCAATGAATTCCATTCAGAGCTGCTGCATTGGGCCGTCGGTCCGCCAGGGCCTGGTTCATCGAGTCACGGTATTCTCGAGCTTTATTGAAATAGTTCTCTGCCAGGGTGGAGTGAACCGCGCAAGTTTTTGACTTAGCCGTCATTTCACAAGTTCTCCGATGGGGTCACCCCGAAGTACCCAACCCTCGCTGGCGATTCTGCGGATCAGTGGATCTCCCCTTCGATAACGGGCGGCAAAACTGGGGGCAGAGACTACGTACGGCGAAAAACGGTTCCCCGTACGGAGGTAGAATTCGGCCTGCACTTCCCCGAGTCTCCGCACCAGGCGGCTGCGACTGGATGGGCCTCGCGCTACGAAGCACAGATCCACGTCGCTCGAAATCTGCTCCTCACCCCGCGCCACGCTGCCGTAACAGATCACGCTCCGTATGTCGCGGGGCCAGTTGAGAGGAAGTTCGTCAAGGGCACAGTTGAGATTGCCGACTTCTTTCTCGAACAGGTCACGCAGCAACCTTTCACAAAGGATGTGCCGGGTATTCAACCGATAAAGCAGTGAGCGCCCTTTGGCCATCGAGTGGAGCACCCCGATTCGCTCCAAGCCGGAAAGAGCGCGGCCAACGTTGCTGCTGGCGACCCCAATGTTGCGTGCGATCTCCCGGCCCGTAAAAATCATCTCGGGATTGCGGGTTAGAACACGGAGAATCTTGACACGGGTGGCAGTGCGGAGGACATCATCGAGCGGTTGCCGGAAACGCATGTCTCAATTATAGAGCATATGCTCCAAAATCGAAACATATGATGCGTTTTCAGAGCATGGCAACGCTTAGCCCGCATTCCTCACCACGGGTCTGGAAGGGCGGCCCCCTAGGAGCGTCCGAACGTGGTGAGAAATCCGGGCTGGCGAAGGCGTGGTGTGCGGTTGCAAGCGCCTTGCCTCATTCGTATCTCAGCGCCACCATCGGGTCCACGCGAGCGGCGCGGCGGGCGGGAATGTAGCATGCCACAAGCGCCACGGCCAGCATCAACGCTGAAACGCTGGCGAAGGTGAGCGGGTCATAGGAAGGCACACCGACAAGCAAGCTCACCAAGGTCCGACTGACCATGAGCGCGGCAAGCACACCGAGGCCAACTCCCGCGCCGACCAGTACCACTGCTTGTCGCATAACCAGCCCTAGCACGCTGCGCGGCCGCGCGCCCAGCGCCATGCGGATGCCGATCTCGTGCATGCGTTGGCTGGCAGCATAGGAGACCACGCCGTAAACTCCCACCACTGCCAACAGCAGGCCGAGAGCACCGAGGGACCCGGCAAAGGCGGCGCCCACCTTGAACAGAAAATACCCATTGGCGCCGGCCACGGCCTGCTCCATTGTCATCACGTCGTAGACGGGCAGATTCGGGTCCAGTTCGCGCACCAGGGCCTCGGCCGGAACGATCAGCGACTGTGGCGGAACCAACGTGTGCAATTGAAGGACGTGGGTCGATTTATAGTTCTGCGTCTGGGGCACATAGAAGAAATTTCCTGGTGCGTCCAGAAGGCCCGTTACCTTCGCGTTTCGCACCATGCCGACGACGGTCACAAATGGACCCGAAGCGCCTTTATCCTTGGTCGCATACGGACCCAAAGCGCCTTGGTAGCTGAAGCGCCGCCCGATTGCGTCCTGACCGGGCCAAAGCCGCTCGGCCATGGTTTGGTTCACGATGGCAACAGGTGGAGAGGTGCTCGTGTCGGCTTCGGTAAATGCGCGCCCTTTGAGGATCCTCATTCGCAGGGTGGAGAAATAATCGGGGGTCACACAGTTATAACCCGCGCCCGGGACGCGCTTGCCCGGCGGAAGCGCTTGGCCCTCCGCATACACGCTGCTGCCATCTCCGTAGTAGCCCAATGGAATCGAGAATGCCAGGCTGGCCGACTCGATCCCGGGGAGCGCTTTCGCCCGGCTCAGCAATTCGCGAAAGAACGCCTCCGCGCGCGGCTGATCGTAGCCCTGGAGTTTCGGCTCGAGGCTCAGATTCAGGACATTATGCGGATCGTAGCCCAGGTCGATGGATTCCGCGTTGGTAAGACTGCGCGTGAAAAGCCCTGCCGCAACGAGCACGACCAACGAGCCGGCCACCTGCGCCACCACCAATCCGTGGCGCAACCAGTGCCGCCTGGCGCCGCCAATCAATCCGCGACCGCCTTCACGCAGAGTGTCGTTGAGATTGGCGCGGGAGATGCGCAGCGCCGGAGCCAGTCCGGCCACAATTCCTGCCGCTAACGCGACGCCCGTCACGTAACTGAACACGCGCCAGTCAAACGTGAAGGCGAGCCGCAGGTGGAAATCGCCAAGCGGGCGCAACCTCTCCAATACGCGGATCACCCAGTTCCCCATCAGCGCGCCACCCACGGCGCCGGCAATCGCAAGAAGAATGCTTTCGGTCAACATTTGCCGGATGAGACGCGCGCGGCTGGCGCCCATGGCGGCCCGAACCGCCATCTCTTTTTCTCGCACCACCGCTCGCGCCAGAAGCAGGTTGGCGACGTTGAAGCAGGCCACCAGCAGAACGAGGCCGACCATCACCAGAAAGACGGTGGCTACCAGCGGCATGGAATTTGCCACCGCCGGTTCGGGGCGCGCGAGACGCTCAGGAATCACGCGCGCGATCTCGCCCTGATCGACTTGAGGATACTCCCTTGCCAGGCGCTTCGCTATGACGTTCAGAGCAGCCTCGGCTTGCTTTGTGGTTACGCCGGGCTTCAAGGTGGCCAGGACGCGCAACTCGAAGTCGCGCCGATCCGTGAAGAAGCTGGAATTCCCGGACGCCATTCCGTACATCCCGATTGGGGCATAGGCGTCCAGTTCGACTATGTTGTAAGGGCCGCGAAACTCCTCCGGCGCCACGCCAATGACCGTTGCCATTTGTCCGTCCAAAGTGACGTTGCTCCCAATCACGCCCGGGTCTCCGCCGAAACGCCTCACCCAATAGCTGTGACCGAGCACGACGACCGGGCCTGTTTTCGGTTCGTCGCCTTCGCCAGGAGCGATGAGCCGCCCGAGCGCGGGATGAAGCCCCAGCATCGTGAAAAAATTGCTCGGCACATAGGCCATGATGATGCGGTCGGCATGCCCTCGATAACCGAGTCCTGCGATGTTGAGGTCGTAAAATGTCATGTCCGTGAAAACGTCGGACTGCTTACGGTAATCCACGTAATCCAGATAGGAGAGCTGGTTAGGGTCAGCGTCTGCCCGGTATTGCACGGCCACTACCGTCAACCGGTCGGCGTCCTTCACGGGCAACGGGCGAAAAATGAAGACATTGCCCAAGCTGAAAATCGCGGTGTTCGCTCCGATGCCAAGGGCAAGCGTAATGACAGCAACGGTACTGAAGCCGGGATTCTTCCACAGCATTCGCAACCCGTAGCGAATGTCCTGCCAGAGGCTCGCCAGGAAGTTGTTCCTCCCTTCTCCGCCCGGCACAATGGGCTCCTGCGCTACCTCTTGCTCCACCCGCCGCAGTCCCCGTGCCAGTAGGTTCTCGTCGCTCAGCTCCTCAAGCGCCACGCGACGCGCTTCATCTTCTGTTGTCCCACTGGCGACCAACTCCTGGTAACGATCCTCCAGATGTTGTGCCACTTCCTCGGCGATCTCCGCCTCACGCGCGGGCGCCAGCTTCAAGGATGCAAGCCGCCTGCTAACCTCTTCCTTCCACTCAGGCATGTTCAACCTCCGTGATGCGCTTGATAGCCTCGACAAACACTCGCCAGCCACGACGCTGCGCAGCCAAAACTTTTCGCCCCTGCGCCGTCAGGCGGTAATAGCGACGCCGCCGCTGCCCGCTCTTCTCCACCCATCGGCCTTGAACCCAACCGCGCTTTTCCAAGCGATAGAGCAGCGGATAGAGCGAGGCCGCGTGGTAGCGGAGCGTCCCTCGGGAACGCTGCTCGATCAGTTTGCTGACGTCGTAGCCGTGGCGCGGCCGAACCTCCAGCAGTGAGAGGATCAGTAGCTCAGCACTGCCCTTCTTCCACTCAAGATCAGATGGTTTCGCATCCATATATGGCATACCCATATATTAACTGTCAACGGTCGGCGGTGTCAAGCGAATTTTCCTAGCCGCTAAGACCAGAGGTGAGAGAAGGAAGCATAAAAGCTGCCGCATCGCATGGAAGGGTCGCGATGTGTTCTACCGCGGAAATGGGCCAACATGCGGTAGTGTGCGGTTGAAAGGGCCTTGCCTCATTCGCATCTCAGCGCCACCATGGGGTCCACGCCCATCGCCCGCCGCGCCGGGATGCAGCAAGCGACGAGCGCAACGAGGGTCAAGACGATCGAAACGCCGACAAATGTCAACGGATCGGTTGGGCTGACGCCGAAGAGCAAACTTGAGAGCAAGCGCGTCAGTGCGAGTGCAGCCACCACGCCGCCGCTCATACACCACTCACTTCTCAGATAGGCTTGCTCGGCTGTTTCGCTCCCACTGCTTAACGATCTCTGATGTAAGGTCATGTATATCAGACGGCAACCGCGCCGCTAAGTGCAGCACGTTAAGGCCGTCACCGCTGAATAGAATTGCAACACCGTCAATCGGATTGTCGTTTTTTGGCAGTCCCATCATCGTACCCAGTCCCTCTGAGTTTGGTGGTGTCTGGTATTCGACGACCTCGTCACTCCGAATCGTTAACTTATCCTTCGGGTAAGGACCAAACGGAAAATCGCTTGCCGGCTCAAGCCCCTCTTTAATTACACTCTCTACAAATGCCTTTTGTGCCGGAAAAAGCCGCGCGATAAAGCGGGCAACGGTAAATCTCCCTGATGTACCTCCAGTCATGAGAGATACTTGAATGGCCGGCCCGGTAAACCCGCCCCCGGTTCTAGACAACAAATCATCTCTTTTGATGGGTTGGGGTGTTACGAACAGGCCAGAGCCGCTCGAGCCATATCTTCCAAAGCAGTACCAACCACGTGGAGCGAGAACACCTGGCCCGAATCCAGCTTTGTAATAAGCGAGCCTTTGAGCTGTGCTCGCATCCATCTGCACTACCTTTTCGTCGCCCTTTGGCGCTGCCACAGGCCCGACTTGACCGTCCGCATTGCATCCTACGAAGGGAACGTGAACGACAGGAGCTTCTTGGCCCGAACTTTGAGGTTTCATCTGGGCAAGGTTCGCCAGGGGGGACTCGGTCCTGGCCCCTTGCCCGGCGGGGGCGGTAGCGAACACCTCCCCGCCACAACGAAAGCCGCCCTCGATGCTCCTGGCGCCAGGAACGTACCAGTCCCCGTCGCGGCGCGACACGCGGACGACCATGGCGGGGCTGCCCCAGCACTCGCCACGGTCGATATGCCCCGCCCCGGTCACCGGCCCCGCAGGGTCTTGGGAGGGGCTATTCTGATAATAGTTCTCGTCGTACCAATCGTTCACCCACTCGTCCACGTTCCCCAGCATGTCGTACAGCCCGAAACCGTTGGCACGCTTCTGGCCGACTTCGTGCATGCCGTTGCCGTTTTCGTTCAAGCGCCACCAGAATTCACTTGGGTCTATCCTATCGCTGTCCAAACGCTGCCGCCCGCTGTTGTCCGCGTACCAGGCAATGTCGTCCAATTCTCCGTAGCGGGCTTGCGTGCTCCCGGCCCGCGCCCCGTACTCCCACTCCGCTTCCGTGGGCAGCCGCCCTCCCGCCCACGTGCAGTAGTCGTATGCGTCGTTCCAGGTCACCATCACGATAGGCATGGCCTCGTCGCCCCACCCCGGGTTGAGCGGCTTCCCGCCGGGACTCATCGGCTCAGGCGGCAATTGCCTTCCTGTCGCCCCTGCGAAGCGCTTGTACGCCCCCACGGTAACCTCCGTCTGCCCCAGCCAGAAGCCCTTCGTGATGGTCACTTGGTGCGGCGGCTTCTCGTCATCGCCGCATTTGGTGTCCCCCGGCGAGCAGCCCATCATGAACGTACCAGGGGGAATCCAAACATACTTGAGGCCATCCTTCGGGTTCTCGCGCACTTGCCCGGGGGCCGGGCCTTGGGTCCGAGTCGGCCTTGGCGCAGTGGCTCCTGGCAGCTCCGCGAGCGGAAATTCCGGGCGGATCAGGTCCCGTATCTCCGAGTACGGGATCTCCACCAATGTCGGGCCCATGTAACCGGGCGCGATTTCATTTTCATTGAAGAGGAAGAGCAGCGCCTTCTCGCCGAAGCCGTAGTTATCGTTCAACTCGAAACGGCCGCCGGGGAAGGTGAAACCCTCGTCCTCCAGCTTCGCGTTCGCGGCCAGCTTTCGTTTCTGGCGGAAATGGGTCTCTGCGATCGCGGTCAATCGCGCCATCGCGCCGTCTTTCAGGATGGAGACCAGCTTGATCGGCTCGCCGGTTGCCGGATCGAAGTTGAGATACTCCGCGCTGGATATGGGATGCGCCCCGCCGCTGCTGATCTCGCTGCATCCCAGGCTGAGGACGGGGGCCGCGGTGCGCAGCACCGTCACCCAACGGGAGAGAGCCGACGGCTGCCAGGAGGGATGGTCCTTATAGATGCTCGCAGAGAAGTCGATCTCGGCCTGTGCGGCCAATTCAGGCGTGGATTTACACTCGGACAATGTAGGTCTGGATTTGCACGTGTCCCTGGCCGCCTCGCTGTCAGTCCCGGGGCCAAAAAGCACGCATGCCATAATCTCGGCGTTGATGCGCTTGCGCGCCGCTGCCGGCCCGCCAACCACCTCCACATAGGTGAACTCTACGTGGTCACAGCCGTCTTTCTCATTGCCGCAGCCGGGGAGCTTCCGATCGACATGCCGGTTTTCTACACGCAGCGGCTCGGCCGCCATCCCCAGGCTTGTCATAAGGGCTACTATCCAGATGAATCGCATCATGGGTTACCCTAGGCTTTCGTTTAATTTGAGTGTCAGGCCCGGAGGCGCGCCCCACTACTATCCGGTCGCGGTAGGGATACCA
>DLMI01000062.1 GCA_002478145.1 Acidobacteria bacterium UBA7540
CGTCCCAATTCCCATAAGCGAGGCCTCACCCCATGGCAGATCATCCACCAACTCGATCCCCGCCTCCCCCTTAAACTCTGCTTGCTTCCCCCTGCCTTCCTGGATTACCGTCTCGACGGCCAGGGGGGAAGCGATGTACCCCGACTTCCCTTGTTTACCCCAATGGTTTCAGGTGAGACTGCTGGCTTCTCCTGCCAGCCGTCCAGCAGCTTCGACTCTCAGCTCGCGCTTTCTCCCCGCTTCGGCGAATCGCGAACTTACCGCTGTCGATATCGCTTCCACATCTGTGCCTCCATGTCTGCGCACACTTGCGGAAGCTGTTCCGGATGCTGAGTAAGCTTGAGGATGAACAGACGCCAGTCTTCCGGCATTGCAAGAAACTGCTTGCGTTCCGAAGCCGGCGGAGGACCTCCCGGAGTGCCGGCGGGTGGAATAGCCGGCGGCAGGTGCACCGCCCACATGCAGCCGCCCGCCAGCATTTCGTGTGGATACTGCATCAGCCAGGAGCAGTTGTGTCCGTCCATGATCATGTTGGAAGAGACCACAACCCATTGATTGGCGTCGTCTGGTGTGGGCTGCTGGCAGTTCCAAAATCGCGCTTGCGGCACAGTGACGGTAGGGTCGTTGGCACCGTAGGGATCGAGATCGAGGACCTTCAAGCCGCGCTGGTCGGCGAATTTTCTGACCTCGGGGAGTGCCTGGTTCCAATCCACATTGGAATCGCTCGCCCACCAGTACACCGGATGGCTCCGGGTGAGCGCATTGAAGAATGGAAAATAATTCGGATAGGCGCGCGCAGCCGTGAGGAGGGAACTGGCAGCCAGGAACGCCGTCAGCGCCGTGGCGCCACGAGCCCAGGAGGGAGCCTCGCGATGAAGGCTCTGGATCATTCGTGGCAGCGGCGCCAGCATCAGGATCAAGAGGATGAGTGGAATACTGAAGTGCCGGATGCTGATACTGAGGCGCGTCAGCAAGCAAGCGGAGGTGAAGACGGCGAGGGAAACCCAAAGCACCCGCCAACGCAAAGCCTCTGCTTTAGGAATGGCGGAAAGCCGCCGCGGATGGCGCTTCTGCTCCAGCGCGATGGCCGGCGCGAGCGCCAGCAATCCAAGAAAACCGAGTGGCGATTTCAGCACCAGCATGACGGGGAAATAAAACCATACGCCGTGCGGGTAGCCGTGACCGAGAATGAAAGTCGGGCGGCTGGAGCCGAACGCAAAAACGACCAGCCCGCGAAGGTACAGCCACGGCGGCATGAGCAGCCTGCGCAGGGGCACCCAGGCGGCGCTGTGTCCGATGAGATAGAGCGCGTCCGTGGACTGATTCAGAGAAAAGAGAAAGTAAAAGCAATAAACCGTGGCCGCCGCCAGGACCGTGCTTTTGAGCGTCCACTGCCAGCGCAGGCGCCGCCAAGCGCGGAGTTCCGGCTTGCCCTGCGGGGTCTTGGGCAGCGCGAGCAAGCGCGTGCTCAACGCAAACGCTCCGAAGGCAAAAAACAGCAGCCCGGAAGAGAATTTCGAGAGCAGAGCCCCGGCCAGGCACAGCCCGAAGAGGGCAGCGTTCTTGCGGGTAGGCTGTTGCCATAGATCAGCGAATCGCCACAGGGTGAGCAAGCAGAACAAGGTGACGGCCAAGTCCGTGAGAACCAGTGGGCCGAAAACAATAAACGTTGGCGTGCTAACGTAGGCCGCGACTGAAAGCAATCCGCCCCAATCACCGCCCATCTTTCGGGCGTAGGCGAAGACGACCCAGCCGAGAATCAGCGTGAGCATCAGCATGGGCAGTCTGGCCCACGCCAGCGTGCGGACCGGATCGTTCCAGCGCGTCAGCAGCCATTCCCCAAATACCCATTCTCCCAGGAACGCGTGCGGCAGGAATTGCGTGCTATTGGTCCAGGAAATGTGGGAATAGTCGGCGCGCGTGCCGCGCAGAATCAACGGGATTGCCGCGATCACCTTGGCCAGCGGAGGATGCTCTTCATTGAACCGGAGATCGAGCTTCTGCCAATAACTCACGCCCGCGCCAATGTGCGCGACTTCATCAAAGGTGACCGACTCGCGCAGAGCCGCGCCGCCTGCCAGAAAGCCCATCAGCGCCAAGAGCAGGCAGGCGAATGCCGGGGCATACCTGAAGCGCGGCGACTCATTCGCTTCGTTTTGCGGGGAGGGATTTGCTTGGGAAGCTGCCACGTCTCACCTGGAAATCACGGGTCTCGCTTGAGCTGGTACTGCGCACCCCGTCTTGTCCCGGGCAGGTTGCGGGTGGCGCGGCGGTGTGTGCTGCTCAAGTCGTACCGACCGTTGAGGCCACCAAAGCCCATGGGCTGAGACACCCTGTCATTATAGCGTTTCCAAGGCTCGCATAGGTCACCAAGCCCGTGGCACGGACCTGTCCCCATTGTTCTTTATCGGAGAGCGCCACTCATGTCTTTGCAGGGACCCCGCAGATTCTGGCTTGAAGCCGCAGCATCTCCGGGCTATCATTTGTAATATTGCACGGGCGCGAGTGGCAGAAGGGTGTTTTGAGCCGGGTAAGGCACGATTCCAGGAGTAGCCCTGATGGCTGTACCTAGGGCCAGCCGCGGCGGCTTTGAGGAGGCGCACAGATGATAGCTTCTATTCGCGACGAACGGGACTTCCTGCGGCGAGGCTTCTCCCGCCGCGACTTTACGCGTATTTCATTGCTGCTAGGTGCGGCAGCCGCGCTCCCCTTTTACAACGAACCTGCGCTGGCGCAATTATCCGACCTTGGCCCATTACCGCCGGACGCTGTGAAAATCAACGCCAACGAGAATCCCATGGGTCCGTGCCCGGAGGCTGCCGAGGCAATTCAACGCGTGGTGCAGAAGAGCGGCCGGTATATGTACGACGAAGGCATTAAAATGGCTCAGACCCTGGCTGAGCAGATGGGCCTGAAGCCTTCCTACGCTATAGCGTTTCCAGGCTCGAGCGATCCTCTGCATCGCGCCGTGCTTGCCTACACCTCTCCGACCAAGCCGCTGGTGATCGCCGATCCGACTTATGAGGCCCCTGAGCGTGCGGCGAAGTTCATCGGTGCGCCGGTCATCCATGTTCCCTTGCGCCCGGACTACTCGCACGACGTGAAAGCCATGGCTGCGGCTTCGCCGGACGCCGGACTCATCTATGTCTGCAACCCAAACAATCCCACAGGAACCATCACCCCCAAGACGGACGTCGAATGGCTGGTGGCTAACAAGCCGGCAGGCGCTGTGGTCATGATCGACGAAGCTAACATTCATTGGAGCGAAGAACCGTTCGCCACCGGCCTGGTCGGCGCGGACAAGGATGTGATCATCCTGCGCACTTTCTCGAAAATCTACGGCATGGCAGGCCTGCGCGCCGGAGTGTCCCTGGGCCGTCCCGACTTGATCACCAAGTTGAAAGACTACGGTCCACCCTCCATGCCCGTCACTGCCATGGTGGCCGCCTCAGCCAGCCTGGCGGTCAAGAACCTCGTCCCCGAGCGCCGTAAGATCGTCGCTGACATCCGAAACGATGTCTTCGATTGGATGACCAGGAAGAACTATTCCTTTATCCCTTCGGTAGCAAACATGTTCATGGTGGATGTGAAGCGTCCGGGCCAGGAAGTTGCACAAGCCATGGCTGCGCAGAACGTCTACATCGGGCGAGTCTGGCCCATCTGGCCAACCTATGTGCGCGTTACCGTAGGCTCGCGTGAGGATATGGAAAAATTCAAGACGGCGTTCGAAAAGGTGATGAACGCCTGATGGACTGACGGCCTCATGATTTAGAACCACGCGGGGCGGGCCAGTTCGCCGTATGGCCGAGACACCCATTGCCCCATCTTCCCCGTAGTAGCAGTCACGCCAGCTCCCGGTCCGCGTTGATTTCCCCTCGCCGTATCACAGCCAAATGACCCAGCCTGACATCCGTACACTCCTCTGCCCTGCTGTCATTCTGAGTCCGCCATTCTTATTGGCGGACGAACCCGCCGCGGCGGGTCGCTCTGGACTTTTCCGCCGACCAACAGCAGGGCGATCCCGCTGTAGCGGGACCGCAGGACGGGATGCCGCTTTGCGGGAGACTGAGCGGGCGCTTTCGCGAACCTCGTAGCGTCGCGGTACTGCCCCGAATAAAACGACCTTACTTCTTCGACCGTCAGCTTCAGGTTAGGGTCGGCGAGTTTCAGACCTATGTAGGTGAATTCCCTTTTCAAGGTGGCAGCCTGGAGCCTTCGCCTTCACCTCCTGTGTAGAATGTCAGAACTAGTGAAGTTGTGAGCCACACTTCTTGAGAAAACGTGCCACAACTAGTGACAGGACCCGATCCGTACTCGGCAACCCGGCACTTTGTGCAGGCGCAATGGCAATGGGAATTGAGCGACTGCGCAAGATAACTTCTGAATGGGCGACGTCAATTGAACGGATTCGTAAACGAAGCGGCGTTACACTTGGTCTATTCTAGTCGGCGGCTATTTTCCGGGAAGGCGACTTTCAGGCTGAATCCAGAACACGCAACGGAACTGCTTGGGTGGGAGCAAGTTGTGAGCCGGTATTCTTCCGACCGCCAGTTGCTTGCGAGCAAACCGATGCGTTACTGCGGGGTGGGAAACCACCTGTCCAGACGCGGTGTGGCGCGCGCATGGACAGAAGGCGGCCACCGCCAAGCTGCAAGAGATCGCTCGGCTCACCAAGGTCAAGGTTTTTCTGACCTTGCACTATTGCTGCGGTGTTGGCAATTAGGCGCGATTGCAGGGTCGGTCTATCGGTCTTCGACGCCTTTTACAAGCTCCTGCAGAAGAGTTAGTAGCTCATCGAAGCGATTTCCGCTTTCCTTATCGGGCACACTCCCGGCTGGCATCATGCTTCGAATCAGGTGATACGGACCTTGATCGGCTGTTTCCCTTGCAAGTATCTCTGTGATCCTCCCAATAGTTTCTGGCTCTCCGATTCTCGCGAGGTCACGCCCCAGCAATCTGGCGCCCGCTCGAACGTAATCAAAGTTCTCAACCTCCACCAAATCAATGTGCTTTTCGAAGAGTCGATCATGGTTTCCAGCGTCCAGGTATCGCTCCAGGATGAATGCCAAGTCTACCGCGTCTCTGGATCTCTCCTGAGGGCGATCCGCCCACGAGATAAGCTTCATGATCGCCAAACCGGGAGTTGACGCCACCAAGATGTCGAGAGGTGGAGTGGCCCTCACCCTAACCCCGAGCGCCGCCCGGTAGGCGTCCTCAAATCCCACCATACTCATCACAACCGCCCCATCCGGGGGCCAACGAATCTCCCCTTGGGCGCCGGCAATCCCTCCGAATGGCAAGATATCTACGAGTAATTCGCCTCGGTACACCAGCCGCTGGACTTCTTTGGTTTCTTTGAACAGTCCAGTGATCATTAGTGACTCCGTCAATTTCTCAAACTCAGCCCAACTGGAGACGCGAACGCCGAAATCTTTGTCGTTTGTGGCACGCCGGCTTGGCCGTCCGTGGCCGAGCTCAAAGATCATGTCCCTTGCGGTTGCGCCAACCACGAAGAACGCGAGGCCCAGTGCCCCCGCCGTCTCGCTGAGCGTTGTAAAGAGAGCCAAAGTCAGTGGATCAATCTTCCCGGACAAGTCCAGCAAGTTGCTCATCGTATATCTGCCTTGCCGTCTCAAGGTTGCGAGTGTCCCCTGCTGCCAGCAGGTCGGCGTATACAAGCAAGGGGTGTACGATTTCGGGGTTGGTCCAATCACACGTCGTATCCCAGAAGGCCTTGAGTATTTCGACGTTTCCTTTTGCGTCTGTGCGCAATCGGTTAGCAGCCAGAAATCTCCCGGGCGTATCGCGGATGTACACGGTCATGAACTCCGGCTTCAGGTAACCAGTAAGACGCGCGGCGGCTGGTTCAGCACCCCAGTAGGCGTGAAAGTCACCTATGCGCGTTTGCTCCCACCATTTCGGATCGGGTGCGGCGAACCTTCCAAGAAGCAGCTTTGGCCGTAGCTGGTTGGGAAAGGTTCCCACCCAACGTTCAAGCAACTGTTGTTTGCGAATCAACCTTCGACCACGTTTACCCATGATCAGGAGGTGGCCGAGCCTTGTCAGATCGTCCAGGACCCAGGCCACAGTGCCCAGCGCAACATGGGTAGTCTGCGCGATTGTCCGAAAGGGAGCGTCAGCCAATTCTTGCTGGCAGAGCAGCGCGAATACTACCTTCAGGCCCGCGGGCACAAAGGCACGGGTGGGCCTTTCCCTGGGGAATCTTTGGGGTGCGTGACCTTTCATGTAAACAAAAATAGGGGGAGCGTTCAGGTACGCATTTCCCAAAGTATCCAGGAAGGGGATATCCACCTGTTTCAGCCGCTCTGCCATGTTCGGGTTCACATACTGTGTTACCAAAAGAGCCTTTTCCGGAAGCCGCTTCATCTGGTCGATCGCTTGACCAAGAGTTTGAGGGTCCAGCATTCGCTTCACTTCTGCATCAAAACGCCTCTCCGCGTGAGGGAATTCAAAGCGCAATCTTGCATCCGCTCGAGGCCAGCCTCGCCGGGGCCTCAATTGCTGCATACGGACACGAATTCCGGTGGTCCGACGAAATGCCTCAATGGCCTTTTGTAAGACTTCCGTTTCGGTCTCGCGGAGCTCCATTTCCGACAAACCCCCGGTTCCTGCCCTTCGAGGCAAAAGTTCGCTCTTGGGCGATGTTCATTATAAATGAACAGAATAAGGAAATGAACAACAGTTTTCGGAGCCTTTTCAGAATTCGACCAAAACGTAACCCGTGCGATCATCTCGGCTTCCCAGTTGAAACATCTCGGCCTTGTCTTTAACGGCTCAAACCCTGGACGGCTTGCTCGCCCGCATCCCCACTCAGCGCTGGTCGCAGCGTCAATTTGGATGGAGCAGGCCAGTTCCCCGTATGGCCGAGACACCCATTGCCCCATCTTCCCCGTAGTAGCAGGCACGCCAGCTCCCGGTCCGCGTTGATTTCCCCTCGTCGTATCACAGCCAAATGGCTCAGCCTGACATCTGTGCACTCCTCTGCCCTGCTGTCATTCTGCGTCCGTCATTCTTATTGGCGGACGAACCCGGCGCGGCGGGTCGCTCTGGACTTTTCCGCCGACCAACAGCAGGACGAGTGGCGCACGATCGTCGCCGCTCTCTGACGCCTAACTTGTTGGGTTGACATCTTACCCAAAGTGTGGATACTTGGGTTATATGTCTACCCAAAAGGAGAAAGACCGGCTGGAACTCTTACAAGGCACGCTGGACCTGCTGATCCTGCGCACGCTGATCTTCGGCCCGCAGCACGGGCAGGGCATCGCGCGCACCATTCAGCAGACCTCCGAGGACGAACTGCTGGTCGAGCACGGGGCGCTTTATCCCGCGCTCCAGCGCCTGGAAGAGCGGGGTTGGATCGCGGCCGACTGGGGTACCTCCGCGCACAACCGCAAGGCGCGCTTCTACACGCTCACGCGAGTGGGCCGCAAGCAGCTCGTCAAAGAGACGACCAAGTGGCGGCGACTGGCGGCGGCCATCGGGCGGGTTCTGGGGCCCGAGGCCGGGGAGGGTTAATGCCATGTTCTGGCGAAAGCGCAAGCAGAGCGACTTCACAGCGGAGATCGAAGCGCATCTCGAACTCGAGACGGAGCACTTGAAAGAGCAGGGTTTGAGCGAAGAAGAGGCGCGCAGGGCGGCGCGGCGCGCCTTCGGCAACCTCACCCAGGTGCAGGAGCGCTTCTACGAATCGGGCCGCTGGCTCTGTTGGGACCACCTCGTGCAAGACCTCCGCTTCGGCCTGCGCGTGCTGCGCAAATACCCCGGCTTCACCGCCGTCGTCGTCCTCACCCTTGCCCTGGGCATCGGGGCGAATACGGCGATCTTCAGCGTGGTCGAAGCCGTCCTGATCCGCCCCTTGCCTTATCACGATCCCGGTCGGCTGATTTGGATCTCCCGCGTTCTGCCGGCGCTTCACGCCCGGCTGGTCGCCAGCACGGATTACATTGCCTGGCTCGAACAGAACAAGACACTGGCGGGAATCTCGGCTCTTGACGAGTCAGCGACCTACACCCTTACCCGCCGCGGCGTGGCACAGCGAGTGCCGGGAGCACAGGTCTCCTCGAACTTCTTTTCCACGCTCGGCGTCCACCCCTTCCTGGGACGCGCCTTCACGGCAGGCGAGGACCGGCCCGGCGGCCAGCCAGTGGTGCTTCTCACCTATTCATTCTGGCGCCGTCATTTCAATGGTGACCGCAACGTCCTCGGGCAAACACTCACGCTCGACAACCAGATTTGCACCGTCGTTGGAGTGATGCCCGAAAGTTTTCGCTTCCCGCGAAATCCGAAAACCGAGCTCATTGCTCCGCTCGTGATCGACCCTACCCCTCCTGCCCCCGGGGAGTTCAGAGTCGAGCTCGTTCATGTCATTGCCCGCCTCAAGCCGCGGGTGACCATCGCTCAGGCCTCTGTTGACCTCGAAACCATTTCCCAGCGCTTGCATCCCGACGATGCTGCGGGTACGGGCGTGGCGCCGGCGCGTGGCCCAGGAGGTGGGAACAGTGCGCCGGGCGGTTCCCGCACCGAGAATCGGACGACGGCGGCCGCTCCGCCACCGGGACCCGGAGCAGGGCAGCCCGCGGCTAATCCGCCGGCCCGGATGTTCAATCCCTTCGAGCATGGGCAAATGGAGGTTGTACCCTTGCATCGGGAGTTGGTAGGCGACGTGCGGCCGGCGCTCCTCATTCTGCTTGCCGCGGTCGCCCTGGTGCTGCTAATTGCCTGCGCCAACGTGGCCAACCTCATGTTGGCAAGGGCCTCAGCCCGGTCGAAAGAGATTTCCGTTCGCGCCGCGCTGGGGGCCCGCCGTGTGAGGTTGCTGCGCCAACTTCTTACCGAGAGCGTCATCCTGGGATGCGCTGGCGGGCTTCTGGGCTTGCTGTTGGCTTACGGGGGAGTCCATCTCATTACCGCCTTCACACCCACTAAGGTGGCCGGCAACATCTTTCAACTGGTGACGATCGGCATCGACAGCTCAGTGCTGTTGTATACGCTTGCGGTCTCCGTGCTCACGGGAGTGGTTTTCGGTCTGGCGCCAGCCCTCACCAGCTCGAAGCCGGATCTGAACCAAGCGCTCAAGGAGAGCGGCCAGATGCTGGCGTCTAGCCTGCGCCGCAACCTCCTGCGTAGCGTGTTAGTGGTGGCGGAGGTATCGCTCTCGCTGGTGCTGCTCATCGGCGCGGGTCTGCTGATGAAGAGCTTCTACCAGCTCTGGGCCGTCGATCCGGGCTTCAGGTCCGACCACGTCCTCGCCTTCGCCGTCGAACTCGCCGATTCGAAGTACCCCAAGGACACGCAGCAGGCTGCCTTTTTCGAGCAGTTGCTCGGTCGCCTCCGGGTTCTGCCGGGCGTCAAGGCGGCAGGCTTGTGTAATTCGCTGCCGCTTTCCCGCCGGTGGCGCATGATGATTGGAGTACGGTTCGAGGGCCAGCCGGCGCGGCCGCCGGACCAAGTACAATCCATACCCTCGATCTCCGTCAGCGCCGACTACTTCCGCACCATGGGAATCCCGATCATCCAGGGCCGAGCCTTCTCCGAGCGCGATGACGTCAACGCGCCCAAGGTTGTGATCCTGAACCAGACCATGGCCCACGAGTTCTTCCCCAATGAGAATCCCATCGGCAGGCGGATGGTGATGGGCCAAGGCGCCAACGCCCTTGCGACTGTGGTCGGTGTCGTGGGTGATGTGAGAAATCGAGGCCTGGACGCGCAAGCGCAGGCGGCCTTTTTTGTACCGTTCCCACAAAGCCCTGACTCGACTATGGAAGTTGCTCTGTTCACTGCGGTCGAGCCAACCAGCATGGTCACGGCGGTGAGAAATGCTGTCGCCGCGATCGACCCAGAGCAGCCGGTCTTCGACATCTCGACTATGGACGAAAGGCTGGCGGCGTCGGTAGCACCGCGGCGATTCAACCTGTTGCTGCTGGCATCCTTTGCCCTGCTCGCCATGCTGCTGGCGAGTGTCGGGATCTACGGCGTTGTGTCTTATGCCGCCGTGCAGCGCACCCACGAAGTGGGCGTTCGGATGGCGCTCGGCGCCCAGCGCCGCGACGTCCTGAAACTGATCCTGGCGCAGGGAATGGTCCTGCTCCTTATCGGCATCGGGGTCGGCCTGATCGGAGCTTTCCTGCTGACCCGGTTTCTCTCCGCCCTCCTGTATGGCGTGCGCCCGACGGATTCGGCGACGTTTGCGGCGGTCTCGCTCCTTCTGGCAGCGGTGGCGATAGTGGCTTGCTACATTCCGGCACGTCGGGCCACCCGGGTCGATCCCATGGTGGCGCTGAGGTATGAGTAAGCCATCGGATACGGTTTTCCTTTGGACAAGGCGACTGGCGGCCATCGGGCGGGTTCTGGGACCCGAGGCTGGGGAGGCTTGAGGCGATGTTCCGACGAAAGCGCAAGCAGAGTGACTTCGCAGCGGAGATCGAAGCGCATCTCGAACTCGAGACCGAGCAACTGAAAGCGCAGGGTTTGAGCGAAGAAGAGGCTCGCACGGCGGCCCGGCGTGCCTTCGGCAACCTCACCCAGGCGCAGGAGCGCTTCTACGAATCGGGCCGCTGGCTCTGGTGGGACCACCTCGTGCAAGACCTCCGCTTCGGCCTGCGCATGCTGCGCAAAAACCCTGGCTTCACGGCGGTGGCGGTTCTCACGCTTGCGCTTGGCATCGGCGTGAACACAGCTATTTTCAGTTTGATCGACGCCGTTATGCTCCGCCCGTTACCGGTTCCCAATCCGCAGCAGCTAGTTATCTTCACATGGGATGCCCGCCAGTGGCCCCAAACGGACTCCTTTTATGGGTGGAGCGGCTGTCCAAGTAAAGCCGTGCGGTGGGAGTCCGGTAAAGCGAAAGAGCCTGCCCCCGCGGGTTGCTCGTTTTCTTACCCGATGTTCGAGCAGATGCGAGCCGAGAAGAATATTTTCGCTGCGACCTTTGCAATTGTTCCCACCCCACAGCTAGGAGTAAACATCAATGGGAATGCGAGCTTCGCCGAAGGCGAATTCGTTTCCGGAGATTTTTTCCCTGCGCTCGGTATTCGCGCCGCATTGGGCCGCCTGCTGGGGGTCTCCGATGAACGAGCCGCCGCTTCTCCCGCCGTCGTGCTCAGCTACAGCTACTGGAAGAGACAATTCGGTGGAGCGCCCTCGGCGGTCGGGAAGTCGATTGTTGTGAACGGCATACCCTCCACCATTGTGGGTGTCGCGCCGCCCGCGTTTCTCGGCCTTGACCCCGGAATCGTGCATGATATGTGGCTGCCACTGTCAGCTCAAAACCGGCTGGTTCAGCAATGGCCGAAAGCGACAGATGCGGCTGCTTGGTGGCTTATGGTAGGAGCCCGCCTCAAACCCCGAATAACGATCGCACAAGCGGAGGCAGCGACTCAGGTAATTTTCGATCGTGGCGTCACGAGCGGTGCGAGTCCTATGTTGAAACGGGAAGACGCACCGCACCTTGAGTTAGTCAGCGCGGCACACGGCTTGGCTACTCTACGAAAGAGCTTCGGGGACGAGCTTTTTCTATTGATGGCAGCGGTCGGGCTTGTGCTGCTCATTGCCTGTGCCAACGTGGCGAGTCTGACACTCGCCCGGACTGCGGCACGCGAAAAGGAACTTGCGGTGCGCTTTGCTCTGGGGGCGGAGCGCTGGCGAATTATTCGCCAACTTCTTACCGAGAGCCTCATCATGGCGGTGGCAGGCGGGTTGCTCGGCATGGTTTTTGCCTACCTGGGGGCGAGTGCCTTGGCCGCCTTTCTTTCATCCAACTGGTATTCTCTTCTGGAGATCAACGTTCATCCCGACTTGAGAGTCCTTGGGTTCACTACGGCAATCGCCGCACTCACGGGAATTCTCTTCGGCCTGGCACCGGCCCTGCGTAGCACTCGAATCGACGTGACTCCGGCACTGAAGGAAAGCGCCGTCAGCCTTCCGGGGACAGCCCTGATTGGCCGGAGATTCGGGGTGGGCAACGTGCTTGTCGTCGCCCAAGTGGCCCTTTCGATTCTCGTCCTGGTGGGCGCGTCGCTGCTGGCACGCACCCTCATCAACCTCGCAACCATGAACGTTGGCTTTGATGCGCGCAACGTCGTACTCTTCGGCGTGCAGCCCGACTTGAACGGCTACAAAGGCGAGCGGCTGGCGAGTCTCTTCCCCGAATTGCAGCGGCGTCTTAGCGCCCTTCCTGGGGTCGCTTCGGTCGGGTATTCGTCGGTTCCTCTGCTGAGCGGCGCGTACATGACGCGGGATATTTACTTCGCCAATGAACCAGACCGATCTCCTCAGATTGATGTTCTCAATGTAGGTCCGAACTTCTTTGAGACCATGCGCATCCCGCTGCTTGCCGGGCGAACGTACAACTCGCACGATTTCGTCGACGCATCTAAGAAGAAAGCGAAAGTTGTCATTGTGAATCAAACCTTCACGCGGCGTTTCTTTGGTAAGCACAACCCCGTTGGCCAGTTGATCAGCCTGGAGAAAGGAAAGCCACCCGGCGTGGAGATTGTCGGCGTGGTGGGCGATGCAAAGTATAACGGCCTGCGTGAGGGGATCGAACCGACCCTCTACTTCCCGATGCCGGCTGGCGGCGGGATATTTGAAGTCCGCACGGCTTCAGACCCTAAGGCACTGCTTCCCTCAATCCGCGCCGCGGTGAGAAGCGTGGACAGCAATCTTCCGATCTTTCAACTGATGACGCAAACGGAGCAAATCAACCGAACGATATTCCAGGAACGCTTGGCCGCGTGGCTCTCGGGGGCCTTTGCTCTGCTGGCGCTGCTGGTAGCCTGCATCGGACTCTACGGACTCCTTGCCCACGAGGTTGCGCGGCGCACACACGAGGTGGGAGTCCGCATGGCGCTGGGAGCCTCGCCGGCAGAGGTGCTAGGTCTTGTCCTCGGACGAGGTATTCGCCTGGTTTCTCTGGGCGTGGTGATTGGAATCGGCGCGGCACTTGGCCTGGCACGCTATCTCCAGACCCTGCTCTATGGGGTTCGCCCGATTGATCCGCTTGCGTACGCTACTGTCACGATCTTGCTGTTGATCGTGACATTCGGCGCATGTTACGTGCCCGCGCGGCGAGCGACCAAGGTCGATCCCATGGTGGCGCTGAGGTATGAGTAAGCCATCGGCCTCATAAGGTCGGAGCGCTGATCCGCGTCTCAATGCGCACGGCCGTCGACATCCAGGTCACCTCCTTCGGCCCGTTTCTAGGCTCCCTCTGCCACGAGTTCTGCCACTGCCTCGACCATCGGCGGTTCGGCTTTCGCGGAAAGCGGCGTCGGGAAGACCCACGGTGGTGAAACTGCGCGTTCCGGCGCAAATACCTACCTCCAGTGCCTGCCGGAAGCGGACTGCATGTCTCTTGACAAATGGGGAAGGATAGGCTAGTGTAGTAGGTGGGGTTGTGGAAGAAACAGGATTCAGGATTCGGGATTCAGGTGTCAGGTGACAGGCGTGGGGTGTCAGGTGTCAGGAATGAGAATGAAGACCATCTGATGCCCGCCTTCTGCTTTCTGCTTTCTGCCTTCCGCCGACTGCTTACTCCCTTTGAAGTGCCGCAGGTCCCCCGGCAGGCCGGGGCAAGCTCCGAGCGGGACCTGCGCTACCCCTGCTTTCTGCCTACTGTATTCGAGGGAGGCATGATGGAGGGGGCTCTTGGCAGGCATGGGAGGTCTGGACAAGATGTCACCGCCGACAGGGGAAGGAAGAAACAGTAACTTCAAAAAATGAACGAGCAACGCGGGAATGTCTATGAAAATAAAGGACCGCTGTGGAAAAAGTGGCGGCGAAGCGGGAATGTCATAGAAAATAAAGGTACTTATCGGCCGAAAGCGGGAATGTGTATGAAAAAAAAGCAGTTAATGTTATGCTGTCGCCGTCAATTGCCAGCAAGCTCAGGAATGGTAGCTGCCTGTATTCCAGCGTCCTGCCCCACGCAATACTTGACAGTGAAGAGGCTGAGCCGACCTCGCTAGCGTGGATGCCCCACCGGGATCAGGTAAAGCGGCTTCTGATCGGCAGGCAGCGAAAGGACACTTTCAACCTCCCTGTCGTTGAAGGCGCCAATCAGAACACCGCCTAGCCCTAGCGCCACTGCCTCGAGGAGCAAGTTCTGTGCAGAGTGGCCCACTTCCATATGGACGTATCGTGGCGTTCGCTGCTCACCATACTTTCGCGCCATGCGCTCGTAGACAGCGGCAATCACGAGAACGGCCGACGCCTGAAGGATTACCTCCTGCATGAAGGCCGCACGATGAATGTCCGGCCGCAGGTCGCGCTCGAGGTGTCGAGTCAGCCGGTGCTGGTGCGGTTCGTAGTGAAAGAAGCCGGAGGCGGTCGCCACCCAGACCTCAAGTGGATAGAGCGCCCCGGCCGAGGGTGCGGCTCGCTTGCCATCGGGGCTCGTGATGCCTTGAGCTGCCCAGAGAAGCTGAGACAGTTCGCGATCGGTTAGGGGTTCCCGCCTGAACTCCCGAACGGAGCGACGCGCGGCAAGAGCCTCCTCAAGAGACATGAGTCCTTTGCGCTCCGGCGCCGGAAGCTGCAGGATCGGCGTGGAAAGAGGTTTGGTTTGGCTCATAACGGCTTGCCCTCCTGGAAGCATGCACAGACCAACGACGACGGTAAATAACCATATATGACCTTCAAGGAATCAGTTCTTCCTCCCATTTCTCTACCTCCGGTGGGATCCTACCCTCCAGCAGTCCCGCAAACGCATTCACCGCCTTTCGAGCGTCTCCGAGTGGATAATAAAAGGCTTCCCAGTTGTCGCTGTCTTCTCCGTCATGGTTGGGGATCACATAATCAAAATGCCAGGCTTCCCTCAGTTCACGATACGTGCTGGCAGCGCGCCTCTCAATATTCTCGAGATCTTTTGCCGAGAGCTCCAGCTTCTGACGACGCGTGCGTCGGAGCAGTTTGCGCCTCATGACCTCTGTGACCAGGTCCGCAAGCGAAACATTGCGCTCCGGCTCCTGAAGATAGATAACCTCTCCCTTAGAAATAGGTGAAAGGAAGATGCTAAGTCGATTAATGCCAGCCAAGCCGGGATGCGTCTGAAGGGCTCGCCCCACAAAAGGATTTCCCTCGAAGAGAGCATTGCTTTCTTTCAGCAAGGCCCTCAACTCGTCGATATCCAGTGCTTGCAGATCTCCTCGCACATCCAAGACGGCATAGCGACTTTCCGCGCGCAAGGCCTCGATCTGACTCCGTAGGCGGAAATGGTAGTCGACCCCCTCGAGCTCACCTGGCCTGGGGGCACGGGTGTTGTAAAGAACAAGCTTCCGCAGTCCATGGCGCAACTCCGGATGGAACTTGGCAAGCGCCCTCTCGAGTGGACTCTTACCGACACAGGATGGCCCGGATAGAATCACCAGTCTTCTCGAAAGCTCAGCACTCATTGCCTACCTCCCTCCGCTTCTTGTGGGCAGTTCGCGGGTATGTCAACTGGCCGGTAGTGTCCTAATTCGCCTGTAGGGCCACCTTCCGCCAAGGCGGGACCGGCCCTGCATCCCTTATTAGGACACCACCAACTGGTCCCATCACCGGAAGCGGTTCCGCCGCTGACCAACAACAAACTTGCAAGTATATATCCTATCTTCTTCAGCCTCTTTCCAACACTTAACCCGAATCCCGATGTCGAAAAGCGCCAGGTACTGCTAGGGGCGAATTGCTTTGCGGCGCGCAGAGAAGTTGCCCCAATACCCAGTCCCCCGACCCCTAGCCCCTGTTGTCTGTCACTCGGCACCTGCCACCCGGACCCAGTCCTTCTTCCCGACCTACCACCTACGATCTACTACCTACCAGACACTAACTACCTTTGATTTCAACAACATTCCAGCTTTCGACGCGTAACCACCTTTGTTTTCTATAACATTCCCGCTTTGTCGTCGCGTGTCGGGAACCGACCCTTTGTTTTCATAGACATTCCCGCGTTGCTCGTTCAATTTCTCGAAGTCGAGAAGTCGAAAGTCGAGGGTCGAGAAGTAACAACCACGTCCCAGGCTGCCGCTCGATTCCAGTTGCCCTCATATGGATATTGCAGCACCCGGCACCAAAAGAACCAGCCAATTCACTATTCACAATTCACCATTCCTCATTCCCTGTTCCCTGTTCCCTGTTCCCTGTTCCCTATCCTTTCCCCCAGCTCTTCCCGCCCTGAATCCTGAATCCCGAATCCTGACTCCTATCGCGTACTATACTAGCCTATTCCCCGCCGCCTGTCAAGAGACACAGGGTCCGTTTCGGCCCTGCAGCGACGGAGAGGCGTCTGCCCCAGGGGTCATTCGCGCCGAGGAGTGGCAGTGGTCGAGTGTGCACGATTACACGGGAGGCTGGAGCGCAACCAACCGGCGCCGAATTTTCAACTTGATTTTTTCGACCGCAATCCTAAGAATGGTTCAAACAATGAACACCCTGACTGATGGCGCATTAGAGAGGAAGCAGCAGATCAACGTGCGGCGCTCCCTGTCAAAGCTTCTCTCCACGGACCTTGACTTTCATCGAGACGCAAGTAATTACGCCAGCCATGCTCTGCATGCCTTTGCGGCGAAGTTCCCGCCACAATTGCCTCGGGTTTTTATCGAGGGACTCACCCAAAAGGGCGAAACCGTCATGGACCCCATGATGGGGAGCGGAACCGCGATCGTAGAAGCTTTCCTGTGTGGCAGGCGGGCAGTCGGTTTCGATATCGATCCTCTCGCTCTAATGATATGCAGGGTGAAAACACATCCTGTTGACTTGCTGGAAGCGACTTGGGCGGGCAAACGTGTGGTTAGTTCTGCCATCAAGCTCTTGCAGCGCACCGTGCCTTCGTTCCAGAACAGCTTTGAGAGGAGGAATCCTTCATGAAACCCAGCCGCGAGTTCTGGATTGAAGCAACCGACCGGACGCATCTTTATTACAAAGTTACAGCGGGATCGACTGAAGAGGCCCTTGCCAAGTTCGAAAACGACGGGGGCGAATACGTTGGGTGCAATGACGAATGTAGCGAAGAGGTGCAAGCAGTGCTCGAGGACAAGCCTTCCATTGCTTGGAAATAGCAAAGCGGACGTTTCACACTAAAGAATGCCGACGTCCTCCTCCAGTTCCCTATAAGCCTTTTTCTTGGCATAGAGTTCCTGCATTTTCTTAATTTCAATAAAAGTGATGCGGCCACGGATCTCGTGAAATGTGCCACTGAGCAGAGACTCCGCCTTGTTCCTGTCAGGCGGGGCGGCAACAAGAAAAATGCGACTATTCCAAAGGTCGTACGCGTGTTTGAGCTTTGCTAGAGCATGGTAAATGTCGCCGCCTACCTGGATCTCAAATACGTAGGTCGGGACTGACTTTTCGACCCTCCTCCAAACCACGTCCAACCTCGTCTCTTCCATCGGGTATTCTACTTCGGCTAGAAACTTCTGAATTCTTCCCATCTCTGCTATCTTGGCCTTCAGCTCCTCGTGCAAGCCCGTCACGTCAGCTTTCTCTCCGACCGGTTGTGCAATGAACGGCTCGAAAGCTTGTAACACGGCATCTCGCGCTTTGTCTTTCAAGGGCTGAAACCCCGCTTGCACGATTGCGCGAAGGGCGTCAATCTCGAGCCTGGAAGTTTCCCATTGGACGGGTGGGAAGCAAAGCTCGACATCGAATTCGAAGCGCAGCGGCCAGAGAACTTCACCTTTTTGAATCTCCACAGGCCAGAGCGGCTTGTCCTGTTTGAATTTTGTGCTTACTCTGCCCAGCCCAATGGCGCCGCCAACGGGTCTGTTTACGTAAAACACCAAACCATCGCCCTCGGTGATCCGCTCCCACCAGCGCTTTTTCGTGGCCTGCAAACCCCAGACGTTTCCATTCTCGAAGGCGACCTGCCAGTGTTCCGGGCTTCCAACTACTAACCAATATTGCGACGCTGGACCTTCCTTCTTCACGGATCAACCTCCAACGACATGCTGAATAGAACAGGTCCTGCAATGGAAAACGCGACGCAGCATTATGCCACACTTTTGGACAAATCGGCGCGGCTTGGTCTGGAATCTACCAAGCATTGCTTTGGTACGAGCCAGTAACCACCATTCCAGGGCGTGGCGAATTGCCACACATTATTGACGCGAACCGGCTAACCCAATGTCTATCCGCTAAGGGCGAACTCAGGGTTTGGCAGGCTCGCGCCGTGGCAGTTGAAAAATATATGGCCGAGCAGTGGGAAGTGGACCCGAGCGGCGTCGCTGGAATGGTCGATAGGCTCATGAAGTTGGGCGCGTACGCTGGCCTCCAACGCCAGAACATCCTTGGTAGTGCTTTCGCGGGACTCGTAAAGCACGCCTTGGAACTCTTTGGTTCGCAAGACCTCACTTATGAACTGGAAGTCGCTGGAGAAAGGGCTTTTCCCGGCGTCCAGCTTCCGACGCGGACAGGAGAGCCATTCATCGACATCCTGGTACGCAAGCAGGGACGAAATCGAGGGATCATCTCAACAAAGTGGTCTATACGTCATGACCGAATCAATGATCTGACCAGCGAGTGCCGTGCTTACAAGAACGCGGCCCGGTTCACCGACACCCAAATCTTTTATTACGTCGCAACCAACGAATATGATCCTGCTCGCGTCGAGAAGCCTTTGACTGACAAATGTATCGACGGGGTCGTTCACGTCCACAAGCCATTGGTTGCCGGAGTGAGCGGCCTGGATGGAAGACTTGCCGATCTCCTCGACCTGTCCGAACTTATTGAAGAATCAAGCCAGTGGTAAGCGGGCGGGTGCCGAATACATGCCGCTGTCTGCCGTTTGTGCGATCGGTCAACGCCGAGCCGGGGCCCTGCGGATTCCGGGGCAAGGT
>DLMI01000107.1:0-2533 GCA_002478145.1 Acidobacteria bacterium UBA7540
CCGATCTGGTCGATTACGTATCCGCGACACTCTCGGTGACGAGCCGCCACGCGGCACTGCTTGAACAGGCGGTGCTCTGCGATTTCATCACCGAAGGACACTTCGGGCGACATCTCCGCCGTATGCGAGAGGTGTACGCGGAACGACTCTCGGTTCTCCTGGAATGCGCTGGGCAGAGTCTCGCTGGGCTGCTGGAGATTTCAGGCGTGGAGGCCGGGTTACAGACTGCGGGTTGGTTGTGCACCGGGCTAGGCGGTGAATCGGTAGCGGCTGCGGCCGCCAACCGGGAAGTGGAGGTCACTCCGCTGAGCCGTTACAGCCACGGCAGAATGGCGCACGAAGGACTGCAACTGGGATTTGCCGCGGTGAACGCGAAGGAGATCGAACGAGGGGTTCGAGAGCTCGCGATCGCTCTGGAGAGTGAATTGCGTACCTTTCATCGCAGCGGCAACCGAGCGCCTCTGAGATAAGGGTGTTCGACGCGAGGAAGTAAAGAGATTCGCCTTGATAATTCGCAAGCCAATTCTGAGTGGCCGGTCAGTTGTTCGTGTTCCACCCATCTTGCAAGTTCTGATCGTCTGACGGTAAAGACAGTGCGCCATGTCCCGCCGAGATGACCCCTTGAAGCTGTAGCTCGATCGATTTCTTCCTGTTTGCCGACAATCCGGGAGCTAGCGGCCACTTCAGGTTCTGGTCCAGCCAATCCAGCCATTGCGGTACACATCCTGAGGTAAATAGTTGGACAACAAAGTAGCCCAGGGCCAGGCCGGGCGTCTGCCAGCTTCGTAAGAAAATGGCCTCACCTACTCTTCGTTGTACACTTTGAAGCTGTATTGACCCGGGAAAACGTGCCCCAGATAAAGCATACGAGCTTACGATTGGCATTCACATGCACACAACCATTTTCGCCGCATTTTTGGAGATCTCTCGGACGGCGGTTTCGATGTGCAGCGCCGGCATCCTACTTTTCCTTGTTGCGCTGTGGGCTGCGAAGACCGATATCCCGCGAGCCGGCGGCCTGGACAAGATCGTAGTCCTGAGCAATTTATGTTTCGCCATCCCCTTGGCGGTCTTCGGCGCGGAGCATCTCTCGGGCGCAAGATTCATCATGCTCGCCGTGCCCTCGTACATGCCATGGCGTTTGTTTTGGGCCTATTTCGTCGGCTTTGCGTTGCTGTCCGCGTCCTTGAGCATTGCCACAAAAATTCAGGTGCGCTGGTCCGGCTTGCTCTTCGGGATCATGATGTTTCTTTTTGTGGCGATGGTGCATATCCCGCGAGTTCTCGCCAACCCCAAAGACAGGTTTGCATGGGTGATCGTCATCCGCGAAATGTCATTCGCGGGTGGAGCCTGGATTCTTGCGGCAAACACGATGCGCGGGCAAGAGAAAAGCACGCTCATTAACGTGGGCCGCGTGTTGATCGCGATCGCCGCTATATTTTTTAGTCTTGAGCATTTTCTGCACCCGGCGGGATGCCCCGGAGTGCCGCTCGAAAAACTGACGCCTGCGTGGATTCCGGGGCACCTGCTCATTGGCTATCTGACAGGCGCAATTCTTCTGGTTGCGGGGGCAAGCATTCTGCTGAACAGGAAGACCCGGATCGCGGCAACTTATCTCGGTACCTGGATTGTGCTGCTTGTATTGTTCATCTATGGGCCGATCCTGATCGCGCAGATGTCCGACCCGGGCACCGCGGTCAAGGTTGAAGGGATCAACTACTTTGCGGACACGCTACTGTTTGCCGGAGCGATTCTCGCGCTCGCCGGCGCGACGCCACGCACGGACTAAAGTGTCGCCTGCCAACCTGTTACGAAACTAAGACCACGACAGTGTTGTTCTGCAGCTGGCG
Organism: Acidobacteria bacterium UBA7540; assembly: GCA_002478145.1. The sequence continues at coordinate 1,851 of DLMI01000107.1, forward strand.
CCTAGTTGTGCACGTGTGCGTTCTGCGCAGGGTTGGCGTGGTGCTCGGAGCGGATGCCTGGGCCCCCTGCCTAAATATACCTTGACACGTATATGCTCTGTGGGGTATATCAAGCGAATGGAATCTGTGTTCGAAATCATTGCGGAGCCGAACCGCCGCGCGATATTGAGCCTCCTGGTCTCGTCACAACAGTCGGTGGGAGAGATCGAGCGTCAGCTTCGTATGCCGCAGCCGACCGTGTCAAAGCACCTGCGGGTGCTGCGCGAGGCCGGTTTCGTGGAATCCACGGTGGACGCACAGCGCCGTCTCTACCGGCTGAGACCTGCGCCATTTCAGGAGGTGGATGCCTGGCTGGCTCAGTTCCGCCGGTTCTGGTCCGTTCACGTAGATGCACTCGAACGCCACCTCGACCGCATGGATCAATCCCCACCAACGAAAAGGAAAACTAAGGAGAAGACGACGCGGCCCAAACCGCGAACGTGACAAAGGAGAAACGAAATGAAAATCAAAGTGACCAGCGTATACGTGGACGACCAGAACAAGGCCCTGCGCTTCTATACGGAGGTACTGGGCTTTGCCAAGAAGACCGATTTCAGTCAGGGCCCATATCGCTGGCTGACCGTGGCCTCGCCCGAAGAGCCGGACGGCACTGAGCTGCAGCTGGCGCTGAACAACAACCCCGC
>DLMI01000107.1:2606-5345 GCA_002478145.1 Acidobacteria bacterium UBA7540
GCCAAAGCGTATCAGCAGGCGATTTTTCAACAGGGCCAGCCCGCGGCCATGTTCTACACCGACGACGTCAAGGGCGACTACGAGCGGATCAAGGCCGGCGGCGCCGAGTTCACGATGCCGCCCACCGAGGTGACCGGCTCGACCATTGCGATGCTGAACGACACCTGCGGCAACCTCATTCAGCTCGCCCAGCTGGCACGCTATTCACACTAAGGAGACGAACGTGACCGATTGCGAACAGTACACACCGGGTCCGGCCAGCGGGGCGCAGGTACGAAAAAACGGAGAGAAGTGGACGCTCATTCTCATCAGAGAACTGCGCCACTCGCCGGAAAAAGTCTGGCAGGCGCTTACCGACCCGGCGCATCTGCGCGAGTGGGCGCCCTTCGACGCCGATGGGAGCCTGGGTACGGCTGGAACCACGGTGAAGCTCACCACGGTGGCAGCGCCCACGCCGTACGTTACCGAAACAAGAGTGACGCGAGCCGACGCTTCCAAGGTGCTTGAGTACAACTGGGGTGACCACGATATGCGGTGGGAACTCGAAGCCTTTGGTGGCGGCACGCGCCTGACGCTGTGGACCAACATCGGTCGCCGCTTCATCGCAATGGGTGCTGCCGGGTGGCACATTTGTTTCGATGTGCTGGATCATCTTCTCAGCGGAACTCCCATCGGCCGCATCGCCGGTGGTGAGGCCAGGAAGTTCGGCGGCTGGCAGCGGCTGAACGCGGAGTACGCCAAGCAGTTCGGTATTGAAACGCCCAACCGGCCGCCTCAGGCGGCTCAAAAGTCATGAATCGTGGTGGATGAAGCGCGCATGGGCTCTCCGTTCGGCAACATCGAAGTGCGCGGTGAGCGCGAGAACAAACTCATGTCTTACACGTGGATGGCCTATGGTCTCAAGAGTGTCGTCACTTGGACTCTCACCCCTTCGAGCACGGGGACCCACCGCGCATGGAGCAGTCGGGCTTCCGGCCGGGTCAGCAGCAGGCCTACCAGGGCGCCAACTACGGGTGGCGGGGGTTCTTTGCGGCCCTGGAAGCAGGTCTTGGCGCGGATAGACTGAAATCTGCCGGTACAATTCAAAGCTAGGCCAGAGTAAATGACGTGGTATCGCCGATAAATGGAGGACAAACTAATCATGAAAGAGGCCACCAAACGTTCGATTCTTCGCTGGATCCACATCATCTTTAGCATTCCGATACTCGGGTATATTTATAGTCCGTTTGAAGAAATTCCAAAGTACGCCGCCCGTGTTCGGTTTGTCGTCGTTCCTGTAATGCTCCTTTCGGGATTTTGGATGTGGAAAGGCCATGTCCTTCGACGACTTATTTCGAAGAGATCAGCCTATCAAGACGCTGCGGCGAATCGCTGATAGAGAGACTCAAATTTTACCCTTTCCCCTAACGGTTAACCAATAAAACTACTCGCATGAAAACGGGACAAGAATTCGAGGCATAAAGATCCAATGAATCCATCGGAACGTATTGACGAGCTGATCGCAGAACTCACAGACTGGCGTGGCAAAACGTTCGCCAGCGTCCGCAAGAGCATCCTTGAGGCCGATCGGGAGATAATCGAGGAATGGAAGTGGATGGGAAGCCCAGTGTGGTCTCACGACGGAATAATCGCGGTCGCCAATGCCCACAAAGATAAGGTGAAGCTCACCTTTTCCCACGGGGCGAGGCTCCCAGATCCTGACAAGCTCTTCAACGCGGGCCTCCAAGGCAACGCCTGGCGAGCGATCGATATTTTCGAGGGCGATAAGATTAATGAGCGTGCTCTAAAAAATCTCGTCCGTGCCGCGGTTGATTACAATCAGATCAAATTAAAGAGGAAAGCGCCTGCGGGTACTCGAGCGAAAGTACATAAAAGTAAAAAGTGATGAAAACGACTGCTGTTGGCGCCCCGTTGCGCCATCCCGCGTTCCAGCGGCTTTGGCTGGGGCTGAGCATCTTGTATCTCGGGGACCAGTTCACCATCATCGTCTTGCTCTGGTTCGTGTTGCAGTTGACCGGCTCTGGTCCGGCGGTGGGCCTCGTCATCCCTCTGCTTCGACCTCCCCGGCGTCGTCACCGGGGCGATCCTCGGGCGTCTGCTGGATCGCCACCAGCCGCGGCTGGTGATGGGCTTCGACAACCTCGCCCGAGCGGGACTCATCGCGGCGATTCCCACGCTCTACGCCCTGGGATCGTTGCAGCTCTGGTACGTCTTCGTGCTGGCATTGGCTGGCCGGAGCGCTCTCGCCAGCAACCACGGCTGGGGCATCCTGGGCGCCCTATACGCCGATGGAAACCACCCTGCTGCAGCGGCTCGTCCCGGCCGAGATACGCGGCCAGATCTTCGGCGCGCGGCATTCGCTGGTGGTAGCGGCGGCGCCGCTGGTAATCGCTATCTCTGGCCTCGCCTGCATCCTCGCCGGGCTGGGTGGCCTCGTCTCACCGTCAGTGCGTCAGTTGCAACGAGGAAGCCCCTAGTGTTCCGGCAGGGCATGAATTCATTAAGAGATTTGGGCGACGGATGGTGTCAGCGAGGAGCCGTTGCGACATCTATCTGGAGCGCCAGTGGGCTTCTCCGCCTGAATCGGCGTCCACACCCTCTCTGGTTTGTACCGCCGTGAGGAGGCTATTCGCGCTGGTAGCTCAGCTTGCCATTGACCACAACAGCGGTGACGTGGCTGGTGTATTCGAAAGGGTCGCCATCATAGAGTACGACGTCTGCATCTTTGCCGGCTTCGAG
>DLMI01000102.1 GCA_002478145.1 Acidobacteria bacterium UBA7540
GAAGTAGTGCCGCCTTGAGATCCGCATTGCCGAGCTGCGCGCAAATGATACGCAGACGAGGCGCGAACTTCCATTCCAATCCCAGGCGGCGCAAGCGGGACATGAAAGGGGATTACACGCCCCATTGCACATTCACAAGCCGCTCCTCTGAATCCCCGCTCCTGAATTCTATAGTTTTGCAGTTGACACGTGGCTAGCCATGTGTTGACCTTCCCCGGTGCTTGAAGCCCTCGCCGACGTTTGCTATAGTTTCCCGTCTGTTGTTAAAGGTAGGTCGTAGATGATAGGTAGTCGGTGGAGTCAAACATCCGTCCCTACCGACTATCCATTACATTCGACCTGCACATTCAACTCGCGGATGACTCGGCTTCCGGCCTTCGCGGGCTTCATGGAGGAACGGGAAAATGGCGCCCCCAAAAGTCTTCAAGAACTACATCAATGGTGAGTGGGTTTCGTCGGCAAGCGGGCACACTTTTGATAACGTCAACCCCGCCAACACGCACGAATTGGTCGGCATATTCCAGAAGTCCAACCAGCAGGATGTTGATAACGCCATTCAAGCCGCGAAAGAAGCGTACAAATCCTGGCGGCTTACCCCGCCTCCCAAGCGGGGCGAGATTCTTTATCGGGCCGCACGTTTGCTCGTGGAACGAAAGGAAGGCTACGCCGAGCAGATGACGCGCGAAATGGGGAAGATCCTGGAGGAAACCCGCGGCGACATTCAGGAAGCCATTGACATGACCTACTATATGGCAGGCGAGGGCCGGCGGCTCTTCGGACAAACCACCACTTCCGAATTGCTCAACAAGTTCTGCATGTGGGTGCGCAGCCCGATCGGCGTGTGCGCGCTGCTCACGCCGTGGAATTTTCCCATGGCCATTCCCTCCTGGAAAGTCATGCCGGCACTCATCTGCGGCAATACGGTAGTGATGAAGCCCGCTACGGACACCCCGCTCTCGATGTACAACCTGGTTCAGACGCTGGAAGAAGCCGGAATTCCGCGCGGGGTGGCGAACTTCGTTACGGGAAGCGGCGCCGAGGTCGGAACTGCTTTGATGGCCCATGACGATGTCCGCGTGGTTTCCTTCACGGGCTCAACCGAAGTGGGAAAAAAGGTAGCCGAGGCTTGTGCGGGCACCTTCAAACACTCCTGCCTCGAGATGGGCGGCAAGAACATCATCATGGTGATGGAGGACGCAAACCTGGGGCTCGCGGTGGAGGGCGCTCTCTGGGGCGGCTTCGGGACCGCCGGGCAGCGTTGCACCGCCTCCAGCCGCATCGCAGTTCACAAGGAAGTGTACAAGGACTTCCTCGAGAAGTTCGTGGCGCGTGCGCGCGCTCTGAAAGTCGGCAATGGCCTTGACCCGACTGTGCACATGGGGCCTCTTATCAACGAGAACCAATTAAAGACCGTCGAGAAATACGTTGAGATTGGGAAGAACGAAGGCGCCAAGCTGCTTTGCGGCGGCCAGCGCCTGGCGGGCGGCGACTACGATTGCGGCTGGTTCTACAGCCCCACCATTTTCGGCGATTGCGATCCCAAAATGCGAATTTGCCGCGACGAGATCTTTGGTCCCGTCGTCTCCATCATCCCCTGCTCGAGCCTCGAGGAGGCCATTGAAATCGGTAACGGAGTAGTCTACGGGCTTTCCTCGTCCATCTACACCCGAAACGTCAACCGCGCCTTCCAGGCCATGCGTGATATGGAGACCGGCATTTTTTACGTCAACGCTCCTACCATCGGCGCCGAAACTCATTTGCCTTTTGGCGGCACCAAGCAGACAGGCAACGGCCACCGCGAAGCTGCCACCGCCGCGCTGGATTTCTATTCTGAGTGGAAAGCTGTCTACGTGGATTACAGCGACAGGTTGCAGCGCGCGCAAATTGATTCGTCAGACCGGTAGGTGGTAGGTGGGGAAAAGACGGTAGGTGGAATGTGGGGGAAAAACAGCGGACTGCTTACTGCCTACTGCTTACTGCCTAAGGGCGGGACCTGCGCTACGATTGGTGCTGTCTCCTGGCACCTGAATCCTGACTCCTGAATCCTTCTCTTGCCACACCTACCACCTACCGTTTATGGTTGAGGCCCTGCCGCAGGCGGGTACTGCTGGGTGTCCGGAGTGGCGGGAGTGTCGCTGACTGTATCGGCGCCGGCCCTGGCTCCACTACTGGCATCCAGGTCTGCCGGCAGGGGATGGGGGCCAAGACCGAGTTTCATCAGGGATTTTGCCTCAGGAAGGCCCGTCACCGGGAACCCGTGATCGGCTTGGTAGCGTCGCATCGCCTCGCGCGTCTGATCGTCCCAGCGGCCATTTGGTTGTGCATTCAAGTAGCCTGCCTGGGCCAAGGCTTGTTGAATTTCTTGAATACGTTCCGGCTCCGGACGCAACTGTGCACGCCGCCGCCGCGCCGCGGCGGCTCGCTTGGCCTTGGAAGAAACGTGGCGTGTCGCGGAGTGGTGCGCGGACCGCTGCTGGCCCGTGCTAGCAGAGGCCCTATGCGTACTGTGCTTGGGGGGCGTGTTGGACTTCTGCTTCGCCGTGCTAGCGCTTTTCCGTGGCGTGGTGGTGTCAGCGGGTAACTGGACCGGCAATATCCACACCAGCATGCCAAGGAGCAGTAGTCTTGTGAAGGTTTTCTTATTCCAGTGTTTCAACTTCCGTTTCCTCAGTCCCTTACGGCAGGCGATCCGCAAGGAACAGGGTGGTAAACGAGTGCGGGCCGCTGCCTCGTGCAATAAGCAGCAGCACGTCCTCCCCGGATTTCAGGGAAGATTGTATGCGGTTGAAGTCCTCTGCTGAAGCGACCGCATGATGGTTGATGCCCAGAATGATATCGCCATGCTGAACGCCCAAGTCGGAAGCGAATCCGCCCGGCTGGACGTTCATCACCAGGATTCCCTGTTGGCTGTCCAGATGGAGTTTATCAGCGAGCTCCTGGGCCTGCTCGCGCGTCAGGCTCTTTACTGCTATCCCGAGGACGCCCGAGCTTCCCTCCGCAGGAGTTTCCTCGCCCTCGTTTCCAGGACCTTCGCGCAATTCGGCAACGATCTTATTACGGTCGCCCACCTCGACGTCGGTGGTCAGCGGTTTTCTGTCGCGAAGGTATTCCACGCGGAGCTTCTTGCCAATTTCGGTGTCCGAGACGATAGCCACCAACTCGTCCGCGTTCTTGATAGGTTTCCCGTCGACGCTCAAGATGACATCCCCGCGCTTCAACCCAGCGCGCTCGGCAGGGCTGCCTGCTTCCACGACATTAATGACGATGCCGTGATCAGTTCCGAAGCTTCTCAGTAAGGCCGGATTGTTTTGGCTATAAAACTGAACACCGATGGCGCCGCGCCGCACGCTGCCCGAGGTAATAAGAGCGTTGTAGACCTTTCGGGCCGTATTGGAGGGAATGGCAAAACATATGCCATCATAGGTACCCCGTTGCGTGGCGATAGCCGTGTTAATCCCAATCACCTGCCCCGCGAGATTGACCAGCGGCCCACCGCTGTTGCCGGGATTGATCGCCGCATCCGTCTGGATGAAGCGCTTGAACTGCCCCTGCACTCCACCCTCGATGTCGCGTCCCTTGGCGCTCACGATACCGGCGGTTACCGTAGAATCCAAACCGAAAGGACTGCCGATTGCTAACACCCAATCGCCAACTCGCATGGCGTCAGAATCGCCAAATGGGGCAGCCGTCAGCGGCTTGTCCGTGTCAATCTTGATAATCGCAAGGTCCGTCCATTGATCGGAGCCGATGATCTTAGCCTTGTACCTGGTACTGTCGTCTCCGTGCAGGGATACGTTGATCCGATCAACGGGTTTATCCTCATCATTCTGCGTAACCACGTGATAGTTCGTTAGGATGTAGCCATTCGTACTTAGGATAACTCCGGAACCTAGACTTTGTTGCCTGAGATCCCCCAATGGGGCGCCGGGCGATTCGAAGAACTTGTCGAAGAAATCACCGAAGGGTGTCTCATCGGGCCCGCGAAAGCGTCGGCGGGCGACGCGAACCGTGCTCTCGGTGTTAATGTTCACGACGGCAGGCGCGAGGGCATCCGCAACCTGGGCAAAGGAGCTTGATAGCTCTGCGGGTGAAGGAGGAGGAAGCGGCTTGGCGTCCCGAGCCACGGGCGAACTTCGGGCGGCACGCACACCTTGGGAAACCACCGTGCCGATCAAGATTCCCATCCCCAGCGTCACGACGACTACGACCGCCGGGAAAAACTTATGTCCGCTTGTGCTCATTCCGCTTCCCCTCCCAACGCCCGCACCGTTCTTCAGGGGGCGCATATATCCATTATAGCATCACTGTGTCAACGAACTCCTGCGTACTTTTGACGAAGGTATTCGCTCTCTGGTAACCGTTCATCCCACAGCTAGCCTTCCACGGGGGAAGGCAGGCTGCCACCCCAAATCTCCGAAATCACCATGCCCGCCAGAATCAGTCCCGAGCCCAGCAGCACCCTGCCTCCAAAGTGTTCCCCAATCACCAGCCAGGAAGAGAGTGCAGCAAACACAGGCTCCAGGGCAAAGATCAGCGCCGTGTGTGCGGCTGGGGTGTATTGTTGGGCCCAATTCTGAACAGAGAAAGCTACCCCAGTTGCCAGCACGGCCGTTACCAGGATTGCCCCGACCAGCCGGCCGGTCAAATGCAGGGTTTGATCCGGCACAAATGGAAGCGCGCCTAATGAGAGCAAACCGACCACCAGAACCTGCACAGGCACGAGATGGAGAAATGAAAACTTCTTCGTATAGTGCCCCACGAGGACGATATGAACCGCAAAAGAAAGTGCACCCGCCAGCGTAAGTAGGTCGCCCCTGTTCACCGCTGCCACGCCTGAGGGGGCAACCAGGAGATAGATCCCGAAAAGTCCCAAGACTCCCCCAACGAGGGTCGCAGAGGCCATTCTAAAACCGGAGAGCATCATAATCACCGGCACCAGGATCACACTGAAACCAGTGAGGAACGCGCTTTTCGAGGGCGTGGTATATATCAGGCCCCAGGTCTGAAAGAGGTATCCTGCGAACAGGAATAGTCCCAGGATTGAACCGGGAAGGATGGTAGCCCGATTCACCTGCCCTCGCCCCAGGATTGCTATACAGAGCGTCTTAAGTAA
>DLMI01000015.1 GCA_002478145.1 Acidobacteria bacterium UBA7540
ATTGGCCGGTTAATTTGGCCTATGCGGAGAAGTGCACCTGATCACTGAATGCGGGGGAAGGCGAGATCAGTTGCGTATAGGCGGATTGGGAACGGGAAACACCCTTCCTGGGGAGTAGGGGACCGCCAGGGTCCAACGGCCCTTTGCAGCAATAGCCTCAGAGCATCAGCAGCGTAAGAATCGAATTGGCAATAAGACGCAGACTCTAAAGCCAGGTTCAACCCGAATTCGGAAGTTGGCAGCCGCCGTTCGAGCCGAATCACTTGATTCGAGGCCCGTCTGACGCAGATACCGGAGGAACAAAATAGTGCGGGGCCGGGCGTAGGGGCACAGCGCGCTGTGCCCCTACAAGATGCACATCGCACCCACGCTAACTTCCGAATTCGGGTTCAAGGCGGCAGCGGTCTTCCTGCATGGAATTCGGAGCATCAGTCGCCGAACCTATACGTTAACAGCGAGAGGACGTTTATCATATCAAGAGCCGCAGAGTTTGAAAGGCACAAACTCTGCGCTACGCACTCCAAGGCGCCGGTTGCCACGGCAGATGGAGGCACCGCGCCCCCAAAACTAAATGCCACAATTAGTGCTAGACAGACGCCCGCTAGTAAGCTACAATACTAGCGTATGTTTATGGTGGGGAACATCCCGCAAGAACCCAACCCGACTCTTGGCGGGGAAAAGCGCCCGCTTAGGCTGTAGCGCGGACCTCCGCTTTTGAGGTCCGCGGCTCTGAAGCTTGTTACGGGGCGCTATTCAAAATGGTACACGGCGGAAGGTGCTCACGGGGCTCAAACAGAAGGCGGCAGCGCGGTCGCCGGATAAGGGCCGCGGACCTCAAAAACGGAGGTCCGCGCTACTTTCAACTGCGGGCGGCAATTCGAGAAGAATTCTCTTTTTGAACGAACGAAGCTGGAATGTTATTGAAAACAAAGGACCGCCGTGGAAAACTCTTGGGCGAAGCTGGAATGTTTATGAAAACACAGGTACTTAGCCCGTTAAAGCCGGAATGTTGCAGAAAATAAAAGGGTTAATATTCATCACGCTAAGAGGGAAATGGCGACCAGAGACAGTTTATCCAGGCCGCTGCCTTGGAGTGCGACAGGGCGGTCACCGGATAAGAGCCGCGGACCTCAAAAATGGAGGTCCGCGCTACCCCACTTTCCACACCGGGCGGCAATTCGAAAAGAATTCTTTTTTTGAACGAGCGAAGCTGGAATGTTGTTGAAAACAAAGGACCGCTGTGGAAAACTTTTGGGCGAAGCCGGAATCTTTATGAAAACACAGGTACTTAGCCCGTTGAAACCGGAATGTTGCAGAAAATAAAAGGGTTAATCTTCGTCACGGTAAGAGGGGAACGGCGGTTACAGACAATGTGTCCAGGCCGCTGCCTTGGAGTGCGGCAGCGGAGCTTGCGAAGCTGCCGCCCTGAACCTCGTGTGCCAGCGCCTCCGCAGCATTGCGTCCACCCGGAGACAATCCTCGTCCGTTGCGGCGCCTCATCTTGAGTCGAGGGTCGAGGAGTCCAAGGTCGAGAGGTCGGAAACTCCTTGACCCTCGACACTCGACCCCTTGACCGCACCCGGTACGGTTGATCCGCCGTTCGGCTCTACAAATGGGACTCCGGACTCTAGTCCCGAATTCCAACATACCACAACGTGGTAATAACCATTTCGCGCAGGGAGTGCAGAGTGCGCAAGTAGGAATCGGCTTCGATGGGACTGTCGGGAGCCGGTGAGGCGTAGGCGGTAACACCTAGAGACCGAAACATCAGTTTGATTCGGTAAAGATGGAAGCCATCGCTTACCGCGATGCAAGTGTGCATTTGGCGCTGCCTGAGCAGGATCGTTACGGCTTTGACACTCTCATAGGTGGTCAGGCTGCGCATGTCCACCAGGATCTTGGCCTCGGCCACACCCTGCTGGATCAGGTAGTCACGCCCCACGCCGGCCTCCGTATATTGCGGGTCGCCTCCACTGCCCCCGGTGGTGATGACCAACGGCGCGAGGCTGTGCTCCTCGAGGTCAAAGGCGTGATCCAGGCGGGCCTTAAGAACAGGGGAAGGCGCGCCGTTATACTCCGCGGCCCCGAAGATGACGAGGGCATCGGCCGGCGTTGCTTCATCTCGTGCGGCTTGTTCGCGGATGGCAAGATAAAGCGACCTCTCCGCATAGACGAGGACAAACAAGGCCAGCAGCAGTCCGATGAAAACTCCTTGGCGAAAACGCAGGTAAATCAGCCCAGGAACTCCTTTAGTTCAGACTCCGATACACCGCCGGGTCGAACGATACGCACCCGCTCGCCCGTCAAGTCTACCACCGTGGAGGCGAGCTGTCCTTCTGTGGGGCCTCCGTCCAGGATGAGGGGCAGAAGATCGCCGATCTGCCTGTCCACTTCCTGCGCCGTGGAGCAACCGGCCAATTCCGAAAGGTTGGCGCTGGTTCCCGTCAAAGGCCGCGCGCAAGCCTCAATCAGCGCCGTGGCCAGTAGCGCGCGCGGCCACCGCAGCCCCACCTTGCCGGTGTTGGCAGTGACTTTCAGCGGGATCTGACGCGAGGCGGGCACCACGAGCGTCAGGGGACCAGGCCAGAACCTCTTCGCCAGCGTGAAGAAAAGCTGCGGCGGGTCATGGGTAAGATCCGCAGCTTGATCGATAGAGGCCACCAAAAGGGGAAGGGGCCGGTCAGCCATTCGCCGTTTGATCCGGAACACCTCACTCACCGCAGCCAAGTTGAAAGGATCAGCGCCCAGACCGTAAAAGGTGTCCGTGGGAAAGGCAATGACCTTGCCGGAAATAATCATGCGCACCGCATATTCCAGCAGGAATCCCAGTCTTGCTTGCTCTACTTTGATTAATTCAGCCATGTGCTTTGCCGTGCGAGCGCGTTCGGGCAGGATGCTGGGAATGTCCCGTCCTGCAACAAATTGTAGGGGCAGGGTCCTCGCCCGCGTGGAGTTGGCTCAACTTGGCATTTGTGCTTTTCAGAAGCTGGGCCAAGTTGTGCCCCCGTCTAGCCGGGGCCTCTTCGGCTTCTGCTGGAACCTGCTAAAGCCTCGCGGCTGACCGTAACATAAGCTCTTCAAAGGGTCAAGAGACTGCTCGCACATAAATGCTTATTCTCTTCCCTGCCCTATTCGAGACGACAACTAATCACCCAGTCCCCGTCAGGAGGTGAAAGCGGAGTCTAGCCGTCTTCGTGCAGCGAGTTGCCCGAGTGGATGCGAGCTTGCGGCGTCCCGCTGCTGAAGCAAACGAAATTGCGCTTGACTTACGTCGATCGTATGGGTAAGAATGGCCAAACCACCGCAATTATAGTGGGCTCATTATTCTAATCCGAAACGGGGGTGTGGATCGGTTGGCTGAAGTAAGACTTCAGGACGGAGAGTCCTTGGAAAACGCGCTTCGCCGCTTCAAACGTAAGGTTCAGCAGGAAGACATCATAAAGGAAATCAAAAGACATTCTTTCTACTTGAAACCTGGTGAGAAAAAGCGAGTCAAGGCTGCCTTGGCTCGTAAGAGGGCACGCAAGAAGGCTAGACACGAACAGGATTAGGGATCGAGAAGCAGCGGGAGAGTGGGAACCACATAAGCCTCGCGGTGTTCAACCACTTCGCAACTTATAACGGGTGGGGCCCTGTTCGAGCGGGGGAGTACGGCTATGGAATACCGGGATAGGGTCCTGAAGTGCATGGACTGCGGCGCGGAGTTCGTTTTCACTGCCGGGGAGCAGCTTTTCTTCGCTGACAAGGGTTTTAAGAACGAGCCAAAACGTTGCAAGCCTTGTAAGTTAAAGCGGAGTCAAGTACTGAGCGGGCAGAGCTACCATCGGGCCGAAACCACGACCACCTGCACCCAGTGTGGGAAAGAGACGACCGTGCCCTTTAAGCCGACTCAGGGGCGCCCGGTCTACTGTCGGGAGTGTTTTCAGCAGCGGCGGACCTCCGCCAGCCCGGCTTAATCTCACCTCAAACACTTCCAGCCTGGCAAACTCGGGGTGGGGTGTGTCCGATTTGGGAGCTCGAGCACGTTGCAAGAAAAGCCGTTCTAACGCCACTCTGAAGAACGGCCGGCGACGCTAGTCAGACTAGAGCTTTCCGCGCTCAGCTACCATCCCTTAGCCTTGATGGGTTTTTGCCATGCCCACATTCCAGCTTCTCAATTTCGGTTGCCGCGCGAGCCAGGCGGACGGTGCTGCAATCAAGAAGCAGTTGCTCGAATCGGGCCTCCAAGAGGTAGAGGAGATTTCTGCCAGCCAAGTGGCGATTCTGAACACCTGCACCGTCACCGCCAGGGCGGATGCCGAAGCCCGGCAACTGGTCCGCCGCATCCACCGGGCCAACCCTCTGTGCCGGATTCTGGTCACCGGCTGTTATGCGCAGCGTTCGCCGGCGGAAATCGCCCAACTTGGCGGTGTCGTCTGGGTGGTTGGGAATTCCCACAAGCACCTCATTGCGGACCTGCTGAGGTCGAGCCTGCAAACCGGCGACCGAGGGCCGGAGAGTGAACCCGGTTATCAGGAGTCAGGAGCGAGAAGCCGGAAGTCAGAAGCCCTGGGACGAAGCCAGTTGGTGCAAATTCAGCAACCTGGAGCCAGGGCAGCGAGTTCCAATGGGACGGCAGAGCGTTATCATTTTCCGGAGGGAGAACCACCGACTGTCCTGGTGGGAGAGATTGCCGACGAATTCCACTTTGCTCCCGTATTCCCGGACGACCGCACTCGTCCCACGCTCAAGATTCAGGACGGCTGCAACGCGCGTTGCGCCTTTTGCGTGATTCCATCCGTCCGTGGCCGCAGCCGCAGCCTCGCCCCCGCGCGGGTTGTCGAGCAGGTCCGCGAATTGGAGCAGAGAGCATACAAGGAAATAGTTCTTTCCGGGATCAACCTGGGAAGCTATGGGCGCGACATTGACCGTGGCATTACTTTTCTCAGTCTTCTCGAGAGGTTGTTGGAGGAGACTGCCATCGCGCGCCTGCGCATAAGCTCCATTGAGCCGATGGACGTCAGCTCCGCGCTCATCCGGCTGGTGGCCGAAGAGCCACGCATGGCGCAGCACTTCCACATCCCATTACAGAGCGGGTGCAGCGGGATTCTCCGTCTGATGAACAGGAGATACTGGCCCGCACAATACGCCGAGCGTATCCTTGCCATCCGCGAGCGCATCCCCAACGCCGGCATCGGCGCGGACGTGATGGTCGGCTTCCCCGGCGAGACGGACCAGGACCACGCCACGAGCGCCGCCTTCATCGAATCACTGCCCTTCACCTATCTGCACATTTTCCCGTATTCAGCTCGGCCACACACGCCCGCCGCAGCCTCACCGCACCAGGTGAACGGCCGGGTGGCCCGCGAGCGCGCCCAGGAAATCCGCTCTTTGCTCACTCGCAAGCGCCAGACTTTTCTTCAAGCACAAGTCGGCCGTAAGCTCTCGGTCGTCACGCTCGACGAATCCGAAACCAGTGAGCGCCTGGCGCTCAGCAGCAATTACCTGAAGATTGTCCTGCCCGGCTCGAACCTCCCGCCCAACACGCTGCTCGATATCCAAGTGGGACGAGTTCATGAAGGCCTGCTTTTCGGCTTCCCTGCCTAGCCCAGGCTGGATTCCTCGCGCCGAATTCGGGGTTCAATGCCGCACAATGGGCGGGTTTTTGGCCACTTTTTTGGCTTTGATTGGGGTTCGTTTGCACTCAAAAGCCAGTTCGTTTTTGGCCCCTGAAAACGATAACTCCTTTGTTTTCATCACATTCTTAGGTTCGTTCCCACTATTTAGTATCTTTTTTCTGTTTTCTGCGCATTTTCCTCTGCCGCCGCGCCGATTTGCAACCCCCTTCGCGCGCTCGCTGGCAAGTCTTCTCATGGGACCACTAACATAGGCTACTACGTGTCAGTTCTCCTGTCAAGAAGAAAGTGCAGGAGGCGGAAGGGCAGGCGCCGGGTGTCAGGCGCTCGCACAAACCTCTTCTTGAATCATTCCCCCGCTCGAATTACACTTCTGTCACTCAGTTTTCTGGAGAACGGAGTTGCACCTTGTCCGCCTCGTTTCAGGAATTCTCAGAGAAATTGCAAAAGCTCATCGGCAAATTCCAGGCTGAGAAGGACTACTACCTTTCTGGTGATTATCTCGAGGCCCAGGCGCGCGTTGACTTCGTCACGCCGCTTTTCAAAGCGCTGGGCTGGGACGTGGAGAACGAGGCCGGCCTCGCGCATCACCGGCGCGAAGTGATCGTCGAGCGCGGCGAGAGCGAGACTACCGGGCGGCCCGACTACAATTTCCGCATCGGCGGACAAACCAAGTTTTTTGTGGAGGCCAAAGCGCCCTCCGAAGCCCTAAGCAATCCCCACCATATCTTGCAGGCCAAGGGCTACGTCTGGAACACCCGGCAAGTCTTCTTCGTGATTCTCACTGACTTCGTGGAATTCCGGTTCTACGACGCTTCCCGGCAACCGGATGAGCGCAACCCCGACGAGGGTTTGCTGCTCGATCTGAAGTACGGCGATTATCTCTCCAGCCTCGAGAAGCTCTGGGAATATTCCAAGGAACGTGTGGCCGCCGGATCGCTTGACGCGCTTTTGCCCAAGGCCCGCCGCGCGCCGCACCTGCGCAAGCAGGTGGACGATGTTTTCCTCGACGAGATGACCGGCTGGCGCGAGGAACTGGCCAAGGACATTCACAAGCGCAATCCCGCGCTTACCGCCAAGCAATTGAACGAAGTCGTGCAACGATTGCTCGACCGCGTTGTCTTCATCCGCATCGCGGAAGACCGCCACGTGATGGAAAAGCGGCAGCTCGCCGAGGTGGTGGAGGAATGGGAAACCCACGGCGGCAAGTTCCCCATCTTCGACTGGCTCAACGACCTCTTCCACAAAATCAACGAGGATTTTAACGGCGAGATCTTCAAGCCCCACCTTTCGGAAGAAATCCAAATCGATTCGGAAATCCTGGCGCGTATTATCAAACGGCTCTACCCGCCCCAAAGCCCTTACCGCTTTGACGTGATCGGCGTCGAGCTCCTGGGCTCCATTTACGAGCGCTACCTCGGCAACACCATCCGCCTCACGCCCAAGCAGGTGCGCGTGGAGGAAAAGCCGGAAGTCCGCAAGGCAGGCGGGGTCTATTACACGCCGAAATACATCGTGGACTACATCGTGAAGAACACGGTGGGAAAGGTGATCGAAGGCAAGACGCCCAAACAGATTGAGAAGATTCGCATTCTCGACCCCGCCTGTGGCTCAGGATCGTTCCTGATTGGGGCCTTCCAGTACCTCATCGACTACCACACCCAATGGTATTTGGAGCATCCCGAGCAGGAAGTACGCCATGCCCATCCTTCTCTTGACTTCATGCGCGAGGTGCACACCGATCCCGACGGCTCGAAGCGCCTCTCGGTCTATCGCAAAGCGAAGATTCTGCGCAACAACCTCTTTGGCGTGGATATTGACCCGCAGGCCGTCGAGATCACCATGATGAGCCTGTACCTCAAGGCTCTGGAAGGCGAGCAGTCGCAACTCCCGCCCAAGCAACACCTCCTGCCGGAACTGAAATACAACATCCAGTGCGGCAACTCCCTGATCGGCCCGGATATCTATGACCAGGGCGTCCTGTTCGCCGAAGAAGAGAAAGACCGGATCAACGCCTTTGATTGGAATTACATCCCGAGCGTCGCGGCGGGTGGGGTCTACCCCGCCGGACGGGACCCGCGGGTAGGGGAGGGCTCGGCCCTCCCGAAAGCGAGCGGGAGCCCAGAGGGCTCCCCTACCAGAGCCCGTCGTGAGCGAACCAGCCCCGGCGCCCCCGCCCCCTCTATCGGCCAAGTCACGAAGGACGGCGGGTTTGATGTGGTCATCGGCAACCCGCCGTACATCCGCATCCAGGCGATGAAGGAATGGGCGCCAGTCGAAGTCGAGTTCTATAAGGACCACTACAAGGCCGCGAGTTCCGGCAATTACGACATTTACGTGGTGTTCGTTGAAAAAGGGCTGAGGCTCCTTAACGAGCACGGAAAGCTCGGTTTCATCTGCCCGCATAAGTTCTTCAATGCCCAATATGGCGCGCCTCTTCGCAAGCTGCTATCGGAAGGAAAGAACCTCTCGCACGTCGCCCACTTCGGCGATCAGCAAGTCTTCGAGGGTGCGACGACATATACGTGTTTGTTGTTCCTCGAAAAAGCTGGAAGCAAACAATTGCAGATTGAAAAAGTGAATGACCTCGAGGCTTGGCGCGCCACGGGTGAAGCCACCGAGGGCAAGATTCCCGCGGCGGCTATCACTGGCTCAGAGTGGAGCTTCAAGGTTGGCGCAGGCACGGAACTGTTTGAGAAGCTAGCGCAAATGAAGGTTAAGCTCGCTGATGTTGCAGCGCGGATATATCAAGGCCCAATCACGAGCGCTGACACGGTGTACCTCTTCAAGGACTTTGAGCAGGGCAAGAAAAAGGGCAACACAAAGGTACTCTCGCCGGAACTAAATGAATGGGTTGAAATCGAATCGGGCCTTCTCAAGCCGGTAGTGCGCAGCGGAAGCATTAACAGGCATTCAGCGCAACCAACTGCGCTTGTCCTTTTCCCCTATGAGGTCAAGGACTGCTCAGCACGGCTTCTGACACCAGCCGAAATGGAGCGAGACTACCCTATGGGGTGGGATTACTTGAATCGAAACCGAAGGCTCCTGGAGAATCGTGAAAAGGGCAAGTTTAAGGATGCAGAGTGGTATCGTTTTGGCCGCACGCAGAACCTTGGCATGTGGGAACAACCGAAGCTAATGGTGCCTTACATGGTTACGCAACTCGCTGCGTACCTCGACCGCACAGACGGATTCTACTTTATCAATGTGACCACGGGTGGATATGGAGTCACCTCAGCGGACCCAACGATCAGTCTTCCCTACCTTTGCGGCGTGCTGAATTCGAGACTCCTGGATTTCTATTTCAAAAGCGTCACGACCCCTTTCCACGGAGGGTATTTTGCTGCCAACAAGCAATACATCGAACGGCTTCCCATCCGCCCCATCGACTTCTCTGATCCTGCCGACAAGGCCCGGCACGACAAGATGGTGGCACTCGTTGACCGGATGCTGGCATTGAACAAGCAAAAGCATTCCGGCAAGCTTGCGCCTTCGCAAGTTGACCGCGTCGACCGAGAAATCGCCGCCACTGACCCCGAAATTGACGACTTGGTTTACAATCTCTACGGCATCACAGACGAAGAGAGAAGGATCGTCGAGGAAGGCTAGGGGAGCACGATGTCATACAGTATCTTCCTGAGCCATAGCTCGTCGGACGCGAGATGGGTGAAGTTGATTAAGGATAACGCGCAGCAGGTGGGACTAGACGTCTATTTATACGAGCACGACCCACAGCCGGGCCGGCTGGTGGCCGAAAAGGTCCAGGACGCGATCAAGGCTTGCGACGCGCTGGTGGTCTTGCTTACGGAGAATAGCGAGGTGTCGTCTTACGTTCATCAGGAAGTCGGATATGCGAGCGCTTTGAAGAAGGTAGTCGTTCCTCTGGTTCAACCCGGTATAGGTCAGGACAAGTTGGCCATGCTGCAAGGGGTCGAGTATATACAATTTGACTTTCAGAACCCCCAGCCTGGCCTCGCAACGCTCCTGGACTACCTTCAAACGGCCAAGCTTGGCAAGGACGAGAGTCAGGCGCTGCTAGCCGTCGGGGCCCTCGTGGAAACGGCGGCCCGTGCAAAGCTCAGCCCCGCCGAGGTGGAGATTCTGCGGAATGTGCCCAGTGACGGCACGATAGCGCTCTTGGATTTCGAGCAAGGCACCTTTCTCCACCTCGGCCCCAAGGTGCTCCCTGGCGGGAATGACTACGACCCAGCCGCAGCCGCCCACTATCTGGACGCGCTTGAGTCCCTACAAGATCGCGGCCTCCTGAGGCACGAGGGAGGCGTCCTTTATAGGTTGACAGGCAGGGGCTTTGACCTGCGGAAAGGCCTTCTCGAAGACCAGTCCGCTTAGTAGAACTGGCCCGCACGAGCTCGCGTTTTCCGAACTCGACCGACCGGAGCGCGAAATCGCCTCCACCGACGCCAAAATTGACGATGTCGTTTACGAGCTGTATGGTATCAGAGACGAAGAGCGTAGAATCATCGAGGGCGCATGAAACGCCCATTACCGAGGACCGGGCAGCAGGCCGAACGGGAATAAATTGCTTACGATTCGTTGCCCTCTGCCGCCGTCCCTCTGGGTGCTCGTCCCTTGTGAAATCTTTACCGACGAGGTTCTCGAAATGGCCTACAACATCACGGGTCCATTCTTGGCAGCCGCCGTCCTTTGCGTTTCGTAAACGCCCGCGAGCGAAGCCAGCTTGCTGCGAAGCTCCGGTTCGGTCCAATGGCCGTTTGAGAATTCGGCCAGCCGAAGCTCGATTTCACCAGCCAGCTCGATCGCGGCTCGGTTCCCGCTTCGCTCGATGCCACAGGCTACGGGGACGAACCCGTCCTCAAACTCGGCCAGCGATATGTCGTCGCTAAGGTAACGGACTAGTGAAGCGCGGATTTCGAGGTCAATTCCACTCGTCATGATTCAACCCACGGGTAAAGTTCGAGTGACGGCGGCCGAACTGCGCCGCATGTTCAAGCACTCGGACATTCCCGATCGGATCAGCTCCCGCGAACTCCGCCAGGTTCTTAGCCGAGACGACCACCCGGCGCCGCCCACATCGGGTCAGCCATTTTGCACCCGCAGTCAGATTCTCTCATTCTTCGACGTGGATGACAACAAGCTCGTCGTGCTGCACCAGTACAAACGACCCGATGGCAGTATCGGGGGTTCCGGAGAGTCCGACCCTAAACGGCTCTTGATCGGGCGGACGATTTACTTCGTTTGAAAGCGACCCCGTGGATACGCCCCCAGAATACTCGTCTTCCACGACGTTTGCGAAAGGCAATTGAAGAACCGCAGGTCTCCCGCCGGGCGGGACGGGACCTCCGCTACATGATTCGAGCGCATCTGAATCCCTGCTGGACAGACGGACCAGAATTGCTCAGAATATTCCCTAGCCCGGATTTCTCACCACGGGTCTGGAAGGGCGGGGCTTTAGCCCCGCCGTTACAAGCCCTTCCTGATTATTCCGGCGCCCCGTAAGAACGACCAAGCGTGGTGAGAAGTCCGGGCTAGCAACGCAACTCCCTGGTTTCGATGGCAGGGGAGGTGGGATGGTGAAACTTGAGCACTCCGCAAATCCCGGCGCAGGATAACATCCCCATCAGCGAGTACGTCAAAGGAAAATTCGTCCCGCTCTCACACCTGGCCCATGGCTGGGAGATTCACTCCATGCTCACGCTGACTCCTGCGGAGGAGCGGACCATGGTGCGAGAACCGGCTCAGGCAGTTCCGGCGGGCATCGCCGAGCGGATCGGCCCGCTTCGAGTCCTGATGGTTCCTTACATCGCTTGTATGGACTCCGGGGATGTGGTCTGCCCGGCTAAGCCCAGGGGTGAGACTCACACTGCCGCATGGGTTGAAACAAGCGAAAGGACCCATCTCCTCCTCGCCTGTCGGGAAGTGGACCCCCACGACACCGGGTTCGAGTTCCTAGCTAGTGTCGCCGAATTGCTGCGGCCACGTCTTAACGTTTCGGAACTCGCCGCCTACGATGAGCTCCTGGATGAGGAGCTTCGCCACGGAGTACGCGGCGAGATTGATGAAGAATCCCTGACCGCCAAGCAGGCACTGCTCGCCATCCGCCCCTGGCGCCGTAGTCGCCTTCAGTATGAGCCCTACCGGGACATCTCCCTGGTGAGCACGGTAGCTGAATACATGCACGGCTTGTGGCACGACGTCCAGATCCGGGTGGGACCCGAACACCTGCCCCTCCAACAGTTGCGCCGCCGTATGATCCTGATGTCCAACCTCTTTCCGCCCAACCCTGGCTATGCAGTGTTCGCCAAGGACTTGGAAGAGGAGCCGAAAACGGAAGAAAGAGCGGCCCAAACTGGAAACCAGAAACCAGAAACTGGAAAATAGAAACTGGAAATTGGAAATTAGAAATTGGAAACCCTGCTGATTGAAAGCATGGGCGTGGCTCTCTGCGCATTGCGGTCAGAGGGGAACAGTCAGCACCGGGCATGGACCCTTTTGGATGACGCGGTGGGTTGTGGAACCAAAGATGGCCAAGTCCAGAGCATTGCGGCCGCGCACTCCGAGGATGATGAGGTCCGTATCCGCTTCACGGGCGGAGCGGATGATCTCCTCGTAGGGCTTGCCGACTCGCAGACGGGGCTTAAGGAGATTGCTATTCCGGGCGGAGGGTGGGAGCAGGCCCTCGAGTTGCTGTACGACCTCGGACGTGACGGCGGTGAGATCCTTGTTGAGCGGGAAATCTTCCATGACGTGCAGCAACGTCAGTTCGGCTTTATACTCCTCAGCCAGGGAGAGCGCATAGAGTAAGGCCCGCTCGGAATAAGCCGAAAAATCCACCCCGAAGAGAATCTTTCGCAAATGCACCGGCTCGACACTGTCCCCCGGGGCCACAAATTCGTGCGCGGGTTTGCGCACTACCAGGACGGGACAGCGCGCTTTTCGCAGGACCTTTTCCGTGACCGAGCCGAGAAGGATGTGGTCCAGGCCGTGCCGACCGTGCGTACCCATCACGATCAGGTCCACGGCTCGCGTTTGGGCGAAGGCAAGGATTGTATCCGTCACATCACCTTCGTCCACGAAGCTCTCAATCTCGATTCCCTCACCACGGTGTTTCCGCACAAAATCCTTAAGTTGCTCGCGGGCAAAAACCGAGAGGCCCTGCGAAACCTTGTCGATCGCTTCCGCATCGATGTAGGAAGGATAGGCCGAGAATGCCAGGTGGAGAACGTGCTCGAGCAGCAGTTTACTCTTATAGCGCCCTGCCAGTGACTGCGCGTATTCAAAAGCCCTTGTCGAAAACTCTGAAAAATCCAGCGGGCAAAGGATGCGTTCCAGCTTCAAGGGGGCTCCTCACAAGATAAGATTCATGGTCGATTCCTTGCTTGCGGTCAGACTCCTCATAGGAACAGTTGCGGCGAACCCAAACTGGCTCGAACACTGCCCAGAGCCGATGGGGTGGCACGTGACATGCCAGGAATTCGACATTGTTGCGTGTAAAAGATACGCAATGATGCGGCCGATCTCTTCCTTTAAGATCAGGCCAATACAACCAGTTAGCTGCTAAGCGACCAATGGTCATGGCTACAAACAAGAAGGAGCGGATTGAGTCATTTGCCACAAGACCCCTGAGATTTCGCGCAACTTATTTGAATGCAAGGTGCTGGCGAGGTCGAGGAAACTGCTAACTTTTGTTATACTCGGCTGTTAAGAAATTAACAGATGTGCAAGCCTGGCATTTAGAGTGCTACATCAATCATGACGGTGCTGAAATCGGGGCAAAAACTGCGCCTCGACGAGACTACAGCACTTTTGGGAGGGTCTGATCTTTGAACATCATTCGGCCACTGTTACTATTGACTCTTGTAGCCTTCATCGCTGTCTCCATGGGGATGAGCAAGGCGCAATACGGCAAGAAGGAAGGCAAGCCTTGCACCTTCTGCCACCCACCCGGGAAGTTCAAGGAGCTTACCGACGCTGGAAAGTACTACAAGGAGCATAACCACTCGCTCGAGGGTTATAAGGCCGACGAGAAGAAGGGAAGTTAGTCGAGCAGCGGGTCGGGCCTAATTCGGCAGGCCCCTTCTCTCGTGCCTCAGAAAATCGCTTACGCAAAAACATGCCCGAAAACCAAGAAATTCCTGCTGGAAGGCCGGAACAGGCACGCGCTCGTGGCCTCTCGGGGCCGCTGGCGAATACCTTGCGTCCGATATTTTATCTCAGCCACAATCTGGTCAGTCGCCTTGGCGTGGTCCTGACGACCAGTTCCGGCGTGACTCTGGTACTGGCTTACTTTTTCCAGCTTTTTGGCATGGTCTACAACCCTTACGCCGGCATATTAGTTTTCCTTCTGTTGCCCGCGGTGTTTGTTGCCGGACTCCTCTTGATCCCACTCGGCATCTACCGCGATTTCCGCAGATACCGGCGACGCGGCACGCTACCCGTCACTTACCCTACCATCGACTTTCGCGACCCGCGCCTTAAGCGGACGGCGTGGTTCGTGGCGATTATGACCGCCCTCAATGTGCCTCTCTTCGCCGTCGCTACTTACCGCGGCACGCTCTATATGGATTCAGTGCAGTTCTGCGGGCAGACCTGTCACCAGGTGATGCAGCCCGAATACACAGCCTACCAGCGTTCCCCGCACGCGCGCGTGGCTTGTATCGAGTGCCATATTGGACCGGGGGCGCCGTGGTTTGTACGCTCGAAAATCTCTGGCAGCTACCAATTGCTGGCCGTGACCTTCAACCTCTATCCGCGCCCTATCCCCACGCCGGTTCACAACCTACGCCCCGCGCGCGAGACCTGCGAGGATTGCCATTGGCCGCAGAAGTTCTCGGGCGACAAGCTGGTGGTCAAAACCAGCTTCGACAACGATGAAAAGAACTCCGCCACCAAGACGGTTTTGTTGGTCCACATCGGCGGCCGCAGCCCGGATCGTCAACTGGTGGGGATTCACGGAAGGCACCTGGGCTTGGTGACTTACGAGGCGGCCGATGATAAGCGCCAGGTCATCCCCTCCGTCAATTATCAAAACCCCGATGGCTCTTTCACACAGTTTGTTTCCACGGAGGCAGCTCCGAACGGCTCAGCCCGTCACGAACGGCGCACCATGGATTGCATGGACTGTCACAATCGTCCCACACACACGTTCGACATGCCGGAATCAGCCGTCAACCGGGAGATGGCAACGGGGCGCATCAGTCCTTCTTTGCCTTTCGTCCACAAGTTCTCGGTTGAGCTTTTGAAGCAGAACTATTCCAGCAGGTTGGCGGCTCAGACCCAATTGCCGGAAGCTTTCCGCGCATACTACAAGGCGAATTATTCCTCGCTTTACAATTCGCAGCAGGCGCAGATTGAACAAGCAGCGGCCACGGTGCTAGATATTTTCAATGGCAACATATTCCCCGAGATGAATATTACCTGGGGAACTTACCCGAACAACCTGGGTCATACAGATTTCCCCGGGTGTTTCCGCTGCCACGATGGCAACCACAAATCGAAGACGGGAAGTGAAATCACGCAAGACTGCAACGCGTGCCATTCCCTCCTGGCCATGGACGAGGCGGACCCCAAGGTCCTGCACGAGCTTTACCCAAGCCAATAAACACTCTTGCCCTGCGAGGCAGAATTCGGGCATCATTACACCCGGCCTCCTGACCGATCGGAGGGCAGGCAAAAAAGAAGCGAGGACAATTCCAGAAGGAGAACATTCATGAGGCTTCTTAAGGTTCTGATCGCGATATCAATCTCTTGTGGTTTCCTGCTTACGCTGGCGACTGCGAAGCCGGAATACGCGAAGAAAGAAGGCAAGCCCTGCACATTCTGCCATGTCAAGATGGGCTCCAAAGAATTGATGGCCAAAGAATTGACCGACGCCGGCAAATACTATAAAGACCACAACCACTCTCTGGAAGGGTACAAGGCGCCGGAAAAGGAATAGCTTTCAGTCGCGAGGGCCCTTAATCGCATGTGAGGGGTACCCGGAATTAGCCGCGCCTCCTCCCTCCAAATGACAAGGCGGGCGTGCAACCGTGGCCGAGCTTCACCTGGTGAAGGGGGGCGGCTGGGCGAGGTCATGTCTGGTAGTGCAGCAGAAGGGTGCGGGATCGCCTCAGTGGAGATTCTTTCGTATCATCACAACAGCCGCTGAGTCTGATCCGTGGCCGGGGAAAGGTTCGTGCCCAGGGCTGACAGTCTGAGAGGAGAACGCCTGCTTGGAAACCGCTGACCCCACTCCGCGTGGAACCATTCAACCCGGCCGGCGCTGGGTCAATCTCCTTCTAGGGAGCGGTGTCGTAGCTTCGATCGTTTCCTTTATCTATCCTGCCATGCGATACATCATTCCCCCGCCCGTGGCAGAATCTCCCAGCCGTTTTGTGGTGGCGGCGAAGGTGGGCGAACTCAAGAACAACAGTGGAAAGATCTTCAAATTCGGTTCCAGGCCCGGACTGCTGGTTCGTCTGGCGGACGGCAGCTACCGGGCATTTTCGGCTGTGTGCACGCACTTGAACTGCACGGTGCAGTACCGATCCGACCTGCGAGAGATCTGGTGCGCGTGTCACAACGGACTCTACGATCTCGAGGGGCGCAATATCAGCGGCCCGCCGCCGCGTCCGCTCGAGATCTTTGATGTCCACATCCAGGGTGAGGACGTGGTGGTGACCCGCACCGCCTGACTATGGCCACTCTCTACCGCAGAACTCTGAACTGGCTCGACGAAAGGTTCGGCGCCGGAAGTGTGGAGGAGTTCTTACGCCACAAGACGGTTCCGGTGAATCGCCACATTATTTGGTACTACTTGGGTGGCATGACGCTGTTTCTCTTCATCATCCAGGTCCTGACCGGCATCCTGCTGCTGCTTTATTATCGGCCCACCCCCAACGATGCCTTCGAAAGCGTGCAATACATCATGACTCAGGTGCGCTTCGGCTGGCTCATCCGCTCCGTACATAGTTGGTCGGCGAACCTGATGATCTTCACCGCTTTCCTTCACATGTTCAGCGTCTATTTCCTGAAGGCTTATCGAAAGCCGCGAGAACTCACCTGGCTCAGCGGCATACTGCTGTTATTCATCCTTCTCGGTTTTGGCTTCAGCGGTTATCTCCTGCCCTGGAACACTCTGGCATTTTTTGCGACCAAAGTGGGAACCGAGATGGCAGGTTCGATTCCAGGTGTCGGGAAATGGCTTCTAGTCTTCCTGCGCGGCGGCCAGGAAGTGACCGGCGCAACCTTGACGCGATTCTTCGGGTTCCATGTTGCCGTGTTGCCGGGACTCGCCACCCTACTGCTCGCTATTCATTTATTGCTCGTGCAGCGATTGGGGATGAGCGTTCCACCGAGCGTCGAGCGCGCCATCGCTGAGGGACGCACACCGCAGCGTTCCATGCCTTTCTTCCCCAATTTCTTGCTTCGCGACATGATCGGCTGGTACGCGGCCTTGGGATTGCTGGGAGGGCTGGCCGCAATCTTCCCTTGGGAACTGGGAACCAAGGCCGACGCATTCGCTGCCGCTCCGGCGGGAATTCGGCCGGAGTGGTATTTTCTTTTCATGTTTCAAACCTTGAAGTATCTCCCTGCCAAAATCCTTTTCCTCGAGGGGGAATTTGCGGGCTTGCTGGGATTCGGTGCGGCGGCAGCGGTTTGGGTCTTGGTGCCCTTCCTGGACCGCCGGATCGGCTTCGGCCGCGTGACGCGCTTATTCACCGGCCTGGGGATTTTTGTGATTGGATACATCGTTGTGTTGTCGGCGTTAGCCTTGCGTTAGAGCGCCATGAAGAATTCCATGACATTCATCGCCTTGATGTTCTTCTCGCTCCACTCTGCCCTCGCCGCTCCACCCAAAGACACCTGCATCACGTGCCACGCTGCGCTGGGGGGGGATCTGGCCAAACCCGCCACGCAGTTTGAAGTCGATGTCCATCATCAAGCCGGCCTAAGCTGTGCAGATTGCCATGGAGGCGATCCCAACGACGAGTCGATGAACGCCATGAGCCGCGCCAAAGGCTTTCGCGGGGCCCCGAAAAAAATTCAGACCCCGGATTTCTGCGCCCGCTGCCACTCTGATGCGGCCTACATGCATCGCTTCAATCCTACAATGCGGGTGGACCAGTTGAGTCAGTATCTGACCAGCGTACACGGGAAGCGGCTGAAGCAGAGTGACACCAAGGTGGCTGCCTGCGTCGATTGCCACGGTGTGCACAACATTCTTCCCGCCTCTGACACTCGGTCGCCGGTCTATCCTGCCAACGTGGCTGCAACGTGCGCTCACTGCCATTCCGACCCCGTCTACATGAAAGCCTACGAAATTCCCACCGACCAGCAAGCTCGCTACCAGAGGAGCGTCCATGCCGAGATGCTCGCGCAGGGTGACACGTCTTCTCCAACCTGTAGCACCTGCCACGGAAACCATGGCGCCACGCCGCCCGGAGTGACTTCCGTCGCTAGCGTCTGCGGCACTTGTCACGTCTTCTTTGCTCAACTTTTTGAGAAGAGC
Organism: Acidobacteria bacterium UBA7540; assembly: GCA_002478145.1. Next base: position 18,085 of record DLMI01000015.1, read on the forward strand.
CCACACCAAGTGGCGTTTGCCAAAATGGGATTGCCTGGGTGCGTGCAGTGCCATTCGAACCACGAAATCGTCCGGCCTAATGACGCCTGGGTGGGATCGGCGCCACAATCCGTGTGCATCACCTGCCACGCACCAGGCGATAAGGGCTACACCGCCGCGCAAGCCATGTCCGCAGATCTCGCCAATCTCAACTCCTCGCTGGCGCGCGCGGAGAAAGTGCTCAATGTCGCAGAACGCGACGGAATGGAAGTTTCGGGCGCCAAGATGGAACTGGCGGACGCGAATGAGGCACTGGTGAAAGCCCGCGTCAACGTTCACACCTTCGACGACTCGGCGGTCCGAAAACTCACGGATTCGGGAGTTGAAATCGCAGCAAAGTCATACCAGGCCGGTGTGGCCGCGCTTCGCGAACGTGATTTCCGCCGCAAGGGTTTGGGAATTGCCCTTATTGCCATCGTACTTGCCATTAGTGGTCTCTATCTGAAGATTCACCAGATGGAGTCTCGGAATAACAATTAGACTCTAGCGGAGTGGGACTCCTATCCTCAGTGGAGGAGGGGGTTGGGGGGTGGTGGTGGCCGAACTCATCTCCTAATCGTTCCCATTGTAGCGTCAACTCTGAACAGGGCCTCTAGCCCCGATTTCTCACGACGTTTGGACGCTATTAGGGGGCTGCCGGAAGGGCGGGGCTTCAGCCCCGCCGAAATCGCGGCTCCCGCCCTCTGTTGGTCCCGCGCCCCGCGCAGTCCCGCACAGACGGGACTGCGCGGGGCGCGGGACACGGGAATAATCAGGAAGGCCTTGTGACGGCGGGGCTGAAGCCCCGCCCTTCCAGACCGGTGGTGAGAAATGCGGGCTAGCACTTCTCGGCCAATCGTACGCGGACATCCACGGCGCGAAATTCTTCTGCCTCCGGGAAAACCATCAAGGGATTAATGTCCATCTCGGCAAGTTGTGGTAAGTCCTCGACGAGTTGAGAGAATCGCTGCAGGATTTCTGCCAAGCCCGCCACATCGACGGCAGGCTCGCCCCGCACTCCTTCAAGAAGCCGGTAGCCACGAATCTGGCCAATCATCTCTTGCGCCTCGAGATCGGTAATGGGCGGCACGCGAAAGACGACATCCTTGAAGGTCTCCACATAGATTCCGCCCAAGCCAAACATGACCAGAGGTCCAAACTTGGGGTCGTGAGTCATACCGACAATGACCTCGCGCCCGCCGCGCACGTACTCCTGCACCAGGAAACCCATTTGAAGATCCGCGAGGGCCGAAGGCGCGTGCCGCCGCTTCACCTCCTCCGTCATCTTCCGGGCGGCAGCCATCAATTCCTCCGGCGTATGGATATCGAGCCTCACTCCCCCCGCCTCCGTTTTATGGATAAGCCCTGGGGCAAGAGCTTTCAGGACGACCGGGAAGCGCACCCCTTGGGCAATTTCCCCCAGCTCTTTCACATCCTGGGCGACCGCAGCTCGAGCTACGGGAATGCCATAGCACTCGAGCAGCCGTTGCGCCTCCAGTGCAGTCAATTCAGAACGTCCTTGCCGGCGGACCTCTTTCAGAAGATCCTCCGCCGCCCCGCGATCGACGTCAAAACTCCGGACTTCGCCGATGGGTCTTTCCCGCCACTCTCGATAGCGGTCCAGCGCCGCCAAAGCACCCACGGCCGATTCGGGAAACAAGTAGATGGCCATGTGGCCGGGATGCTTCTCGTTCAACTCCTGGAAGAACTCATCGGGCGCCATGAACACGCCAAAAACCGGCTTGTCAAACTTCTTGCGCAACGCCTCGAGACCTTCGACGATGTCCATCGCGTCGATCATCATGGGAGGAACGAACACCACCAGGAGGGAGTCGACACCTTCATCCTCCAGGAGTATCTGCGCGCACGGATCGTACCTGGTCCGATCGGCTTTGCCGGTCATGTCAACCGGGTTCTGAACGATGGCCTCTGGGGGCAGCAGGCGGCGCAACTCCTGGCGCGTCCTCTGGGAAAGCTCGGCAAGCCGGAGGCCGAGGCTGACCGCGGTGTCGGTGGCCATAATCGCCGGCCCGCCCGCGTTGGTCAGAATCCCCAGCCGGTTCCCGCGCGGCAGCGGGTTCTTGGAAAAGCCCAGTGTCAGATCGAAAAGCTCTTCCACGGTGTTTACCCGGATTACCCCGGACTGTTCCAGGAGCGCGTCTGCGGCGATATCCAGACCCTGGCGCGCCGAGAGTGCGCCCGTATGTGACGATGCCGCCCGCGCTCCTGCCTCGGTCCGGCCTGACTTCACCGCCAGGATGGGCTTGCGCTTTGAGATGCGGCGCGCAATCTGCATGAAGCGCTTTGTATTGCCGAATGACTCCAGGTACATCAGGATCAGGTCCGTGTTCGGATCATCCTCCCAGTAGAGCAGCATGTCGTTGCTGGATACATCCGTGCGGTTGCCGAGTCCCACAAAGTAGGAGAAGCCGATGTCGAGCTGTTGGGCGATGTTCAGGATAGCAACCCCCAGCGCTCCGCTCTGCGACATGAAGGCGATACGGCCGGTTAGCGGCAAAGTGGGCGCAAAGGTGGCGTCCATGTGGACCGCCGGGTCGGTGTGGATCAACCCCATGCAGTTGGGTCCGATCATGCGCATCCCGTAACGCCGAATTCGCTCCCCCAGCTCGGCCTCCATCCTCCTCCCCTCGTCACCTGTCTCAGAAAAACCCGCCGTAATGACCACCAGGCCTTTCACACCTTTTTTCCCGCAATCGTCCACAACCGCCAGCACTGCTTCGCGCGGCACCACGATAATCGCCAAGTCCACCTGGTCAGGGATAGAACTGACCGATGGATAAGCTTTCATCGAGTGAACGAAATCCGCCTTGGGATTGACGGGAAAAAGCATGCCCCGATATTCGAATTCAATCAGTTGGTGCAGAATCTGGCGGCCAATCGAGCCGGCCCTGCGCGAGGCGCCGACCACCGCAATGGATTGTGGCTTGAGAAGTGAGTCAAGGGGATGCATGATGAGTCCTTTCGCGAGGCCCGAGTCGTCCTTACGGGAGAAGAATCTGCTTTTGGCTGCGGCCGAGGGCCGCGCTCTGTTCTCCGTGGTGAAAAGCTCTTACGCCAGTGGTCAGAAGAACATGGAGCCAGGGCGCCAAGGGTAGCAGAGCCACAGAGTTTTCTCTACACCTCTGCCTTTGGCTCTTGGTTGCGGCCATTGATGCGCGATGTGCCTTCCCCGGCGCCAAGATGCCCGCGCCGACATCCGGCGCGTACTCCCTTTTACCCATATTGCAGCTCCGTGCCAAGCGAAGAAAAAACGAATGCTGTACCGATTTTCCTGGCTTACGAGCGCCGCAGCCTTCTGAAATCCACCAGCTAAAACCACGCTGGGCGAATGGTGCTGTCTTAATGAGGGATGTGAGAACAGTGACCAGTGACCCGCCGCGGCCGGACGAGCAAAGAGGCAGAAATCAGAGGTCTGACAGGAAAAGGTTGGTGGGAAGAGGAGGTTGACGTTTTCCCCACCTATCGCCTACCACGTACCTCCCACCGTTAAGAATCTAGAAGGTAATCGGAGGCGGCCAGGTTGGCGAAGCGGACGGTGTCCACGCGCTGGCCCACCACGTTGGCGAAGTACTGGAGAACCGCCGTCAGCTTCAGGATGGCCGGTTTTTCACGCACTCGGAGCCAATGCCGGGTGATAAGGGAAGCGAAGACCAGGCGGAAGTAGAGCATCAATAACTGCTCGTCACGCGAATAGCGCTGGTCCACGTTGACGGCATTTTTGAGCAGGTAAGTTAGTGCCAGGAAATCGCACTTGAGCACCATCCGCAGCCGGGGGTAGTCGACGGGCGCGTTGAATTCTTCCAACGTCCGGCGCACCGCAGAGAACTCCAGACGGTTGGCATTGACAATGGCCAGGAAGTACTCTCGGTCGAATTGCCGGCGCAGGAGGCGTTGGCAAGTGACCTGGAGATAGAAGAGGAAGAACGCGCTAGAAAAGATCAGGATTAGGGCGGCTAGGGCCATCGTTCACCTCACTCAAGTTTCCATTTCTGCCGGAACCACGGTCGCGCCCGGAGCCATTTCGACTGGGGCCGATGCCGTTCCAGGCTTCAGCATCTTGTCCAATTTAAAGTCGAGTCGCACGGTTGGCAATAGTACACGAGTACCGGCCTGCCGCCATCGAGGCGGGGCGCCCAGCGATCCTCGTGGAAACGCGTATCCGCTGAGCGGCACTTAGTTCTGGCTTGGGAAGTCACAGTTCAGCAACGTGCAGCGCGGCGAACTGTCAGGTGAGGAGGAGGTGGGCTTGGAGCGTTGCGTGGCGCCGGGATGGCGGGTGAGCGGGGAAGAATTGTCCCGCATAGTTGGAACAGCGCCAGAACGAGGATTAAAGACCTAGGACGCAATCGGCGGCGGTCAGGTTGGCGAAGCGGACGCTGTCCACGCGCTGGCCCACCACGTTGGCGAAATACTGGAGAATCGCCGTCAGCTTCAGGATGGCCGGTTTTTCACCCACTCGGAGCCAATGCCGGGTGATAAGGGAAGCGAAGACCAGGCGGAAGTAGAACATCAATAACCGCTCTTCACCCGAATAGCGCTGTTTCACGTTGACGGCATTCTTGAGCAGGTAAGTAAGTGCCCGGAAATCGCACTTGAGCATGATGCGCAGCCGGGGGTAGTCGACGGGCGCGTTGAATTCTCCCGACGCCCGGCGCACCGCAGGGAACTCCAGGCTGCTGGCATTGACAATGGCCAGGAAGTACTCTCGGTCGAATTGTTGGCGCAGGATGCGTTGGCAAGTGGCCTGCATATAGAAAAAGAAGAACGCGGTAGAGAGGATCAGGATTAGGGCAGCTAAGACCATCGTTCACCTCACTCAAGTTTCCACTTCTGCCGGAACCACGCTCGCGCCCGGAACCATTTCGGCCCCGGCTGATGCCGTTCCAGCCCTCAGCATCTTCTCCAGGTTAAAGTCGAGTCGCACGGTTGGCAATAGTACACGAGTACCGGCCTGCCGCTATCGGGGCGGGGCGCCCAGCGATCCTCGTGGACCTGCATTCCAATGGTCCGCGGCTTTTCAGCTCTTTAAATCTGTGTTTTCGCATCGGCCATCGATCCACATTGTCGATTCGCGGCGCGCAGTGTTGCGCCTGATCTCCACCGGCCACTTGGCAGATTCATGCACGCCGACTGAGTAAGGGCCGCAGACATTGAGAAGCATGTTTGCGCTACGACCGACGGCTCCTCATCGAACCTTGGTGGTCACTTGGCCGCATAGTCGGAAATAACCGGCCAAT
>DLMI01000094.1 GCA_002478145.1 Acidobacteria bacterium UBA7540
AAGATGCGCGCGCCATCCAGATGCACAGGCAAACCTGCGGCGTGAGCGCGGTCGGCAATTTCGTCAAACACCTCGGGAGGGTAAACCGAGCCGCCGGCAATGTTGGAGGTGTTTTCCAGCTCCACCAGCCCGGTTCGCGACCGATGATCGCCGCGCCCGCGCACATGTGGGGCAATCATTTCCCATCTTAAGATTCCACCCTCTGCCCAGATGGTCCGAGGCACCAAGCCGGCAAAGGCCGCCACCGTTCCCATCTCGAAGTTGTAGATGTGCGCTCGCGCTTCGCAAATCACTTCCTGGCCGGGCCGAGTATGGACCTTGAGGGCAATCTCATTGCCCATGGTTCCTGAAGCCACGAAAAGCCCCTCATCGCGTCTAAAGATTTCGGCCGCGCGTGCCTGGAGGCGGTTAACGGTGGGATCTTCACGGTAAACATCGTCCCCAACTTCCGCCTCGTACATGGCACGCCGCATGGCGGGCGTTGGCCGGGTCACGGTGTCACTGCGCAAATCAACGATGGCTGTGTCCATGTGTCTTATCGCTCCATTCGGTGGGTTGTCCGTGGTCCGTCGTCAGTTGCCCCGCCGCGGCGGGTTCGTCGTTAGTCGGCCGTTGTCCGTTGTCCCGCCACGGCGGGTCCGTTGTCTGTGGTCCGTTGTTAAGCGCCGGTTGTCCACAAGAAGCTGTCAGCAAGGGCGTCTTGCCTGCTGACGGCTGAAAGCTGAGGGCTGAAAGCTGCGAACGGACCACGGACCCGCCGCGGCGGGACCACGGACCACTGACGTCTTTAGACCTCCACAAACTCTTGGAAAATCTCATTGGAAACCAGGTATGTCGTTTCCGCAAGCCTGATATTATCTCCGGCTGTCGTCAGAAGCCCATCCTGGGTGAGGGTTTCGATTCTCCCTTGCCAGCGGCTCACCAGATCCTTTCCCCATTGTTTCCGTGCCCGATCGAGGCTGACGCCTTCCACCTGCCGTAATCCGAGAAAGAAGAACTCCTCTAACTGCTCTTCCGGCGAGAGCTTGCGGACGCCCGCAATAGGCGAGCGCATGCCTGCCAGCCTATCAATGTAAAGCCGCGCCTCACCTTCGTTGGCCCACCGGTTCATGCCGTCAAAAGAATGGGCTCCAGCACCGAGTCCGACATAAGGGGCGAGTTGCCAGTATTTCAGGTTGTGGCGAGACTCATACCCTGGCAGCGCAAAATTCGATATCTCGTACTGGATGTATCCTTCCCGTCCCAGGACCTCCCGCCCAATCTCGTAGGCGTCGGCCATGAAGTCCTCGCTTGGAACTGCCGGGGCATGATAGCGTGTTCCTCTTTGCCGCACCTCCCTGCCCAGCCGGCTTTTCTCATCGATTTCGAACAGGTAAAGGGAAATGTGCTGCGGCTTGAGCCGGAGCACGGCTTCGAGGTTGCGTTGCCACGACTCGGGGGTCTGGTGCGGCAAACCGGACACCAAATCAACGCTGATGTTTTCGAAGCCCACGGAACGCGCCCACCCGACTAGTTGGCGTGTGTCTGCGGCAGAATGCAGCCGCGCCACCGCGCGGAGTTCCTGGTCCTCGAAGGTTTGCGCCCCAATGCTCAGGCGATTCATACCCATGCTCATGGCCTGAGCCAGAAACTGGATGTCGGCCGAGCCTGGAGTCAGTTCGATCGTGAATTCAGCGGCGGCTTGAACTTGAAAGCGCCGGTGAAGGGAACGGACGATGCTCCTGAGTCTCTCCACACCGAGCAGCGGCGGCGTTCCTCCCCCGAAATAGACCGTGTCCACCGGGAGTGTGAGAACCTCTTCGGCCAGCCCATAAACCCCAAAGCTGGCAGGCAATCGGTCGATTTCTTGCTCCACCGCGTCGCAATAACGGTTGAAGATACTGTGGGACTCGACCCGCGAACTGAAATTGCAGAAGCTGCACTTCGAGGCGCAAAAGGGAACTTGAACGTAGATCGCGAGAGACTGCATGGGTGCTGGAATTGCCGATTTTCGATGGACGGTAGCGGCCCTACAAAGGAACAATATTACATGACTCTAATCCGCCACAATCTTGACTCTGACTTCGCGCCGCCGCGGCCCGTCAAAATCGCACAGGAAAACGCCCTGCCATTGTCCCAGGACGAGGCGGCCATGTTCGATGAACAACGACTTGGAGTTTCCAATCAGGGCAGCTTTGAGGTGGGAATCACAGTTTCCGTCGTCGTGGTGGTAGTCACGGTCGCGAGGAGCCAGCCGATTGAGAAAGTCGTCCCAATCCTTTTGCAAGCCCCGGTCATAATTTTCGTTAATCAGGACAGCCGCTGTGGTATGCGGGACAAACACGAAGCATGTGCCCTGAAGGACACCGGATTCCGAAATCAGTTTCTGGAGCGTTTCAGTGATTTCCTTGAATTCAACCCGCGACCTCGTCTCAACCTGCAAAAGGTGAGAACGCGTCTGCGGTTTCTCACTCGAGACTCCCTTGCCAACCTCCAATGTCATGGCTCTTCTCTCCCTTTCTATTTTGTTCCTGCCGGGCCTTCGCCTATTCGGTTCCTCATCAATGTGTGTTGCCTATTTTGGCAAGCGCCTCGGTCAAGGCGGGAGGCACGGGGGGGATTACGGGGACCAAGGTGACGGTCTTCTTCACCAACTCCGCCGTCCGCTGCACGTTTAACCGTTCAAACAGGAAGGTGAACTTCTTCTCAAGGTCCTGTCCGATGCGCGCGCGAATATCCGTCGGCAAATCCCAGAACTTGCGTTTGAAGGGGCCGAAGGCCTTCTTTCGGGTCTTGTACAAGAACTGCTCGTCTGTGTCTGAAGCCTTGCGTTCATCGGCGCAGAGCTTCCGCAGCGTCTTGTAGATGTCTTCCTTCAGATCCCTGGGAAAGGCCGCATTCTCATAAATCATGTTCTGGAATTCCGTCGCCAGGTGAACTTCCGCAGCCTCGCACTCTACGAACTTATGGAAGGCATCGGCCGGGAGCGTGGACGCCCCGTGCTGGACTGCGCCAGCCATTCCGTAACGGTCCCGGGCCAGCGCCGAGAGAGCGCGCAGCGTTTCAAAGTCGATGGCCACCTGCGCAATGCTGCCATCAGCCAACACTACGCCGCCATCCTTGGTTCCGGTCTGGACGCTGATCTTTGCGAGTCCCTTCTTGTAACGGCTGCGCCGGGTCAAGGTTTCCATGAAGCCATCCACAAAAGAGGTCAGCTCCTCAGGAGTGGAATTCTGTTTCCCGATCTCGCCGATTTCGCCTCCCAGCGAAATGGTTATTCCCGGCGGCTCGATGGAGCGAATATAGGCTGCCAGGCTTGCAGTGGCCTCAAAGTTGGCCCTCTGCTGTTCACGGGCGCCGTGCTGCGCGAGATCCACCAGCATTGACGCATCGATGTCAATGTTGTAATACCCTGCCGCAACGGATTCCTGGCAGAAGTCACGGATCGTCTGCAACTCAGACTCCGGGTCTTTGGCGAATTTGTGGGGGTTAACCTGGTAGTGATCTCCCTGGATGAAGACAGGGCCCTCGAAGCCCTCGCGGAGTGCCGCCGCGATGACGACCGCAGCTAATTCCGCCGGGCGCTGGTCGGTGTAATGGCTCTCCCTGCGTGTAAGTTCAAAAATGAAGGCGCCGGCTTTCAGGTGTAGCGCCGCCCGGAAAACCGCACGTGCTACATCGTAGCTCAAGCCGCGAACGTTGATGGCGGGAACAGTGAAACCCTTGCACTCCTTTCGGCCGCGGGCCTCGTGAAGGCCCTGGAGGGAGGAAGGAACGACGCCGAGGTCCAATCCGGCTCTACGGATGATCCAGCGCGCCACACTGCGCACCTCTTCACTTTCTGCAAGAACCGCGTTCCCGACCAACTGGTCTAGGGTCTGGCTCACAAACTTCTGGGGATTCTTCAGAACAATGCTTCCGCCATTCGAGAGCTCGAAAATCGCCTTGTCGCGGGTTAGCAGATCCGAAATTGAACGCGCATTCATAGCAAGTCTCCCCCAAGCGGCAGCCCCGCAACCTAATTGTTAATTATATCAGACGGCCTTGACATGCGAGTTAGGAGAATTTCATGATGGGGTTACACACTTTACGATCAACCTGCTACAGGCTCACCACTTGGTGGCCAGGAGAGTCTGTCTGGATTTGCGAAAGCAGCCGGTGAAGCAATTCATAGCCAGCGCGCCCCAGAAAATACGCACCGCCGACCCGGCGCTCCTGCAAATCCTTTTCCGGCATGAGAAACCGCTTGAGGGCCTGCGCATGACGGTGGAGCAATTCGGAACGCGCCAGACCGGCGCGGCTCACCTTCCCTTGCAGCCGATCCATCTGGTAATGGATCTTTTCCTGGGCATGTTGCAGCGCCTCAAGCAGCGTGGGATCAAGCCGCTCGATGTCGCCACGGAGGCGATCGAGGAGGCTGGCCATGTCCTGTTGCGCCTGCTCGAAGCGGTCCGACCATCCCTCGGCAAGCCCCACCGCGGCGATTTTCCTGCTGAGGTGTTCCTCGCCTAACCAAACGTCCTCCACGCTCAACCGGTATTTCTCCAGCAATTTTTGGATCCGATGGTCCACAAGCGTGAAAGCGGCGCGAGGGAAAAAGACCGGTTGTGGCCTGCCGAAGGTCTCGTATAAGACCTGCGCCTGCGCGAGATAAGCCAGCTCGGAGGGGCCGGCAATGTAAGCAATGGTCGGCAGCAGGGTGTCCTGAACCAAAGGCCGCAGCAACACGTTGGGTGAAAAGGCAATTGGGTCATCGGCTAGTTCGCTCCGCAACTCTTCGATGAAGGTCTTTTGTGTTCCCTCGACGAAGTAGTCGCCGTCGCGTTGGTGAATAGGGAGCCGGTTCCCTTCCCTGGTGACGAATACCAAGGTCGAATCCTCGGTCACGTTTACCTGGGCATGATAGCCGCTTCTGATCAACGACTGGGAACGTTCCAGCACTCTCGCCCTAAGCTCTGGTGCCTGCTCGAGGGCTTGCGAATAAACCTCTGCGCTCAATTGGTGAACGGCTGGGTCGAGCGGGTTTAGAAGAATCACTCCCCAGGGGCTTAGAAGACGGGCCATGAATCGCCCGAAGGCATCAACCCAGGTGGCGCCAGGCGTGTAGGTCTGGCGCAGATCCTGCAAAAGGCATTCACGAGCTGGCCCGGGAGGCAGGCTGGCTTCCAGTCGTGCGAGCGCCTCGGTGGATTCCTGGGTCAAGCGCACATTTCCAACCGGCGACCGCGGGCTGGGCGAATCGCCGTGGTCAGCCAGGGAAATGAGATTGTATTCGTCATCGAGAGTTGCCACCTCCGCCACTTCTGCCAAGTCGTGATCTTCAGTGGCAAGCCAAAACACAGGCACCGCAGGTACACCCAGCTCGGTAAGGTGGTTTGCCAGGCGGACGGTCGTTAGGACCTTGAAGATGGTAAAAGCCGGCCCGCTAAACAAGCCTACCTGCTGGCCTGTGACCACGGCGAAGCTGCCGGCCTGCGAGAGTCTCTGCAAGTTTTCAAACGTGGCCTCGCCGCAACCAAATGTCCTGTTCTGTCGCTCGAGGATCGCGCAAACTTCCCCTCGTTTCCTTTCGAAACTGGGAAGTTGGGAAGCGACAGTCTTGTAACTGGAAAGTAGGTACGGGGGTCCGTTGTAGAAGCCTGAGACCCGGTCAAAATGATAAAGATAATCCACGAAAAGCGCGCTCGAGTGTGGAACCCGTTGGTATGGAAAAGATGTACCTGTCATCGGAATAGTAAATAGTGAATTGTGAATTCTGAATTTTGATTTGGATTTTGAATACTTAGTTCTTTCCTTCTCCGCTTTACCTACCGGCGCTTGCCTACTGCCTTCTGTCTTCGGCCTTCTGCCTGCCAGTGGTCAATTCAAAAAACGGGGCTGCGAGCTGGAGTTCTACCCCCACCTACTACCACTCACCACCTGCCGACTTCAGTATTCGAGACCGGCGCGAGCTTCACGGAGAGCTGCTGCCACCGATTCTCGTGATGCGGGCCCCAGGGGTGTGAGCGGGGCGCGCGGGAAGCCCCCGGCATAGCCGCTGAGGTCCAGGGCCGCCTTAATACCGGGAACGCCAAAAGGCAGCGAAATCTTCTGGGCCAGTGGCAGCATCCTCTGCTGAAATTCCAGCGCCGTCTTTTTCTTTCTTTGGAGGAATGCCTGGTACAGGCCCACACACAGCTCCGGAGCAAAATCCGCCTGGGCCAGCACGGCGCCTACTGCGCCTGCGCGCAAGGCCTGGTTGAGAATCACGACAGACCCAACCAGCAGGCGGAATCCCGGCCGCACCCGCCGCAGAATCGCCCGCACAAAGCGAATGTCTCCTGAACTCTCCTTCAATCCGACCACGTTGGGGATTTGCGAGAGCTTGCCGAAGGTGGAAGGTTCAAGGTGAAGTCCGGTGAACTGCGGGATGGAGTAGATGATGACGGGCCGTTCCACTTTGCGTGCGACCGCCCGATAGTGCGCCGCAAGCGTGCCAGCATCCATCTTGGATTTGTAGTAGTTGGGCGTTAGAACCAATACGGCGTCAGCCCCACGCGCTACGGCTTCCTGGCTGAGGCGCACGGTGGCATCGGTGCTCTCGAGACCGGTGCCTGCAATCAGAATTTCAGGCGCACGCACCAAACCCCGCGCCACCTCCACCAGCCGCAATCGCTCGCCTTCTGTCAGGTAGGGAGCTTCCCCCGTCGAGCCCGTCACGAGGACCCCGGAGAGCCCGATTCCAACCATCTTCTGCACATTCTCGCGAAATAGCCCTTCGTCAATTTCCCCCCGGCGGTTGAACGGAGTAACTACTGGAGAAAACATTCCTTTGAGACTTTGGATAATCTCTTTGCGTGTCATGATGTTCCAGCCTTTAGCCCTCAGCCTTCAGCGAAAATGGCGCACACACGTCGGAACGCTGGCTGTCGGCCGCCCCATTCCTATGCAGCTCCTGCAAGCTTGCAACCCACACCTGCCCTTTTCGCAATTCCCGAATCCCTGCAATCACCGCCCCGGCAGCGGACAGAGTGGTAATGCACGTGACGCCATGTTGAATTGCGGCGCGGCGGATCACCCGGTCATCCTGGCGGGAGGAACGGCCCAGCGGCGTGTTGATGATCAAATCAACCGCAGCGCTCTTAACGAGGTCCACAATGCTCGGGCGTCTTTCCGCCACCTTGAAAACTCTCTCCACCGGAATGCCGGCGGCGCGCAAGGCCTGAGACGTGCCGAGCGTTGCGACCAGCTTGAATCCCATCTCTGCCAGCTCACGCGCAATCGGAATGACCAGGGGCTTGTCATGATCGTTCACGGAAATGAAGATGCGCCCGGAAGTCGGTATGCGGTTACGGGTGGCAAGCTGGGCCTTGGCAAAAGCAAGGCCAAAGGAGTCTGCAACACCCATGACCTCCCCGGTGGACTTCATTTCGGGACCGAGTATGGTGTCAGCTCCGGGAAACTTCTGGAAGGGGAAGACCGGGGATTTCACAAAGAAGTGGCGCACCGGCAGTTCCCGCGCAAGACCGAAGCACGAGAGTTTGCTGCCTACCATGAGCCGCGCGGCAATCTTCGCCAGTGGCACGCCGGTGGCCTTGCTGACGTAAGGGACAGTCCTGGAGGCGCGCGGATTAACTTCCAGGACGTAGACAAACCCATTCTGAATCGCATACTGGATGTTCATTAGTCCGACTACATTCAATTCCTTGGCCAGCTTTACCGTGTACTCACACAGCGCCCGATGTTGCGGCTCGCCGATTGAAACCGCCGGGAGAACGCAAGAACTGTCTCCGGAGTGAATTCCCGCCTCTTCGATGTGCTGCATGACGCCCGCGATGACCACCTCAGTCCCGTCCGCTAATGCATCGACATCCACCTCCGTAGCGTTTTCCAGGAAGTGGTCCACAAGGATGGGGAAAGCGCGCTGCAGTTCTTCCGCGCGGCGGACGTAATCGCGCAGCATGGCCTCGTCGTACACAATCACCATGGCGCGTCCACCCAGCACGTAGGAGGGACGCAACAGCACGGGATATCCGATTTCGCGCGCGATCTCCACGGCCTCCTGGACGTTCATTGCGGCGCCATTTTGAGGCTGGGGAATCTTCAGGTCGGCGAGCAGCTTCCCGAAGTGCTTGCGGTCCTCTGCCAGATCGATAGACTCCGGCGAAGTACCAATGATGGGCACGCCGGCGGCCTTAAGCTGGCGCGCCAGATTGAGCGGCGTCTGCCCGCCGAATTGCACGATGACGCCCTCAGGTTCTTCCTCATCCACAATGGCCATTACGTCTTCAAAGGTGAGGGGCTCAAAGTAGAGGCGGTCGGAGGTGTCGTAGTCGGTCGAGACGGTCTCGGGATTGCAATTCACCATGATCGTCTCGAAGCCTTCCTCCTTGAGCGCGTAGGCGGCGTGAACGCAGCAGTAATCGAATTCAATTCCCTGCCCGATGCGATTGGGTCCGCTGCCCAGGATTATGATCTTGCGCCGCTGGGTGGGTTCGGCCTCGTCCTCATCTTCATAGGTTGAGTAGAGATAAGGCGTGAAGGATTCGAACTCGGCTGCGCACGTGTCCACACGCTTGAATACGGGGCGAACACCGAGGGCAAGACGCCGCGCGCGGACGGCTTCCGCCGACGTGCCCCACACTTCTGCCAGGTGCGCGTCCGCAACGCCGTGGCGCTTGGCCTCCCGCAACACCGGCGCAGGCACAGTTTCCACATCGAAGCGCTTCAATTCTCCCAGCAGGCCCACAATCTGTTCGAGCTGGTTCAAAAACCACGGGTCGATGCGCGTGATTTCCGCCAGGCCTTCGACGCTGTAACCCGCTTGCAAGGCAAAGAGCAAGTACCACAGGCGCTCGGGATGGGGGATCGTCAAGCCGCGTTCCAGCTCGGCGGGGTCGTCTGGAGGTGTGGGCGATTTTCGGCCCGTCTCGAGCGACCGCATGCCTTTCAGCAGCGATTCTTTGAAGGTGCGGCCGATGGCCATCACCTCGCCCACCGATTTCATTTGGGGGCCCAGCGTGTGATCGGAGTCGGGAAACTTCTCCTGTGCCCACTTCGGAATCTTCACCACCACGTAGTCGATGGTCGGCTCGAAACAAGAGGGCGTCTTCTGCGTGATGTCGTTGGGAATCTCATCCAGGCTGTAACCAACCGCCAGCCTGGCGGCGATCTTGGCGATGGGAAAGCCGGTGGCTTTGGAGGCCAGCGCGGAGCTGCGCGACACGCGGGGGTTCATTTCAATCACCACCATACGCCCCGAGTGCGGATCAACGGCGAACTGGATGTTCGAGCCGCCCGTCTCCACACCCACGGCGCGGATGACCTTGAAGGCCGCGTCGCGCATCAACTGGTATTCCTTGTCGGTGAGCGTCTGCGCAGGCGCCACGGTGACGGAATCCCCCGTGTGTACACCCATAGGGTCAAAGTTCTCGATGGAGCAGACGACCACGGCATTGTCCGCGTGGTCGCGCATCACTTCGAGCTCGAATTCCTTCCACCCCACCACCGACTCTTCGACCAGCGCCTCATGGACCGGGCTGATCTCCAAACCATTCCTCACCGTTTCGGCCAGCTCTTCCCGGTTGTAGGCCATGCCGGCCCCGGTTCCGCCCAGCGTGAAGGAGGGGCGAATGATGAAGGGGAATCCCACTTGCTGAGAAAACTTGAGCGCGGCGTCCACATTATTCACCAGGACGCTCCTGGGCACGTCCAGCCCCACTTGCTGCATGGCGTCCTTAAACCAGAGCCGGTCCTCGGCCATCTTGATGGCGTTGAGCGAGGCGCCAATCAATTGCACATTGTACTTTTCCAGCACGCCGCTCTCCGCCAGCTCAACGGAAAGGTTCAGCGCCGTCTGCCCGCCCACGGTCGGCAGGAGCGCGTCAGGCCGCTCCCGCTCGATGATGGCTGTCAGGTACTCGAGGGTGAGCGGTTCAACATAAGTTCGGTCGGCGAATTCCGGGTCGGTCATGATCGTGGCGGGATTGGAATTCACCAGCACCACCTCGTAACCCTCGGCCTTGAGCGCCTTGCACGCCTGCGTGCCCGAATAGTCGAACTCGCACGCCTGGCCAATAATGATCGGCCCCGAACCGATAATCAAAATCTTGCGTAAGTCAGTTCTTTTTGGCATTAGGTTCTAGATTCGATGCACTTCTTCGTGTTCTATTCGTTCTGTTTCGCGATTTAAAGCTGCGATGTCCTCCCCTGCGACGGCAATACGCGGCGACTTAAACTCAACGCCAGTAAAGCCACACAACCGCTCACACGCGATGTGGGCCGCTCCCGTCAGTCCCGGAAGAAAGTCCCTGATATGGCCAACAAGGGTCCACACCTTCAAACTGTCAAGTTGGCTAACGGGCCCGCCGTGCCTCTCCCGCGCGGCCCTGTATTCTTCCCTTAGGGCAAAAAACTGCTCGGCCTTGCTGTAAAAATGGACGACCGCCTCCACCACCTCGTCTGGAAGCTCACCGAGTCTTGGCGTGTTACCTCGATATACAGCGAACATCGATTGAGGAATACGAACAACCTCAAGTAACTCTCTCTTCCCGGCTTTCTCCTCCAAGTAACCGCGAAGTCTGCCTACGTGATAGCGGTAGAAATCATCTATTTCGAAGAGGATTGCTGTCGCGACGGCTTTTTTCTGCCTCTCTGACTCCGCAGCAGACTCCTGGTGTTGGTCAGCCAGTTGTTCGCGTAGTTGCCTTGCAGCTGACCGAACCTGGAAGACGACTGCAAGGAAGCCGGTGGCAGCAGCGAAGAGTGTCGTACCAACCATGGCTAAGCCGTCTACCGATAGACTTCTCCCTAGCTCTGTGCATCTGTGAAACAACGTTAAGCCAGCGCAGGGGACGATAACTACAACAGGCACTGCCAGCCAAAACCGCCAATCGATTTCTCGCCCTTTCAGCTTCATCTAGCGTTGTTCCTGATTCTTGAATTCTTCCATCATGATTACAGACCGATCGAACAAAGGCGCCGCGTCGTGCGGGCCTTCTGCAAGACACGGCCCGCCACATTGAACTGATTGACTTCAGGGGCTCAAGCCCCTTATTTTGGTTGCCGCCTCGCGACGGCGGGCCTAAAGGCCCGCCCTTCCCTCGGTCCTGTCGCTGTCCCTTCCTCCGAAGTGTCATCGGAAGGGCGTGGCTTCAAGGGCTAAAGCCCCTTATTTTGGTTGCCGCCTCGCTCCGGCGGGCCTAAAGGCCCGCCCTTCCGTTCTGCCCACCTCAATTATTTCAAGTTCGACTTCGTTGCTGGCAGGCCTAAAGGCCCGCCCTTCCGGAAATTGGCTTCCTCTCTTCTCACCACGACATTACGATCCGCCTGTGGTGCCGACATTTGCTCTCGGGTCGTCTCTCCTGGTCCCTCGCGACAATAACCTCGCTCTTCCCCGAACATCGCTCCTCGAAAGAAATTCCGGAAGGGCGGGGCTTTAGCCCCGCCGTCAACGCCCCGTCCGATCAAGGGGCTTTAGCCCCTGAAGCCACTGGCCAAGGATCGAGGCGATGTTTCCCGTTCATTGAGCAGTACGGATAATCTCCGGGTTCTCTAACCAAGCCTGCCTTGACGGGGTTTGCTTGAATATAGCGCACGTGAGTTTCGTAATCTGCCTCATCACGAATCCCATGCTCCGCAAATCCCTCATGCCAAACAGGGAATTGCATGTGAAGAGCCTTCCCAATCTCGAAAGAGGACCCGCCCTTGATAAGTCCGATGGCTTTCTCCAATGTCGTGGTTTTTCCGGGAGTGAGGAGAACGTGAAAGTGATCGGGCATCGCGACATAACTGTGGACGTAGTAGCACCCTTTGTCTCGATATTCGAATAGTTTTGCCTCAAGAATCTCCGCAGCCGTGGCCTTGAGGAACACTTTGCGCCTTTCCCACGTGTCAGTGGTAACGAAATACGTCTCTCCGGGTTTGGTTCGATGCTTCGGCCGTGCCATGTGGCTTCAGGGGCTGAAGCCCCCCCCTATTCCCGTACCTTTCCGGCGGGCCTAAAGGCCCGCCCTTCCGTTCCGCCCACCTTACGTATTTCAGGTTATGAGATCGCTCCGGCGGGCCTAAAGGCCCGCCATTCCCCCGGTCCCGTCGCCGTTTTCGCCTCCGAGGTGTCATCGAACGGGGGGCTTCAACCTCGCCCTCACGTCGTCATTCCGATCCCCCGACCCCTTTACCATTCACCATTTACCATTCACCATTCATGATTCACTATTTTTTGAACTCTTCCATCATCTTCGCGAACCTATCAAAAAGGTACGCCGAGTCATGCGGGCCGGGCGAGGCCTCAGGGTGATACTGCACGCTGAAAAGCGGCAGGGATTTGTGCCGCAGGCCCTCGAGCGTCTGGTCGTTCAAATTCATGTGGGTTAATGCGACTTCGCTGGAATTGAGCGAGTCCGGGTCCACCGCGAAGCCGTGATTCTGGGCGGTGATTTCTACCTTCCGGGTTTCCAGGTTCATGACGGGTTGATTGCCGCCGTGGTGGCCGAACTTGAGCTTGTAAGTTCTCCCGCCCAGCGCCAAGCCGATAATTTGGTGGCCGAGGCAAATCCCGAAGATTGGCACCTTACCCATGAGGCCTCGGACGGCCCGTGCGGCGTACTCGAGAGGTTCGGGGTCGCCCGGCCCATTGGAAAGAAATACCCCATCGGGCTTCAATTCCAGAACCTCTTCAGCCGAAGTCGTAGCGGGCACAATAGTGACGCGGCAACCTACATCCACCAAGCGGCGCAGGATGTTCTGCTTGATCCCGTAATCGTAGGCCACGACGTGAAACCGGGCCAGCAGCTCCAATTGTTTGCTTTCCTTGAAAATGTCGCGCGTCGGTTCCGTCCATTGGTAGCGCCACAGAGTTGTGACCCGGCTGGCCAGGTCGAGCCCCACCATTATCGGCACCGCCTTGGCCTTGGCCACCAAGCCGGCTTCATCGAAATCCACAGTCGAGAGCACGCCTCGCTTCGTGCCGTACTGCCGCAGGTGCCGTACCAGGGCACGCGTGTCGATGTGAGAAATCACCGGAAGACCGTATTCCGCCAGAAAATCCGACGTTTCCTCAACCGACCGCCAGTTGCTGGCCAGTTCGGACAATTCACGCACCACCAGACCCTCCGCGTAGGGTCGCGCCGATTCGGAGTCCAGTGGGTTTATCCCATAATTCCCGATGTGAGGGTAAGTCAGAATAACGATCTGACCGGCGTACGAGGGGTCGGTCAGGATTTCCTGGTAGCCGGAAAGCGAAGTGTTAAAGACAACCTCACCAAAACGTTCGCCAGTGGCGCCGTAGCCGCGCCCCCGGAATATTCTTCCATCCTCTAAGGCGAGTATCGCCTCCATCTAAGCTCCCTAGAACAGTTGACAGTCGACAGTTTACAGTCTGATAACGGACGACTGACCACGGACCACGGACAATGGCTCATTCCAGAGATCCAAACACCCTGAAAGGCCAGTAGACGAATACGGCTTTCCCATAGATGTATTTTCGATCGACCGTCCCCCAAACTCTGCTATCGTTGGAAGAATCCCGGTGGTCGCCAAGCACGTAGTAGTGATCCGGCTCAACCTGAACGGGTGGATAGCTCTGGTGATCCAGATAATATGCGGGGAGGTAGGGTTCCGTAAGGGGTGCGCCGTTCACCAGCGCCCGGCCATCCTGAATGCTGACCCACTCACCCGGCAAGCCTACAACGCGTTTGATATAAGACTTCGAGGGATCGAGGGGATACCAGAAGACCACGATGTCGCCCCTTCGGATGGGCTCGAAGCGGTAGACGAATTTGTTGATGAAAATCCGCTCGTGGTTCTCCAGCCGCGGCATCATGCTGGTTCCCTCCACCTGTACCGGCTGGTAGAGGAAAACAATTACGATGAACGCCAGCAGGATAGAGAGGATGAGGTCCCGCAACCAGTAACGCGTCTCGAAAAATCGGCGTCGCGGGCTTCGTTGCATTTCCCGTCTGTCGGTCACTTGGGCTGGGGGTAGCTCTTTTTCCTGCATTGGCTCCTTAAAGATTTTATACCACATGGGTAACTAGGGCAATTTTGGATTTTGGATTGCCCTCTTCTTTGTCCCCACCGCTCGCTGCCTACTGCCTTCTGTTTTTCCCCAGCCCCTAGCCCCCAGTCCCAGCCCTTGTTCCTAGAATCCAAGATCTAAAATCCAAAATTGCCCCAGCCCGTGTTCTCAGAATCCAAAATCTAAAATCCAAAATTTGTTAGAATCCCAGTCGTGTACGCTCTCATCATCCCCGCCCTTAATGAAGCCGAATCGATCGGCTTGGTTCTGAATGGGCTCCCGAGGGGGCTCTTTTCCCAGGTCATCGTCGTGGACAATGGAAGCGATGACGGAACATCTGAAGTGGCACAGGCGGCCGGGGCGGAGGTGGTTCGAGAAGCGCGCCGGGGTTATGGGCAAGCTTGTCTGGCAGGGCTGGCACACCTCGCGCCGCAAGTCGACGCCGTTGCCTTCATGGACGCGGATCTTTCGGATGATCCCGCTGACCTCGAGCAGCTTGTTCGCCTATTCGAGGACGGCGAATGGGACCTGGTCATTGGCTCGCGGGTCCTCGGGAGGCCCGAACCCGGCTCCTTGACTTTCCTGCAACGCTTCGGAAATTGGCTGACCACTCTGCTGATCCGCAAGATCTGGCATGTCTCGTTCACCGATTTGGGTCCCATGCGCATTCTCAGGCGCCAGGCGCTTAATCGGCTGAACCTCCAGGATCATGACTTCGGTTGGAACGTGGAAATGCAGGCCAAGGCTGCACGCCTCAGGCTCCGGGTGACAGAGGGGCCAGTGAAGTACTTCCGGCGCCGGCTCGGAAAGTCGAAGATCTCCGGAACCATCCGGGGCAGCGTGTGCGCGGGAGCTAAGATCCTCTTGACTGTGTATCGCTGCTGGCATGCACAACTCAAGCCGGTCAAAGCGCCGGAGCCGCAGAGCTTTTGAATCCTGGGCAAGCTTTGTGAAGGTCCCGTCCCGCCCGGCGGGAGACCTGCGGCTCTGGAAGACCAGAACGCAGGGGGTAGCAGCGGCAGGCAATCGGGGCCAAGCAGTGGGGAGAGGGAAGGAAGCAATTCAAAATTCCAAACTCAAAACTGCTCCAGTCGCGGGCGGCCGAGATCAGGCGGTAAACAAGAGGAGCTAGGCAGTAGGCGGTCAGCAATGGGCTACAGGGATCTCGCATTCGCCGGTAAGGAATGCGGAGAAGAGAGCCATTCATATTTCAGAATTCATAATTCAGAATTGCCCCCTGACACCTGAAACCTGGCACGTGACACCTGGTCTTCCCGATCTACCTGAAGACATCTTTAACCTTCTCGGAGGCCCGGCGCTCCAGGGGGTGATTCTCCACCCGCACCGCCGGATTCAGCATTTCGAACATTCGTCGCTGCTCCCGCGAGAGCCCGGTAGGGGTGACCACATAGACCGACACGTACAAATCCCCTTGCCTCCGCCCGTCCACGCTGGGCATTCCCGAGCCTCGCAGGCGGAACACCGATCCATTCTGCGTTCCCTCGGGGATTCTGAGCCTTTCCTGGCCCCTGAGGGTAGGGACTCTGATCTCCGCGCCGAGAGTCGCCTGCGCGATGGAGATGGGAATGGTGTAATAAAGGTCGTTGCCTTGGCGGTCAAAATAGGGGTGCTCACGGACTCGCAGAACAACATAAAGATCGCCGTGCGGCCCCCCCATGCTGCCGGCTTCACCTTCTCCGCTCACACGCAGACGCGTCCCCTCCTCGACGCCTGCTGGAATCTTGAGGCCCAGGACTTTCTCTTGCTGAACTTGCCCCTTGCCCCTGCAACCCGGGCAAGCCTCGCGCATCACCTGCCCCATCCCCCGGCATTGCGAGCAGGTGCGTGAAACGGTGAAGAAGCCCTGTTGATGTCGAATCTGGCCTCGCCCACCGCACGCCGGACAGGTGACCGGTTCGCTGCCTTTCTTCGCCCCGGTGCCGTGGCAATCGCTGCAGGTTTCCGACCGGGGAATCTTTATCTTTGTTTCCAGACCGCGCGCCGCTTCTTCGAGAGAAATCTCCAGGTCGTATCGCAGGTCGGCGCCGCGGGAGGCGCGTCGGCGCGCGTGGGTGCCCCGGCCAAACCCGCCGAATCCGAAAAAGTCCCCGAAGAGATCTTCGAAGTCCGAGAAAATCGTCGAGGAGAAGTCAGGGCTCCAGCCGCCTGTGGAGCTCACGCCAGCGGGCCCGAACTGATTGTAGGCGGCCCGCTTTTGCGAGTCGGCGAGCACGCTGTAGGCTTCGGTGATTTCCTTGAATTTTTCCTCTGCTTCCTCTTTGTTTTCGGGGTTGCGGTCCGGATGGTGCTGCATGGCGAGTTTACGATAGGCGCTCTTGATTTCCTGGTCGGACGCCTGGCGGTCGATGCCCAGGATTTCGTAATAGTCTCGCTTGTTATTCAACGTTCAACCCCGCTGGACATTAAGAACACGTCGCGCGCCCGCGGTCAGTCTGCCTCTGCCATTTCTTCCGCGGATTGGGAACCCCCGGCCCTCGGCTTAACCGCCACTTTGACGATGGCAGGACGAAGCAGGCGGTGCTTCAGCTTATAACCTCGTTGCAATTCTTCCACGATCTCTTGGTCGCGCCGACTCGCATCCTCGACCGTCTCGACAGCCTGATGGTAATGCGGATCAAACAACTGGCCGGAAGTCTCTATCGCCTCCAGGCCCGCCCGTGTCAGGACGTCGGACAACTGCCGGTGGATCAATTCCATTCCCTGGTAAAAGGTTTCAGGGATTGCCGGCGCACGCTGTCTCAAGGCTCGCTCGAACCCATCCAAAACCGGCAGCAAGGATCGGATCAAGTCCTCCGTGGCGTGCTGGCGAAATTCTTCCTTCTCCCGCTGAGCGCGCTTGCGGAAATTCTCCAACTCCGCCTGCTTGCGCAGCAAGCGGCCATAGAGCTCCGCCTTCTCTTCCTTCAGCTTTTCGTAGGCCGCCCAAGCTTCCAGGCTTGTTGCGGCTGGCTGGCTTATGGTTTTGTCTTCGCTTACAGGCGCAACATTCTCCTTCGGATCTGGTGCATCGGTTGGCCCAGCAGCTTCGGACAAGGGCTTGGCAAGCTGTTCTTTTTCGTTCTCCATGACCTTACGATTGTATACCCTTTGTCAGTGGCTGGTAGGTAGTAGGTAGCATGTGGGGATGGAGGCTTGTCCCCACGTACTGTTAATCACCTGCCGGTTCTCCCTACTGCCTACTGCTTTCTGCTTTTGAAGAGCGCCAAGTCCGGGGGCGGAACCTGCGCTACGATTCCCCCATTGAGTCAATGACTCATTGAATCAATGACCCAATTCCTTGGAGCCCCGTTCCTGCCATTCAGTTGGAGCTGAGGAGCCTGCTGCAAAGGTGGGCGATATAGTCCACCGTGCTGATCGCGCGGTCGTACTCCATGCGCGTCGGGCCGACAACGCCCAGCGCTCCCACGGCGCGATCCCGATAGTGCAGCGGCGCGACAACGAGGGTGCAATTATGCATCCGACTTTCGGAATTCTCGTGGCCAATCAGGATTCGGACTCCGGGCTCCCACGTGTTGAGGCAGGCGCTCAATATCCTCACCAGCTTGGCCTTTTCTTCGAAGGTCTCGAGCAGTTCCTTGATCTTGCGGATATCGTCGAACTCCACGTGGTCGAGCATCTTCGCGGTGCCATCCACGAACAGGGAGCCGGGGGCTTCACTGATCAAGGCGCTCCACATGAAAAGTATGGCCACATTCTGGAGCAAGCGGTCGGCAAGGATTTTTTCTTCTTCCATGCGCTTGAAGACTTCAAGGCGGATGGCGCCCAGCGACCAGCCCCCAAACTCGGCATTCAGGAAATCCGCAGTTCGGTCGAGCTCTTTCTGCAAGAAATCTTCCTCCAGGCGAATGGCCTTGCTTTCCACCAAATGCGGTTTGGAGACGATCACCACCAGGATGCGGCGGTCCGGCAGCAGCACGAACTTGATGTGCTCCAGCACCTTTTCCTCGAGCGCCGGCGCCAGGGCCAGTCCCACGTTGTGTGAAACCTCGGAAAGAACGCGCGAGGCGCTGGACATCATCTGCTCCAGGGCGCCGCTTTCAACCCGCAGGCTCTCCTGGATGTATTCTTCGGTGGCCGGGGCAAGTCGGGAAGAGCTCACGGTGCGGTCAACGTAATAGCGATAGGCCTTGTCAGTCGGGACGCGCCCGGCGGAAATGTGTGGCTGAGACAAGTACCCCAGGGATTCCAGGGTTGCCATCACATTCCGGATGGTCGCCGAACTCAGGGCTTCCGGCAGCTTCTCCGCCACGGTCTTGGAGCCCACAGCGGCGCCGGTCTCAATGAATTGGCGCACAACGGCAACCAGGATGTCACGCTCGCGGCTTGGAAGCTCGCCACGGTCTCTCATGTGGAATCTAACTCACAATGCCTCAAATGATTAGAGGCTACCAATCTCCACTATCCATTCTATCGGCCTTGCCGGAAGCTGTCAAGAATCCGGGTGGCAATTGCTCAGTCTCGGGCAGCAACGCACGTGGCACCCTAAAGGGCGGCGCTACACCACCTGAGACATGTCAAAAGGATATGCGGAGATCCACCGCGCTTGGTCAAATGGGGACACCCTCGAGCTCTCGCTTCTCATGCAGGTTCAGAAACTCCGTGCCAACCCGAAGGTCCTTGCCGATCTCCTCCCGGGGAGCCCCAACGCGGAAGCCATTCAGCCGTCGGGTGGTTAGGCTGCGCGAGTAAGTCGAAATGGAAACCGCGCCGAGCGTTGAATCTACAAGCCATTGAAGGCTAAAGATGGGTCTCAAATGGCCGATTAAGTTAAGCAGTGCTATGAGGATGGCACGAGTGCGGCATCTCGACTGGATTTTCGGGTTGCGAGGCCCGAGATGCACCTTGGGCCGGGGCGTCCCCAGCAGAGTACTGGCTCGCAGGGGGTGGGTAAACGAAACCGTCACCAAGTTCGCATCCACGCTCCTTCTCCTCGCGATGATGGGCTCGACCGATCGCGCTCTGGCACTCGACCGCGCGAAGCACATCGACCAATACGGGCACGATGTTTGGACTTCGCAGAATGGCCTTCCTGGCGAAGCGGTATATCAAATCCTTCAGAGCCCTGACGGATACCTGTGGCTAAGGACAGCGGCGGGGTTGGTGAGGTTTGACGGGGTCCGCTTTGTGCTCGTGGAACCGGTGGTCGCGGGCCGTCCGGTGAACGAGCCGGTGAGGGCCATTTGCATCGGCGCCGACGGTGATTTGCTGGTGCGCACGACCTCCAGAACACTGATTTACAAAGACAGAGTTTTCTCCGACTACCGCCCTGCTGGTCCGCTTCCGGATGGAGAGATCCGGGTCATTTTTGAGTCGAAGGAACACGATGTCTTCATCGGATCTGATGACTTCCTTTATGTCTTTCGGGACGGGACATTGAAGATGGTTCGGCGCGGGACCGGCTGGATCGATGCTTTCCTTCAAGACAACCGGGAATTGTGGGTGGGTGGCGCGGGTGCGCTCTACAGCTATCATGGCGGCGCCCTCTCGACCTTTTGGAACTTGGGCAAAGGCAGTGCGGCCGCCTCTTTGGCCGAGGATCATGAGCACAACTTATGGATTGGCACGGCGGATGGCCTCTATCGGCTCGCTCAAGACCGGCGCGTGCCGGAGCGGGTCGCCCGCCGCGCCATCCGTGGCGAGGTGAACGCGACTCTCGAGGACCATGAGGGAAACCTCTGGGTAGGGACCGCCGCAACTGGTTTGTTGCGCCTGGCAGGCAGTGAAGTGTCGTCGTTTAGCTCGCCGGATGGCCTGAGCGATAGCAGGGTACTCGCCCTGTATGAGGATCGGGAAAGCAGCTTCTGGGTGGGGACGGCAAGCGGGCTGGACCGCTTCCGCAACACCAAATTCACGGCGATTACGACCAAGGAAAAGCTCCCTTCCGACACAACAGAGAGCGTTATTCAAACTCGGGATGGCAGCGTATACGTCTTCTGTCCGGGCGGAGGTCTTGCACGGATCAAAAACGATGTCGTGACGCCAATGGGAAGAAACGAGGGTTTGCCGAGCATATGGGGAAACGGGCTCGCTGAAAGTAAAGACGGCAGCCTCTGGCTTGGAACTGTGGGAGGGTTGACCCGCTACAAGGACGGAAAGTTCACTCAGTATCGAGCGCACGGGCGCTTGTCCAACTTCTATATTTCGGCGATTAGCGAAGACGATGAGGGTCTGATTGTTACCACCGACGAAACACTGGCCCTGCGATTCAAGAATGGCGAGGTTCAGCCGCTCACCTTTGGCGGGAAAGCCACGCCCCTGTCCAGACCCGGCAACTACACGTTCTCAATATACCGCGATCGTTCGGGCACCATGTGGTTTGGTACAGTCTTGGGCCTTTTCAAATTCGCCCCCGGCGCATCGCCCGACACAGCATGGCAGAAGCAGGTGTCTTTCCCCGTCATGTCAATATCCGATGACTTGCGGGGAAGCCTTTGGCTCGGCGGCCGGATACCGGGGATCACCCGATTCGACATCCGAAGTGGCCGCGTGACCCACTACACCAAACGGGATGGTCTGTTTGATGACTATGCCACGCGCGCGCTCGCTGACGATGAGGGCAATCTCTGGATCAGCACCTCGAATGGCATCTATAAGGCCTTCCGTAAAGATCTGGACGACTTTGCTGACGGGCGTGCTTCTACGGTTCGAGCCACCCATTACGGAACAGACGACGGCATGAAGACCAGGGAGGCTTACGGCCCATGGGCAAAGCCGGGCGGCGCACGGACGAGCGATGGCAAGCTCTGGTTCACGACCAAGAAAGGTATCGTGGTCATCGACCCCCGCCATCTGATGCACAACGATTTGGTCCCTCCCGTGGTTATTGAGGAAGTGGTCGTGGACGGCGAACCCTTTTCTCCCCAGAACGACCTTCAGCTACCCGCCGGCAAAGACAAGATTGAGTTTCACTACACCTGTTTGAGCCTGTTGATTCCCTCCCGCGTGCAGTTCAAGTACAAGCTGGAGGGCTACGATCGCGATTGGATTGATGGGGGTTCGCGCCGCGTTGCCTATTATAATAACCTTCCTCCGGGTAAATACCGTTTCAGGGTTACGGCTGCGAATAACGATGGCGTGTGGAACGAGCGAGGCGCCTCGACGGGGTTCGTTCTGAAGCCTCACTTCTACCAGACTTACGGGTTCTATTCCCTGTGCGGACTGCTGGGGTGCCTGATGGCGGTTGGGGTGCACCGGCTTCGCATCAAGCAGATGTGGGCGCGGGAGGCCGAGCTCGTTTTGACCGTTGCACAACGCACGACGGAGTTGCAGGAGGATATTCGCGAGCGTCAACGGGCCGAGGTGGCGCTGGGCCGGCTTAACCGGGCGCTTCAGACGCTCAACCGATGCAACCAGGCGCTGGTTCGCGCCGTGGACGAACAGGAACTGCTTCGTGAGGTGTGTGAGGTTATTGTGGAGGTCGGTGGCTACTGCCTCGCATGGGTTGGCTACGCCGAGCACGACCAGCACAAAAGCGTCCGCGCGGTTGGCCAGTTCGGCGGTGAACAGGGATTCCTGGACTTGGCCCGCATCTCCTGGGCCGACACCGAGTGGGGCCGAGGTCCAGCCGGCAGTGCGATCAGGACCGGAAACGCTTGCCTAACCCGGGACGTCGGGACCGATCCAGCCTTCAGTCCCTGGCGCGAGGAAGCAATCCGACGCGGTTATGCATCCATTATTGGACTTCCCCTGAGGTCCGATGGGCAGACCTTCGGTGCGCTCACCATCTACGCGCGCGAAGCCGATGCCTTTGACGCGGAGGAAGCCGACCAGTTGAAGGAACTGGCGAACAACCTGGCGTTCGGAGTCGTCGCCCTGCGCACCCGAGCACAACGCGAGCGCGCAGAAGCCGCCTTGGAAAAAGCCAAGGAAGCGGCCGAAGCCGCGAGTCAGGCAAAGAGCGAATTCCTGGCCAACATGAGTCACGAGATCCGCACTCCCATGAACGGCGTCATCGGCATGATCGATCTGCTGCTGGACACCGGGCTCAACCCCGAACAGCTCGACTACGCCAGCCTAGTCAAGTCGTCCGCTGACTCCCTGCTCACCGTCATCAACGACATCCTCGACTTCTCCAAAATCGAAGCGGGCAAGCTCGAACTGGAGTCCATCGAGTTCAAACTGCGCGACAGCATGATGCCGACCATCAAGACCCTGGCCTTGCGCGCCCACCAGAAGGGTCTGGAACTGACCTGCGATATCGGGCCCGAGGTGCCGGAGGTGGTGGTGGCCGACCCTAGTCGTTTGCGGCAAATCATCGTCAATCTCATTGGCAACGCCATCAAGTTCACCCAACGGGGCGAAGTGGGCCTCAAGGTGGCATTGGACTCCAGGACGCAAGATCAGGTGCGGCTGCATTTCGTTGTCCAAGACACAGGCATCGGCATCGCGCCGCAAAAACAGAAACTCATTTTCGAGGCTTTCTCTCAGGCCGAGGGCTCCACGGCGCGCAAGGTGGGGGGCACGGGCCTGGGACTTACGATTTCGAAACGCCTGGTGGAGATGATGGGCGGCAGTATCTGGGTGGAAAGCGTCGAGGGAAAAGGTAGCGCCTTCCACTTCACCGCGAGCCTCGGTGTGGGCAAGGTGGTGGAACCGCCCCAGGCAATGGCCACCGTCGCCCTGGCGGGACTGGGCGTGCTGGTAGTGGACGATAACACCACTAACCGGCGCATCCTCCAGGAGATGCTGAGCATCTGGGGAATGAGACCCACCCTGGCGGAGAGCGGGACCACCGCGTTAGAGTGCGTGAAGCAGACTGAGCATCCCTTCGCCTTGATCCTGACCGACTTCCATATGCCAGACATGGATGGATTCACTCTGGTGGAGCAACTCCGGCAAGGTCCCGATCCGGCCGTGGAGGCCAAAGTCATCATGCTAAGCTCGGCCGGGCAGCGAGGCGATGCCGCGCGTTGCCGGGAGTTGGGCGTGGCCGCCTACCTCACCAAACCCGTCGGCCAGGCGGAGTTGTTTGACTGTATCGTCCGTGTTCTGGGTACATCCGGGGCCGGGTCGGCGGCGCTGATCACGCACCACACTTTACGAGAGGGGAAGAGGAAACTCCACGTTCTGCTGGCGGAGGACAATGCCGTCAACCAGAGGCTCGCCGTGCGTCTGCTGGAAAAGCACGGA
>DLMI01000058.1 GCA_002478145.1 Acidobacteria bacterium UBA7540
AGACCGCTGATAGGCTCGTACTGCGACCAATCGATGTTGGCGTCGGGATGGCTCGCGGAGGAGTTGAGCGGAGCCAGTTGCACCGGGAAGTACTGGCTGCCCTGACCGGTGGAAGCGGAAATGAACGGCGTGGCAAACAGCGGCGGAGTAGGGCTGGTATACGTGGTGCCGTAGGGCGCGTTCGCGCTGAGGACTCCGATGGTGAGAGCTTCAATGGCGGTGTAAAACGTGCCGAAGCCGGCACGCAGGCTGGTTTGGCCAGGACCTCCGAGCATCCTGCCGAAAACAGAATCCGAATCTGCGCTGGGAGAATAGACAAGGCCTACGCGCGGCGCGAAATCTTTGTTGCCCGGCGGCGCCAGTGTGCGTGGGACTCCGGGATCGGTTGGGAAGAGAATTCCTGCGGGCGCGGTTGGAAATACCACGGATTGTTTGCCCGGCTCCAAGGTCGCCACCTGATTGTATTTTTCGTACCAGGGTTCGATCCGGTCCCAGCGCAAACCATAATTCAGCGTGAGATTGGGACGCAGCCGCCAACTGTCCTGCGCGTAGAGGCCAAGATATTTGTTGCGTCCGTAAAAGGGTTGGAGCTGGCTCTGGTTGTATTGGGTGGGAGCGCCGAGCAGGAAGTCGACGAAATCCGATCCGGTCTGGCTCCCGAAGAACAGGAAACTGCCGTTGAACTGAGCGATGGCGTGAGTATTGACCTGGTCGTAATGGAATTCCCCGCCGGCCTTGATGGTGTGCGTGCCGACGACTTTGGAAAAATTGTCGAGCCACTGGAAGGTGTTGTTGCTCTGCCTCAGCTCGTTGGTGTCGGTTCCGATGGAGTAGTTGTTGAAGACGACGTTCTCCAGACCCTCAGTTTGCGGCGAGAGAGGCACGATGCCCGGAGTGTTGGGCCCGACCTGGAAACCCTGAGAGGCTAGGTTGACACCCACTCCACCCTGCGGACGCCCGAGGTCATTGGAGTCCCGCAGGTAACTGAAGCGGAATTCGTTGACCGCGGTTGCGCTCGGAGTCTTGGTGCTGCCCAGGTTGAGCAACTGAGCGCGGCCAAGATTCACTGCGTTGAAGCCCGGAACATTTGCTCCACCCTGCGCGGTGGGGTAAGGATTGTTCTGAGTGAAGTTGTCGAGGAAATAATAAGTGGAGATGAGACCCCATGGCGTGCTGGCATCCAGGCGGGCAGCGCCTTTATTGTCATTGAGGGTCTGGTTATAGGCGGATGTGGAAAAAACATTGCCGGGCTGGTTCGGCGCGGGAATGTATTGCAACAGATGCTGCGCGGGAGCGGACCACGCGCTGTTGGGGATTTGCAGCGTAGGAAGAACACATGCCGTGGTGCTGGTGGCGGAATAGTTTGTGTTCGTGCAGCCGGAAAAATAGTATGGCTCACCCACAGAAATTTGATACCCGAGGTTCTGAGAGAGCGCAGTGGCCCAAGCGGGACCGCTTACTGTCGTAACCAGGGAACTTGCCAGGTCTGCCAAATTGCCAGAGCGATCCTGGATTGAGGGCACCGGAATCAATCCGGTGTCTACACCTTGGGTTTGGCGCGTACCTTGATAATCAGAGTAGAAGAAAATTCTGTTTCGGGTCACTGGGCCGCCGAGAGTACCACCGAACTGATTCTGGTCAAAGGAACCACGGGAGGGGGAGAAGTAGTTACGCGCGTCGAGATTCGTGCTGCGCAGAAATTCAAAAACGTCGCCGTGAAATGCGTTGCTGCCCGACTTGGTAATGACGTTGATCTGGCCACCACTGTATTCGCCATACTCCGCATCGAAATTGTTGGTGAGAATCCTGAACTCGGCGATGGAATCGAGATTGGGAATAATGGCCGTGCCCATGTTGACGTCTTCTTCCACATCGCTGCCATTCACCATGAAGCTGTTGGCGAATTCCCGTTGGCCATTGATGGAAATGTTGCCGGCGTTCAAGTCACCCGAGGGCGAGAAGGCGCTGGCACCGACATCCTGAACCGTGCTGGAGGTGATGGACGTGGCGGGGGCAACGCCGGACTGAAGCGCGAGCAGATCGGTATAGCTGCGGCCATTCAGCGGGACGCCGGTCATCATTGAACCCGCAATGACCTCACCCATCTGGGAACTGGAGGTTTCCACGTGCGCCGCGTTGTCGCTCACCGTGATGGCGTCAGTTCTCTCGCCGACCTGCAGCACAACATCCACGCGAAGCGCGCTGTTGGCGTCAAGCGCGATTCCGGTGCGGCGGTAGGCTTTGAAGCCAGGGTGGTTCACTTCGAGAACATAGTCAGCAATGGGGAGGACCGGGAACGTGTAAGTACCCCGCCCATCGGTGGTAGCAGATTGCCGAGCGCCGGTACCGGTATTGACCAAACTGACGGCTGATTGAGCAATTGCGGCACCCGATGGGTCCTTGATCGTGCCCGAGATACTGCCGCCGACTCCAGCCCAACTTGTCCCTAGCAAACCTAGGAGCAGGAACAGGCGAAGCAGCGACAACTGGGGAAAACTTCGCATGGTATTCTCGCGATTCAGTTGCAAACGAGTCGCAACTATAGTTACGATCAACCTCAGGCTTTCGTGGAATTGGATTGATCGCTAGTTGCAATTCAGTCGCATCTAAGATATAAGCTTGACGGATTCGCCTATAAGCCGTCAAGAATCGGCAGAAGATTCCGTCGCAATACGCTTGCGACCAGTTGCGACAACATGAGGGACGGTTCCGATGCCATTACCACAAACGGAAATGCCGGGCCGGTTGCAGGCCCACTTTGCGGAGCGCGGGATCAGGATGACCCAGCAGCGGCGGGCCATTCTGCGCGTGATGGAGACCGCGACCAAACATCTGGACGCGGCCCAGCTTTTGCGCAAGGCCCAGAAGCTGGATGCCAGCGTCGACCGCAGCACGGTGTACCGAACGCTGCAACTGCTAAAGCGCCATGGGCTGATTGACGAACTCGATCTAATGCACATCCACGGCGAGGGTCACTACTACGAGCGGAAGCTGAATCGGGATCACATCCACATGGCGTGTTTGCGTTGCGGCAAGATCATGGAATTCGTCAGCGATATTTTCGAGAAGCTGAAGGGACAGGTGGAGAAAGACTGCCGGTTCCGGATTGTGGTGTCGCGGTTGGAAATTGGTGGTTACTGCGCGGGGTGCCGAGGAGCCAAGTAGCCGTTTGGCGAATCATTGATGGAAATTCGATTTCTTAATGCAAACGACGCGAGCAGGTACTGGAAGATCCGCCTCGAAGCACTCGAATGTGAACCGGAGGCGTTCGGAGCATCAGCGGAAGAACACCGCGCATCGACTGTGGATGATGCGGCGGCGCGATTATCCTCCGATCCGGCGAACAATTTCGTTGTAGGCTCCTTTCTGGGCGAGCGGCTGGTAGGCACTGCCGGCTTCTTTCGTAACAAAGGTCTCAAGGAACGCCACAAGGGACACATCTGGGGCGTTTATGTGACGCGCGCGGCGCGGGGCAAGCGAGCCGGGCGGGATATGTTGCGAATGCTCTTGGAGCGCGCCATCAGTATTGAAGGGATTGAGCAGATCATGCTCTCGGTGGCCACCACTCAAGATGCCGCAGCCAGCCTGTATCGGTCACTAGGATTTGAGTCCTTCGGCTGCGAGCGCCGGGCGCTGAAGCTCGGCGACCGGTATGTTGACGAGGAGAACATGGTTCTATACCTTAAACCGCTCGCATCAACATAACCTTGGCGATCAGAATACGTAGGACCACCCGGCAATAAAAAAGCGCCCCGGACTTTTCAGTCCAAGACGCCTCGGCAGCCCTCCCCCAGAACTGCCAAACCACTTCTGGATGGTAGGATTGGGGCTTTTTCTTGTAAACGGCACTTTGGTAATTGGCTGTCAGCGGCTCATGCTCTGCTGTTGAAAGGTGCTTATGTACGCGTGGCAAGACCACACTGGTCACAGCGCTGCGAGTAGATCTTCTCAGAGGGTGAGGAATTACTGCTGCCTGTGCCAGGTTTGGCCGGCGTCGAAGGTGGTCCAGATTTCGCCGGTCGAGGTTGCAATTTTTCCATGCTGCGGATCAGAGAACTGGATGCTGGTAATGTCACCGGTAAGAACCATGCCGGCTTCAGAGGGGGCCACGAGACCCCAGCGATTGCCGCCATCCGAGCTGTGATACAAGGCGCCCCCGGAAGCGCCCGCCCAAACTTCAAGTCCACTTGCCGCCACGGCACGGAATACGGAGCTGGAACTCGACGCAGCTTCGACTTTCTGATTCTTCTCCTGAGATCTACCCCGATCAGCCGTGCCGAGGGAGGTAGACGGGGCGACATTCTCCCAAGTATGTCCTCCGTCGAAGGAACGCTGCAAGGCGCCAACAGGGGTCACGATCCAACGCGGCGACGCGCGGAGCATAAGTGTCTGCGAGGTTTGCAGAGGCATGCTGCCGGAAACAACCGTCGCCGCAGCCGCGCGATTGGACGCGGCTTGTGCAGGCACAGGATCTTTGGCTTTGACTACGTTGAGATCGGTAAACGCCCGGCCTTGAAGCGGCAAGTCAGCCTGATTCTGAGCGAGTTGGTTCTGACCGGTCGCGGCGGTTTCTGTGTTGAGTGCTGTAGCCTCGGCCTGCACTTCAACCACCTGCGAAGCGGCGCCGACCTTAACCTGTTGGTGGATTTCGGGAGTTGGATTCCGCGGTTGACCAGGCGTAGTCGTTGGGCTTTCTGAGGCTTGCGCAAGAACTGAGTCACGGCGAGGCGAAGCTCCCTGTCCAGCTCCCGCGCCACCTGGCGGTTGAGCTAGGCGGTTGGGTTCGAGAGCAAGCTTGTGTGCGGTCAATATCGGAGGGCCCGGCGCGGCCAATTCCCTTCGCATCTCACTTTGCGGAACTGTTACCTGGCGGGAGGGCGATTGATGCAAAGCGGAAGGACCTGGCGCGGCGTCCTTTCGTAGGAAGTTCGAGGCCACGCTCCTTGCCTGGTTGCGATGCGAGTATTGCAGAACCCCGACCGACGTGACGACGAGGATTCCCGCCGCCAGGGCTGCCCAACGAAGCGTGGGCCAGGTTAGCCAGCCGATTCGAGCGGCGCTGCCGGCACCGGGCAAGGCAACTCTCTCTGTCGCCGGCAAAGCAAGTGCGACTACATCTCGACAGTCGCCACAAGCCGCAAGGTGCTCCATCACGAGGGCGCGTTCGCGCCCATCAAGAGACTGCTCCGCGAACGCCGTGAGAAGATCGGCGTCGGGATGCGATTCTGCGGTTGCCGGGCGTTCCTGCAACCGCTTGATCACGAATTTGGGGACGCTGTGCATTTCGGTTTCTAAGTTTCCAACTACTAGCTTCTCGCTTTCGTTCAAGACTTCACTCCTGACCCTCCCGGAGTGCCTCTACCCTTGTTTCTCTCTTTCTAGGGAACGCTGGCGACGACGATTCTTGCGCCAGACTGCGACGAATATCCAATCTTAAGTCACGTACGTCAACCTCCAACGCTTCTTCGGCCTGGCGGCGAGCCATGCCCTGCTGAATCATGTTAGCCAAGATTTTCTTGCGCAATGACTTGGCCAGCTTGTCCACTTTGCGGCTGATGGTGGACTCGTGTACCGCCAGCAGACGGGCGATTTCCGCCAGCGTCCGGCCGTCAAGAAAATACGCGGCCAGCACCATCCGTTCTTCGCTGGAGAGTGAAGCCAGGGCCGTGTTGGTGGCAGATTCCAGACGCGAGTCTGGGCATGGAACCGGCTCGATCTCGGGAGCCGCGAACTGCGAGCCCTCTTCGCCTTCTTCGTCGAGGCTGATCAGACGCCTGGTGCGGCGGTAGCGATTCACGAACTCTTGTGCAAGCACGGTGCGAAGCCAACCTTCGAGTGACCCGCGACCCGTGAAGGATGCCAGTTTGGAAACGCGCTCGCCATCGCGAGTAGTCGTGCCGTAGAGTTCGGCATAGAGTGTGTCGGCGAGATCGCGGGCGGCTGAGTCCTCGCGGGCGATGCGCAGGGCGCACTGATAAAGCTTTTCCCGGTAACGAATCAGGAAAAGTTCCCAGGCGGCATTGTGGCCCGCGGCGCAGGCTCTGGCGAGCGCGAGTTCCTCAACTCGCAGGCTTAGCAGAAAAGTGCGTGCCTCGGCTTGAGTGGCGCCCGTGGGCAGATACTTCATGGCCACGTCAGCCAGAATTTCGGCGAAGGATTCGCAGGCGAGACCGACTTTTTCGCAGCCGCTTCTATCGTGCATCTCCGGCAGCAACTCGGAGAGTGCGGATTGCACTGGAGCGGATATTGGTTTGCCGGCGCGCATGCAGAAGATGAAGAAAGTGCGAAGAGACCTCCCTTGATCCTACTAGTTCCTTAGACGCGCGTGAGCATAATTTTGGCCGCAAGCACTGGCGACTTTTTCGCTCTTATGGCCGGTCTTGGTGCGGAAGTTAGTTGTTTGCGCTGTTGTTCTGGTACCAATTTCGCCAAGCTGCGGAGTCGTTGGGCAGGCGTTGCCGGGTGATGTCGCCCAGGGCCTGGAAGGCCCAGGCGTGGGTCTGGGCATCGAGTGCGGGATCGTCAGAGTAATCAATGAGTTGCGGGACGGCGATGAGCCGCTGGTGGTGACTTAACATGCCTGACTCCGCCAGACTGCAGGCGGCGCGTTCGCGCACTATTGGGGACGGATCATCGTGCATCGCTTCGAGCAGGGGAGCGATCGTTGGAGTGGTTCCCACCACAGCCAGGCTTTCGACCGCCCAACGGCGTGCATCTTCGGAAGCCTTGTCCGATCCGCGGTCATTTTTCAGGTGAGCGCTCAATACCTGGACTACGCGATCCGTCCCAACGCCACGGTTTGCCAGCAAACCCAGAGTCCAGAAAGCCCAAATCTTTTGCGCGTGATCGGAGGAGGCGGCCTGCCGCACGAGTGCTTCGACAGTGGACTCGCTCTGGGTGACCCCGTAGGCCGCCAGTTGGACTTCAATGGCGGAATCCCGCACGCTTCTGTCATTGGAGTTGAGGGCAGCCGTGGTCAGTTCGCCGAGTTGCGCATCCCACTGGAGTTGCCCGCGCCAGGCATCGACGCGCGCTTCGATCTGCGCGGTAGCTCCATCGGAGCGAGCCATGGCGCGTTCGAGGAGGATTTCCGCTTGCTTTTGCGGCTTCTGACGATCCAGATCGCGATCGGACGGCAGCGCGGAAGAGACACCAAGATCTTTCCGCAACGAGAATGGAGTGGATAATTTTCCCCAAACCGCGTTTATGCCTCCGGCGCTGGAGACCGCCACCGCGAGTCCGATTCCCGCCATCATGGCGCCGATATGGAGCAGGGGCAGATTGGAAACGGTCCTACGATCAGAATCGGAAGATCCGGAAACTGGCGCCGGCGCAAGATCTGACCCCGGACCGAGCGTGCCGTAATCCGGCGTCGGCTGCAGGCGCGGATCCAGAGGACGAAGAATCCCAGTCCCGTCTTGCCCCGACAAGTTCGGTCGAAAAACATCCATAGCGCCAAGTTTAGGCACGACGCGGAATAGGGTAAAGTTACTTCAGGACCCAGCCCGATCGAGGTTCGATGTAAGGCGCGGCCACGTGTAGCTCGAAACTGGCATCGGAAGAAGCGCTGTGGGTCTACAAACTTACGGAGGAAGAATGTCTGCCCAAGGAAATTATTTGCGCCGCTGGTTGTCAGTTTCACTAGTTCTGATTATTGCCGCTGCCGCTTTGGCTGCGGCTGGCCCGGGTTACAAGGTCGTGAACACTTACAAAGTAGGCGGCGACGGTGGTTGGGATTACTTGACCGCTGA
>DLMI01000206.1 GCA_002478145.1 Acidobacteria bacterium UBA7540
TGCTGGGGAAACTGCCGTCCTTCGGGCAGAGCGCTCACTAAATCTGAGAAGCCAAACACCTTGTCGAGATAAGTCTCGAACCGGTGTCGGATCAAATTTGGCGCTCTTCCTTCGGTTTGAGCTTTTCTTTGAGAAAGCGCTTGAGATTGACGCCGCAGATGGTCGCGGCGGCGGCCTCAAAGCGTCGGCGCATCTCGATTTTCTCGCGCACCTGGTCCACGAATGCCGCGGGAATGTTGAGCGCTTTGGGTTTGCCGTCAATCAGTACGGAGATCTGATATTGCGGGTGCAGGTGTTTGCCGTCGGCGCAATGACAGTTGGGCTGGCCGCAGGAGCGTTGGCGTTCGACAAAAGAGCCGGGCAGCATTTCGCGGAGAGCCCCAAGGCTGCGAATGAGCTTGCCACGCAGTTCCAGGTCGGGTTCTCGGGCTGACTTCATATGACACTCATATTAGTGTCATATATACATAAAGTCAAGTACCTACAAAACTTTGCAAGAATGCCTCAAACTGAAACCGGAGTGGAAGATACTGCAAACAGACGCGCTGACGTCTAACGACAACCCTGCCTTAAGGAATCACTGCGTCGACTGGTGAGCTTGCCACAGGAGTGTCGAGGGTCTAAACGGGTCAAGGCTTTGGCCTTCCCTCGGCGGCAACCTTCAGCCTTCTTGCCCGGATGGCAGCATCTTTGCCGGTATTAAGAACACCGTCTCGCTGAGGCCATGTGTCAGCTGCTCAGTCTGGTCAAGCATGTGGTCGCTGAAATCCGGGTACCGGTACCTCAGCAGGCCGTTGAGCAGCATCAACACATTGCTGAGACCATAGACG
Organism: Acidobacteria bacterium UBA7540; assembly: GCA_002478145.1. The sequence continues at coordinate 831 of DLMI01000206.1, forward strand.
CGCCATTCGTTCCGGGGCAGATCCCGCTTCGCTTTAGTGAGCGCCTCCGCGAACATGCCTATTTTCCAAAATACGGCAACGATGAAGTACGACACGGCTAGGTATCCACGGTCTGGCGCGAGTCGGTCCAACAGTGCCTGCTCGAATGTTTTTCTCTGATCGTCCGATTGCAGTGACCGGTAGAGGCCGATGAGAGCGTCCAAGTTGTCCGACCTCAGGGTCGCTTCCTCCGGATCCGATACGATCACTTGGTTTAGAGGGGAGTTCTGCGCCTAAGAATCGCCCCCGACGCCGATGAGCAAAGTCCCGCCGTACGCTATGTGAACGCTCCCCAAGCCACCGCACGTACGTCCGCAGACTGCATAACGGCTGAGTTCGGATTTTAGGACGGACACGACCTCCTTCTCGACGCGGTCGACGATCTGGTAGGGAAATTCCTCGGGGTCCTTCTTCGGTTGCGGGTGGCCGCCCCCCCCCATCGATTTAAAGACGCAGTTTTTGACCCTATGCCTGTTTCCATATTGATCAAGGAAGATGAGTGTTCCGCTCCAGGGCTTGCCACGCTTCGTGACCATCGCTTGCGTGAAGAAAACGGCTCTTAGCTGAGCACACTCGTGGGGGGCCCAACACCTGTTCCCGGCGCGCGTCGTAGTTATTGCTGAGGCTTAGGCTCATAGCCTGAGTGGGCGGCTTCGATATCTCGGCGGCCAAGACCCTGTTGCTTTTTCCCGACGTATCAGTCACGCCAGCACTTCGACCGGGTTATGGACGAACTCGTCCGTAGCCTGCTTAAGCGCGCCCGTCAATTTCTGCCCCCGCCCCACCTGCTGAAGATTTCGCCGTAGGAGCCGTCTCCCCTACCCCGAGCGGCAGAGTCTGAATGAAGGCCGCAAGCCGACCGGCCTCGATCCGCGTAAGATCCTCTGGCAACCGGAGCCGCACCTGCAGGTCCTTCCTTAACAAGTACGGATGCTCCGCTAGGCTAACTTGGCGCGGATTGCCGACGTCGTCCTCGGCTTCACTATCCTGAAGCCCCGGCGCGGGACCAATCTTGACGTCTTGGCCCATCGCCGCGTGGGAGACATCAACTAGTCCCGCCGACCACGAGAATCGGGTCTTCTTGCCCCTCCTGCCCTCGATCAGCCAGCCACAGCCGAGCTGCTCGAGCTTTCGAAAAAATCTAATGATCTGCCATCGGTCCGGCGCATCCTGCTCGGAACTCAGCCGCCAGGAGAGCTGGTCCACCTTCGTCGTGCTCATATTCGTCACGAACGTACCTAGGTGATCAAAAACCAGTTTTGCAACCGGATCGACCTTATAATAGGCGCGTACGCCTGCCAAATCCATTTCTGTGTCCGCCATAGGCCACTATACCTCCAAGTTCTAGCTTATAATGCCTAAGGTGCGAGATTGTCAACTAGGATTCCATGTTTTAGCAGCATTAAAGTTTCTTTGTACGGATTGTCGGAACTACATTAAACGTGAGACCGCTCGTGCGTCGCGGTTTTCGATGGGGGCGGGTGGCCCCAACCCTTTGCGCCACCACTGCAGCGGGTGCCCCATCCTCGCATCCTTTGCGAGCCCTGAGCGGAGCCGAAGGGGTGGGCACGATGCTGCCGACACTGAGGCTACTATTCATGCTCAGCCCAGAGAACAGCAGTTTCCTCACCGGGCTTTCAGCCCGATTCGGAATGACATCCGTTTAACTTTGGCTCCGTTCGCAACTGTTTGAGGCCATCCTAAGCTCTTGTCATTCCGAACCGCGCCGAAGGCGGGCGAGGAACCTGCTTTCTTTTCAATGGCGCGAAAGCTTGTCGATTTGGGTTTTTGCACAGTGCTTCGTGACATCTGCCGCTGCACAAACTCCAGCCAATCCCTAAACTCTTGTCATTCCGAACGGCTTCAGCCGTGAGAGCGGAGCCGAACCTGCTGTCCCACGGAGCGGCAATGGCCCGTGAGCGGAGCTACTACGTATACATCATGGCGAGCAAAAGCCGCGTGCTCTACGTCGGGGTGACGGGTTTTCTCATGGCGCGAGTCTTGCGACACAAAGCCGGCGAAGGCGGAGCGTTTACGCGAAAGTATCGCGTGCATCGGCTGGTTTACTATCGCTGCTTTCAGAACCTCGGCGATGCGATCGCGCGAGAGACGGAGATCAAGAAATGGTGGCGGGGGAAGAAAGTGGCGTTGATTCGCGCAGACAATCCGACTTGGGAAGATCTGTCGGCCGGTTGGGGTGAGGCGGCGGTGATGATGGTGTCGGGGAAAGCACGTTCCTCACCGGGCTTTCAGCCCGGTTCGGAATGACATCCGAGCTAGAGGGCGAGGAGCTGGCTAATCATTGTTCAATGTGGCGCCAGCGGCCGATAGATGAGGCCAGTGACAGTCCACTCGATGAAGTAGGCGACGGCTTGTTGCAACGTCAGCGTCAATCCGATATTCAGGTTGACGTAGTTATGCACCACAAGAGAACCAACTGCGAAAACCCCGACGAGCGCGCCGAAGATGACGCCGAGGCGCGCCCCTTCGCCGAGGCTGGAGCCACCCTGGTAGAGCATGGCGTAAATCACCGCCAGCGCCACGATCGACACAAACATGGCAGCCGTTCCTCCCGGCATGTGGTTCATCTGTCCTTGCTGGGATCGATATACGGCGGGGTATTTGAGGAACTCCTTCTTCAACGAGGGAAACAGTCCGAAGGCGAGACCCCCAAGGACGAAATATGCCAGGAAGCCGCCAAAAGCTGCGAGAGCGATGCGCGAGAGGCTCATGAGCTAATCCTTTCCAAGCCCGAGGTCGGCGCTATCTTACCTGAGGCTGTTCCGCGCGCGGCGGTTTTCGCTGGTTGGCAAAAGTTTTGGCAAGAAATCCAAAGCCCACTGTGACATCTGACCTTGTGCCCCACTCCGAATTATCCCAACATGGTCAAGGCTGAGGCGGCAAAGGCGCCGCTCGCGCCAGCACCCGTAACTCCTTTGCGCTCTGGATTTTGACCGATAAGTTCTTTGACATCTAGATTTTGCAAACCCCGCGACCAGCAGGATTTTCAGAGGTATGGGGGGAGGGGGGTACCCACACAACTCCACGAAATTTGTCGTTTCGGAACGCCCCTTCTGCCGCCGCACAGACACTAGCCGACAGGATTATTTCAAGCAGATATCCACAAACGTTGGAAAGGTTTTAGGGCGAGGAGACGCGGAGGATCGCCCTGCAGGCAAATCAGGAAACGCGCGGGCAGATCAATCAGGAGTGTAGCCGAGATAGTCCTCGTGACCCTCAAAGATCCGTTGTAGCAGAGTGCGGGGTTGCGGCTTCGGAGCTGCCGGCTTCGGTTCACGGGTCGTCACGGTTTCCTTCCGGGATTCGGACTCCACTTGCGGAGCGACTTCTAGGATGGCTGGCATAGGATGCCTCCCTTCCATCAAGAGAAGGAATTTGAACTCACAGCAAAGGTAGTCAATTTGGCTGCCCTATCCAATGACGGGCATCACGGTTCGGTGTGATGCGAGGGCGAGGCCCGGCTGCTGCAGGCTCAAGATTAGGTGACTGCGGGATGACGAACGAGAGCGGGCTATAATCATCCACTTCAGAGGGCTTGGGCATGGCTGTGGCCAAGAAGGACTTACCGACTGCGCCTTACGTGGTTGATCCGAGGGTGCGGATTGGGCATGTGCATTTGAAAGTTGCTGACTTGCGCGGGCGCTGCGCTTTTATGCGGGAGTGCTGGGATTGGAAGTGATGCAGCGGTACAGCGATGGGGCAGTGTTTTTGTCGGCGGACGGATACCACCATCATATTGCGCTCAATACGTGGGAGAGTCTGGGAGGGGTGCCTCCGCCGATGGGTACGACGGGACTCTACCATACGGCCATTCTTTATCCCACGCGTGCGGAGTTGGCAACGGCACTGCGAAGAGTGCTGGGCGGCGAAGATTCCGTTGCAGGGCGCGGCAGACCATGGCGTGAGCGAATCGATTTACCTGAGTGATCCCGATGAGAATGGAGTAGAACTCTACTGCGATAAGCCCAAGGAAAAGTGGCCGCGGACTCCGGACGGACGATTGGAGATGTACACGCGCCGGCTTGACTTGCACGAATTGTTGAACGAGACGCCGGAGGGAACCGAAATGGAGGGTGGGCCTCGGGATTTGTAGAGCTAGAGGTCGAGGAAGCGGTTCCGATCCTGAGCGCTGGGCAGGACGCAGGTTTCGGAGCGGCCGAAGATGCGGTAACGGTAGCGCGCGACGGCGCTGTAGCCGAAGTCGTGGACGAATTTGGGCAGGAGCTGCAGCAGAAAAGCGGTGGAGCGCCAGAAGGCGCCGAGTTGTTTCAGGGTGAAGAAGACTGCGTCGGAGCGGGAGAGTAGAAGCTCATTTGGCGCTCGGGCGTCGAGATTAACTACAACGTAAAGCATATCCAGATTGTTGGGGCTGAGGCCGTGGCGGGAAAGGATTTTCGCGGCGACATCACTTTGCAGCGATGCGAAACGGAAGGTGGCACGGCGATCGCGGTAAAGAATGAATTGGATGAAGCGGTTGCAGAGCCCGCAGACGCCGTCGTAAAGCAGGATGGGGTGGGGCATGGGTAGGCGACACAGAAGACTTTGGCATTTCGGATTTAGAGTTGCGTTGTGATCTGCGGCTGAGGATCCTGACATTTCCTGATTTGTACGCGCAGCTCTCGCGCCTCGCGCTGTAGGTCCTGCGCCATGCGCCAGCAGTTATCTTGCTGGATCTTTTCCGGCGCTTGTGAGGCTTGTTTGGTCAGACGCAGAATCTCGTCCTCAAGAACTTTCAGGCGAGCCTGCAGTGCTTCTACTAACATCGATGGGGCCTAACGAGGAAAGTATATCCGAGTTTCTGCAGATTCCGGAGGGCTTCGCCCTGCGTGGACAGCCGAGGCGGCTGTCCACGCACGAGTTGTGTAGGGGGCGGAATGACAAGTCAAAGGCGGCGGACAGGAGTGCCCCACACGTTCATGAGCCGAGGCGGAGTAGTTCAGATCGCAGGCGGGGGTGGTGCTGAGTTTTGCGGAGATAGGCCATCTCGTTGGCGGCGGATTTGGCGCGGATGATCTTGATGAGTTGCTGCTTTTCGTTGGGCGACCAGCGGGGCAGATCGGGCACTAGCGCCAGGATTAGGGCCCAGTTTTCGAGGGACTGGCGCTGGATTTGAGTCCAGCGGGCGGGATTGATTCTTAGGGCACGGGTTATGACGCCGATAGAGGCCTGGCGGATCTTCTGGCTGTCGCCGTCGAACTCGCGCGCCATGCGGCGGTTGATGAGTAGGCCGACATTGCGGGTGGAAAAAGTGTCCCAGAGGCCGGTGGGTTCTGCTCGACCCAATTCATAGAACACGTGGGCCTCGGCGAGATGTTTCAAGGTGCGGGGCGGAGTGCGGTATTGTGGGTTGGCAGCGATTTTTTCTTCTTCGCTTTCACACAACTTCTGAAGATCCGCGCGGCCGGGACGGAAGCCCAGTTTTCGGTAGAACCAGAAGGCGCCAGAGTCGATGGCTTCGTCGTTGTTCTGGCCGATCTGATACGGATAAATCGAAATGCATTTTGCGGCGGTGAGAGCGCGCAGGCAGCGCAGGGCTTGGGCGTAGATCCAGGCGGTTTCCCCCTGACGATAGGTATAGAAAGTGTTGAAGCCAACCTCGATCCATTCGCAGAGTCCGATGGCTTCGATGTAGTTGATGGGTACGCCGTTTTTCAGCGTGTAGCCGGCGAGATAAGCGCGGAGTGGGAGACGGCGGGCGGGAGCCAGTCCCCAAAAATGCATTACGACGCCGCGGCCGAGGTCGGCGCGAACGACGCAGCGCGGGTCGCCGAGCGTGGTGCCATAGAGCTCGCGGTAGCGAACGACCATGATTTCGCGGATGGCGTGCATGACGGATTCTCCGGCGGTCCCGGAAAGTTTTTCGAACTTGGGTGCGGGCAGGGTGAGTTCGTCAGAGAGAGAAACTTCGTTGCGCTGGATGAGTGGGCGGTCGTGGAAGTAGAAGCGGCGAGGACGCGCCCAGTTACTGGTGCGGGAGAGTTTGAGGTTTTCGAGTCTCCAGCTAACGGGGAGACGAAGTGAGTCGTAGAGTTCGGCGCGATGGCGGGCGGGAAGTGGGAGTTGCGCGAAGCGGTTGAGGAGCCAGGGGAGCGGATTCTGGCGGCCGCGGGCGGCGTGGAGCCAGCGCGTCCACGGGATGTTGGCTTCGACGTCGGCATCTTCTTCGAGGAGCGGAATGAAACGCGGCCAGGTGTTGCCGCGGGCCCTCTCGGCTTGGTAGTCGTCCCAATAGTCCTTCCAGGCGATGTCGACATTGCGGGGGATGCGGCGCACGAGCCAGTGGGCGACGTCGAAGGGAAGAGTGTCCTGCATGATGGTACCGGCGATGCCGGAGGTATAGAAATCGTCGAACAGGGACAGGTCGGCGTTCGTAGAGCGAAGTTTCTCGATGCGTTCGTGAAACGTGTTGAGAAGACGCTCGACGCGCGGAACGAGAGACGGCGCGTGCGGAAACGCGCGGAGGAAGAGCAGGCATTCGTGTAAGCGGATGAGGTGAGGAGGATCGGTGAGTTGGAGCTTGGAGAGTTGGGCCAGGAGGCTGGCGATGTGGGCGGCGTGGCCGGAGTCGAAGCGATTCTTGGCAGCTTCGAGTTCGGCGAGGAGATGGTTGGGACCGTGGGAAGTGGGCGGCATGGGCGGCGAAATAGTGTAACGCAATCAGGGTTAAAGAGGATCTGTGAGAAGAAGATTTTGACGGAGTCCTAGAATCTTTAACCGCAGAGGACACAGGGCTAGAGAGGGGAATAAATCAGCAAGAATTTTCTTTTGCCTCGTTGGCCAGGTGGCACATCCACCTTTAGTGTGCTGTTACGAGTCGTCCAAACGTAGGCTTCATCGCCATGTATTTTGTATCGGTCAGCTGGTGAAGTTTGCCATCGCTATCAAAGGTGAACAACTGGTATTCTCCGGTCCACATTTCGCAGCGCGGACGCTCTTCGCCGACAGTGATGAATTGAGTGGCCACTCGATTTAAAACCGAAAAGGCAATCAGTCTGCCATCCAGCGACCAGGCCGGGAAGCAAAAATCCTGCCGTTTGGAGAATACGAGGCGGTGTTGTTGGGAGCCGTCGGCGGCCATCAGGAACAATGCTGGATGCTCGCCTTCCCGGTCGGAAACGAACAGGATGGATGCGCCATCGGGGGCCCAAGGTGGCGAAGAATCCTCGCCTTTATCTTCGGTGAGACGGCGCACGTTGGAGCCGTCGTAATTCATGGCGAAGATCTGGAACTTGCCAGCGCGGTCCGAGGCGAACGCAATCTGACGATCATCTGGAGACCATGTCGGAGAGACCGCGTGTTCCGTGAGTCGCTTCACGTTTGAACCGTCGGGATCCATGACCCAAATTGCAGGATTACGGCTGGGGTTGGGCAGCGAGAAGGCATAGAAAGCGATTTTCTTGCCATCGTGAGACCAGACAGGCCCACAGGCATCGCCGCTGGTGATCTTGGTCAGGCGCTGTTGTCCAGTGCCGTCGGCATTCACAACGTAAATCTGTGAGTACTGGTCGTCGCGCAACGAGCAGAAGGCAATCTTCGTTCCGTCTGGTGAAACCGAAGGATCAAACCCGTTCACATGCAGATCCGTAATTCCTGAACCGTCGGGATTCATGAACGCGAGCAGATTCATTTTGGCGTCGGAGGCGGAGTGGAACTGCATACCGGGATTCTCGACCGAATTGATAGCGACTGCGCCCTTGGGCTGATCGCCGTTGCCAGAAGCCGAGCCGTGGGTGTCGGCCGATAGCATCGCCATAGAAGATGAGGTCGTGATCATGGGGTCAGGACGCACGAAAACGATCTTCTCCGAGGGTCTCCCCCCGGTTTGCGACCGACAGACGGCCGCAACGAATACTACGGAAACCTGCAACACAGCTCGGAAATGGCGCATTTTCCTGTCTCCACGGACGGCAATAGTGTCAGAAATATTTCGATCTATCGGGCTCCGAACCTCCTGCGAAGACACATTATGCATCTTTCTCCATGGAAAGGCTGCAAGTTTTGTTCTGCCATTGGCTAGGGTCCTACGCCAGCTAGCGCTTCTGAAAATGCAGCGTGATTTCGGCTGGGATTTCGAGCGGGGTACCGTCGCAGGTTGCGGGGGTGAAGCGCCAAGTACTAAAGAGTTGAAGCGCCTCCGGATTCAAGTCCTCGCGTTCTGAAACGTCGATGCTCGCATCACGAATCGTGCCATCGGTGCGAACTGTGCCGTGGACCATTACTTCGACGTTCGCACCTCCCTGACCGGGGTTGGGTTGGGGCATAAATTTACCGAAGGGGCGCCGATAGACGGTGCAGACGCGGCCGATAATCCTCGCATCCGGAGGCGGCGTGAGAAGATCGGCATCGAAGGGCCCGTCGGTTTCCGTCTTCGTCTGCTCAAGTTCCATGCGTAAATCGTTCTGCTCGTAGACGATGCGCGCTGGAAGGTAAGTGCCGCGGTAGGGAAAGAAATCAGAGTTCGTAACGGTTTCGTCATTCGCGCGGACACGTGAAAGAATGCCGAACTGGTTGTCGATGCAGATTTCGTTAGCCGAAGACTTTTCTCCCTTGACGGTGTCAAATTCGATACACTGCGCGGGTCGTCCATTCAACTCGTTATTCTGAATGGAGCGGACGATGTCGGATTCATCGAAACGAGCGGTGTAAGGGTGATTGAGCCGCGTCATGCGGCGAACCTGGACCGGCGCACGAGCACGGTCGCCCACATCCGCGACCATAGTCCCGTTGACAACTACGAGCAGGCGATAGTCTTCGAATTCGTACTCGTCCCGGTAGGAGCGTGGCCCCTGCACAACACTTGTGAAGCGGCCCTGCTGAGTACCAGCCGGCGAGAACGATCGAAAGGTAATGGTCTGCTCGTAACTGTGAAATTGATGCGGAGTGCTTAAAGAGTCGGCGCGTTCCAGTAGGGTTTCGGCTTCCTGGCGAAGGTGGACGTCCTGAGCCGCGCAATCGAACCCAAGGGACACAACAAGTAAGGCAAACCAGAGACAGCCCATAGCGAGCAGCCCACCTGCGACGAGATGATAGCACAGTGGCTATCATCCGCGACCCCTGTTGGGCCACGCCTTCGCGATCAGGCCCGCACTATATTTCTTCGTGCTTACGGGATGGGTTCGATTGTGGTAAGTGTGCGGCACGGAAATGGAATCATATATTGTGTGAAAATCTGGCACAATTTGGTGCAATCGATGTCTAATACGGGCGTCTTCGATCGTTTCACTGCACTGGGGGATAAGAGCGCATGCGTTGCTTCGGATGTGTGCCTTCGACATCGATATTGTTTGTATCTTTATTTCTTTTCGTCCGGCCCGCATATTCACAAGCCGCGCTGCCGGAGGTGCATCGGGATTGGGATGTCAGCTTATGGGTGGCTGGGGAAACCGGTGAAGAGATCCTCAACAACTTTTCGGAAGCGCAGATTTTGACGGCAGGAGTTTTTGCGGGGAAAATTCTTACGCGTGAGATCGGCCGCGGTTGGAGACGCGGGCGCTTCGAATACGGATTTGAATTGATTCCAGTGTTTCGGCAGTTTCGGCCCCAGGCTCTATACGGCGGAGGTTTTGAGCCTGTCATTTTGCGGTGGAACTCCAGCGTGCATGCGGCACGCGTCGCGCCTTACATCGAATTAGCTGGTGGCGGCCTTCGCACCAACTCCAATCTCCCAGC
>DLMI01000164.1 GCA_002478145.1 Acidobacteria bacterium UBA7540
AACGGCTTGGTGGTTTCAGGGCTAAGTACCATCGGGCCGCGAATTCCAGGTAGTCCTTCGGGAAGTTGAATGTGGGCCATCACCCAATCCTCCAATTCTTGTGCACCATCAAAAGAGAAACTTTAGCGCCAACTGGATCACCCGCGGACCCAAGTCCGCCTGGATTTGTCCGAAATCTGGCGAACTGATGTCACTCACCGGCAGCCGGAAATTCGTATGATTCAGGAAATTGAAGAACTCAGCCCGGAATTGAAGTTCCTTTGACTCTGCCACCTGAATATTCTTGAACGCGGAAAAATCCCAATTCACGTATCGCGGCCCTTGCACGACGTTGCGGCCCTCGTCACCGAATACCTGGAATCGTCCAAGAGGGTCGGGAGCGAGTTTCTGGAAGGCGCTTACGTTGAACCATTCCTCTGGCGTGTGCGGGCCGCTGTTTGGGTTTCCAATCAGATTCGGGCGGTTCGCGGAGAAGCCAGTGATTTCCGGCGCACCTCCTTGGAGAGAATTGTCAGACGAGTCAAATACGGTGAAGGGTGTTCCGCTCATGAAAGCCGCAATGCCGTTCAGCTGCCAGTCGCCCAGTACGTGCTCGTACCAGGTATGAGGCTGCCTCCAAAACGGGAGACTCCACTGATAGCTCAAGACCAGCCGGTGCCGCGCGTCGAACATAGATCTACCGCGCTCAGCGGCAAGATCAAAGGGGTTTTGCGCCAGGTCATTCTCTCCGGCAACCGGTTGCGACGCCGACCCGGTGATGTTGAAGGAGGAAACGTCATCGATGGATTTCGATAACGTGTAGGAAGCGAGGAAGGAAAGGCCGTGTCCAAAGCGCTTCCGCAGGCTGGCCTCTAACGCGTTATAAGACGAATTTGCAATTCCCGCGATCAATCCGGCGGAGGCGTAGACGCAGCCATTTGGCTGTGCCAACGTACATCCTGAATACAGGCGCCGCTGGTTCACGTTGTTTTCGTTCGAGATGGGGTTGCCGCTGGAGTCGACGCCCGGAACAAAGACAGTCGGGTTTCCTTCGATGAACCGTGGCAGTTTGATTCCATTCGTTCCCACGTAGCCGATCTGCACCAGCCAGTCGCTGCCGAACGATTTCTCGAGATTGAGATTCCAGTCTTGCGCGTAAGGCAAGGGCAGGTTGGGGGCGAGCGTCAGAATGGTCATTGGCTCTGCGAACTGGCCGGTGAAAAGATTTTGACCTGCATAGGGATTGGCAAAGCTTGTAGGGGTACTTACCTGCGGGGTCTGAAGGAATGGCGGTGCGCTGATGGGCGACTGCAGTGGACCACCCTGGCCCGTGTAGTACGGCTCGTAGAAGATGCCGTACGCCGCACTCACCAGCCATTTCGCATCACCAGTAGGATCCCAGGCCAGGCCCACGCGAGGGGCAAATGCCTTCTTGTCAGTCGGAATCAGGCCCGCCGGCACGCCGGGATCACCCGGATAGAGCAGGCCCGCAGGAGCGCTCGGCATGACTCTGGACTGTGCGCCTGGAACCCAGAGATTTTGGCGATTGTGAATTTCCGTGTCTGGAGACGGCAACTCATATCGGAGCCCCAGGTTCAGGGTCAGACGTGACGAGACTTTGTAGGTGTCCTGGGCATATGCGTCCGAGGCTTGCCCTCGAATTCCCCGTGAAAAGTTGCCGACTCCTTGCAAGAAAAGCACGGGCTGGCCAGACAGGAAGCTGGCGAATCCGTCGCTGTAAGGAAAGGTCGAAAATACAAAGAAGCCGTTGGTAGCTATCCCCTGCAGGGCATTGATATTGTCGTGGCGATAGCCTCCGCCAAACTTCAATTCGTGGTTGCCGTGAATCCAGCTCAGAGAACCGGAATAGTCAAAGGTGTTCTGATACGTGTTGCGCGGTCCAGTGATGGGATCGCCGACCGAGGCGTAGCCGCCTACCTGGATGAACGGCGGTCCAAGGGCTGCATCGAGACTTGGCTGGTATTGAAAACCCAAGTCCATCGGGGACTCATGATTGATGCCCTCGCCAAAGAGAAATTTGTTGCGCAGATAAGAAAAACGAGCCACGCCGATGATTGCAGGTGAAAAGATGTGGGTCTCCTGCGCCACAAAGTTCTGCGCGCGATCATCCTCTCCTACCGGGAATCCCGGCACATTCGCACCGGCGGGAGAAAGCGGATCGGTAGTCGGGCCGCCGCTGAACATGTAGCGAAAATTCAGCGTGTCCGCGGGAGAAAGATACTGGTCTAACCGCAGTCCGAATTGATCGTTGTTTACGCTCAGTGACTGCGTGGTTATGAATGTGTTGCGCCCGCTGTTGGCTGCAGGGAAGAACGGAAGGACGTTCAACGCAGTTGGATCGAACGGGCCTGTCAATGTATTGTTCGGAACCGGAACCGGTTGGCCCGTCGCAAAACTGTAGAGCTGATTCTGAGGATTGCTGCAGAACCCACCCGTAAAGGATCCGCCTGGGACCGTGCACATCTCCGAGAAATTGCCTTGCCGCTCCAGCGGCGAAGGCACGGTTGCGGAATCCGTTTCACCCTGGCGGTTGCGGAATCCCTCGTAATATCCGAAGAAGAAGGTTTTGTCTTTAATGATCGGCCCGCCGAAGGTGCCGCCGAACTGATTCTGCTTCAAAGGCTGAACCGTCTGAGTGAAGTAATCCGACGCGTCGAAGGCGTCGTTGCGCAGAAACTCCCAGGCAGCGCCGTGAAATGAATTGGAACCGGAACGTGTGATGATGTTGGTCGTGGACCCAGTATTTCGACCGAACTCCGCATTGGCATTGTGCGTCATGATCCTGAATTCGGCGATTGCGTCGATAGGCGGCTTAAGCACAAAACCGGCATCGACCGCGTTCACGTTGTCGGCGCCATCGATGAGAAAATTGTTGGACTCCGGCCTCTGGCCGTCGACCGCATAACCCTGATTGTCTCGCAATCCTCCGCCTGCCTGGAGAAGTCCCGGCGTCAAGGGAACGACGCCCGGTTGAAGGACTCCCAGTTGAGCAAAGTCGCGGCCATCCAACGGCAAGTCGAGGATTTCGCGCTCCATCACGGTTTGCCCCAGGCTGCTGACCGTATTTTGAATCAGCTCCGCGTTCGCCTTGACCTCAACTTGTTGGGTCTCGGACCCAACTTTGAGATGGATGCTGACCGTCGCGGTCTCGTTGACATCCAACGAGATTCCTTGTTGCAGGTACCCTTCGAAACCTTGCGCGTGCACCTCTAACTGGTAGTGCCCGATCGGAAGTTCGACCAGCACGAAGGCTCCCTGGCGATCCGTAACCGCTGCACGAGTTAAGCCGGTTTCGACCTGCTTTGCCGTCACCGTCGCAGCCGATACGATAGCGTTACTCGGATCCAGTACAGTTCCGCGAATACTTCCCGTAATTTGCTGTCCCGCGACGTTCACACTTACGAGGTTCAA
>DLMI01000061.1:0-519 GCA_002478145.1 Acidobacteria bacterium UBA7540
CTACACATGTGCTGACGGTGTCACGAATGTCATCCTTCGGACGCCGATTCCGGGCAATGTGATTCCATCGTGCGCCGGAGCGAGCGACGGTGCGTGTCTCGACCCTGCCGCGCTGAAGCTGGTGCAACTTTTTCCTGCGCCCAACCTGTCACTCGCGGCGGGCAATTACCTATCCAACCCGGTCGCTAGGAACAATCAGGATTCGTTTGACGTTCGGGGAGATCATCAGTTCAGTAGCAAGAACAATCTGTCGCTGACCTTCAGCTTCAACAATGTGCAAGCCTACGCGCCCGATCCCTTCCCCGGCGAAGCCGGCGGGGGGACCTTTTCGGGTCGTATCACAAATTTGGCGAGATCAGCCGGAATCAGCGATGTGCACACCTTCTCGCCAGAAAAAATCAACGAATTGAAGATCGGCTATTCTCGCTACGTGGTACGAGCCGTGCAGAACTTTGCTGGCCAGCCGCTTTCGCAGCAATTCGGCATCCCAGGCATTTTTGATCCCAACAACGCGATTGC
>DLMI01000061.1:643-4527 GCA_002478145.1 Acidobacteria bacterium UBA7540
CTTGGAAGTACGGACTGGTTTCCCGAGTTCTTGAACGAGAACAATTACCAATACGTGGACGCCTTCACATACGTGCACGGCCGGCACTCGTTCAAAATGGGAGCGGATGTGCGGCGCCGCCTGCATGGCTTTTTCCAGACGCAAAACCAACGTGGGGACCTAGCGTTCAACGAACTGTTCACTTCGGACCTGTCAACTGATACGGGAGGAAGTGCGCTGGCGAGTTTCTTGATGGGTTATCCGCAAACAGCGTACCGCGACGGCCAGAAGGGTTCGTTTGGGATGCGCTGGACGGAGTTCAGTGCGTACTTCATGGACGATTTCCGAGCTACTCCCAAACTGACGCTGAACCTTGGCCTGCGCTACGATCTTTTTACGCCGCCGGTCGAGCAGGAGAATCGCCTGGCCAATTTTGATTTTTCAACCGGGCAATTTGTTTCACCCCAGATGCCGGGCGTCAGCGCATCGGGCGACGTAAACACGGATTACAACAACTTTGCTCCCCGGATCGGATTTGCCTGGACCCCCTGGAACGACAAGACTGTAGTGCGGGGAGGGTTTGGAATTTTCTACGACGTTCAAGCCGATCAGAATGACGCGGAACTGGCCTATAACCCCACCGGGCTGTTTTTCAGCCAAAGCATCTTCACTGCCGCCGCGACTGCGCCGAGCATCCGGGTCTCGACTGGCTATCCTCCTCCGGTATACCCAACCATACAGAACCCCGCAGGACGGGCGAGCGCAGCTTTTTTTAACAACCGCACTACCTACATTGAAGAATGGAACTTGAACGTAGAGCGGGCGCTCTCCACAAGCATGGTGCTCCAGGTCGCCTATGTAGGAACGCGTGGCGTCAAGCTTGCGTTCCTCAGCAATCGCAATCAGCCAACTCAGCCACTGGACAGTAATTTCGAATCCTGTCCAACTCCCACTGACCCGTCATGTGCCAACGGCGCCCCGACGAATTACGGTCGACTCTATTTCAACACGGTGCCAAATGTCGGCGAAATCCGCACCCTCGCGAATGGCGCCTGGTCGATTTCTCACGGACTACAGGTCAAGTTTGAGAAGAGATTCTCCGCCAACTGGAGCATGCTGAACTCCTACACCTGGCAGCACACAATCGGGCAGACGGAGGAAAACGAATATCTGGAACCGCAAGACACCTACAATCTGGCGGCAGAGCGCGGCGATAACGCTCCCGATTTTCGCCATCAGTTTTCTTCCGCTTGGTCATACATTCTTCCCATTGGTCCGAAACAGCGGTTTTGGAGCGGCACGGGACCCGTCCACTGGCTGACCGAGGGCTGGCAACTGAACGGTATCGTCGCCATCCACTCGGGAGAGGCCTTTACGCCGCTGCTGTCCACTGACTACACCAACACGGATTCGGGTGCGCCGCGGCCAGATATTATCGGGAATCCTTACGATTTTTCGAACGCTATCAGTGTGGGCTGCCCATCCAACCGACAAACGATTGAGTGTTGGTATAATCCCGCAGCTTTCGCGGTTCCGGCACTTGCTCCTGGACAAACCTTTTCGCACGACTACGGAGATGCTCGGCGCGGTTCCCTGCGCGGCCCGGCAGAATACAACGTGGACGCTTCGCTGTTCAAGAATTTCAGCCTCACCGAGAATTCAAAGCTGCAGTTCCGCGTGGAAGCCTTCAACCTGTTCAACACTCCCGAGTTCGCCCTCCCCTGGACCGCAGTGGATCAGACGGGTTCGCCCGCTGGCTCGGGAACGCCACTCGTTCCTAGTCTCTCCGGGTCGATCACGAGCACGGTACATGCTTCGCGGGAGATTCAACTGGCACTCAAGTTCACGTTCTAGAACAGTTTGCAAATTCGCCTCAGCAAGAAGAATCGATCGACGATGAACATGGCTAACAATACGGGAAGGTTTCCTAGGTGCCTGCTAGCAGTTCTGGTGATCTTGGTTTTTGCATGCGCTCACGTCACGATCGCCGAAGACGGAGACAAGCAGGCAAAGTCGACACAACAAATCTCAGCAACCGGCAATTCCAGCGGAACGGAACTGCCGGCAGTGCATCTTGATGGCAATTACTTCTCCCGCGACGGCCATCGTTTTATCCCGGTGGGCGCGAACTGGGTGCCGGCGAAGGCGGCCATGCAATGGCCTACGCAGTGGGATCCGAAAGCGATTGAAGCCGATTTCGCGCGCATGCACGAACTCGGCTTCAACACCATTCGTCTCGATTTTGTTTGGGCTTGGATTGAGCCTCGCCCCGGTGACTACAACCCCGAGGCGTTTCGCGAGCTGGATTTTCTGATTTCGCTCGCTCATCGTTATCACATCTATCTGCACCCTTGTCTTCTGATCGGCGGAGAGGTGGGAGAAGCATATTGGGACGTTCCCTACCGGCAAGGCAGGCATCCTCATGCTGACCCCGACATGCTTCGGATCGAGACCGACCACGTCGGCGAGTTGGCGCGCCGCTATGGAAAAGAAACCGCGATTCTCGGTTGGGATCTGACCGACGAGCCCCCGTTTTGGATTGTGCAGGATAGCACCACCGATGCGATGGCCATCAACTGGACGAGGCTGCTTTCCTGGTCGATCCGGCGCTTCGACTCGCTGCATCCGATTGTGGTGGGGGTGAGCATGGAGGACGTGGGGCGCGGGCCGTTCCGTCCCGATAATATCCGCGAAGAATCGGATTTTTTCAGCGCTCATCCTTACTCGATTTATGCGCCTAAGCTTTTTCCCGACGCCATGCTTTCCGAGCGCGGTACCTACGATTCCGCCTTCGAGACCGCTTTATCGGGCGGCGCGGGGCATCCGGTCATGGTGCAGGAGATTGGAGCCTCGTCGGCTCAATATGATCCCGATCAAATCGCGAAGTTCTTAAGCACGAGCCTCTATTCGGGGCTGGGCGCGGGAGCGAACGGATTTCTCATCTGGTGCTATACCGATGCGGCGCCGGAACAATTTCACAAAGTTCCGTACCTGCGCTCTCCCCATGAAACCCAATTCGGCCTTACCACCTGGGATGGGAAGGACCGGCCTTCCGCGAAAATGTTTAAGGAGTTTGAGGACATCCTTAGCCGTTTGGATCTCACCGGAATTGAGCCGGCTCCGGCAGAGGCCGGCATCATCGTTCCTTATGAATGGTCAAAACCGCACGGTGATTTTTCTCACTTTGGCCTCAGCGGTCCGGAAGTTGTTCCTTATACCTCGACCGACGAAGGCGCAAACGTAGCGGGACAATCGCAGCCGAATTTCAGCGAAGAAAACCTCTGGATTACCGGTTCGTGGTTGTCATCTTTTGTGCTCGCGCGACGCGCCGGCATGAAGGCAGATTTTCCGCGGGAGTATGACGACTGGCAGAAACGTGCGCTGGTGCTGATGCCCTCGCCATTGACCAGTACCGATAGTTTTCTGGTTCATGTGCATTCCGACTTCTGGGAGAAAGCCAAACAATACGTCGCCCAGGGAGGCTCTCTGTACGCATCGGTCGCCGCAGACGCTGCCATACCCGAGATGGAATCGCTGTTTGGCGCAAGAATGGTTGACGCCAACCCGAAAGAGGACATTACGCTGAAAATCGTTACCCCGTTCGGGGACCTGAAAGTGGGAGACACCTTTCATTACTCAGTGCCTTCCGCATCACCGCGATCGTGGGGCGCGATTCTCGACGTCAGGGGCGGCACGGTCATCGCGGTTGATCAGGACAACAAACCCGCCCTGGTCGCCAATAGCGTTGGGTCGGGCAAAACGCTGCTGAGCGCCTATCCTTTGGAAAATTATCTGGCGAATCTGCCAGCGGCCTTTGACAAGCCCGAAACAACGTATCGAATCTATGAAGCGTTTCGCGAATGGGCGGGGCTCAAACCGCTTTTCCATAGCGACCAGCCATCGGT
>DLMI01000061.1:4723-6198 GCA_002478145.1 Acidobacteria bacterium UBA7540
TGGCGCCACATTCAAGGTCGATATCGGAGCTTATGAGGGTGAAGTGTTCGAGTGGAAGTAGCAGGGAAGGCAAACACGAAGAAGAGGAGTAGGAGAAGCCATTGATTGGAGCGGTGGACATTGGTGGAACCAAGATAGCAGTTGGGATGATTGACCGCCATGGCAAGGTCCTAGCCCGCCTGGAATGCTCGACGGAGGCTGATCGCGGTTATCCGGACGCGCTGCGGCGCATCGTTGAGATGCTACGAGCCACCGCGCAGACCGCAAACACCAAAACCTCTGGCATTGGGATTGGATCTACCGGACCGGTGTATCCGCTGACGGGCGAGATCGGCGAGGTCAACTTCTTTCCCCATTGGAAAGGAGAGAATCCGGTCCGGGATCTGAGCCGGACCTTCGAAGTGAGTGTGGCAATGGAGAACGATGCCGACGCGGCTGCTCTTGGAGAAGCAGGCTGGGGTGCTGGCCAGAATAAGAGCAGACTGATTTACGTGACCGTCGGAACCGGAATTGGAACCGGGCTTGTTCTCGATGGCGAGCTCTACCGTGGCGTAGATCAGTCTCATCCGGAAATCGGCCACCATGTCATCGATCCTTCTGGACCGCTCTGCCTGTGCGGCTTTCGAGGGTGCTGGGAATCTCTGGCTGCCGGTCCGGCGATGGTCTCGTGGGTGGAGAACAACATGCCGAAAGACTACCCGCACCGCGACAACTTAACGGCCAAGCGGATTTGTGAACTTGCGCAAGACGGAGATGAGTTAGCCCGCCAAGCGGTCGGCCGGGAAGCTCGCTACTTAGGCCTGGGCTTGGCCAATTTGGTCACGCTATTCGCGCCCGATGCCATTGTGCTCGGAGGCAGCGTGATGAAGAGCGCGCCTCTTTTCCTGGAAGAGATTCGCGAGACCATTTGCCGCTGCTGTCGTCTTGTCCCGTACGAGAAAACGGAACTGACTCTGGCCTCTCTAGGCGAGGATGCAAATCTGATCGGCGCTGCGCGGGTGTGGCATCACCGGTTCGAACAAAAGGGAGGACACCGTGCTTGAAGATCTCGCACTGATCGAAGGCGAATATCTTCGGGACCTTCTTCATCAGCCCCAGGCTCTGGAGAACACTCTCGCCAGCCTGGGAACCTCGAAGCCGCTGCAGGACATTGCCGCGCGCCTTAACAAAGGTAAATTCCAGAGAGTCGTGCTCACCGGCATGGGCTCCTCGTTCCACGCCCTTCATCCCCTGAACCTGGAGCTGATCAGCCACGGATTTACTGCCCTCATGGTCGAGACATCCGAACTGGTGCACTACAAGAATCGATTCTTTGATCCGAAGACCTTGATTATTGCCGTATCGCAGTCCGGGCAAAGCGCGGAGATGGTGCGGCTGGTGCAAACGAACCACAAATGCTGCACCGTGATCGCTGTGACCAACACGCCCGACAGCCCCCTAGCCAAACACGCAAATACCGCCGTGCTCACCCAGGC
>DLMI01000189.1 GCA_002478145.1 Acidobacteria bacterium UBA7540
CGGGCCACTTGCTAGTGTTTGCGGACCGCCGCAGCGACCGAGTGAAGATCCTGTATTGGGACCGGGACGGGTGGGCGATCTGGTACAAGCGGCTGGAGGCGGGGACGTTTCAGTTTCCGTTTGCCGAAACCGGACGGAAGGAGATTGCGGCCTGGGAGCTGGCGGTGCTGCTGGAGGGGATCGACCTGAGCCGCGGTCGACGACGGAAGCGCTACAGCCTGCCGGGGGCAGCCCCGCCGGGAGCCGCGCCGGAGCCGGAGAAGAAATAATTTGCGCCGAGGTGCTGTTTTCTTGTTGACATTATCCGATAGACATTATATGTCTATCGGCATGATGGATTTGGCCCAAGTTCAACGACGCCTTGCTCGGCTCCAACGGCAACTGCTGGAACTGGGGCCCCTGCATCCGGGCAGCATCACCGAACAGTACAATGTGTGTGGCCAGCCGAGCTGCCGTTGCAAGGACCCGAAGAAGCCTCAGAAGCATGGGCCGTATTACCAGTTGAGCTTCACCTGGCAGGGCAAGGGCAGCACGCGTTTCCTGCGGCCCGAACAGGTCGAGCCGACGCGCCGGAAGGTGGCAAACTACAAACGGCTGCGGGAACTGGTCAACGAGTGGGTGGCGTTGGAGATCGCGCGGGAACGGGCGGAGCGGGAGAAGGAGAAGCGTGCCGGTGGAGATTGATCCGAAGCAGTTGCCGGAGGACCCGTCGGCCTTGCGGCAGATAGTGATGGGGCTGCTGGAGGAAGCCGAGCGGCGGGAGCGGAAGCTGCGACAACTGCAGCACTGGGTGGAGCAGTTGCGCGGGCGTGTTACGGGCCGCGGCGCGAGCGAGTGGATGAGCATCAGTTATTTCTCTTTGCGGGCGCGATCCTAGCCCGAGGCGGGAAGACGCCTCTGGCCTCGGACGAAAGCGCAGCGCCTCAGTCGAAGTTGGCATCCCCGCGCCGGGGACATGGCCGGGGAGCGCTGCTGAAATCCTTACGGCGACAGCGCGTGGTTTATGATCTCGGGGAAGATAAACGGCAGTGTCCGGAGTGCCAGGAAAAGTTGAAGCGGATCGGGGAAGAAGTCAGCGAGCGGCTTGAATACGTGCCTGCCTCGCTGGTGGTGATCGAAGAAGCGTATCAGAAATATGCCTGCCCGAAGGGATGCACGGTGGTCACGGCGGAGAAGCCGGAGGCGCCAATTGAGAGAGGGTTGCCGGGGCCGGGGCTGTTGGCGCACGTGGCGGTGAGCAAGTATGGCGATCACCTTCCCTTGTACCGCCAGCAGGAAATCTTCCACCGCCAAGGCGTGGAGTTGTCGCGCCAGACGATGTGCGACTGGATGCGCGAATGCGCCGATCTGGTGAGCCCGCTCTACGAGCTGATGAAAGAGCGGGTGTTGGATTCGAAAGCGGTTCAGACCGACGATACGCCCGTCCCGGTGCTGGACCCGGAGTTGCCGCGCACGGGCCGAATCTGGACCTATGTTGGGGATGACGAGCATCCTGCCGGTCGACATCATTTCAGAGCTTCGGTGATACGCTTGAAGGCAACCATGCCCGGATCGTCCTTTCCCACACTCTTGTCACCGAAGATCCGTGCCCGCCCCTGGCGCGATGGCTGGTTACGAAAGCGGTCAAGGGCAGCAGCAACTGCGTGGTCTGCGGCGGCGATAAGGGTCGCCGGATCCTGAATCCCGTCGGTGGCAGCACGGACGGACTCCAAAGCATCGAGCACAGTCTTTTCGCCGAGTTTTCCGCCGCTTCGTTGAGACATCGCACTGATCGCATTAGCGAGTAGCGATGATATTTCTGACCATGGGACCTCACGCTGTCCTTTGGTTCTCTTGGCCGCGCTCATTAGTCCTGTAGCCAGCAAAGTCCCGTAGGTGGACCCTGAGAGTCGCGTAAAAGCCTGGGCACACTTGAAAAGCGCCATCCCGATGTCATCCGGCAGGTTCGGCAACTCGGCGAGCACGCTACGTCCACCGCGCAACATGGTCACGCCCAAGTCACCATCGCCCAGCACGCCATCGAGCGTGTTCAATTCATCTGCGCACATTTCCAGTTGCGCAACAATACGCTCAATTGCGTCGCGCAGTACCGCCACGGTGAGTGCTGTTGACATGTCAGATCCTCAGGAAAGGACAATCGCAAGGAGCCTTGAGCAGGGATTCCAGCTCTTCATCCAGCTTGCAAAAAGTGACCGACATGCCAGCCATCTCCATCGAGGTCGCGTACCGGCCCACCAAGGGCATGACAATTTCGACTCCCAACTCCTTTAATCTCTTAGCCACATATCGGTAAACGATGTAGAGCTCTTCATGCGGCGTGGCGCCCAAGCTGTTGACCAATACCGAAATCCGATCTCCCGACTTCAAGGGCATATCAGCCAACAAGAAAGAAAGCATCTCCTCGCCGATCACGTCCGCAGGCCTGAGCGGTCCACGCTGCACGCCTGGCTCCCCGTGAATCCCCATGCCTATTTCCATTTCATCGCCGCTGATTTCGAATGTCGGCCGTCCGACGCTGGGAACCGTGCAGGGCGTAAGAGCTACCCCAATGGACCGGCAGGCGTCAACGGCCCGCTGGGCGACCGCCGTGACCTGATCGAGGGTTGAATGGCTTTCGGCTTTGGCCCCTACGATCTTATATGCATAAACCAACCCTGCGACACCTCGCCGCTTTGCACACTCTTCAGGGCTGGCGCTCGCCACATCATCAGCCATGCGAACAGTCGTGGTCTGGATTCCTTCCATTTCGACCATCTCGCCCGCCATATCGAAATTCATGTTGTCCCCGCCATAGTTCCCATATAAGCGCAGAACTCCCGCTCCACCATTCGCTGCACGGATGGCCTCGGCTACTTGCTCCACCGAAGGCGAGGAGAAAACGTCCCCGATACCGCAAGCGTCCAGCAATCCCTTGCCGACGTAACCTGTAAATACTGGCAAATGGCCGGATCCTCCTCCCGATACAATGCCGACTTTCCCCTTAACTGGACCACCTGCCTGCGCAATGACTCGGCCCGCTGGCCCCAGTCGTTTGTAATACTGGGGATGCGCGAGGCACAACCCTTCCAGCATTTCGTCAACGTATGCAAAAGGATCATTGAGAATTTTTTTCATCGGTTTCCCCTGGACAAGAATCGGACCTCTCAATCCGAAAGAGCAACAGCTCAGTTTCCTGCAACTGCCTCTACATAAACTGTCAAAGCATCTGCAAATTTTATCATAGCCCGACGGCGCCAGCGCCCAATAGTAAGGTCAACGCCTATGCTTCCGTTGCTGGTGAAGTCGTTTAGGGAGTGTTGGGGACCAACCTGGCTCCGCTCTTCAATGACCCAATGACTAGGCAATAGGGAACAGAGAACCGGCAGGAGGAACCTGGACGGCGGGGAGCCAGGGAGATAGCTTTCAGCAAGCAACGTTCTAATCCTGGAGGCACAGGACACCACCGGGGATGCCGTTTTCGGGCGGGATCAAGACAGATTCCTTCCGGTCTTAGTAGACGTTTCTATACACAAAGAGAAAAACTCAAACTCGTCAGAGTGACCTTGTGCTGGCAAGGCACGCAGTCATATACTCGGGTCACTCCATGGACGCCCACAAAAAGGAGTGAAGCTGTGAAAGATCGATTCAGGAGGTCCTTGCAAGGTTGTAGAGCCAGAGAAAGCAAGTAGCGGCCACCTACTTTGTAGGCCCGCGGGTGGTACATATAGCGCATGTTGTGCCATGTGTGTGGGACTTTGGGCTGAGCTGACCGGCATGTTGTACCACCATAAGGGAGAGAGTCGACATCACAGCTCGGGGCTGTGAAACTGGACTTGCTGCTTGAATCTCCTTTTGCTTCCTTGCGCGAGCCCGCTCGTTCGAATCATCAGTGTGTATCAAAGGGTCGGAAAACCAAGGTTCCTAAAGTATTGAGAAACCAATCTCGGCGTTGGGAGGGTTCAACCATATCAAAGGATTCTTTCGGTACAAGCTTTGGGTTTACACTCGCATCATAAACCGATACGCTTGTATCTACCTGGTCGTGTTAGAATTACATCGCAAAGCTTGATCGCGTGAAGTAGAGGCTTTTGACGCTCGCAAACCCCGGACAGGTTTCTCCATGCCTGGACCTCCCCAACCAGCTCAAGTCATCTCGGGTAGGTTGTTCAGCGAGGCGATGCGTGTCGAAACTGCCATCCAGACAGGGGATGGCACGTGGCGGCTCGGCTTGGTTGGCACTCGAACAGAGAAATTCCGAAGTGTGACGCTCACAAGTGCTGACCTCGCCGGCCTTACCATCCTTCAAACTGGCCGGAGTTTTAGGGGCGAAGGCACGCTCCTCCGGCTCGGGGTCCAGGCCTACTCCCTCGGCATTGCCTTTGAGTTTGACCCCTATTTCGGCCTCTCCATGTCCCGCGTGGACCCTCTCCCCCATCAACTCGAAGCGATCTACGACCACATGCTCAAGCTGCCGCGTGTCCGGTTTCTGCTGGCGGACGATGCGGGAGCTGGTAAAACCATCATGGCGGGTCTCCTTCTCCGCGAGCTGAAACTACGCGGCCTTGTGGAGCGAACGCTCGTTGTTTGCCCGGCGAACCTCACGTTTCAATGGCAACGGGAGTTGAAGGAAAAGTTCGACGAACAGTTTCTCGTTATGCGTGGCTTCGATCTGCGAGTGCAATACGGGGTCAACCAGTGGCTCCAGCGAACCCAGATTATCACCTCGCTCGATCTCGCCAAACGCGAAGACATCTTGCCGAGTCTGCGGCAAGCCAAGTGGGACTTGGTAGTCGTGGACGAGGCCCACCGGATGTCGGCTGCCGCGGAGGACAAGAAGAGCATGCGGTATCGCCTGGGCGAGCTACTTCGTGACACGACTGACCACTACGTTCTCTTGACCGCCACTCCCCACAAGGGCGACCCCCTCAACTTCACTCTATTCCTGCGGCTGCTCGACGAAGACGCCTTCGCCGACGTGCGTTCCATTCGCGAGGCGATGGAGCGTCGGCGCGCTCCGTTCTATCTCCGCCGGCTCAAGGAGGCCATGGTCTACTTCCCGGAGCAGCAGCCGGACGGGACCTGGGCGGCGAAGAAAATCTTCACCAAGCGGATTCCGCACACTGTCAATTTCACCATCGACGGCGCGGAGTTCGACCTCTACCGCGAGGTGACGCACTTCGTGAAGTCTCAGAGCGCCCGAGCAGCGGCTCGTGAAGACGATCCCCGCGCTCGCGCTGTCGGGTTCTTAATGACTTTGTATCAGCGGCGTCTGGCTTCAAGTACGTTCGCCGTGCAGCGCTCGTTGGAGAACCGCGCTCAGCGTCTGGATACAGCCCTCAAACGCGGGAAGGAATTGTTGGAAGAGGTCGTCGAAATTCCCGATCCCGAGGATCTTGAGGAAATGGACGAGGCCGAGCGAGAGAAGTGGGAGGAGCGGCTCGCCCTGATGTCAGTCGCCAGAAACCCACAGGAGCTTCGTGAGGAAATTGACGACCTGCTCCGCCTGGCAAAGATGGCAGAAGATGTGGAGACCGCAGGCATCGAGGCGAAGCTTTCGAAACTCAAGAAAGTGCTCCAGGACGAGGGCTTCTTCGACCGCCCTGACCAACGGCTCCTGATTTTCACAGAATTCAAGGACACCCTCGATTACCTCGTGGAGCGCCTGCGTGACTGGGGCTTCCGTGTGGGATTCATTCATGGTGGCATGAAGTCCGGCTCACGCGAAGAACCTGGCTCACGCCTCTGGGCTGAGCAGCAGTTCAAAGACGGACACATCCAGATCCTCGTTGCCACAGAGGCGGCGGGCGAAGGCATCAACCTTCAGTTTTGCCACATCCTGTTCAACTACGACATCCCTTGGAATCCCAACCGCCTCGAACAGAGGATGGGCCGCATTCACCGGTACGGCCAACTCTACGACTGCCTGATCTTCAATTTCGTCGCCACCAACACCGTCGAAGGCCGCGTCCTGGAGAAACTCCTTGAGCGGCTTCAAGAGATTCGCGACGCACTGGATGAGGATGCTGTCTTCAATGTCGTGGGCGAGATTCTGCCTGCCGCCCACATTGACCGCATTCTGCGTGATTACTACGCTGGGAAACTTGGCGAGCAGGACCTTGAAACCCGCATCCTTCGCGATGTCAGCGAAGATCGCTTCCGTGCCATCTGTCGGACTGCCCTCGAAGGACTGGCGACGAAAAAGCTTAACCTGGCAATGGTGGTGGAGCGGCGCGCGCGTGCCCAGGAGCGCCGCGTGGTACCCGAGACGATCGCTCGCTTCCTGGCGGAGACCGCGCCCCTGGCTTCCCTTGTCTTAAATCCTCACCCTTCGCTGCCTCACACGTTCGACCCAGGCGCCACACCTTCCGGTTTGCGTCGTTTCGAGCAGCAGCCTGATTGGCGCCTTCCGGCCCTCGTCAACCGTTATCCCCGGCTCTCTACCGACCGCAAGGTAGCCGATGAAAACGCCCTGGAGTGGGTGACGCCCGGCCACTCTCTATTTGAAGCTTTGCGGCGCGACGTGCTGGAAGAGGCACAAGCCGTCTTTGCAGACGGCGCTTCTTTTTATTCGTTCCGGCACGACCGACCCACCCGGCTTGACTTCTACCGCGCCCGGGTGGTTGATGGCATGGGCAACGTCATCCACGAACGGTTGTTCGCGATTGAAATCCCAGAGGGTGGTGAGCCCAGTCTCCGCGAACCGACGATTGTTGGTGATCTCCAGCCAGCATTCACGCCCCAGCCACTCCCTGAGGTGGCCGACGCTCCCGAGGCCACGAGCGTTTTGCAGGAGCAAGCCCTGATTCCTTTCCTCGAAGAAGTCAAGACCGAGCGAGTAGGAGAGATTGAGCGCATCCGAGAGCACGTGGAGATTTCGCTCACCGAACTCATTGCCCGCGCTGACTTGGACATCGGGCGCTGCGAAGAGCAGAAAGACCGCGGAGTGGAGGGAGCTGCCGGCCTTCTGAAAATCGCCATCGATAAGCACGACGAACTGTGCTGCCGCCGAGACCGCCGCCGAGAAGAACTGGAGCGGCAAAAGGCCCTGCATCTGGAAGGAGTCGAGCGATTCGCCTCAGCGCTTGTCCTGCCACATCCTGAACGCGAGCGCCCCGACCTGCGCAACCTGCGCCCGAATCCGGAGACGGAGGCCATCGCCATGCGCGTCGCCATGGAGCACGAACGCGCGGCGGGCCGCGCCGTGGCCGACGTACACGAAAAGGACCTCGGTTACGACCTCACGAGTCTCGATACCCGGACGGGTGAACTACGCCTTATCGAAGTTAAGGGACTGGCCAGCAGCGAAGGCGAAATCATCCTCACGCCCAACGAACATCGCGTCGCCCAGGACCGGCGCGACTGCTATTGGCTTTACCTTGTCACCGACTGCGGAACTGATCAACCTCGACTGCACACCTGCCAGGACCCGGCATGCTATGGCTGGCGGGAAGTCACCCAGGTGGAGCATTACCGTCTCGGGACCCATGAGATCAGGCGAGAATCCGGGCCGAACCGTGGGTCGACCATCGACGGTCAGAACTCATGATGACACTCCGACAATTCCTCGCGGACATCGAAGCGATCCCCACCGCTAGCTCCTGGTACTTGGCTGACCTTGGCGAGGCGCGCGGCAAGCAGGAGCTCTTTACCCGGCAGTCTCCGCAAAAACTGAAGGTCTTGCGCGAGCATGCCTTGATTGAAAGCGCGGTGTCGTCGAACCGGATTGAGGGTGTCGTGGCTGATCAGGCTCGCATCGCCACGATCGTGTTTGGCAAGGCCCATCTGCGCGACAGGAACGAGGAGGAAATTCGTGGCTACCGCGATGCTCTCAAACAAATCCACGAACAGGGGCCGCGACTTCCGATCTCTGAGCGCACGCTGCGGCAGTTGCATCGGCTGACCCGGGGCGGCACGGGTGATGCGGGAAGATATAAGCAGAAGGATTCGGAAATCATCGAGAAGCTTCCGAACGGACGGCAGCGGGTTCGTTTTCAGACCGTCGCAGCGGCCAAGACTCCCGCCTACATGCGAGAGATGATCGCGCTTTGGCATGATTGCCTCCGCCAGCGTCAGATTCACCCCCTCATTGCGGTGGCGGGCATGAACCTCGATTTTCTTTGCATTCACCCTTTTCGGGACGGCAACGGTCGTGTCTCGCGGCTGTTGCTGCTCCTACAATGCTACCACTTGGGCTTTGAAGTCGGCCGATACATCAGCCTGGAGCGGGTTATCGAAGAAAACAAGGACCGGTACTACGAGACATTGGAACAGAGCTCCCGAGGATGGCATGAAGGTCGTCACGACCCTTGGCCGTTCATCAACTACATTCTGTTCATCCTCAAGACCGCATACCGGGAATTCGAAGACCGCGTGGGCCAGGTCGCCTCCCCCAGAGGAGCGAAAGCAGATATGGTTCTGGCTGCGGTTCGCGCTCAGACGGGGGCGTTTCGCCTCGCGGATATCGAGCGGGCCTGCCCCGGTGTTGGCCGCGAGTGGATTCGAACCTTGCTCGCGGACCTCAAAAGATCGGGGGAAGTCACGTGCAAAGGAAAAGGCCCAGCAGCCCGGTGGCATTATACCAGGGGTAAGGGTAGTACCTCTAAGTAAGGGTATTAGTGAGGGTATCTTCTGGTGGCTCTATTTGGTCACTGGCCACGCCACAGATGAACAGAGACTACTCGAGTACAAGGACCCGGCGCGCCTTGATTGGCGCGAAGTCGAGAAATATCTCGCTATTCCTTCTCGCTGGGGGCGAGGCCCTAATCTGACGGGCCCACGCTGGGCGCGCTTATTACGGGGAGACCACAAACTGTGATCATCAAGAATGTTAGCGTCCGTAACTTTCGCTCAATCTACGATGCGACTTTACCCTGTGAACAGTTAACCGCGCTCGTCGGTCCGAATGGCTCAGGAAAGTCGTCGTTTCTCCGAGGTATTGAGCTCTTTTACATGACGAGTCCAAAGTTCAGCGCCGAGGATTTCTATGGCGCTGACACAAGCCGAGACATCGAAGTCGCTGTTACTTTTGCCGATCTCGACCAGGAAGAGTCCACGCAGTTTTCGAGCTATTTGGAAAGCGGCGAGCTGACAGTGGTCCGCGTCTTGTCGCTGGCCGATGGAAAGGTGTCGGCCAAATACCACGGATCTACTTTGCAACATCCCGACTTTGTCCAGGTTCGCGAAGCGGGTAAGGCAGCAGACAAGAAAAGCGCATACGAGCAGCTTCGAAAGAACGCTCGATACGCCGATCTCCCAGCGTGGACGAAGCAGGACGATGCGATCCCAGCCCTCAAAAAGTGGGAAGGAGACCATGCGGATCAGTGCACGCGACAGCGAGATGATGGGCAATTCTTCGGCTTCACTGAAGTTGCTCAGGGTTACCTAGGACGTTATACGCGCTTCATCCCAATCCACGCAGTGCGCGACGCCGCAGACGACGCAACCGAGAGTAAAGGCTCTCCCACCACAGAACTGATGGACCTCGTCGTCCGCAGCGCCTTGGCTAATCGTGAAGACCTCAAGAAGCTCAAGGAAGAAACGGACAGCAAGTACAAAGAGATAATGAAACCAGGCAATTTAGCGGAACTGAGTACACTTGAGGAGCGATTGACGCGCACCCTCAGGGCCTATGTCCCTGACGCCGCCATCTCGTTGTCGTGGATTGAGGCCGGTGGGATCGAGGTGCCTTTGCCTAAAGCTGAGGTGAAGCTGGTTGAGGACGGGTATCCCTCCTCTGTGACCCGAACGGGTCACGGGCTTCAACGAGCGTTCATCCTTACATTGCTGCAGCACCTTGCGATCGCGCGCGTTCCCACGGATCAGAAGGCAGGGATCGGGACTTCGGGTCAAGCAGAGAGCTCGGGCAAAACTACAGTGGCACAGAGAGTTCCGAACCTGATACTAGGTATCGAAGAGCCGGAACTCTACCAGCACCCAAACCGACAACGGCACCTAGCAAAAATTCTCCTCGCGTTGGCCACTGGCTCGGTCGCTGGGGTCGCACGAAAAACACAGATCATTTACTCAACACACTCACCTTTCTTTGTTGGAATAGATCGCTTTGAGCAAATACGGGTCCTCCGAAAGGTCAGGATGGGTCGGCAGCGACCCAAGGTTACGCAGAGGGTTCAGGCGACCCTTGATGAGGTTGCACAGATTCTCTGGGAAGCCGTGGGCAAACCCGGGACCAAATTCACGGGTGAAACCCTCAGACCACGACTTCAAACGATCATGACCCCATGGATGAACGAGGGGTTCTTCTCGGAAGTTGTGGTGCTTGTCGAAGGCGAGGAGGATCGGGCCGCGATACTAGGCACCGCTGCCCCCATGAAGTGTGACCTAGAGAGCGAAGGAGTATCCGTTATCCCGTGTATGGGAAAGAACAACTTGGATCGCCCGACTGTCATATTTCGGCAATTTGAGATACCAACGTATCTCATATGGGATTCCGACGAAAGCAAGAAAAACGCGAAGCCTGAGCAGAACCGGTATCTGCTACGCTTGGTAGGCCAACCGGAAGAGGACTGGCCTGGGTCAGTAGGTGATTGTTACGCCTGTTTCAAGAACAATCTTCATACGACGCTTCGCGAAGAGATCGGCGGAGACCTTTTCGACACCATTGTCCAACGCGTCCAAGAGGAGACGGGATTGTCTGAAAGGGAGCAAGCTATTAAGAACCCCACAGTCATGGGGCGTGTCATTGAAGCCGCCAAGAAGGAAGGAAAACGCAGCACGACTCTCGAAGAAATCGTAGGCAAGATTAGGGCTCTTAAGGCCGCGCGTGCGGACACATGATTCCCAAAGAATGTAAGAGGCTTGCGGAAGTGGATTTCCCGGTGGCGGAGGTCAGTCGCCACTCGGCGCGGGAGAATGCAATCCGTCATGGTCACCCTAAAACGCTCCACCTGTGGTGGGCGCGGCGGCCATTGGCAGCGTGCCGGGCGATGCTGATGACGCTGCTGCTTCCCGACCCGTGCGATTTAAGTTGCCCTGCCGAGTTCAAGGAAGAAGCCCGGCGGCTGCTGGAGCCCATGCCCAACTGCCGGGCAACCGGGAGCAACAAGGAACTGCGGGACGCGCTTCTGAAGTTCATTGCCGACTTCGCCAATTGGGACAACTCGGCCAAGCCTGCTTACCTGGAGTGCGCCCGTAGTCTGGTGAAGGCTGCTCACGGCGAAGAGCCGCCACTCGTGGTCGATCCCTTCGCCGGCGGTGGGTCGATTCCGCTCGAGGCCCTGCGTGTTGGCTGCGATGCTTTTGCCAGTGATCTGAATCCTGTCGCTTGCCTGATCCTCAAAGTCCTCCTCGAAGACATTCCCCGCCATGGACCGGCACTTGCTGAGGAGCTTCGCCAGGTCGGCAAACAGGTCAAGGAAGCAGCCGAGAAGGAACTGGCGGAATTGTATCCTCCTGATCCCGATGGTGCCCGGCCCATAGCCTATCTCTGGGCGCGGACTGTGCGTTGCGAAGCACCAAACTGTGGAGCGGAAATTGCGCTCGTACGGTCGTTCTGGCTTTCTAAGAAGGCCGAACGAAAGCGCGCATTACGATACAAAGTCATTCCCCGAAAGGACGGGCCACCGGAAATCGAATTTGAGATCTTCGTCCCGAAGACTAATGACGAGGTACGGACTGGCACTGTCACACGTGCCAAGGCCACTTGCCCGGCTTGCAAGATTCCCCTTTCCCCGGACCGTGTCAGGGCTCAGGTTCGGGCCCAGCGGGGGGGAGCTGACGTGATCTTCGACGAGAAGGGTCGCCGAATTGGTGGAGCACGCTTACTGGCGGTTGTCATTCTGAATCAGGGCGAAGTCGGTCGAAACTACCGGTTGCCTAGGGATCGCGATTACGGGGCCATTTACAAGGCTACGAAGAAGCTGGCCAAGTTGGCAGGCGGACCTCCGCCCAATGGCTTAAACCCCATTCCTGACGAGCCCACGCCCTTAGGCGGTGGGTCAGGGGCTGGTAGAGCATTCGCGATGCGAAATTATGGGATGAATAATTGGGGTGACCTCTTCTCCGCCCGTCAAAAGATGGCCCTGTCAGCCCTTTGCATGAAGATTAGGGAGCGGCTTTCTCTCGTCTCAGACGGAGCGGGTGACGTCCTTGGCTTGGCAGCAGGAAAAACAGCTGACCTGGGGAATGCTGGGGCCCCTTGGAAACCTGGCGCAGAGTGCCCTGTCCATCTTTTCTCCGGGCCGAGGATGCCTCAACTTTGGGACTGGGCTGAGGCGGTTCTCACAGAGGAGTCGAGCGGGTCATTCTATAGCGCCTTCGAGCGATCCGCGGTGACCATCGAAGGTGCGCTCCATTATCGGTACGAAGTCGGCACAACTTTATTAGCTGACGCCAGGAATCCCGGTCTCCCACCGGAGTCAGCGTCAATTTGGTTTACCGATCCACCTTATTACGATGCGATTCCGTATGCCGATCTCTCAGACTTCTTTTTCGTTTGGTTGAGGCGAGCGATGCCGGATCATCCAATACTTAGGAACCCGTTTGAGTCCGGCAACCTAACACCTAAGTGTCCTGAGATCGTGCAGGACGAGGTCAAGACTACCGCTGATGGCAAGCCCAAGGACAAGACATTTTTTGAGGAATCCATGCAGAAGGCTTTTTCGGAAGGACAGCGCACCTTGCGGGAGGATGGGATCGGGGCGGTGGTATTTGCCCACAAGACGACCGAAGGGTGGGAAGCGCTTATCTCTGGCATGCTCAAAGGCGGGTGGACGGTCACCGCATCGTGGCCCATCACGACCGAAATGGGAAGCCGATTGCGTGCCCGCGAGTCAGCGGCGCTTGCTGCCAGCGTGCATCTTGTCTGCCGACCTCGCCCAGAGAATGCTGGCATTGGCGGCTGGGAAGAAATCCTGCGCGAGCTGCCAAACCGGATCGGCGATTGGATGGAGCGGCTTTCGGGTGAAGGCATTCGTGGGGCGGATTTGGTCTTTTCCTGCATCGGCCCGGCCCTCGAACTCTTCAGCAAGTACGACAAGGTTGAGACGGCGGAAGGGCGCGAAGTCAAACTCGAAGAGTTCCTGGCAAAGGTCTGGGAAGTCGTGGGCCGCACGGCCCTACAACAGATACTCGGCACGGCCGAAGCCCGCGCGCGTAACAGCGCGGCTGGGGCGCTCGAAGAAGATGCGCGCTTGACAGCATTGTTTCTGTGGACGTTGCAAAGTACCAACGGGACAGTCGAAAGTCGAGAGTCAAAAGTTGAAAGTAAGGATGAAGAGGAGGAGGTCGAAGAGGAAGAAGAGTCCGGCGGGAAGCCGAAGAAGGGCTACGTGCTGATTTATGATGTAGCGCGGCGATTTGCACAACCGTTGGGCATTCACCTGGAAAACTGGGAGGGGCGAATCATCGAGACTAAGAAGGGCGTGGTTCGGTTGATTCCGGTGCTGGAGCGTGCCGAGCAGCTCTTCGGCCAGGCCGGGACAGAAGCCGTGGCGCGCGCCATTGAGCGCACCCATGGCGAGAGTCCGCAGTTCACGCTATTCCCTGACGAGGAGCGCGTGCCCGACACGCCGATCAAGACTCGCAAGGCAGGTCGGGGGCGTAGCGCCGGCGCCGGTGATGTCGGGATCAAGCCTGCCGCCACCCCTCGCGAAGCGACAACCCTCGACCGCGTCCACGCCGCAATGTTGCTCCAGGCGGGCGGCCAGGCAACCGCCCTGCGCGCTATGCTCGAAGCCGAAACCCAGCGCAGCCCCGATTTCCTTCGCCTTGCCAACGCTCTCTCGGCGCTGTACCCGAAGGAAAGCGAGGAAAAAAGGCTTCTGGATGCTATGTTGTTAGCAACTCCAAAACAGTAACACGAAAGGAGTACCCAAATGGCCCAACATCAAGTCCTTGCCGACATGGGGACGTTCGACGTGGGGATCGTGGACGTGATCTTCCAGGTTATCCGTGATGGAAATGTACTTGGCAAGTTGAAAGTCTCTCAAGGTGGTGTGGAATGGCAGAGAGCGCACGTCAAGAAATATGTTCATTCCATGGACTGGGCGAAGATCGAACACCTCTTCCTTATGGAGGGAAAGCGGGTTCGAAAAAGCATGGTGCACGGACCTCTGAGAAAACGGCGTGTGTGACTCTCGGCCCGCAAAGGCAGGGGAAAGCGGCTCCCAGGTCATGCTCTTCTTGCCCTGTCCATGAGGGAGTGCCATGAACACAGAAGAAGAGCCTACGGTGTGGCAGATCGCTGGTGGAACCCAAGACAGGAGCTATGCGAACGTTTTCCTTCGTTGCGATGTAGGGAAGTCCGGGTACATCGTATCCCCCCTGGCCGTCGAGACGGTAATCCAGGAAGG
>DLMI01000243.1:0-25975 GCA_002478145.1 Acidobacteria bacterium UBA7540
TTGATTATCGCCTTGGTTGCTCTTGCTGCCACCGCGGGAATGGGTACCTTGGCAACCGCCATCAACAGTGCTTTCACCGAGATTGGGTCGCTCCTCAGCTCGTACGTTTAGTGGCTCCTTTCGTCTGGACGGCTCGATTGCACCTGCAGGTTTCCAGGGTCAGGCGGTTCGCCCACCGGGAACGGCAGGTATGATCCTTGCTCGTTAGTCGGGCCGTCTCGCGGCCCGTAAACCCCAATAAGATGCGCTAACACTCTGTCTCGCAGAGGCGGCAACGCACACGCCCGCACCACCATCCTGCATCAACCGGATGAGCAACAGCAAACTGGAGCACTATCCCCGCACGGGTAGTGCCTGAAATTTGTGTTGCTGGCACGGGTTATTCCCTTGAAACAAGGTGCAACAGCCAAAGTTTCGCCTCTACCGGCCCGTTCGCGGGTGGGCGGAGTTGGGTAGTGGGGCATTAGGGATGGTTCTTCTGGTCCTCACGTCATCGCACTAGCACCCATTTTTCAAACTGCACCACTACCGGCCCCCCACTTGACTTTGTGCCTCGTTGGAACTACTTTTGGTCTGGATGGGAAAGGGCATAGGCCTTTGTACGCGGATGAGGGTCAGGGTATGAAACAGCGGTTTACCATCGCAATCCCCATCGCTATGCTTGGAGCGTTGGTTTTTGTTTCGTCCGCAAGGGCCCGAAGCGGCATCGGGGCTAAACCAGCCCCTGCGGGTCGAGCGGCGTTGGGGGGCTCTTTCGGAATGGGTGGGAGAGGTGCATTCCGCCCCACTCATCCTATACACCCCATGTTTCGTGGTAGAGGACGTGGTTGGGGATGGGGATCGGGATGGGGATATGTGCCGTACTCGGACTACTACGATTACTCTGATTACGAACCGGCTATGACCGAAGCGCATCCGTGGGAGAGTGCTGCACAGCCCGCTCAGGCTGCACCGCCGGAGAGGCAGCCCCAATCCATCTTACTCGAAAGGCAGGGGGATCAATGGGTTCAGGTCACGGTTTACAGTCAGTCGCCCGCTCCGGCGCAACCTCGGCCGCCGAAAACCGTGGAAGCGACCCACCCGCACGCCGTTATGCCGAGCCGCAACGAAGCTGCCGAACCCCCTCGCGAGCTTCCCCCGGCCGTACTGGTGTTTCGCGACGGGCATGAGGAAGAGGTCAAGAGTTACACGATCATCGGTAAAACCTTGTACACGAGCGCGGATTACTGGACCACTGGCTCGTGGACAAGGGAGATCGAGATTGCCAACCTGGATGTTCCCGCCACCCTGAAGCTGAACCAGGAACGCGGTTCGAATTTCAGCCTGCCGTCCGGACCGCAGGAAGTGGTGATCCGACCGTAAGTTTCCGTTTTCGAGCTCGAGTTTCTTACCACTGACCTGGACGGCCGGGATCTTAACGGCAAAGTCGCCTCGCGTCCCTGATTCTCCCCACATTAGCAGGCTTATCGCTCAATCTCAGTTGCACGTGGTCAGGATTGGCTACCGCGTTCCCGTTCCTCGAACGGAGATTGACAGCGATTGACCCATTGATCCATTGAATCATTGATTCATCGAAAAAAACGAAGCAAGGGCCCTTCAATGAGTCAATGGATCAATGATCCAATGAGTCAATTGAGGAAGTCCTGGGCTAGGCATGTGGACACATTGTCTCTTGACAACCCCTCCCCGTTGTGGTAGCCTACTCATGTGAAAAGTCCAACCCGCGGGGAAGCTCTTTCCTCGCTAAGCTAAAACACCGCCCCAGGAGGAACCATGTCCTTACGCAAATCACCCCAACTTACGCCCAGGTTGCTCGCCGCCGCGCGCCGGAATGCGCAGCATTCCACTGGACCGCGCACCGCCGCCGCCAAGCAGAACTCGAAGCTCAATGCACTGAAGCACGGCCGCTACGCCCTGCCCGAAAACCTTCGCCTGTCCCGCCTTCGCGGGATGGCGCTGGGCGAAGACCCGGAGGAATTCCAATGCCTCAAGCAGGTACCCGTGGCCCCCGCCAAATTGTGATTCTGAATTGATTTTAAAAAGTGAACGAACTAAGCGGGGATGTCTATGAAAACAAAGGACCGCTGTGGGAAAAATGGGCGAGAAGCGGGAATGTTGTAGAAAAGGAAGGTAGTTACGCCTTGAAAGCGGGAATGTTGGTGAAAACAAAGGAGGTAGGTGGTATGTCGTAGGTGGTAGGTGGGGAAGAGCAGGTTTCAGGGGGTAGGTCGTAGGTGGCGGACGGTAGGTGGCAGGTCGTACGTGGTAGCTGGGGCCCGCCCCCCCCCCACACACCACCTACTACCTACCACATACGGGTAGGGGGCACGGTCTGTTTGCGGGAGCGGGAGTTGCGGGTAGTATGGCCGCGCTGCGAGACGCACCCACGTTTGACCCCTAGGTTTTTTATGATAGTTTCCAAGGAAGAAAAGTGATATGTTTCATTCGCAAGTTGATATGAGAATCCCAGCGAGTCCGATAGCAGCCAAAGGCGATCACATCGCGATGGCTCTTCAAGAATGTGACCCGCGGCGTTAGAGCGGTTCGTCGGGTGTGACCGGCCGGTGCCGCCCTCTTATCAATCTGGCAAATAGGCTGTGAGAAAGACAACGTAGTTGCTAAAGGCTCAAGGAGCAGAGTGAAGGTTCAAAGCTGGGAAGCTTGGCAGGGGCGTTCCGTACCCACTTGCGGTCCAAGAACTGTTTCAATCCTTCGCCATTCAGGTTTTGGGCAATTGCTCCTTGGCATGGGGTGCAAGGGAGAGTGGTGAGGTTCGCAAGGATCTCAGAAGACTCTTCCTGGCCCGGCTCGAAGCAAGTGTGTGTGAACAGGCTGCCGTTACGGGCTGCCCAAAATCTGGAGGAGTAAATGGCTCAGAGATTATTCGTGGGGAACCTTCCCCGCAGTGTGACCGATAGTGTGCTCAGCGAATTTGTGGTCAACGCTGGGTTTCAAGTAGTTTCCGCAGCGGTCATTCGCGACAAGATGACAGGCGAATCTAGAGGGTTTGGCTTCGTCGAGCTTGCCGATGAAGAAGACATGCAGCGGGCGATCCAGGGACTTAACGGACAATCCCTGGAGGGGCGGCCCCTCACAGTGAATGAGGCCCGGCCACAGCGCGCGGGATTCTCCGGCGGCCCCCATCGGGGTGGCGGTGGTCAGCGGGGTGGGGGCGGTCGCTTTGGCCGCAGGCGTGACTATTAGGGAGATTCTTCCGGTCTGTTGGATCACCGCACACCCTTCGTGATCGACACCTGTCGGCCAGGCATAGCAACCCCCATCTGCGACGGGCGTTTGTCCAGCCTGAACTATGCCTGGAGAGCAGGGGTGTGGCAACCGGGCTCATTCTTTTTCAACGAGCCAACCCCTAATATGGGATGTAGGGCCGGGGCTTGCCCCGGCCACGCCGTCCTGTCCCGCCCTGCGGGAGAGGCGGCCCTGCAGTCGAATTGCAATACTACCAACCCTGGTTCTCGGTTGACGCGGTACGGCGATCCAGATGAAGCAAGTGGTTACTTACAATGCCAGCCAAGGCCCAACGCGTCGCAGAGACAGAGCGTCGAAAACAAATCATTCGGGTCGCCAGGAAATTGTTTGCGCGCCAAGGTTTCAAAGCTGCAACCACGCGGCAAATCGCCCAGCAAGCCAGGATCAATGAAGCAATCATCTTCCGGCACTTCCCTCACGAGGAAGACCTCGACTGGACGATTATCGATCAACAAAACTAACTACAGGTGAAGTGGTTGGTAAAGTTAAGGAGAAAGTGAGGCATGGAGTCTGGCACCATCGATTACTCAAAAAGTCGTCCTGGCAGGACTCGCTCCTGCGTCCTAGAACCGGCTGTGCAACTTTTGGCCGCCACACTGTCGGTGTGCAATCACTGCGATGCTTTTTTGACCCGGCGAGGGGGATGCCACCCTAACAGACGGCGCGTCATGGTGGCTGTTTTGTTGGGGCTTTGTGTGTTCTGGTGGACGGGGTGCTCGAGCAAGAAAGCAGAATCACAAGGCATACCCCCCGGCTACTCAGTTCCTGTGACGACCGCAACTACGACCCTGAAGACCGTACCCATCCAGGTCCACGCCATCGGCAATGTGGAGGCGCACTCAACGGTCTCGGTCAAGGCCCAGGTGGCGGCGAGGGTTGAGAAGGCCTATTTCACCGAAGGCCAGGATGTCAAGAAGGGCGATCTCCTGTTTACATTGGATCGGCGCCCCTTTGACACCGCACTCCAACAAGCGGAAGCTAATCTGGCGAAAGATCAAGCCCAGTTAGAGAACGCCAAGGCGGAGGCGGAGCGTTACACGAAGCTTTTTCAGGAGGGCATTGTCTCGAAAGAGCAATACGATTCCATGCGCACGAACGCTGATGCCCTCGCCGCATCTGTGCGCGCGGATGAAGCGGCCATTGAAAAAGCCAGGATCGATTTGAGCTATTGCACTATCCAAGCGCCGATTGACGGCCGGACGGGCGCCCTGCTGGTCCATCCCGGAAATCTTGTGAAGGACAACGATGCCGTGCTGGTGGTGGTGAATCAGATTCACCCCATCTACGTCACGTTTTCCGTTCCCGAGCAGCACCTAGCTGATATCAAGAGATACCATGCCGAAGGCCCCCTTAAAGTTGAAGCCATCATCCCAACTCAGGAGCAGAACCCCGCCAAAGGCGTATTGACCTTTATCGACAATGCCGTTGACAACACCACGGGTACCATCAAGCTGAAGGGGACATTTGAAAACCCGGACAACCGGCTCTGGCCCGGTCAGTTCGTGAATGTTGCGCTCACCCTTACGACTCAACCTAATGCTGTCGTCGCCCCCTCACAGGCGGTTCAGACCGGGCAGGTAGGCCAATATGTTTTTGTCGTGAGACAGGACATGACGGCAGAATACCGGCCTGTGGTCGCAGGTGACAATGTCGCCGGTGAAACGGTCATCCAAAAGGGCCTGGTGGCAGGAGAAACACTGGTGACGGACGGCCAATTGCGGCTCGTCCCGGGCATGAAGGTCATGATAAAAAAGCAGTGACAGGTGACGAGTGACAAGCAGAAAAGCAGAAGTCAGAGATCAGAATTCAGGAGTTGGTTTTCGCAAACTTCCCCCCGCTCTTCCCTGACACCTGAAACCTGACACCTGGCACCTGCTCTTTTGCTCGTCACTCGTCACTTGTCACTCGTCACTGCCCTCAAAGCCATGAATCTTGCGGAACCTTTCATTCGGCGGCCTGTCATGACGACCCTGGTCATGCTGGGCATTCTACTTTTCGGTGTGATGGCCTACAGGTATCTGCCGGTGAACGACCTGCCCAACGTAGATTACCCGACCATCCAGGTCATGGCCAGCCTTCCGGGCGCAAGCCCTGAGACGATGGCCTCGGCGGTGGCCACACCGCTGGAGCGGCAGTTTTCCACGATCGCGGGCCTTGAAACGATGACCTCCGCGAGCACCCAAGGAGGCACGCAGATCACCCTGCAATTCGCCAGCAGCCGCAATATCGACGCCGCCGCCCAGGACGTCCAGGCGATGATTGTCAAGGCCCAGGGCCAGCTTCCTACCGGCATGCCAACCCCGCCCTCGTATCAGAAGGTGAACCCTGCCGATCAGCCGATTGTTTATATGGCGGTGTACTCCGACACGCTTCCATCCTCCACCGTAAATGAATACGCGGACACGCTCATGGCCCAGCGCATCTCGATGATCAGCGGCGTGGCGCAAGTCCAGGTTTTTGGCGCGCAGAAGTTTGCCGTGCGCGTGCAATTCGACCCTAAGGCGCTGGCCACACGCAAAATCGGCATTGACGAGGCCATGGCCGCGGTCCAGCAGGCTAACGTCAACCTTCCCACGGGGACGCTTTACGGGACCCATAAGTCTTTCGTCGTGCAGGCCACCGGGCAGCTCACGGAGGCCGCAGCTTACCGGCCGCTTATCGTGGCCT
Organism: Acidobacteria bacterium UBA7540; assembly: GCA_002478145.1. Next base: position 5,935 of record DLMI01000243.1, read on the forward strand.
ACCGCAATGGCTCCCCCGTGCGCCTGGAGGCGCTGGGCCGGGTGATTGACAGCGTTCAGAACGACAAAATCGCGAACTGGTATAACGGCAAGCCATCCCAGGTGATCGCCATCCAACGCCAGCCCGGCACGAATACGATTGAGGTAGTAAACAACATCAAGGCCCTGCTGCCCACTTTCCGCGCCGAGATCCCTGCTTCCATTCAAATGGCCACCCTCTACGATCGCTCGATATCGATCCGCGATTCCATCAACGACGTGAAATTCACCTTGTGGCTGACCCTGGGCCTGGTGGTTTTAGTCATCTTCATCTTTTTGCGGAATATTTCCGCCACCACCATCCCCAGCCTTGCACTGCCCATGTCCATCATCGGCACCTTCGGGGTGATGTACCTGCTCGGTTACACCGTAGATAACCTCTCCATGATGGCCTTGGTGCTCTCCGTGGGATTTGTGGTGGACGACGCAATCGTCATGCTGGAAAACATCGTTCGACACATGGAAATGGGCGAAGGAGTGTTTGAAGCAGCGCTCAAGGGCTCCCGGGAAATCAGTTTCACCATTCTCTCCATGACGCTCTCGCTGGCCGCCGTCTTCATTCCGGTTCTGTTCATGGGAGGGTTGTTAGGGCGCCTGCTTCACGAATTCTCGGTGACGATCATGTGCGCGGTGATCGTCTCCGGCATCGTCTCGCTCACCCTCACCCCGATGCTCTCCAGCCGCTTCCTGCGCTCCCCGAAAGAGCAAAGACACGGCCGCCTCTATCTCCTTTTCGAGCGCGGATTCCAGTCGATTCAGCGCGCTTACGATTGGAGCCTGAAGGGCGTCCTCCGCCACCGCTTTGCCACGTTGATGGCGTCGCTGGTCATTGTGGGGTTCACGGTGCAGCTCTTCCTTCAGATTCCCAAGGGCTTTCTTCCTAGCGAAGACTCCGGAGGGATGTTCGGCATCACCCAGGCGGCGCAGGGGATTTCCTTCGACTCCATGAAGCAGCACCAGCTCGAGGTGACGAAGATCATTCGAGACGATCCAAATATTTCGGACGTGATGTCTTTCGCCGGCGCGGGTCTCCCGGGTTATGGCGGCAACTCCGGCTTTTTCTTCGTCCACTTGAAGGATCGCCCCTCGGCGAGCCAGGAAATGACCGCTTCGATCAGGCATCTTCTGTACCTTCCCGGCGGCAAGCGCGATCCCAACCTTCGCTACATCAGCACGGATGACGTGATCAACGAGCTGCGCCCGAAAATGTTGTCGCTCCCCGGCGTCATGGCCTTCATGCAGAATCCCCCGCCCATTCAGATTGGCGGCCAACTGACGAAGAGCCTTTATCAGTTCACCGTTAAGGGCCCGGATACCAAAGAGCTTTACAAAGACGCCGCCATTCTCGAAATGAAGATGCGCCAATTGCCGGGGCTTCTGGACGTGAACAGCGATTTGCAGGTCAGCAACCCGCAGGTAAACGTCGTGATCGACCGAAACAAAGCCCTGGCGCTGGGTGTTTCGGCCTACCAGATCGAGGACGCGCTATCGACGGCCTACAGTTCCCGGCTGGTTTCCACCATCTACGCCCCCAACAACGAATACTGGGTGATCGCCGAGCTCATGCCCCAGTATCAGATGGACCCTGATGCCCTCCCGATGCTCTATATCAGGTCGAATACCGGCCAGCTCGTCCCGCTGGATTCCGTCTCCAAGCTGACGCAGGACTTGGGTCCCCTGGCGGTGAACCATTCCGGCCAACTCCCCTCGGTCACCCTTTCCTTCGACCTCAAGCCGGGTGTCTCGCTGGGCGAGGCCGTGACGCGCGTCGAAGAACTGGCGCGGAATACACTGCCCGCAAGCATCAGCGCCACATTTCAGGGCACTGCGCAGCAGTATGAGTCATCGCTCACCGGTCTCGGGATTCTGCTCCTGGCAACTCTCCTGTTGATTTACCTGGTGCTGGGGATTCTCTACGAAAGCTTCATCCACCCGCTCACCATTCTTTCCGGTTTGCCATCGGCGGCGCTGGGAGCATTAATCACCTTGCGGCTTTTCCACTTGGACCTGAACCTCTACGGCTTCGTCGGCGTCATCATGCTCATCGGCATCGTGAAGAAGAACGCCATCATGATGATTGACTTCGCCATCGTGGCGGAGCGCCGGGAGGGAAAGAGCCCGCTCGAGGCAATCTACAAAGGCTGCCTGATCCGCTTCCGCCCCATCATGATGACCACTATGGCAGCGCTCATGGGTACCCTGCCCATCGCGCTCGGGTTCGGCGCCGGAGGCCAGTCCCGCCGCCCGCTTGGTCTCGCTGTAGTGGGCGGACTGATGGTCTCCCAACTCATCACGCTTTACATCACGCCGGTCTATTACACCTACCTGGATTCCTTCCAGAAGTGGTTGACGGCTTCCGAACGTAAGGCCGAAGCCAAAGAACTCCCCACCGTGGCAAGGATTTTTGCAGAACAGAACGGCAACGGCGCAACAGTGTCGGTTGATCCAAAAGAGCTGTAACGGCAAAGGAGCGGCTCGCTTTGCGCGACTGAAAGTAGCGTTCCTAATAACCATGCCAATTTGTCAGGTCCATAGACTCGCATGACCTTTGGAAACGGCCAACAACAGTTCCAAATTCAAGGCCAGTCCGGCTGTTGGCAATCACTCGAAATGCATCTTGCCGCACCCCTCCCCAACTATTCAAGCAGTGTAATAACCCGCAGATTTCTGCCGAAATGACCCGATCCTTACACCTCAGGCGACGCTAGCATTCGGGAAATGAACAAGTTACGCGTTGAGACCGGCGAATGTTGCGGGCTTGGCCCTCCTCTTGCTCCTGGCTAGATGGCATGGGCGAGGCTGGTTCCATGCCACCGAGTGAGTGTCTGTCGAGGCCGTGCGCTGGCGCCCGGACAAACAACTCAATGAAACGCCTGACGACACGTTTGAGGCACAAGGTATGAAAAAGGTGATCATTCTTGGCGCTGCGGGCAGGGACTTCCACAACTTCAACGTAGTGTTCCGGGATGATCCCGCCTTCAGGGTCGTGGCGTTTACCGCCACACAAATTCCCAACATCGAAAACCGAGAATATCCCCCGCAATTGTCTGGAAGACTCTACCCGGACGGAATCCCGATAATTCCAGAGGTTGAACTTGAGGATTTGATTCACAGACATCACGCCGACGCTGTGGTATTTTCTTACAGCGATGTTTCCCACCAAAACGTCATGCATTTGGCGGCGCGGGCCGTGGCCGCAGGCACCGATTTCTGGCTGCTTGGAACGGAACGCACGCAGCTCGCTGCACGCGTCCCGGTTGTCTCCGTTTGCGCGGTCCGGACCGGCTGCGGCAAAAGTCCGGTGTCACGACGGGTGGTGCAGGAACTGCGCGCGCAGGGCTTGCGGCCGGTGGTGGTTCGCCATCCCATGCCTTACGGTGATCTCCTAGCGCAGCGGGTACAGCGCTTCGCCACCCTGAAGGACATGGAAAGGTACGAATGCACCATCGAAGAGAGGGAAGAGTACGAGCCTCACCTCCGGCAAAACGCGGTGGTTTATGCGGGGGTGGATTACGAGGCAATTCTCCGCCAAGCGGAACAGGAAGCCGACGTGATCCTCTGGGATGGCGGCAACAACGACACCCCCTTTTATCGCTCCGATCTGGAAATTGTGGTTGTCGATCCTCACCGGGCCGGACACGAACTAGGCTACTACCCCGGGGAAGTGAATTTCCGGCGGGCGCATGTGCTGGTTATCAACAAGGTTGATACGGCGGCTCCGGAAGCCGTAGAAGCGATACGCAGCAACATCCGGAAGATTAATCCCAGCGCCGTGGTCATTGAGACGGAATGCCGGGTGACGGCGGCGGAACCGGAACAAATCAAGGGTCGGCGGGTGCTGGTCGTGGAGGACGGGCCCACGCTCACCCACGGTGGGATGTCCTACGGAGCGGGAGTGGTTGCTGCCTGCCAGTACGGCGCCGCGGGGCAGGCCGATCCCACGCCTTACGCCGTTGGCTCCATCCGCGCCACATTCGAACGCTTCCCCCATCTGAAAGGCCTCTTGCCGGCGATGGGTTACAGCGAGGCGCAACGGCGGGAGCTGGAAGAAACAATCAACCACACTCCCTGTGATCTCGTCCTGGTGGCTACACCGATCGATCTCGCGCGACTCCTGCGTCTGAACAAGCCGAGCCTGCGAATCGGATACGAGATTGCGGAACGGAGCAAGCCCGGTTTCGCCGAGGTTCTTGCTGACTTCACGGCGCGCCTTGAGTCGCCCAAAAAAGCAAGGCTCGCCTGAGGAGAGAACAGAAGAAAGGACTTCGCCATGCGCAGACTCAAGGTTGTACCCCAGGACGATAAGGAGACTTCACCCCTTTCACGGCCCTCCACACTGCCGCATCGGCACGTGATTTCCTTACATGACTTGGCTCCCGCAGAGATTGACTTCCTGCTCAAACTAGGCCAGCGCGTGAAGGCCCAGCCGAGCCGGTTCAGGAGCGCTCTGGATGGCAAGGCCCTGGCCATGCTTTTCGAGAAGCCCAGCCTGCGGACGCGCGTGACCTTCGAGCTTGGCATGGAGCAACTGGGAGGCAAGGCCCTCTACCTCGGCCCGCAGGAAGTCGGGCTCGGGAAGCGAGAGTCGGTGAAGGATGTGGCGCGAAACCTCTCGCGTTGGGTGGATGCCGTGATGGTCCGCGTGTTCGCTCATCAGACCGTGATGGAGCTGGCCGAGAACGCTTCGATCCCGGTCATCAACGGTCTCTCGAATTTTGAGCATCCGTGCCAGGCGCTGGGAGATTACCTGACGCTGCTCGAGCACAAGGGCCCCTTGGAGGGGAAAACACTCGCCTGGGTAGGCGACGGCAACAACGTTGCCCATTCCCTCATTTATGGCGCGGCAAGGCTGGGAGTGCGCATGCGCATCGCTACCCCGGCGGGCTACGAGCCGGACCGCTCCGTTGTGGCGGACGCCAAACGCGAAGGCGGAGACATCGCGCTCACTCACGATGCCAACGAAGCCGTTGCCGGCGCGGACGCAGTTTACACTGACGTTTGGATCAGCATGGGCCAGGAGGATGAGGCGGACACTCGCCTGCGCGTCTTCCGCCCTTACCAAGTGAACTGCCAACTGTTGCGCAACGCGGGACCTCAAGCTCTGTTCATGCACTGCCTGCCGGCGCGGCGCGGCCAGGAAGTGACGGACGAAGTCATGGACTCACCGCGTTCCATTGTCTATGACCAGGCTGAGAACCGTTTGCACATCCAGAAGGCGATTCTCCTGGCGCTCCTGTCTTGAGAGACGGCTATGCCCACCGCTGTCGTGGCCATTGGCGGTAACTCCCTGATCCGACCCGGCGAGAAGGGCACCCTCGAGGAACAACGACGCAACCTCCAGACAACTTGTGAGGGCATTGCCGCGGTGATGGCTGCCGGCTACCGTACGGTAGTCACTCACGGCAACGGACCTCAGGTGGGCGACGCACTGCTGCGCTCGGAGCTCGCTGCCAGCCAGGTGCAGCCGCTGCCCATGGATGCCTGCGTGGCTGAAACCCAGGGGAGTATCGGTTATCTGTTGCAGCAAACGCTGCAGGAGACCCTGCCGCGCCACGGCCTGAGGCGCCCGGTGGTGACGATGGTAACCCAAGTGCTGGTCTCGCCGCGAGACCCGGCCTTCCGCAACCCCAGCAAGCCTGTGGGCCCTTTCTACAACCAGGATGAAGCCGAGCGCCGCCGCCGTGCGCTGGGTTGGCAAATGGTGGAGGACGCTCGTCGCGGCTATCGCCGCGTCGTGCCCTCCCCGCAACCGAAAGAAATCATGGAACTCCCGGCCATTCAAGCGGCCCTGCAGGGTGACGCGCTGGTGATTGCCTGCGGCGGGGGAGGAATCCCCGTGGTCTTCCGCCGCGATCGCCTGGTGGGCATTGACGCCGTGATCGACAAGGACCGCGCCTCGGCCCTGCTTGCCTGGGAGCTTGAAGCAGAGTTATTTCTCATCTCCACCGGCGTCGCACAGGTGGCCTTGAACTATAGCACACCTGAGCAGCGGCAGATCGAGCGCCTGAGTGCCACCCAAGCCCGCCGCTACCTGCGCGAAGGCCAGTTCCCCTCCGGCAGCATGGGTCCGAAGATCGAGGCTGCGCTGGCCTACCTCGATCGCGGGGGCAAGCTGGTCATCATCACTTCCCCTGAAAACCTCCCCGAAGCCTTGCAAGGCATGGCCGGGACCCGCATCACACCTGTCCCCGAACCTGCCGGGGCGCGAGGCGCTCCCACCACCCTATGACTTGTCGCCCCGTTTCGCCATGTGAAATCTGCATTCCAAATGTCCAATCAGGATCCCAGCCGCCCGAGCCGGGCCGGCCACCTCGAGCGCGCGCGAAAGTCGCCCTGTCCCTACGATGTCATTCCGCCGTGGCATCGCCGTCGCACCCCTGTATTTCGGGTCTTGGCCTTGCCCATTGGCGGGTGCGACCCCGACACAGGTCGGCGGGCCTGCCCGTGCCCCACCCGAATCTTCAGGGCAGAAATCCAATGCTTTTTGTCGTGACAATCCCTACCAAAGAATGCTAGGCTGGGTTTGCAGTTTGTTGTTGTAATTCCGACGAGTCTCGTAAGAGCTCCGAGGGGCGATCCAATTACCTTCGGCCCTTGCGACTAGTGGTGTTACAGCGGATCGTCGGGCGTTCCCGCCGTTGCCGTCTCCACAAATTGCAATTCCAATCCAACAAGGACACATTGCAGCATGAAGGAACAAGGTACAGTCAAGTGGTTTAACTCCGCAAAAGGTTACGGGTTCATCCAGCGCGAAAGCGGGGAGGACGTATTCGTCCATTTCTCAGCTATTATTGGCGACGGATACCGGTCGTTAGAAGAAGGCGCAAAAGTCAGCTTTGAAGTGAAAACCGGCCCGAAGGGGTTGCAAGCCGCAGACGTCGAGCGCGTGTAACTCAGCAAGGCGCCCGCTCCCGGCGGATTGCAGACTGCCGGGAGCATTCTCACCTGAAGACCCGGGCAGTAAATAGGCTCGCCAAGGGAAGAGATTCTCGGTCTTGACGGTGAAGTGTGCGCATTAATCCCCAGCCGCTCACAGAATGAGATCGGTAGTGGGTTAGGCGCGGACCGCAGACTGCGCACCATGCGCACCGGGCGCGGGAGATGCTGTCCCGCTGTCAGAGTTTTAGGAGCAACCCTCCTACTGCCCCCTCCGCGCGGGCGGCCATCTTCTGGACTTCGCGAGCGCAGACGTACCGCCCCCACACACACCACGATGGGCACGCCGCCTTGCTTTAAGCCCTGAAGGGGTAACCTATCCCAGCCCAAGCCAACCGCCCATAAGCGTCAACTTGGGCTGCCAACGCCCGTAAGTGAGCTCGCCGGGGCGAGCGGGGGCGGTGGACGAGCTGCAAGTCCACGGGGCCCGCCATTCTTATTGGCGGGCGCTACTTCCGGTGGGGTCTACAGGCTTTCTTCTGACTTCTGTCTCCTGACTTCTGATTCTTGCTCATCACTCGTAACTGTCTTTCTATTCCCTGCCCCCCAGCCCCTCGACCCCGACACCTGCCCTTCAGGGCTGAGTGTCTAGTGAGGTAGCGTCTTCCGTCGAGGCGTAATAGCCCCGGCGGGCATAGACTGTGTATTTTCGCTGGGAGTCAATCGAACCATCCGTGATGCGGATCTCGATTTCCCGGAAGGCGCCATCGTGGCGACGATTGGTGCTGTAGTAGCCGAGGCTGTAACGCTGCTTCAAGCGAGAGATCGCAGTGGCCATGGCTGAGCGGATGGAGTCCAGGTTTTTGGCGTCGATAACTTCTCCCCCGGTCTCGTGGGTTATCCTCGGCACGGAGACGTCGCGAAAGGTGGGAAGAAGTACGTACATCGAGTGTGGGTGTAACCCTTGCTCGACCCGAATGCTGTAAATCACCGCTTCGGATTCGAGCGCCTGGCGAATGACGCGATTTTCGTCGGTGTAACCTTTGAGGGTGTTTTCATTGTCAGAAACCAGGATGATGGCGTGACGGCGGTCCGGGGCCGCGCGGGCGAGGTAATGCGCGGCCTCGAAGAGCGCGTCTGGGATGACCGTGCCGCCCCCGGCGCGAATGGCTTCGATGGCGTCCGTTATGCGTTGCCGATTCCTCGTCAGACCTACCAGCATTTCCGCCCGGGCGGCAAAGTCAAACAAAGCCACCTGATCGTCCGGTTTGAGTGAAGAGAGCGTGTCGAAGGCCGCGCGATGCAGTTGCTTCAGAACCGGACCCATGCTCCCGCTGCAATCCAAGACCAGCGCTACAGCCAAAGGGAGCTCATCGCGCGAAAAATAATCGACCCGCTGCTCGACACCGTTCTCGTAGGCCCGAAAATTCTCGCGCCTCAGGTTGTTGACAATGCCACCGTCCTGATCGCGAACAGTCGCCTCGACCAGGACCAGATCCACATCCGCCTTAAGCCTGAATCTGTCCCCCCCGCCTGCCGTCGCAGGCCTGTCAACGGGCCGGGAAGGCGCGGTGGGCGCCAACCTCTGTGTCTCCTGTGGCGCAACTCTCGCCGCATCTTTCGACTGGCTATCGGGTACTGCGCCTGGCCGGCCGTCAGGAGGTAAGTCCTCAGGTTTCCCGAGAGGGGCGGCAAGGTGCTGTGGAGGGGCCGCGGGGGAGGTAGCGGGCGGCGATGATGGCGGGAGTTGACCGGGAGCGACCTGCGTCCCGGCCAGCGCCAAGGCTAGCACAGCGACAGTTCGACGCAACACCGCGTTTTTCATCGGCGTCCTCGCTGGTTTTTGCGATGCATGCGATCGAGCAGGCGTTGTCCAGGAAACGCGGAAGGGGCTAGGTGCTGGGGGCTGGGGAAGAACAGAGGGCAGCAGGCAGTGCGCAGTAAGCAGGAGGCTGCGGGCAAAGGGCAGGAGGAGGGAGGGGAATAATTCAGAATTTACAATTCAGCATTTACAATGACCCCACCCCCCAGTCCCTAGCCCCCAGCCCCTGCCTTATCCTACTGGGTGGATTCTGAAGAGCTGCGCGCCGTGGGGACGCACTTCGACACTGAACTCGCCGTCGCGGTTGCCCAGGTCCTTGTGTTGCCAGAGGTCGCGCACGCCACACTGACCGCTCAGGTTCAACTGCGTCCATTTCACGCGCATGGTGGCGGGCGCGTGATCGTCGAGGTTAAAGAGCGCAAGGTATTTATCCCGGCTGTTGGGGACGCTGGCGACCCAGGCCACCTGATTTCCTTCTGCAAACAGCTCGTGATTCCCGGTGCTGTGCTGATCGACGGCCAGCACTTCGTCGTTGGTGAGCAGTGAGAGTGTGAACGCATCATTGCTGGGTAAGTCGCCGCCGAACATCAGCGGCGAGCGGAAAATGGACCACAGCGTCATGTGGGTGAATTGCTCGTCCGGGGTGAAGTTCGTGTGGCGCTCGTTGCCCCGCTCGGCGCGGATCGCGATGCGCCCCAGGGGCAGCATATCGGCGTCCGGCCAGTGTCCAGGGACAGCGTGAGGCGCCCAGGCGCGGCACAAAGGAAATTGCTCCTTCAGGCTTTTCCAGTTGTCCCAGAAGTCGCCGGAGATCCGCCACAACTGGGCGTGCTTTTTCAGGTCTTCCGCCTGCTCGAGCGGAGCGGGTCCCGGCGAAAGGCTCAAAACAATGGGCCGCCCGCATTTCTGGATGGCTTGGCTCAAGGCGGCAATTTCGTCGCCGTGGTAGGGCGAGCTCATGTCATCCGCCTTAATGTAGTCCACGCCCCACTGCGCGTAGAGCTTGACGATCGAATCGTAGTAGGCCTGCCCGCCGGGCTTGGTCATGTCCACGCCGTACATGTCCGTTAGCCACGTGCAGATGCTTTTGGGGTTGGCGATATCGCCCGCGCGAAGGTTGGTGCCCAGCACCGGGAGGTTCTTCGTCACGGCCTGCCGGGGGGTTCCCCGCATGATGTGGATGCCAAACTTCAACCCCAGGCCGTGGACATAGTCCGCCAGCGGCTTGAATCCCTGCCCGTTCGCCGCCGAGGGGAAACGGTTCCGGGCGGGAGTCAACCGGCCAAATTCGTCCATCACCAACTCTGCGTTGGGCCGATAACCATGCGCTCCCGCTTCAGGCTCGGACCATTGGATGTCCACAACCACATATTGCCAGCCGTGCTTGGCGAGATGCTTGGCCATGTAGTCCGCGTTGGCCTTCACTTCTTTTTCTGTGACCGAAGGACCGTAACAATCCCAACTGTTCTATCCCATGGGCGGGGTTGGAGCAAGGAGTGCGGTTTGTGGTTGGGCGCCCGCCGCCGTTGCCGGCGAAGCGGCAAGACCCAACACGATCAGCATAAGACTCGCAACCGAAATATCTCGCCATGATGCCATTTCCTTTTTGGACCTCCCGCGGAGGCGCAGCCTCCGCGAACAGGAATTTAGCACATTGCGCCCCAGAAAGGCAGAGCTTTCCGCACCGTTCGCCGCGGCGGATTAGCAAACCCCGTTGCTCAGGCAGAGACGCGAATCCCAACTGGACGCCCTTTCGCAAGGCCTTTATAATCGCCGGTGGACCTTCCAGGGGGTGATTATGTGCAGGCAACTCGGCTCGAAGCGGATTTGGGCAGGCACAATCACAGCGAAGTATGTATTTCGGGCGTTCGTGCTGGCGGTGGCAATTGCGCTCACGGCCCTTTGCGCCTGGCCGCAAGACACGCTCAAGGCGGTCACCGACAATGTGAGTTACAACGCCGGCTCGGAAGTCCGTCTAAAGATCTTTCTTTCCCCTTCTGAACATCCCAGGTCAGCTCCTTTTGACATCTCCGCCAACATTCGCTACGCGGGGGAAAAGGAGTTCTTGGAAGAAAGAAATGTGGAGATCGCCAGCCACTTGAACCCCGGCGGGAAGGAAACGGTGATAGAGTACCGCCCGCTTTGGAAGATTCCCGAAGAGGCAAGAACCGGGCGATATGAAGTTGATGTGGTTCTAACCGATTCCCAGTCTCATGAGGCCCTCCTGGTGGCCCGGCGAGTGGCCTCTTTCTCCGTTTATCGAAAGCTGGTGAAGATTGAAGGAATCCAGCTTGACCGAACCTTTTACACGCCGGGGGACTCGGTCGCGTGCAAGGTTAAGCTCAGAAACCTTACGGGCCACACGATCAGTAACCTGCGGGTGGAGTTTTCCGACCGCTACTGGCCGTGGACTGCACAAACCTCGGAGCGCGCCGAGGTTGACGTGGTAACGATTGGGGAGGCGCTTCCTTTAGCAGCCGGAGGCGAACAGGAACTCCAATCCGCGAAGGCTGCCGTTGCCAAGCAGGTACAGCAACCTTCGGTTCAGCAGTATGCGGTGGTGGTGTGGGACCATGACCGCAAGGACATTTACGACATTGCATTCAGCCCCGAGGTCTTCATTCAACCCGGCGGGATTACCGAGCCCAAACCGTACCCCTTACAATACATCTATCCGAATCTGGACGCCGTCAACGTTACCAGTTATCGGCACTTTTATCCTCCCAGCCTCGATTCGGCCGCCATTCAATTCGAGCGCGAGCACACGATGTTGGTGTCGGGCAGCGAGGTTAGGTTGCGGTTCTCGGTGCGCAATCCCACGGACCAACCCTGGCGTGGCATCACTATTCGCGCCCGCTTGTTCGACCCCCAGGGCAAAGAACTCGCCGCCAAGCAAATAGCTGCAGGGGTTAACCTCGACCCAAGAAGCTCGGCGCTTGCCGAGGAGGCCAAGTTCGCGCTTCCGGCAGGTCAAAACGGGATTTTCCGGGCGCAGGTGGAGGTGAGCGACACGTCGGGCGAGACCATGGCAACGGGAGTTCTCGAACTGGCGGCAAACCCCTTGCCACGTTCCATCTTGATTTTTGCCGCCCATCCGGACGATGAGGGAGCGCACGCCGGAATCATCCGTGCTGCGGTGGAGAATCACATCCCCATTCACCTCGTGTATTTCACCAGTGGCGATGCCGGCTCGTGTGACCGATACTACGAGCATTCCTGCGCACCTGCTGAGGCCCTGAACTTTGGCGCCCTGCGCATGGAAGAGGCGCGCCGGTCGCTGGGTCACCTCGGCGTGCCTCGCGAGAACATTTATTTCCTCGGCCTGCCCGACGGTGGCTCCGGTCAGATCTGGTATGACCATGTGGAGGCCTCGAGCCCTTACCTTTCCGTGCTGCTCGCCAGCGAGCATGCGCCTTACGAAGATGTCGCTCAGCCCAATCTTCCCTATGCGCGCCGTGCTGTGGTCGAAGCAGCCGAGCGATTCATCCGCGAATTTCATCCCGAGGTCATTTACACGGGACACCCCGACGAGCGCCACGTGGACCACCGGACCAACAATTGGTTCGTCGTAAAGGCCCTCCAGGAATTACTCCGTGAAGGTGTGGTCCGGCCCGACCTTACACTGCTGACTGACCAGGTCTACGGGCCGGGGCCGCAGGCCCATGCGCCTTACCATTACCAGAAACACGTTCTGCACGTGTCCGGTGACGTCATGAGTCTCGCCCAAGAGGCTCACTGGTTCTATCAATCCCAGAGCGGCAACCGAGAATTGGGGCGCCTCCACACTTTTGACAAGTTACCGCGTGTGGAAGTCCACTGGCAAATCCTGGATTGGAAGGAGCATGAAGGTTGGAATGAAAAGCCTTGAGCACTTCGCCTGCTGAGAGCCGGAATGACTGAGCAAGACAAGCCTGACAAATTGGAGAGCGAGGCAACCGAGAATCGTTCCTCTGACGAACAGTTCCCCGCTGAACCTTTTCCCTGCCCGGCCTGTGGGCAATTGTTGGCGCCCTCGTGCCGCGTCTGCGTCGCCTGCAAGCACCCGATCGATCCCGCCGAGATTGGCAAACCAAGAATTCTCCCGGCGGTCGGAGAACCGGCGCGACGGGAACCCGAAGCCGTGCGGTTTTCCTGGCGAATCTTCCTCATCGTATTTGCGATATGGGTGGTGGGCGCGAGTCTGGTTCAGCGTTACATGGAACCCCTGAAAGGCCAGCTTGTGTTGGGAAGCGTGCAAATCCTTTGCTCCTTCTGGGTCCTTTTCGACGCCCTGCAAAAGCGCCTGCCAAGCCCGCTAAGGTGGGGAATGGGCACCCTGCTGCTGTGGCCGATCATTTTTCCCTGGTACCTGGCCAGAAGAAGGCGGCCCAGGCAACCCTGCCCGTTCGTCGAGGCGCAGGTCAGCCCCATAACGCGAGCGGTACTTCTTATCCTTCTGGCTGTTCTCGTTTACCTGATTTTCAAGCAAGCCCCGCCCCACTGAACTCCGGCGATTTTGGATTTTAGATTTTGGATTAGCGATTCGAGGTTGCCCCTGTCCTCCGAGGGTTTTGGATATTGGCCTAAAATTGCCGGGAAGCAAGGTTCATGAATCCAAAATCCAAAATCTAAAATCCAAAATTAAATGCTCAGTGCGCCCTGAGAAGCCTTGCAGATATATATCTCCGCCTTCAGGCCCAGGGCGTCCTCATATCCCCGGCGGACGGCCTCGGCAAAAGCCTCAGCGGCGTCCTGGCGGACCAGGTTGACCGTGCACCCACCGAACCCCGCACCGGTCATGCGGGCGCCGAGGACTCCAGGTTGTTTCCACGCCAGCTCAACCAGAACATCCAATTCCTTGGAGCTGACCTCGTAATCGTCCCGCAGGCTTTCGTGCGAAGCGTTCATGAGTTGTCCAAAGCGCTCGATGTCACCGGATTCCAGAACCTTGACGGCCTCCAGAACCCGATGGTTCTCCGTGACGACGTGGCGGGCCCGGCGAAATAGAATCCCGCTGAGGACCGAACGCGCAGCCTCAAGGTCTGCGGGCGCGAGGTCGCGAAGCGACTTTACCGCAAGGCCAGTGGAAGCAATCTGAGCCACCGCCTGCCGGCACTGGTTCAGACGAACCTCGTATTCCGACTGCGCCAGGGCGCGCTTCACGCCGGAGTTGCAGACGACAATCTTCACGTTGTCCCGCAGAGGCACGTGACGGTAGATAAGATCGCGGCAATCGAGGAAGAGCGCGTGGTTTTCGCGCCCCAGCGCGGAAATGAACTGGTCCATGATGCCGCAAGGAACGCCCACAAATTGGTTCTCAGCCTTGCGAGAGAGTTTGACGAGATAAACCGGATCCACATCGAGGTGGAGAAGGTTTTTCCAGAATGCGGCCGTGCCCACTTCCACCGCCGCCGAGGAGCTGAGGCCCGCCTCGCGCGGCACGTCGCCCCCAAAAACCATGTCGGCGCCCGAGAGCCGATGGCCATCCTCCTCGAGGTATTTCGAAACCCCGCGAATATAATTGCTCCAGGAATTCTTGCCATCCTTTTGGATATCCTCAAGATTGAATTCGACAGAACCGTCGAAATCGATGGAATGCACTCGGACAAGCCGATCGGCCCGCTTACGGCCAGCGAATCCGATGCTCCGGTCGATGGCCGCCGGCAGGACGAACCCGTCGTTGTAATCGGTGTGCTCGCCGATAAGGTTCACGCGCCCCGGGGCGCGTACCACCACCTGCGGTGGCGCCCCGTAAATTGTGTAGAAGTCTCGTTCAATCATTGGGTCTCCCATTGTTAGAGTAGGCAGTAAGCAGTAGGCAGCACGCAGTGGGCAGCGGGAAAGATTACCTCAGAACATGAAACGCGTGAGCGTGATTCAAAACAAGTTCCAACCCTTTTGCTTCGCCTTCCCGAGCAGCTCACCGTACTCTCTCGGTCAGGCACTGAGTTTACTGCCTCCACACTAAACTGCTTACTTCCAGTGCTCAGCGCGGATTAGGGATTTGCTCCCGGCGCTGCGGTGGCAGATCGCGGAGCTCCGCAGCCTTTTCCTCCGCCAGCGAGTCGTTCAGAAAGGTTCCCGCGCTAGTTTCGACACTGGCCAGGTATTTCAGCTTCTCCTTGCTGCGATGGGGAGGATAAAACTCGATGTGGAAATGGAAATAGGGAAAATCCCCTTTCGTAGGCGCCTGGTGGAGCACCATCATGTAAGGAAACGACATCTGAAAAAGATTATCGTATTTAAGTGTGACCCACTTCAGAATCTCGGCAAGCGCGCGCTCTTCGGAGGGCCGGAACGCATCCAGGGCGACTAGATGGCGGCGACAGAAAATGTGGACTTCATAGGGCCAGCGCGCGTAAAAGGGCACGAAAGCCGTGAAGGCCTCATTCTCGGCAACAATTCGCCGCCCCTCACCGCGCTCTTTCTTGAGAATGTCACAAAACAAGCATCTGCGTTTGGCTCGCTGGTGAGCGCGCGCCGATTCAATCTCCCTCTTGAGGCGCGGCGGAATGAACGGGAAAGCATAAATCTGCCCGTGGGGGTGAGGCATGGTCACGCCAATAACTGCGCCCTTGTTTTCAAAAATCAAAACATAGCGAATCCCCGCAGTGGCTTTGAGTTCCGCAAAGCGCTTTCGCCATATCTGGACGAGCTTCACAATGTGGTCCAACGAAAGTTGCGGCAGCGAAGTATGATGGTCCGGAGAGTAAAGGACCACGTCGCACTTGCCATACGACCGCGCCACTCGATAGAAGTCGTCGCCCTGGATGGCAGGCTGCGGCGGGGGAATGGAAAAGGCGGGAAAATCGTTGGGGTAAATATAGCAGTCATAGTTGTCCGGAACTCTCCCCGAGCCCGGGCAGAATGGGCACCAATCCTCCGGCATCTGCGGTCGGTCCTGGCGGTGGGAGGCCGTTGAGACCCATTCACGAACAGCAGGATTCCAGCGGAGTTCAGTCATGAGGCGCCACGGCGCGAGGCCCTGAATGCGAGAATGCCCATGAATAGGCCGAAGAGCAGCATCGCTGCGCCCCACCAGATATCGATGTTCACTCCCAGAGAGTTCACGAAAATGGCTGGGTCGGCCACCGCGCCATAAATTATAAGAACGCCGCCGTAAATGCTGAAGATGATTCCAATTGGTAAGCGAATGTCCAAACCCATGGTTTTCACCAGAAGATGATATTCAACACCGTGCAGAGGGCGAGGATGCCAATGGCAAGAATGCCAGGCCTCTCATACCAGGGCAGGTCCCGGTTTCTCGGCTTTGGAGTCAGAGAGTACACAAGCCCCACCAGCTCTTCTTCCTTTCGAGGTTCGGTGAACAGAGTCACCACGACGGTCACCACAACGCAGACCGAGAAAGCCCAGATAGCCTGATAGAAATTCGCCGCCATATCGGTGGGGTAGAAAATCACATGATAGTGATAAAGGGTGTAATGGGTGGCGGCGGCGAGAATCCCGGAAAGCAATCCCCAGAAACCGGAGTGGGCGCTGGTGCGCTTCCAGAACATTCCCAGCAGGAAGGTACCGAACAGCGGCGCGTTGAAAAAGGCGAAGAGGAGTTGGAGATAATCCATCAGGTTGTTGAACTTCAGAACGATGAAGGCCGTTCCGATTCCCACCGCCACCGCGAAAATCGTCGCGAAACGACCTACATTCAGATAGTGATGGTCAGGCTTGCCGGGGTTAACGTGCGTCTGATAGATGTCGAAAGTCCAAACCGTGTTGAAGGCGGTGACGTTTCCGGCCATGCCTGACATGAAACTGGCCAGCAGCGCCGTCAGCCCGATGCCTAAAAGGCCCGAGGGATAAAACTTGCCCAGCATGGCCGGGAGCGCATTGTCGTACCGGCCGTTGAGGTATTTCGTCAGGGAGGGGTCAAGCGCAATGGCCACCAAGCCGGGAAGAACAACTATCAGCGGAAAGAACATCTTCGGGACGGCCGCAATGAGGGGCGTGCGCTGAGCGGCGGGCATGTCCTTCGCCGCCAAGCCGCGCTGGACCACCAGGAAGTCCGTACACCAATAGCCGAAGGAAAGCACAAAGCCCAGTCCGAAGATCGTGCCGAACCAGTTGATCCCCATGGGATTCTGGCTGGCATGCCAGATGTTCGCCCAAGTATGCGCGTAGCCGGGATTCGGCAATTTCGCCTTGAGCCCTGTAAAGCCCCCGACCGCCTTTAGTCCCAGGATCGCCAAAGGAAGGAACC
Organism: Acidobacteria bacterium UBA7540; assembly: GCA_002478145.1. The sequence continues at coordinate 22,865 of DLMI01000243.1, forward strand.
CAAACACGATGAGGAAGAATTGGAGCACTTCGTTGTAGATCGACGAGGTCAACCCCCCGAGGTAGATGTAAATCGCCACCACCGCCGCCGACGCGACCACGCTGGCGCCGAATGGCCAGTTCAGCAGTCGCTGGAAGAGAATCGCCATGGCATAAAGATCGATGCCTGAGACCAGCAGCGTCATAAGCGCGAAGGATAAGGCGTTGAGCGTCCGCGTCTTCTCATCGTAACGTTTACGCAGGTACTCGGGGACGCTGCGCGCCTTGCTGCCGTAATAAAAAGGCATCATGAATACGCCCACGAAGCACATGGCAGGCATGGCAGCAAGCCAATAGAAATGGTTGACGAACATGCCATACTTGGCGGCGTTGGCAGCGTGACCCATGACCTCGAGCGCACCGAGATTCGCGGACATGAAGGCAAGCCCGGTAATCCAGCCCGGGATCGAGCGCCCTGAGAGGAAGAAATCATCGCTGGTCTTCATCCGGCCTCGCAAGGCGATGCCAATTCCCAGGACGAAAATGAAGTAGATGGCGATAATCGCGTAATCGACAAAATGTAGATGCATATCGTCCTACCGAAGCGCGCATTCTTATCACAGCCCACGGCAAAAGTAAATGAAAGACATCGAGGGCAATGACGAGGACGGAAAGCGGGTTCCCGGTGCCGGGTACCAGGTGCCAGGAAATCAGTGACGAGGGACAAGCAGAAGCAGGTAGCGAAGACCTCTTTTGAAGGCCCGCTGTTCGTTCAAGAAAGTGGAGCACAGGCGGCAGGTTTGTAGAACAGGTCTGGGCTAGTCGCGCCGCCGAAGCCGTATGAATACTGGCCGCGATCAGGTGGCATCCAACGGTTGGGATCGGGCCGCCGCCTACAGAGCCGTATGTAAGGTGGGGCGGTGTGAGGGGCGGGCGCCGCCTCGCTATGATGAGCGGGGCCTACAACCACTCCCGCTCGGCAACCTCACTGCACTTGCAATGTCAGATTTATAGAGTTGCTGAGGTTGGTGGAACCTGACGTACACGTGCCAGTTACCGTCAGGGTATATGTGCCTGGCGGCGTGCCGAAACTGCTCTGAGGAGCAGGGCCACCACCACCTCCGCCGCCACCACAAGCTGCCATTGCCCCCATCACGAGCAACAGAGCAGCGAAAGTGACAAGCCCCGCTCGGCTTCGTCCCACTCCGGGTTGCACCCGGCCCCGGGTTGCCCGAGCCAAGCTTCCCAACGCTGCCAGAGCCACTGTCCAGAGAAGCCAAGGCCAGGATTGGACGGGTCCGGGGGCAGGAAGGGGATTGGGCCGCAGCGCGCCAACAGAGGGCGCAGTCGTGGTTACTTTTACCGTGACGTTTGTTGAGGAACTACTCAGGGTCAATGAACTCGGTGAAACCGTGCAGGCGGCTTCCGAGGGCGCTCCCGTGCAAGTGAAGGATATGTTTTGATTGAATCCACCCACTGCAACGACGCTCAATGTGTAACCGGCCGTGCCTCCCGGTGAGACGGTCGCAGAGGTGGACGAACCTGGCGGCGCAGTGAAAGTGAAGTCTTCACCGGTGCCCGTAAGTGCGACGGATTGCGGGCTTCCGACGGCGTCATCGGCGATGGTCACGGCCCCGGTTATGGCCCCGGCGGCGGTCGGCTCGAAGGTCACGCTGAGGGTGCAGCTCGCATTGGCCGCCACGCTCGAGCCGCAGGTGTTCGTCTGAGAGGAGTCGCCGCTAGCCGTGATGCTGGTAATGCCGAGCGCCTCGCTCCCCGTATTGCTGAGGGTGACGCTTTGAGCGTTGCTGGTTGTGCCCACCTGTTGTGCGGCGAAAGTCAAGGAAGCGGGGGAGAGGCTGACCACCGCGGCGGACGCGCCGGTTCCTGTCAGGCTGACGGTCTGCGTGGCAGGGTTGGCGTTATCGGTAATGGTCACGGCCCCGGTTCTGGTCCCAGTAGCCGTCGGCTTGAAGGTCACGCTGATGGTACAACTGGCGCTGGCCGCCACGCTCGCGCCGCAGGTGTTGGTTTGGGAGAAGTTGCCGCTCGCTTTGATACTCGTAATAGTAAGGCTAGCGTTCCCCGTATTCCTGAGTGTGACGCTTTGAGCGCTGCTGCTGGTGCCCACCTTTTGTGCCGGGAAAGTCAAGGAAGTGGGGGAGAGGCTCACCACGGGCGCAGTGCCGGTTCCCGTGAGGCTGATGGTCTGGGTGGAAGGGGTGGCGTTATCGGTGATGGTTACGGCCCCGGTTCTGGTCCCAGCCGCCGTCGGCTTGAAGGTCACGCTAAGGGTGCAACTCGCGCCAACCGCCACGCTCGAGCCGCAGGGGTTGGTTTGGGAGAAGTCGCCGCTCACCGTGATTCTGGTAATGCGGAGGGTCGCGCTCCCCGTGTTCTTGAGTGTGACGAGTTGAGCTTTGCTGCTGGTGCCCACCTGTTGTGCGGGGAAAGTCAAGGAAGCGGGGGAGAGGCTGACCACCGGTGCGTCTACGCCGGTTCCTGTCAGGCTGACGGTCTGGGTGGCAGGGCTGGCGTTATCGGTGATGGTCACGACCCCGGTTCTGGTCCCAGTGGCCGTCGGCTTGAAGGTTACGCTGAGCGTACAACTGGCGCTGGCCGCGAGGCTCGTGCCGCAGGTGTTGGTTTGGGAGAAGTCGCCGCTCACCGTGATGCTGGTAATGCTGAGGGTGGCGCTTCCCGTATTGCTGAGGGAGACGCTTTGAGCGCTGCTGCTGGTGCCCACCGCTTGCGCCGCGAAAGTCAAGGAAGTGGGGGAGAGGCTCACCACGGGCGCAGTGCCGGTTCCCGTGAGGCTGACGGACTGGGTGGCAGGCTTGGCGTTATCGGTGATGGTCACGGCCCCGGTTCTGGTCCCAGTGGCCGTCGGCTTGAAGGTTACGCTGAGCGTACAACTGGCGCTGGCCGCGAGGCTCGAGCCGCAGGTGTTGGTTTGGGAGAAGTCGCCGCTGGTGGTGATGCTGGTAATGCTGAGGGCGGCGCTCCCCGTATTGCTGAGGGTGACGCTCTGAGCGCTGCTGCTGGTGCCCACCAGTTGTGCCGGGAAAGTCAAGGAAGTGGGGGAGAGGCCTACCACGGGCGCAGTGCCGGTGCCCGTGAGGCTGACGGTCTG
>DLMI01000243.1:26151-26410 GCA_002478145.1 Acidobacteria bacterium UBA7540
CTGGCCGCGAGGCTCGAGCCGCACGTGTTGGTTTGGGAGAAGTCGCCATTGGTGGTGATGCTGGTAATGCTGAGGACCGCGCTCCCCGTATTGCTGAGGGTGACGCTTTGAGCGCTGCTGCTGGTGCCCACCAGTTGTGCCGGGAAAGTCAAGGAAGTGGGGGAGAGGCCTACCACGGGCAAAGTGCCGGTTCCCGTGAGGCTGACGGTCTGGGCGGCAGGGCTGGCGTTATCGGTGATGGTTAAAGAGCCGCTCCGCG
>DLMI01000038.1 GCA_002478145.1 Acidobacteria bacterium UBA7540
AACAGACTTCGGAACGGCGGACCACTATGTGGGGACGATGAAGGGTGTTATCCTCAACATCAACCCCGAGGTTCAGATTGTGGACATCTGCCACCAAGTCTCTCCCTACGATATTTTTGAGGCCGCGTACGCACTGGTCCAGAGCTACAGGTACTTCCCCAGCGGTACTATCCATCTGGTTGTCGTGGACCCTGGAGTGGGAACGGCGCGACGGCCAATCCTGGCCCGCGCCGGGCAACACAGATTCGTGGCGCCTGACAACGGCGTCCTTTCACTGCTTTTCACGCGCGAGGAGAGTGTCAAGGTCTGGCACGTCACCGCCGATCACTATTTCCTGAATCCCGTCAGTAACACTTTCCACGGCCGCGATATCTTCGCTCCTATCGCCGGCTGGTTGAGCAAAGGGGTGGAAGTGGAAAAATTCGGCGACCCGATCACTGACTACACCCAGTTCAGTTCCCCGAAACCTAAACGGGTGAGCGAGAATCTGGTCAAAGGCATGACCTTAAAGGTGGACTCGTTTGGAAACCTCATCACCAATATCAGTCCGGAAGACGTCCCGGAACTGTTTTCGGAGAACCCTCCGCCTTTCAAAATAATTGTCAACCACCAGGAAATTACCCGCCTCAATTTGGCCTACTCGATGGGCAGGCCCTCGGAGCTTTTTGCCATGGTAGGGAGTTCCGGATTCATTGAAATCTGCATCAACCGCGGCTCTGCCGCCAAAATTCTGAATGCAAACCGAGGCATGGATGTGGGCGTGGTTATCGGTGGCGCACTCCCTGCTTAACCACTCGCCCTCCCTTCGGAATTCACGGCTGGCTTGGGACGAAAAAACCCACCCCGTGTCATTCTGAGCATGCATAGCCGAAAGCGGCTATCCGTGATGTCAGAAACGGGTACTGAAAGGGAGGATCGATGGGAGCGTGGCAGGCCCCGGCAGGGGCCAACCGTGAGTAGCCGCAGGTTTTAACCTGCGGATAGCAAAGCCCACCCGACCGCCCAACCCCGGCGGGGTTGACCGTTCGGCCCCTCCAGGGCCGGAATGATCTCGCGGCTCCTCTTTCCGTAGGTTTCATCCCGCGTGGCGGGACTACTCACCGTATGCCGCTTCGCGGCACTCGCGATGCGGCGACTGAACGACGGGCTCACGGAGTTCGGGTTCACGAAGCCTGAATAGGCGGTCGTCCAGAGGCCGGGCGGGCTTGAGGAGAGGTAATGGGGAGTTTCTCAATTCTGACTTTCGCCACACGCTGGCCGTCCATCTCAGCCACTGTGAATCGGCGGCCTTCATAAGCGATGCTCTCGCCGCCTTTGGGGATTACCCCCAAAAGGGAAAGCACAAATCCGGCCAGCGTTTCATATCCAACTCCACGGGGCAGGACAATCTCGTAGTCATTCGCCAGTTCCCTAAGGTTGATCGACGCATCCATCAGGAGCACGTTGCCGCTGACTTGGTGGATGGCTTGCTCGTCCTGGTCGTACTCGTCACGGATTTCGCCCACGAGTTGTTCCAACACGTCCTCGACGGTCACCAGGCCAACGTAGGTGCCGAATTCGTCAACCACCAAGGCCAGGTGAGAATGATGTTTCCGCGCCTCCTCGAGTACCTGGCTGAGAGGCTTGGCCTCGGGGACGATCATGGGTTGGCGGAGTATGGGGCGCAAATCCATGGGCGCCTGCAATGGCACGCCGCTCTTCAGTCGCTCCGAAACCACCCTCAGCAGGTCCTTGGTGTAAAGAATGCCCACCACGTGGTCCGGCGATCCTTCATAAATCGGCACCCGCGAGTGTTGGTCTTTCACGATTCGGTCGAGCAGGAGCCTGAGGTCCTGGGTAAGCGGCAGGCAAGTGATCCTGGTCCAGGGCACCATGATCTCCCGAACCAGAATACGGTCCAGGTCAAAGACCGTGTCGATCATATCCTCTTGTTCTTCCCGCAACAGCCCGTGCTTGCGGATCGACGACACAATGAGTTTCACTTCTTCCGGCGTGGGAAGCGGCCTATAACCCCGCAAGGGAGAACGGCCAAGTGCGCCCAAAACGGCGTTTGCCATTCCCACCAGAGCTCCCACGGCGTAACGGCTTAGCCTCAGGAAAATGAGCATAGGCCGGGCGACCACCAAGGAAACCATCTCGGCATGGTCATACGCAACCGCTTTCGGAACCAGCTCGCCAAGCACCATGAGAAAAACGGTGATGAGCACAAAGGCACAGGCCGAAGCAATCGAGTGCACCACTACAACGGAGGCATGCCCATGGGGTCCGGTGCCCACCAGATGCTGGAGGGCCCCCGCGATGAACCCCTCCCCAAGCCAGCCCATCAGCAGGCTGATGACTGTCACGCCAAGTTGCGTACCTGAGATAAGAGAGCCGATGTCCGCCAGCAGGACCTGAACAAGGCGCGCGCGAGGATCACCTCCCCGCACCAGTTGCTCGATGCGTGTCCGTCTCACGCTCAGGAGCGCGTATTCGGTGGCGGCGAAAAACGCATTGAGCCCGATCAGCCCGAGGATGAGTAGACCACGTAGCAAAACCACGTCCAGAATACCTGCGATTGAAACATTGTAGGATAAAACCATCTCGCTTCGCAAAACCCGGCGGCGGGCAAGGTATGCCCCCTTCATCCCCAGTCTCGAAGTTGAAGAGCACCGCGTGTCGTAATCCACTGGGGTGAAAGGCGATTCATCCAGGAGGTGCCGCAACAATCCAGTGCCTCGAGAAATCAGCCCCCCACGCGGTGGTTTCCATTGACATTAATCCCGTTTCCACGCCAAAAGGTCCATCGACCGTGAAACTGTGAGGTGTCGCAACACACTTGACTCAGGGCTCGATGGTATAATGCTTCTTCCCGTGGAGGTACACATGACGTTGGACTCTCTTCCTCCTTTATCCCCTGAACAGGAATTTGCTCATAAACTTGCTGCCCAGGAACTGGCCAAGTACTGCCAGGAGTTTTCGCGCTGGCGCAAGTCAAAAGGGTGGAGTGCAGCCTCGGAAAAATCTCAGCGCGCGCAGGGTATGCTGGTATCCCCTCCCATGAAGAAGCCAGACCCTCCTGTGCCGAACTCATCGGCATAGCGAAGCCAAAATTGATTGCGAAGCCCAAAGGTCGTCATTGACCGTGCCATTCGCCTCCGGCCCGGCGAGCGGTGGGGTGTCTTTCCAGCAGTGCCTCTCTAACTTGCTGGAACGGCTGAATGAGTCATGGATTCATTGAATCCACTGATCCGTTGAATCATTGCAAGGCGGGGCCAGCGGCAAATGAGCATTTATTCATTGAACCACTGATCCATTGAAAAGCGACGCCTGGGGCTAGGGCAATTTTGAATTTCAAATTTTGAATTGCTCTCTTGCTTCTCTGCACTGCCCACGGCTGACTTCGCTTGGCATTCCGCGGAGCGCGAATCGGAACAGGGCCGGTGGGCGATCGGCTACAACTTCAACTGCCGCACGTCTATCTTCGCCCGGTCCCACTCGCCCAACCCGAGGGCGCCTGCGATTTCGACGTGCTCGGGCTGCCGGTGTACGAAGGTGCTGAACTGATCGGGCGTATCTTCCACCAGCTTTTTCATCCCGACCGAAACCCGCTTGGCGTCGATCACATCCCAGCCGATGTGGTCGAGCGCGACGGGGTCGGTGGCGAAGTAGAGCGTGTTGTGCTCCCAAACGAACTGCGGGCGCGAGGTGGGCCCACCGTGATAGAGATCCTTAACGCCGTCGAGGATATGGAGGACGGTCTTGTTCCGGATCACGGGCATGGCCACGACGGCGGGGATGAAGGCGTTACAAGCGTTGAGGCTTTGGGTCCCGTGGCTGCGGCTGACGTTGTTGACCAAGCCGTGCGACAGGTTCTTGAGCGCCAGCGTGATGCCGGCTGACTGGTGGTCCTTCAGGCAGGGGACGTTGATCAGCTTGTTGACCTCGCGGGTGATGAAGCGGGCCGCATAGGAGCGGCGCGCCGTGAGGTTGTCGATGTCGTAGCCCGGCAGCGTAAGCGCCATCTCCATGTAGTGGTCCGGGTCGTACCCTGCGATCGCCTGCTGGATGTTGTCGCCGTCCTCGGCAGCGGAAGAGTTCCGGACGCCCTCGGGCAGCCACTTGTCGTATCCGGCCCGGTAGAACTGCCGGCGGTAGCGGTCGTAGGCGACGATATCCTGAGGCTTGACGCCGGCGGCTTCGAGGCCTGCGATGATCTCGCGCACCACCGTCGCGTCTGACTTCACCAGCGGCTGGCCCACAGGGCTGAGCTTGATCCCCACCACATCCCCCGGCTCGAAAAAGCGCCGCCATGCATCCACCCAGCCGTCCGCGCCTGTCAATTCCACCATCCCCCGGCGCATCATCTGGCGAACCGCCTCGGCCTGGTACTGACCCGATACCAGCACCGCCGGATTCTCGACCGCGACCACTCGGCCTCGGTAAAGCCCCGGCATCCCCAGCTTGCCGCCTTCGGCTTTCGACTCGGTTCGGGCAGCGAGGGCGAACGGCTTTGCCCCCTCAGCTACAACCGCCGCAGCCAGCCCCTTGCTTATCGCCTTCAGATAATCACGCCGACTGGTCATCATACGAACCTCCTGATTTAGCGACATTTGTGAACCGGACCACCAGTGACATTTCTACCTTCGAAACCCAGCTTTTGCAACCCTAAAAAGTCCCCCGCGGTGCACAGAGAATTTTCTTTGGCCGCTGGTGGCGCGTGTCCGCTGAGGCGAACCTTCCATTTACCGTGGGTTCGTCCGAACCCCGAAGAATGGACACCGTGTCTCTTGACACGCGGAAAATGATAGGCTAGAATGGTAAGTTGAAGCTGTGCAGGAGGTGGTGGCTTCCTGGAATACTTTGCTCCAATGCTCCCCCCCACGCCCCAATCCACTCTCGATCATGTGCCGGGCGGGGCCAAAAGGCCAGGGGACCCAGTGATTTCTAAGGGACAATAAGTCATTTGTCGCAGGGGAAAGAAGAAAAGAGTTTATCAAAAGTGAAGGAACGCCGCGGGAATGTCTATGAAAACAAAGGGTCGGCTTTCCACGGGCCGGGGTAAAGCGGGAATGTTGTAGAAAACAAATATAGTTACGAGTTTTAAGCGGGAATGTTATTGAAAATAAACGGCTTAGTCTGGGTAAATGGCAATAACCATGAATAGGGTTTTGGTGACTGGGGGCGCGGGGTTCATTGGATCGCACCTATGTGAAGATTTGTTGCGGTCCGGAAGACGTGTTGTGGTGGTGGATAACTTGGACGATTTCTATGACCCGCAACTCAAGCGCGCCAATTTGGAAGCGATGAAATCGGCCGGTGACTATGATTTCTATGCCGTAGACATCCGCGATTCCAGCCGGCTCGAGCAAGTCTTTCAAACGGCTCAACCGGATGCGGTGATCCACCTCGCGGCGCGGGCGGGCGTGCGGCCTTCGCTTCTTTATCCCGCACTCTACACTTCAGTCAATGTCGACGGGACGCTGTGCCTGTTGGAACTCAGCCGAAAATACGAGGTGCAACGGTTTGTTTTCGCCTCTTCGAGCTCGGTGTATGGTCAGTTCAATCGCGTGCCGTTCTCCGAAGACGATCCCACAAGCAAGCCGCTCTCGGTGTATGCCGCCACAAAAGCGGCTGGCGAAGGCCTGGCTTTCGCGTACTCGCATTTATATCAGCTTCCCATCATTTGTCTCCGCATCTTCACTGCCTTCGGCCCTCGACAACGCCCCGATTTGGCGATCCGAAAATTTGCCCAGCTCATTCAAGAGGGAAAGGAACTGCCGGTCTTTGGCGACGGCAGTATGAGCCGTGATTACACCTATGTTACTGACGTGGTGTCGGCCATCGAGTTGGCCCTGGAAGGCGACTATCCCTTCGAGATCTTCAACGTCGGCAATTCCCACCCGGTGCGGCTGGATTACATGATTGAGACATTGGAAAGTGCTTTCGGCAAGAAAGCGAGGAGAGTAGCCCTTCCCACCGCGCCGGGAGACATGCCGGTTACCTTTGCCAGCCTGGAAAAATCGCGAAGGCTATTGGGCTACAGTCCAAAGGTCTCTTTCGAAGAGGGCATGCGCTTGTTTGTTGATTGGTTTAGAGGGCAGTAGAGACTGGGGGCTGGTGCGATTTTGGATTTTAGATTTTAGATTACGCTGCTCGAACAGTAAGCATAAGGGACAGGGAAATCTAAAATCCAAAATCCGTTCATCCTTCCGAAATGCGGCGGATCTTAGCTCCCACTTTGTTGAGCTTTTCTTCGATGCGCTCGTAGCCGCGATCGATGTGGTAAACGCGATCGATGAGCGTTTCGCCCTGAGCGGCCAGGCCGGCAACGACCAGGGAGGCGCTGGCGCGAAGATCGGAAGCCTGCACGTTCGCACCGCTGAGAGGCGTCCGCCCTTTGACCGCCGCTCGCCGGCCGCTGACGGAGATGTCCGCGCCCATGCGCGCGAGTTCCAGGGCGTGCAGGAACCTGTTTTCGAAGATCGTCTCCGTGATGACGGAGGAGCCCTGAGCTTGCGTCATCAGCGCCATGTATTGCGCCTGCATGTCAGTGGGAAAGCCCGGATACTCTTGCGTGGTCATGTCTGAAGCGCGCAACGATTCACACGCTTGCACTTCGAGCACGTTCGCCTCGCAGCCCTGTCCCGAGCTCGAGGGCGGCTTCTCGACTCGCACACCCACTTCCGCCAACTTGGCCGTGACGGCGGCGAGTTGGCTCGGGTCGCTGCACTTGGTGAGCGTGAGGCGCCCGCCGGTGACAGCGGCAGCGACAAGGAACGTGCCCGTTTCAATGCGATCGGGGATTATCCGGTGCTCCGCTCCGTGCAGACGGCTGACTCCTTGAATGACAATCCGGTCAGTTCCGGCGCCTTCAATGCTGGCGCCCATTTTATTGAGCAGCGCCGCCAGGTCCTGGACTTCAGGTTCCCGCGCCGCATTCTCCAGCACCGTGGTCCCGTCGGCTAGGGTGGCGGCCATCATCAGGTTTTCTGTGCCGGTCACCGAAATGGTATCGAAGTAGATGTTCGCCGCCTTGAGCCCCTCCGCCCGGGCTTCGATGTAGCCGTGCTCAATGGTTAGGGTAGCGCCCAGCTTTGCCAGCCCTTTGATGTGCAAATTGACGGGACGCAGGCCGATAGCGCATCCTCCGGGAAGTGAGACCCGCGCGCGACCGAACCTTGCTAAAAGCGGACCGAGCACAAGGATCGAGGCGCGCATCTGCTTCACGAAATCGTAGGGAGCTACGGGTTCGCTCAGCCGGCGAGCCTCAATTTCTACGCGGTTGCCGTGTTCCTCATGAGCGATCGAAGAATCTGCCCCCAAATCCTCCAGCAAGCTGCGTAGCGTGCTGATGTCGCGAACCCGTGGAACATTGCGAAGTATCACGCGCTGCTCCGTGAGCAGCGCTGCCGCCATTGCCGGCAAGGCGGCGTTTTTCGCCCCGCTGATGACTACCTGGCCCTCTAAGGGGTGGCCACCCAAGATTAAGAATTTATCCACTTCTCCCTCGCCCTGTAATCCCTCAGTCTCGGGCGGTGTCGGGCCGATCCCGCAGGTGCGGGATCGGCCTGTGGCCGGGGCAAGCCCCGGCCCTACATCGCTCGTCGCCTGGGTCTGAGCGATTACCTCGCGCCTGCTTTTCTTTTCCCTCTCTTCGGCGCTTCAAGATAGAATGCAATTCTATGCCTCTGAGCCTCCTCGGATCGAGTGAAAAAGAGAAAAAGCCTGGTCTTTTCGAACGCCTCAAGCAGGCAGTTGCTTCCACGAAGGCCCAACTTGTGGAGCGCATCGAGGAAATTGTCGAAGGGAAACAGACGGTGGACCAGTCGGTTCTCGATGCCCTCGAGGCCACCCTCATTACCGCCGACCTGGGAGTCAAGACTACGGGCGAGATTCTCGACCGCCTGCGCGAGCAGGTCAGCTATAGAAAGCTCACCGAGCCCAAGCAACTTCGCGCTGCGGTCGAGCAGGAAATTCTCAGGATACTCGAAAATCCCACTGGCGGCCGGCAAGCCACTGCCCCTGCTGCCAGGCAACCGCCTGCCGGCATGCCCGCCGTAATCTTCGTGGTGGGAGTCAACGGGGTGGGCAAGACCACGAGCATTGCCAAGCTGGCGAACCTCCACCTACAGCAGAACCGCAAGCCATTGCTGTGCGCGGCGGACACCTTCCGCGCCGCCGCAACCGAACAGCTCGAAATATGGGCGGACAGGCTTAACGTTGACATCATCAAGCAGAAGTCCGGGGCCGATCCCGCCGCCGTGCTTTTTGACGCCTTGGCCGCCGCCCGAACCCGCCATTACGACTTAGTGATTGTGGATACCGCCGGCCGGCTCCACACCAAGTACAACCTGATGGCCGAGCTCGAGAAGATGTGCCGCATCGCCGCGCGCGAAATCCCCAACGCTCCGCACGAGGTCCTGCTGGTCATTGATGCCACCACCGGTCAGAACGGCCTTGCGCAGGCCCGCCAGTTCATCGACCACGGCGGCGCCACCGGCATTATTCTTACCAAGCTCGACGGCACCGCCAAAGGCGGGGTGGTGATTGCCATCGCTCGCGAGCTCGGCCTGCCCATTCAGTTTATCGGCGTCGGCGAAAAAGTGGACGATCTTCTCCCCTTCGACCCGCGCGAGTTCGTGGAATCACTTTTTGAATCCTAACAGGATGCTGAAGAACCCGTCCAAGCTGTCATTCCGAGGAGCCGCAGGCGACGAGGAATCTCGCCCCGATCAGATCGGGGTTTCCAGAGCGAGATTCCTCCCCTTCGCTCCGCTCTGGGTCGGAATGACAACTTTCATAAACATTATTCAGCATCCTGCTAAGCAGGCCAGCCGGCTTTTCCTCGCGCGACACGTAGCGCCCAACTCCGGCATGTGTCCGGTATGAACAAATGAGCATGAGAATCAACACCGTGATCTTCGACTTTGGCTATGTCTTGAGCCTCCCTCCGCAACCCTCCGACTATCAGAGATTGGCGGCGCTGGCAGGGCTCGATGGGAAACCCTTCGAGGAGATTTATTGGGGCACTCGCACCGACTATGACCGGGGGACTGTTGACGGTCCCACTTATTGGCGGCGCCTTGCAAGAGCGGGCGGCAGGGAACTCACGCCGGCCCAAATCGATAGCCTCATCGTCAATGACATTGCAATCTGGATGCGTGCGAACCCCGTCATGATGGAGTGGGTCCGGGCGCTGAAAAGAGGTGGCCTGAAGATCGCTGTCCTCTCAAACATGCCCATCGAAATCTCCGCTTACATGCGGCAATATGCTCCCTGGTTCAGGGATTTCGACTATGTGTGCTTTTCCGCGGAAGTGCAACTCGCCAAGCCGGAAGCCGCCATTTTTCACGCTTGCCTGGAAGTGGTGCACTCGAGACCCGAAGAATGTCTCTTCATTGACGACCGCGCTGAGAATGTGGAAGCGGCGCGGGCGCTGGGCATGCATGCCCTGAAGTTCGTGTCGGTCCAGGGGCTCGCAGTCGACGTCCAGCCTTTCAATCTCCCCGCACCCTTGGCCGACTTGGCAGGTCGTTGAAAAACCTTTCGCCAGTCTTTGTGGCAGCCGTCTTCAGGCAGGTCTTTGAGTCTAAAGCGGGGGGCTGAACAGGCTGCGGAAAAACTCGTACGCGCTGTCATTCTGAGGAGCCGCAGGCGACGAAGAATCTCGTATGTTCGTGAAATTGCACAGAGCGAGATTCTTCGCTTCGCTCAGAATGACAGCGTGCGCTCTTGCCGCTAGGGGCCGACCCTGGGGCCGAGGCGGTTGAGCCCATATGCCCAGCGTTCGGTCCGGGGCTGTTTTTCTTGAAGCCTGTTGAAGACTTACGGACTGCTGCCACCTCGCTGGGGGTCAGTTCGCGCCACTTCCCAACTTCCAGTCCGGCCAAGGTCAGCGGGCCAATGCACGTGCGGACCAATTTCAGGACCTTGAATCCCACCGCTTCGATCATGCGCCGGACCTCGCGGTTTTTCCCTTCCGCGAGCTCGACCTCCAACCAAGTGTATTTTCCGCGGTCTTCAACGCGCCGCACGCTGATAGGGCTTGCCCAATCACCTCGCTTCATCTCGACCCCGGCATTCAGCCTGGCGACGGTCTCTTCGCTCAGAATCCCGCTGGTCTTCACAAGGTAGGTTTTGGGAACTTTGCTGTCGGGCTTGGTGACATGGTCGGCAAACTCAGTATCGTTGGTCAGGAGCAGAAGGCCGGAGGTGTCCTTATCCAGCCGTCCCACTGGCGACACCCACTTCCCAATGTCCCCAAGGCACTCGTAGACGGTCTTGCGCCCGCCAGGGTCACCGTGGCTGGTGATGACACCTTTAGGCTTGTAAAAGAGCAAATAGCTCTTGCGCGCCGGCTTCAGGCGCTGGCCGTCAAGGTACAGGGTTGCCTGGTCCGGCCGCACCCAGAGGTCCGGGTCGCGCACCACCTTGCCGTTTACCTTCAGCCGCCCGGCAAGAATGGCTTCTCGCGCGGCAGTGCGCGACGCCAGGCCAAACCGCGAAAGGACGCGGTCAAGTGTCATGGTGGTTTTGGATTTCATCTCGGCAAGCACGGAAACTGGAGGGTAGAAACTAGAAAATGGAAATTAGAAACTGGGAATCGGTTACTTGAGATTCCGAATCCTCGACCCGCTCCGCTAGTTCCCAATTTCGAGTTTCCAGTTTCCAGTTTCGAGTTTTCAGTTTCCAGTTTCGAGTTTCCAGTTTCCGATTTCAAATTTCAAATCTCAGATTGCCATTTCCCTGCCCGCGCCTTGCTGCTCGGCTGCCTCGAGAACCAAATGTGCAGCGACGGCGTCCTGCACCGCGACTCCCACTGACTTGTAGAGCGTGATCTGGTCTGGCGAGGTTCGTCCGGGCCGCGCGCCTGAAATCAACTCGCCGATCTCGGCATGAATGTGCTCTTCGCCAATCAGCCCGTCACGGATTGCCCAGCGCAAATCGGTCGAGCCGGAGGGGAGCGGTGCCAGCGCCGCCCCGCGGGTTTCCACTACCACCAACGCTCGCCTTACCGCCTCGCCGTCCAACTCCGGGCCATTCGGGTTTAGCCCGACGGAGTTGACGTGCACGCCTAGTTCGAGCCATTCACCCTTTACAACAGGCTCCGCGGAGTGTGTGGTGGCGCAAACGATGTCGGCGCCCGCAAAGGCTTCCTTCCCTACTTCGGACGCCTTGGTTGGGATGCCCAGCCCACGCGCGATTTCCTCTGCCATGGCGAGGGCTCGAGCGCGATTGCGACCCACTACGCGGATCTCTTTGATGGGTCGCACACGCGGGATGACCTTGGCGTGCGCGCGCGCCTGGACTCCCGTCCCCACAATCGCCAGGATACACGCCTCGGGGCGCGCCAGCAGCCTCGTCGCCAGCGCTGAGCCAGCGGCAGTGCGCAGGGCCGTAATCGCCGTGCCGTCCAGCATGGCGCGCGGCGAGCCCGTGTGCGCGTCGAAAACCAGAATCACGGCTTGATGGCTCGGCAAACCCAGCGCGGCGTTCTCGGGAAAAACACTCACCAATTTGGTCGACAGAGTTTGCGTGGAATCCAGAAAGACGGGCATGGCGGCCAGCAAGCCTCCCCGCTCGCGGACCTGCACGACAATGCGCGGCGGCATGGAGACGCGACCGGCGCTCAACTCGACCATCGCCGGACCGAGCGCCTCCACCAAGCGGTCCAAGTCCAGCAGGCTTTCGACCTCATGTCGGTTTAGGACCAGCATAGCTCAGAGTCGACAGTCGACAGTCAACAGTTCACAGTCTGCGGGCCGCAACCATTCTCGGCTCCGCCTAAGCGCCGGCTTTTGACTGTCGACTGTTGACTGTTCACTCTCGCCTGCCTGTCAGGAAAGAAACCTCGTCGAGCCAAATGAAAGCTTGCACCATCGGTTCTGGCGAGGCGTCCAGTTCATTGATTGGCCCGAAAAACGCCACACGCCCATCGACTAGGAACACAACCCGGTCAGCCAGCTTGCGTGCCAGTTTCATATCGTGAGTCACCACCACCGAGGTGAGGCCCGTCTGGCGCTTCAGTTTCAGAATCAGGTCAGCAATGGTCTGCGCCATCAGCGGGTCCACCATGGTCGTTGGCTCGTCGTAGAGAAGCGCTTCCGGCTTGGCGGCAAGGGCGCGCGCGATGGCCACCGCGCGCTTCATGCCGGTGCTCAGGTCCGAAGGCATGAGATCGCGGACGCCATCCAATTCCACCATCGCTAAGAGTTCACCGACGCGGGCCTGAATTCTATCTTCATCGAGCGCCAGCCCGTATTCCGCACGCTCCCGCAGAGGGTAGGCAACATTCTCGCCCACCGTCAGTGAATCAAACAGCGCCCCCGATTGAAAAACCATGGTCACGCGGCGCCGGACATCAAACAACTCTTCCTCGGGCATCTTCGAAACTTCCCGGCCGGCAACGAAAACCTGTCCTGTGTCCGGTTGCAGAAAGCCCAGAATGTGCTTGAGGGTTACACTCTTCCCCACCCCGCTTTTCCCCAGCACGACCACCATCTCGCCCCGGCGCACCTCAAAATTCACGTCCTCCAGCACCGGCTGTTCGTCAAACGCCTTGTAAACATGGACGAACTGAAAATACGGGGACTCGAAACTTTTTGATTCCGGGCTGCTCGTCATGTGCGGCCACTTCGCTCCCCGGAGAACACCGGAAATGCCCCCAATTCGGCCACTACGGTTTGATTGTGGAGAGCCTCTAATTGCCGCCGCACCATCTGGTATTCCTCAGGCGTATTTGCATTACAGAAAATGCGGAGGGAGAATCCTGCGCGCGCAAACTCGGCCTTGCTGATGGTGCGCCGCTGAACCTTCTTGAAGAATCGACCCACCTGGTTCTGTCCCAAGGTGAGGCTGGAACGGACGGTCGAGAGCACACGCCGTCGCAGTACCGCACAAAGTGGGTACACTCCCTTCGCCCAAGGCGGGGGAAGCGTTGCCGAAGCGCGGCTTACTAATGCCTGTTCGCAGAGGTAGCGAAGAAATCTGGCGTCCATAAGGGGCATGTCACAACTCAAGAACAAGCTGAATTCTGTGCGCGCCCTGCGCAACCCGGCATGAATACCGCCCAGAGGCCCCTGGCCCGCGATCTCATCTTCGTAAACCTGAATCCCTGCGTCGGGGAATCTGTGGGGAGGCCCGATGATCGACACCGAACGACAAATGGCACGCAGCAAGCGAATCTGCCGGTCCAGCATGCTTTCTGAACCCAACGGCAACCTGGCTTTGTCAAATCCCATGCGCCGACTCGCTCCACCCGCGAGTACAAAACCCGAAACCTCACTGAATCGGCGCGGCCTGCTCATGGGGAATCTTGACCTGAACCTGTGCCTGGCATCTCGACCTTGCGCTCCAGGCCGATCAACAGGAATCTGCCGTCGTTGCTCAGCGTGGGCAGGTAGACATAGTGCTTTTCGGGAAGCTCGAACGCAAGTGCGTCAGGCGAGCCGGCATTAGCCTCTCGCGCCTGGAAAACCTGATCGTCCAAGAACTCCCGCCAATTCTCTTCCATCATCTGGCGGAACTTCTCCAGGCTCGGCGCATCGGTCTTCAGGAATTTGCCTGGGTCAATCAGGGCGTAGGCGCTGCGAAAATCGTGCAGGTGCAGCGCCGCGATGAAACGGTACAGGGTGTTATCAGGGCCGGGTGAGTATTCCGTTTGGGCAGGAACGTAGGCTTGCCCGTCCCAGTGATAAACGCATCTTGCGCTGAAGCCGCGATGCCCGTCGGGCGCGAATTGCAGAAGTCCAGGGTCTGCCCGCCCGATTACGATCATGTTTGTTTGGTCAAGCTTCGCGTTATCCTGAAATTCAATCTGGCCGTGCGCGAGGGCATTGTAGCGGTTATCTCCACCCTGACTGTCCCAGAGTAAGGCGGCCTCATGTTCCCGCACCTGAAATATCGCCGGGTAAGGTACGGCCTCTTCCCCCATCACATTCACCACGGCAATGCAACGACCCGTGCTTTTCCCGAGCCGGACGACTTTGAATTGAATATTCTCTGCTGAGGCGGCAAGGGGTGAGGCTTTCCAGCGAGTCCCATCCCAGGAGAGCAAATAAAGTCCGCGCGAAGAAGGGGGAGACTCCTGCCCCTGGGCATCCTCCTGGCTCGTTTCGGTGACCAGCAACTTCAGTGCAACTTCTGAAACCCCGTCGCCATCTAGGTCCCCCAATTCAATTAGCTCGACGGCGGAGGATTCACTTGAGGCCTCGTCTTGCTTCTTCACCGTAGTTTCGAAGGCTTGACCCAACACGCCAAGATCGGGGACGGGAACGTTTCCCAAGACAGCCTGAATCCCAGCCAGCATTTCGTCGCCTTGCTCAGGCGCAGATGGCTGTGACGGCTCAGAGCCCTTCTCAACCTGCCCTTGCTCACTCTCTGGAGTGGGCTGGTTGGCAGGATTCTGGGGTTCCTGCGGGGTTTGGCTTTTAGTTTGGTCTTGCTGGTTGGGAGGAGTGTCTTGGGCCAGTCGCAGCCGATGTTGCCACGAAATGCCGACGGTTGGAGCTCCCAAACCTGTCCATAGGGCCAAGACCCATATTCCGACCCCATACCCAAGACCAAAGGATTTCAGACGTTCACCGATGATTGAGACAAGTCGCATGATTGCCAACATTATAGGACATCTGCGCCTGTGTTACCAACTGGTCAGATTTTGGGTGCTGGTGTCAATTGGAAGGGGGATCGACTCGAGCCGCCGGTCGCGCAAATGCCACATGGCGCTGATGAATTTTGGCAGATCCTTCTCCATCGAGCACGCCAATCCAATGAAGTCCTTACGGGGCTTCGCGAATCTCAAATTAGCACTCGACTTGAGAGAGTGCTAACTCGTGAGTTTCAAACTCACTTTAAGGCTTGACAAATTCCTCCGAGATAGCTATATTAGCACTCAGTGAGTCCAAGCGCTAAAAGCTCGATGAGAAGGCCACCCGGCGGGCGCCCCGAAGGACCAGGCGCGGATGGCATTGCGAGGCGAGATTTAGAGCTTGGGTTGGCCACGATAAGTTTCTTGGAATTGAGTAATCAAAAGGGTTTGTAGACGAGAGGAGAGTCAAATATGAAGGTAAAGCCCCTGCATGATCGGATTCTGATCAAGCGAGTGGAAGAGAAAGAAACCGTGAAAGGTGGAATCATCATCCCCGACACAGCCAAGGAAAAACCCCAGGAGGGTGAAGTGATCGCCGTGGGCGGCGGGAAGAAGACCGAGGAAGGCAAGGTCATTCCCCTCGACGTGAAGGCGGGAGACCGCATCCTTTTCGGAAAGTACTCCGGCACCGAAATCAAGATCGACGACGTAGAGTACCTGATCATCCGTGAAGACGAAGTGCTCGGGATCATTGAAGCAGCAAAACAATCTGCTACTACCGGGAAGAAATAAACCGGTCTAATGGCGCGCTGCGGCATGACGGAAGGCACGACGTGCCGCTAAAGCAAATACGGGCTCGATAAAGTCCGCTACCTGCCAAGGAGCAGGGCGGAGCCAAAAATTTGGAGGGAGTTAAAGATGGCAAATGCAAAACAGATTGTACTTGGTGAAGATAGCCGCCAGGCTATTCTGCGGGGCGTGAACAAGCTGGCGGACGTTGTAAAAGTCACGTTGGGCCCAAAGGGTCGCAACGTGGTTCTGGATAGGAAGTTCGGTTCCCCCACGTCCACCAAAGACGGCGTGACCGTGGCCAAGGAGATCGAGTTGAAGGATCCTTTGGAGAACATGGGCGCTCAGATGGTTCGTGAGGTGGCGTCCAAGACCTCCGATGTGGCCGGTGACGGCACCACGACGGCGACGGTCCTGGCGCAAGCGATTTTCCGCGAGGGCGTGAAGACCGTGGCGGCGGGCGCCAACCCCATGGCCATCAAGCGGGGGATCGAGATGGCCGTGCGCGCCGTCTGCGGGTACGACGAAATTCAAAAGGACGGCTCCAGGAAGCACGTGAAGGGCGAACTCGAGAAGCTGTCCAAGCCCGTCGAGGGTGCGATGATCGCGCAAGTGGGCGCGGTTTCGGCCAACAACGACATCACTATCGGGAACATCATCGCGGAAGCCATGAAGAAGGTGGGCAAGGACGGGGTCATCACGGTCGAGGAAGCCAAGACCATGGAGACGACGCTCGAGGTGGTCGAGGGAATGCAGTTCGACCGCGGATATCTCTCCCCCTATTTCGTGACCGATCCGGACCGGATGGAGTGCATCCTCGAGGACCCCTACATCCTGATTCATGAAAAAAAGATCAGCTCGATGAAAGACCTCCTGCCGTTGCTGGAGCAGATTGCCAAGTCCGGCAAGCCGCTGCTGATCGTTGCGGAGGAAGTCGAGGGCGAAGCGCTGGCCACCCTCGTCGTCAACAAGCTCCGCGGAACGCTGCACTGCTCCGCCGTCAAGGCCCCGGGCTTTGGCGACCGGCGCAAGGCCATGCTGGAGGATATCGCTATCCTGACCGGCGGCAAGGCCATCACGGAAGACTTGGGCATCAAACTGGAAAACGTGAAGCTCGAGGACCTTGGCCGGGCCAAGAAAATCACGGTGGACAAGGACAACACCACGATCGTGGAGGGTTATGGAAAGAGCTCCGCGATCGAAGGCCGCGTGAAGCAGCTCCGCACCCAAGTCGAAGACACCACTTCCGACTACGACCGCGAGAAACTGCAAGAGCGGCTGGCCAAGCTAGTGGGCGGCGTGGCCCAGATCAAGGTGGGCGCGGCAACCGAGACCGAGATGAAAGAGAAGAAGGCGCGCGTCGAGGACGCCATGCACGCCACGAAAGCTGCCGTCGAGGAGGGCATTGTTCCGGGCGGCGGCGTGGCTATGATCCGCAGCATCCCGGCGCTCGGTAAACTCAAGGCCGAGGGTGATGAGCAGATCGGTATCGACATCGTGAAGCGCGCTCTCGAAGAGCCGCTGCGACTGATCGTCCAGAACGCCGGCGAGGAAGGCGCCGTGGTAGCGGAGAAAGTCCGCGCCAATTCCAATGCCAACTTCGGCTTCGATGCTCAGGCCGAAACTTACGGCGATCTCGTCGAGGCAGGCGTCATCGACCCGACCAAGGTCGCCCGCACGGCGCTCCAGAACGCTGCCTCCATCGCTTCACTCATGCTCACCACTGAGGCGCTGGTCAGCGAGATCCCGGAAAAGGAAGATAAGCACCCGATGCCTCCGGGAGGCGGCATGGGCGGCGGGATGTATTAAGAACAGTTGACAGTCAACAGTTGACAGTCGACAGTAAGAACCAAGGGCGGGGAGAACGCTTCCCCGCCCTTCTGTTTCTGAACCGCCGCTTGCACCGTACTTACAGTTCGTATATACTTTCTGCATGGCCATCACCAAGGTTTTTCGCAGCGGAAATAGCCAAGCCGTGAGGATTCCCAAGAGGTTTCGTTTTCGCTCGCAGCACGTGGAGATTCTGAAACGGGGGAAGGATATCGTGCTGCGCGAGCGGCAGGCGGATCTTTCTGCCGCCTTCGAGCTTCTGACCGGCCTCTCGCGCGACTTCTTCAAGGGTGGCCGCCGCCAACCCAAACTGGATAAGCGTTTGGGGCTTTGATGCGCTACCTCCTCGACACCAACGTCTGTATTTACATCGCCAAGCAAAAACCTCCCGGCGTCCTGGCGCGCCTCCAGCGTTTGCGGCCCGGCGACGTGGGCATGTCCGTCATCACCTATCTGGAGCTGGTTTATGGTGCTTGGAAGAGCGAGCGCCGGGAAGAGAACCTCGAGCGCATCAGGGAGTTGGAACTGCTGATCCCAGTGCTGGCTATGGATGCGAGCACCGGCCGGCATTACGGGCAGGTCCGAGCTGAACTCGAAAGGAAAGGGTCACCCATCGGCGCCTATGATGTGCTGATTGCCGCGCACGCCCTGAGCCTTGGGCTAACGCTGGTCACGAACAATGTCCGGGAGTTTCGCCGAATTGCGCAATTGAGGCTGGAGAATTGGGCCGAGGGGCAGCCGTAAGAAAGAAGGCGGTAGGCAGCAAGCATTTTGCGCGAGTCACGGCAAAGTCGGGGCAAGCGCCAGGGTGGGGAGAACGCTTCCCCGCCCTTTTCCCTTTCTCAAGGAGGCTTTGGCTGGGCTTGGCGAATAAGCGTGGGGTTAGAATCGGCGAATGTGTTTACTGCGGAGAACCGGGGCCGTTGACCAATGACCATGTCCCGCCAAAGAACCTCTTTGCTAAGCCGCGCCCGAGCAACTTGGTCACGGTACCTTCATGCCGAAAATGTAACAAGAGCTTTGAGCCGGATGATGAGTACTTCCGTCTCGCCATCACAACAGGAATTGACCCCGTCTCGTTTCCAAACGAGTTCGATCTTTCAGTAAACGCGATAAGGAAGCTGAGGGATCCTCGCAAGATTGGATTTAGGAAGAGCATGCTTGCCAGCTTCAGCAAGAAACCCCAGTATACCCCGGCGGGTCTTTATCTCGGTGAAGCTGGAGTCTTAGAGATCGACGTCGCGCGAGTCCAGAATGTCGTTTCGCGAATCATCCGCGGTTTGTTCTTCTTTCACTCAGGGAGGCGCCTACCAAGTACTAGCCGCGTTTGGGTCTTGTCCGACTGGTTCGGTGGAGACTATGGCAGTGACGCAGAGTTCGTTGCCTCCCTGCAGGAGATCTTGGCCGCTTTAGACACGGAGCAAGTCAGGGAAATCGGCGAGCGCGTTTTTCGTTACCGCTATCGTCTAGGCGATGACGGCTTGGACCAGTCAATCTGGGAGTTTTCTTTTTACGCACACAGGCACTTTGTTGGTGCAACGGAGGGTCCGTCGGAAGGTTGCTCAGATGGAGAAAAAGTGCACTAAGTGCCAACGCTCAAAACCTGTCGCCGAATTCGGCAGGAACTCTCGCATGCCCGATGGTTATCATTACTGGTGCAAGGACTGCGTCAGGGCATACCAACGATCGGAACGGGGAAGGATTTCACTGCGCCGAGCAATCCAGAAGAAGCAAGAAGAGGGATACTATCGCTACGGGAGGGGCGCAATCCCCATCCTTCGGCAGGGCGCAGAGAAGAGAGGCGTCCCATTTAGCCTAAGCCCGGAAGGACTAGAATCTTGGTGGTCCGAAACTCCGGACAACTGTGAGTACTGCCGCTGCACACTCGAACAGTTTAGAGAACTGCGCGATTTCGTTCTCTTGTATGAAGGAGCCAACCGCGAAATCACCAAATTCAAGAGGGTCTTCGCGACGTCGAAACAAGCAAAGATCGGTTGGCTAACGATAGATAGGCGCGATAACGTCAACGGCTATAGCGTCGGGAATCTCGTGAAGGCTTGCTGGTTTTGCAATTACATAAAAGGATCATTCTTAGAGTACGAAGACATGAAAATCATCGGCCCCCGCGTGATCGAGAGATTGCGGCGGGAGATAGGCCAACAAAGGACTAGCACCTGACCGCACACGTATCAGACAGCGCTAATCGGAAGGGCAAGCAAGCTCCCGACCCCCTGCCCTCTCCCCCTTGGGGGAGAGGGTGGACCGCCGCCGGCGCTTTCTCCAGCCGGGGCGGGCCGGGTGAGGGGGTCAGGGCCGTCCTGCCCCATGCAAACGTGGCTCAGTGCGTCCATGCTAGTGCTCACCCCCTCACCCCCGGCCCCTCTCCCCCATGGGGGCGAGGGGAGCAGGAAATCAAGAATCCACGCCCATCGCGCCTTCGCAGAGCCCTCGGACTTGCCCTTCGCTTTTCGGAATTGCAGAGCAACCTAAGCCCGGGGAAGCAACTCAATGACTACCGCCGTTCCGTAACAGAGGACTTCGGTGGCGGACTCTCGCCCAACGACTTCGGAAGCGTCGTAACGGAGGCCGACCACGGCGTTGGCGCCCAGCTCTTCGGCGTGCTCAATCATCAAATCGTAGGCCTGCTGGCGGGCCTGCTCACACATCTCGGTGTAGGCGCCGATGCGCCCCCCGATAATGCTCTTTAATCCCCCCAGGATGCCCTGCGAGATGGTAGGCGCTCGCACGATGATGCCGCGCACAATTCCCCTATATTCTCTGATCCGGTAACCGTCGATGCTCAAGGTGGTGGTGACTGGAATGCCCATTGTGCCCTCCTCAATAGCGGGCTAATTCTAACGAAACTTAGCCCAAGCACAAGAGCAAAAATCCGGGAGGGAATGCAAGAAATCCCGGCGGCGCTGATGTCTCCACAATCGACGCGAAAGAAGCGTGCGTTTTCGCCTGAACGAGCCTAATGCTTTTGCCCCAAACGCCGCCCCCAGAAACCTCGACGAAACAGGCCCGCCTTCCGCCTTCTGATTTCTGCCTTCTGCTTTCTGAATCCTGAATCGAATCCTGAATCCTACCTACGGTCACCAACCCTTACATAGGGCCTCATCTGCTTCCACTTTTTAAATCCTATACCCCTAATCACCATCAAGTCTTCGACGCGCCTGAAAGGTCCGTGCTTTTCGCGGTAGGCAACGATTTGCTTCGCCAGACTCGGTCCGATTCCGGGGAGCTTCTCGAGGTCATCCACTGTGGCTTTATTGATGTCGATTGCCTCCGCCTGAGGCTTGGCGGCCTCCCCCTGACTCTGGAGAGCAGACAGCCAACTATCGCAAGGCACCCCCCCAAACATGACCAGCAACGCGAAGATGCAACCGAGGCGCCTGAACAATTCCCCAACCTCGCTCAGGAATTGAATCATCGATCCAGTGAATCATTGATTCATTGGGAAAACGACGATGCAACTGCTTTCCAATGATTCAATGAGCCAATGATTCGATCATTCAATGTGGAAACGGTCACGACACGAAGTTAAGTCTTCAATATACTTTTGACCTTCGACCTTCAACTGTCGACTTGTCTAGAGAGGCATGGCTGCCTTTTCTTTCAGAGCCTTTAGGCGGTCGCGGAGCTGAGCAGCCTTTTCAAACTCAAACTGCTTGGCGGCTTCGCGCATCTGGTTCTCGAGACTCCTGGTCAGCTCCTCGAGCTGGTCAGGGGATACATCCTCGTCCGGCAAATCGGCAGGCACCGTAACATAGTCCGCCGCCACGATGGAGGCCAGGGCCATATCCACAGGTCGGACAATGCTCTCAGGAGTGATGCCGTTATCCTCGTTGAAGCGAGTCTGTTTGGCCCGCCGCCGATAGGTTTCGGAGATCGCTTGGCGCATGGATTCCGTCGTATGGTCGGCATAGAGGATCGCTTTCCCGTGCAAGTTCCGCGCCGCCCGCCCCATGGTTTGAATCAGCGCTCCCGCCGAACGCAGGTAGCCTTCCTTATCGGCGTCCAGGATGGCGACCAGCGAGACCTCCGGCAGGTCGAGCCCCTCGCGCAGGAGGTTGATACCGATCAGGACGTCAAACTCACCCCGCCTTAGGTCGCGCAGGATCTTCACGCGCTCGAGAGTCTCGATCTCCGAGTGGAGGTAGCGGCAGCGCACGCCGACTTCGGCGTAATACTCCGCCAGATCCTCGGCCATGCGCTTGGTGAGGGTAGTGACCAGAACTCGTTCATGGGCCTCGGCCCTGCTGCGAATATCACCCAGCAGGTCATCAATCTGGTGGCGCGTGGGACGGACCTCAACCTCAGGGTCAATGAGTCCCGTGGGGCGAATAATCTGCTCCACCACTTCCCCGCTGGACTTGGTCAGTTCGTAAGGGCCCGGGGTGGCGGAGACATAAATCACCTGTCCCACCCGATGCTCGAATTCCTGGAAGGAGAGGGGGCGGTTGTCCAGGGCGGAGGGTAGCCGAAATCCATAGTCTACAAGAGTCTGCTTGCGGGAGCGGTCGCCTTGGTACATGCCGCGCAGTTGGGGCACGGTCTGGTGGCTCTCGTCGATGAAGATCAGGGCATCCTGCGGAAGGTAGTCGAGCAGGGTGGGGGGCGGCTCTCCCGGCAGCCGTCCGGAAAGGTGGCGCGAGTAGTTTTCAATGCCGTGACAGTAGCCGATCTCCCTCATCATTTCCAGATCGAACAGGGTGCGCTGCTGGACGCGCTGGGCTTCCACCATCTTTCCTTGCTTCTCGAGCTCGCCCCGCCACCACTCCAGTTCGCTAAGGATGCGCTGTATCGCTTCCTCTTTCCTCTCCGCAGGCAAAACGTAGTGGGTTCGAGGATAAATGGGCAGGCGGGAGTAAGTCTGCTTCACCTGGCCGAAAAGCGGGTCAATCTGGGCTAGAGTTTCCACCTGCTCGCCCCACATTTCGATCCGGTAGGCGACATCCTCGTAGGTGGGAAAAACCTCAATCACGTCACCGCGCACGCGGAAGGTGCCACGCCGGAAATCCGCGTCGTTGCGTTCGTATTGGATTTCGACCAGCCGCCGCAGGATGTCTCGCCGCGAAATCTTCTGCCCGGTTTCGAGCAGCAGGAGCATTCCATAGTAGGCCTCAGGCGAGCCCAAGCCATAAATACAGCTCACGCTGGCCACGATGACGCAATCGCGACGCTCGAAAAGCGAGCGGGTGGCGGACATGCGCAGCTTGTCCAGCTCATCGTTGATGGTCGCTTCCTTCTCGATGTAAACGTCGCTGGCGGGGAGGTAAGCTTCCGGCTGGTAATAGTCGTAGTAGCTCACGAAGTATTCCACGGCGTGGCGCGGAAAGAAGGAACGGAACTCGTGGTAAAGCTGAGCGGCGAGGGTCTTATTGTGAGCCAGAATCAGGGTGGGGCGGTTCACGGCCTCAATCACCTTGGCGACAGTGAAAGTTTTGCCGGACCCCGTAACCCCTAGCAAGACTTGATGGGGCTTGCCTTCCTCAACGCCCCGCACCAGTTCCTGAATGGCCGTCACTTGGTCGCCACGTGGCTGGTAGTCACTCGCGAGATTGAAAATCATGGACCCCAAATCGCTTTTTGGCATCACTTGATTATAGCAGCCAAAAGTCCTTTGTCCGTTGTCCGTTGGTTGAGGAATCCCCCGCAAAAGCGCCGACCCGCAGGACAGGTCTGCGGTTGGCGGCGAATTATGTTAGGATGGTTGTGTCTTTCTTTTGTCAATTCAGATTATGAGGCGGGGTCAATGAATCAGATTCAATGGGGGCGAGGGCGTTGGTTCACAAGGGGGCTATTGATAGCGGGACTTCTTGTAGGTGTCGGGTACGGACAGACACCTGGCGGGCAAGCGCCGGCGGGGCCAGCCCCGAGCGCGGCCGCGGCCGCCCAATCTTCCTCACCCGATAAGATAGTCCTGAAGGTTGGAGATGAGTCGATAACTCAAGGGGAGGTTGATGGGTTTATCCAAGGGCTCAGTCCCCAGGTTCAAAAGACTCTGGCCACCCAGGGTCGCCGGTCTCTTGGAGATGAGTACGTACTGATGCTCGTTCTTTCGCAGGATGCCCTCAGGCATCATCTTGACTCCACTCCTGCTTTCCATCAGATGCTCGCTCTGCGTCGCCGTCAACTTCTGGCGACGACAGCGTACCAGGAAATAGTGCGACAGTCCGTAGTAACACCCGAAGAAATCAGCAAATATTTTGCGGCGCACCAAAGCGAGTTCGAGGAAGCCCAGATCTACCAAGTCGTCATTCGCAAGAAACCGGAGGAAGCGAAGGAAGGAACTCCGGGGTTGACGGCGGAAGAAGCCAAAACCCGCGCCGAGGAAATCCGTAAGGCTTTGAGCTCCGGCGACGATATCAAGAAAGTAGCCGAGAAGTATCAAGTGCCGAACTTCGTCCGGGTGGATGACGAACCCTCTGCCATTCGCCGGGGAACCTTGCGCCCGGATATGGAAAAGGCGGTCTTTGAACTCAAAGATGGCCAGGTTTCGGAGGTGTTCGACGTCACGCAGTACCTGGTCTTCTATAAAGTTGCCTCACATAAGGCGGGGGAATTAAAGAAGGACGTCTCCTCCCAAATTGAGAAAACCCTCCAGCAGCAAAAAGTCAATAGCGCTTTAGACGAACTCAAGAAAAATGCCAAGGTCTGGCTGGATGATGGTTACTTTCCCACGCCTAGCCCGCCCGGGCCGCAGGGGGCTGCCAAACCACCGGCGATGTCAGTAGAACCCGCGACTCCAAAATAGTCTCACCGTGAAGAAGCGGGTTGTCCGTCGTCCGTGGTTAGTTGAGATCGGTATGTAATAGGTGGAAGGTGGGGGAAACACCCGCTACTGCCTTCCGCCGGCTGCTTTCGAATGTCTCTCCCCCCCTCTAAGGGTCTTTGACAAATCGAGAATTCAATCGCGCGGTTTAGATTGAAACCGGGGACTACCCTGGAAATTGCGGAGCGGTTTGGCAATCCATTTGCGCGCGTCTGACATCTATCAACTCTGTCATCAAAATTATTTTTCAACAGGTTTGTTGAAAACCTTGTGGAAAAGGTGGCTCAAGGTTACGGAAAGGTTAACGATTGGAAGAGCTTTTAACTCTTTGCACCAACCTGTAGCATCTCCAAACCTGCTCCGGTAAACCCCGACAATACTCCCCTCAATTGTTAGGCAGGCCTAATCATCATGCGGTTCGTCGCTAGCGGCTTGGGAAATGTGCCGGCCCGTCAATCCTTGTTGTGTCGAAGAAGCTCTGGCGCCGGATTGATGGTCAGACCAGCCACCCGAATATCCCTATTCGGCACTAAAGGAGGGGCTGCGGCTTCTTTAGCTTAACCTCAATAACCTGATTATCTTCTTCCACTTCTATTTCCTTGCCAAAACTTTGGTGGCGATCAGCGGTGACGAGCAAACGGATGGTCTCTTTTGGAATGTTTGTGAATCGGTACCGCCCTTGAGCGTTTGTTTTGGCGCTGTACGAGATAGAACGGTGAAGCTTGCCCTGTTGCTTGAAGGTAAGCGTAAGTCGTGCTTGACTGATGGGATCGCCTGTCTCCGCCTCTTTGACCACCACGGTAAGGCTGACCTCAGGAATTGGTTGTTGCTGCGCGGGTTTGAACCCTACGCAAGAAAGCAGGATTGCAGCACCGACGAAAACCCAAGTTCGAAATCGCAGGTGATTGGGACGAAGCATGGAATCGTTACTCCTTTCCGGATATCCTCTGACCTATCCATCTCCTAACAGAATGAAGGAAGAAAATAATTCAGGGTTGCCGTAGCCCCATTTTTTCGACACCAAGGGCAACTGAAAACCGGCTACTAACGACTTTGCATAGAATGACACACCACTTCCCAGCATCCTGTTCAACAAACCTACAAACGATCACTCCAACATGATAACTCAGAGTTATAGGGGGCATCTCTTCAAAAGTAGCCGGCAGAAGGTGGGGCGCAATCCGAAATCCAAAGAGGATGTCGAAGACCTGATTGCTGACCTCCAGCAGGCTCTCGACAGGCTGGAATAATGACGAGTGACCCGCCGTGGCGGGACGAGCAGGAAACACAACCCAGAAGCAAGCGTAGTGCAGGTCCCGCGCCGCCCGGCGGGAGACCTGCGGCTCTTCGAAATCAGTCGGCATAGCTCCCGCCACGGCGGGTCACTTGTTTTCCGTGGCTGCCGGCTTCACCGAATCGGACACCCACTGCAAGTAGTTGCGCGAGCCATCGATAACAGGGAGGCAGATGATTTCGGGCGTGTGATAACTGTGGATCTTTGAGATCTCGGCTTTAATCACAGGGAACAATTCCCTGGTGCTCTTGATGAGTAGCAGAAACTCCCTCTCCTCGGCGATTTTGCCTTCCCAGCGATAAACTGACTCCATGGGCTGCGAGATGTTTACGCACGCTGCAAGTTTAGTCTCCACAAGATGGCGCGCGATTTTCTTGCCCTCACCCCGGCTGGCGGCGGTGACGAATATAACGACTATGTCGGTCACAATTCCTCCCACAACGGCGGGATTGCCTGCTTGCTCGAAACGTCCGCCAAAGATACAATATCGTCAACAGGTTCGGCAATGCCATTCCTTCTGCCGCTGGCGACTGGCGCGCAGTAAGGATATCGGGTTGCCGCGCCTGGACCAGCGGTCTGGGTCGAATGTGAAATGCCGTTCGAGCAAGGGGGCAGGTGGGCAGGCTTTGACCACGAACGCCTTTGTACTTGAACCATGAATAAGCTCTCTTGGGACGCCGCAACCCTACGCCGTAACGCCGCATACGTCCTTGTGCTGGTTTGCGTTGCCTTGCTCGTTCACGAGATATTCGGGCAACACGGCCTCCTGGCTCTGCGCCAGGAAAAGAAGGAAGTTGAGAGCCTCCGCCAACAGATCCAGCAACTTCAGCGCGAAAACGAGCAATTGGATAAGCGCATCAAGGCACTGCAGTCTGACCCGAAGGCCATCGAGCGCCTGGCGCGGGAGCAAATGCGTTTGGCGCGTCCGGGAGAGATCATTTACACCTTGCCGGAAAAGAACCCGAAAAAAGACCAGGCCCCCCCCGCCGCCCAGGAGAGCCCGCCGAGATAGATCCTCATGCTTCTGAGAGCCGAGCCCGCAGCGCGTCTGGCAACTGCCAGACAGCCTTTTGTTCCCCCGGGCTTCCCTTCTTCCCCACTCAATTTGTATTCTGGAATCTGCCGCAGACCGTAGTTCATACACGAAAATGAAGCCGTCGCCCTTACCGGACGACGCCTTCTAGCGGGCTTGATGCAGCGGCGTAGAGTTTCCTTTGCATGCGGCCGGCGAGGTAAGCCTGGCGACCGGCGATGACGGCGTGCTGCATGGCCTGGGCCATCAGGATGGGGTCCCGCGCGCCGGCAATGCCGGTATTCATCAGGACGGCATCGGCGCCCAACTCCATAGCAATGGTCGCATCGGACGCCGTTCCCACGCCCGCGTCAAGAATGAGGGGCACGCTGGTGATCATCTCACGCAGGATGCGTATATTGGCGGGATTCTGAATGCCCAACCCGGAGCCGATGGGCGCTCCGAGCGGCATCACGGCGGCAGCCCCGGCGTCGATCAGCCGCCGCGCGGAAATCAAATCGTCGTTCGTATAAGGCAGGACTACAAAACCTTCCTTGACCAGTGTTTCCGTGGCCCGTACCAGTTCGAAATTGTCGGGGAAGAGCGTTTTCTCGTCTCCGATGACTTCCAACTTGATCCAGTTGGAGAGACCCACTTCCCGAGCCAAACGTGCGGTGCGGATAGCTTCATCGCCGGTGTAACAGCCGGCGGTGTTCGGCAGAATGAAGAACTTCTTGCGGTCAACATAATCGAGCAAAGATTCCTTGCTGCGGTCAGTCAGATTCACGCGGCGGACGGCGACCGTCACCATCTCTGCGCCCGAAGCCTCGTGGGCCCGCGCCATTTCTTGAAAGCTCTTGTACTTTCCGGTGCCGATGATCAATCGCGAATGGAACTCCCTGCCCGCAATCCGTAGAACGTCGTTATCCATTTTTCCGCTCCTTCCATTTGATTCTAGATGCCGAAGGGTGAAATTGCAATGAAGGGACCGGGGGAGCAGCAGCTTCGGAATCCCCAT
>DLMI01000108.1 GCA_002478145.1 Acidobacteria bacterium UBA7540
AAGACGATCAATCCAAGTGGGCCCAAGGTTCGTCAACTCATGCAAATGAATACGAAGAGCGAGGCTTAGAGGTTCCACCTGCACGGAGTCTTGTCGACTTCCGAAAACGCTCTCCACTGGATCCTGGGCGAGGGGCCGGCTGCCCAGACGGGGTTGTGGGAAGTGAAAGACGACGCTCTGGGCGGATTTAGCTACCCGAACGTTATCCAACACCAGGCGTCCCCGGCGTAGAAGCAGGAGGAACAACCATTGACGAAGAAAGCAGATGCTGACTCGATCTACGATAGTCCTAGAAAACC
Source organism: Acidobacteria bacterium UBA7540 (assembly GCA_002478145.1). Next base: position 300 of record DLMI01000108.1, read on the forward strand.
GTCGGGGAGACCGTTGTAATTGCGGTTGCACAGTAGTTGCACAATAGCTTCCGAACAGGGGTTCTTTGCACAAAAATGAGGCATCTCGTCCGAACGTAACCTATTGATTCCGAACACCAGGCTGTGAAACGGGGGAATTTGCTAAACCGTTGTACGGGCTAAAACCTGTACCGGGGGTTCGAATCCCCCCCTCTCCGCCATGTCAACTAGAATTTTCCGATTTTATTGAGAAATCTAAATCCCTCAGCTACTTGGGGGATTTCGTTTGTTCGGCTAGAGTCTCTCTGTTCTCCCCATTTCCCTTCTTTCTCCGATTTTTTTGAGCTAAACGGGACTGCATGCAGCAGAGTAGAATTAAGCTCTCTTCCCCCTACCCCAGATCACAAAAGGGGTAGCACCATGAAAAAGAAACTCCAAGAGATGGCAGCGACGTGGGAAGCCGCCGCGACCGAGGTGCTGGCAAAGTGTGACCCGGCAAGCCGTGCCGAAGCGGCAAATCCGATGCTGCTAACGTGCGCTGAAGAATTGGAGGCTAAGCTCCAAGAGATCGAAGAAGACAGCTAGCTTGCATATGATCCACCTCAGAGGCGGGTTCAATGGGACTTTCCTTCGAGCAGGTACTCATCGAAACCTAGCGGCAGACCCTCGTGGCGAAGGCCAATGCAGTCGAGCTAGGTCCGAGCGTTACCATGTTCGGGGGACTCCCAACCGCGGCCTGCGGCAGGTGGGCTTCATCTTCGAAGATAACGAAATTCGGGCGCTGGAGCAGAACCCCCGGACGAAATCCCGGTGGGCGCAATTGGCACGGTCAGGCAAGAAGGTCATGCAGTTCCTCAGAGATGGCCGCTACGTGGCGAACGTCGTGGATGGGAAAGTGACCCTTTACGGTGGACGGCATTGACGGAGCGCAATCTAAGATCTTCTACATCCGACTTACGATGAAGCTCATCCAATGGAATGACCCCCTCCCGTTGTACCAGCTGATATGAGAGTCTGATTGCCCGAGAGGGCAGGAGGACTCGATGAAAAGGAAGCGACACACGCCGCAGGAGATCATTGCGAAGTTACGCGAGGCAGAAGTGGACTTCAACCAGGGCGCAACGATCGAAGCGGTATGCCGGAAGTTGGAGATCAGCGAGCAGACGTTTCATCGCTGGCGGCATCTCTACGGCGGGATGAAGGGGCCGGAGATGGCGCGGATGAAGGAACTCGAAAAAGAGAATGCGCGGTTGAAGAAGATCGTGGCGCAGCAAGCCATGGACATCGACGCGCTAAAGGATCTGAACCGAAAAAACTGGTAAGCCCGGCGGGCCGGCGACGGGCGGTGGAACCTTTGCGCGAGGAGTGGGGCTACGCGGAACGCAACGCCTGCCGATTGGTGAAGCAGCCACGAGCGACGCAGCGCTACGAAACACGCATCGACTATGAAGAGCGGCGGATTCGCAAGCGGCTGCACGAACTGGCGAAGAAGCATCCGGGCTCGGGCTATCGGCGGATGACCAGGCTGTTGCGGAGAGCAGGGATGAAGATCAACAAGAAGCGAGTGCCGCGATTGTGGCGGGAGGAAGGCTTGCGGAACCCGCTTAGGAAGCGGCGAAAGCGCGCACGGGGCCACAGCGAGAACAGTTGCGCGATGAAAAAGGCGGAGCACAAAAATCACGTGTGGTGTTGGGATTTCACGATGGACGAGACATCGGATGGCAGAAGGTTGCAGTGGTTTTCGGTGATGGATGAATTCACGCGCGAGTGTCTGGCGTTGGAAGTGGAACAGAGGATGACGGCGCGAGATGTGCTGGTGATTCTGACGTGGCTGGAAGCAAAGTGCGGAGCGCCTGTTGCGATTCGTTCCGACAACGGGCCGGAGTTCATTGCGCGAGCGGTCGGGCGATGGTTGGCTGCGCGAAACGTTGGGCCGTTGTATATTGCACCGGGCAGTCCGTGGGAGAACGGCTACAGCGAATCGTTCAACAGCCGGATGAAGGCGGAGTTTGCGGACCGGGAAGTTTTCGGTTCGTTGCTGGAGGCGAAAGTTTTGCGAGCGGAATACAAACGCTACTGGAATCAGGAGCGGTTGCACAGCGGGATCGGGTACAAGACGCCGGCAGAATTCGCCGCCGAACTTGGGCCGGACTCCGCTACGCTCCGTCCGCCCCAAGTTCGATCACAACACCAACCGACTCTCATAAGCACTGGTACATAAAACGGGGTCAGGCCAATGAAAGGCGATTCAGTTAATCTATCCATGCGAGGAACGTCAACGAGACCGGTGTTGGCCTCTAAGGAGTCCTGAAAAAAACTCATGAAAGCCATTATTTATCACAACTATGGTTCACCCAATGTTCTTTAAATGTGAAGAAATTGAAATTAACGGTATGGAACGATTAAATCGCCGTGGCCCCTCCGGCTCGCCATCTTCAGAGGTCGCGAGCATGAGCCTCGGCCCGCAGCCTCGTTCGATTCAGTCGTTTACAAACACTGCGGCTGCCCTGGCGTATACTAATCAGGCTCGAATTCTCCTGGAGGTTCTTTAATGAAGACCATGTTTCGCCCCTGTACCGCTCTCGTCGCGCTGACGCTCGTGAGTGCGACCATCGCCTTAGCGCAGACCCCCGCCGCGCCACCCGCGAACCCGCTCATAGCCGGCCAGAAGCTCATTTATGGCTATGCCAGTGATATCGTGGTCCGCTCAGCCGAGAAGATGCCGGCAGAGAACTACGGCTTCAAGCCGACGCCCGACGTGCGTAGTTACAGCCAAATCATTGGGCACGTGGCCGACGCCCAGTACGGGTTCTGCTCGGCCGTGCTCGGCGAGAAAAACCCGGCGCTGGAGATCGAGAAGAACAAGACCACCAAGGCCGACTTGGTGCAGGCGCTCAAGGACTCCGTGACCTACTGCAACAAGGCCTATGACGGAATGACCGACGTGGCCGCCCTCCAGACCGTCAAGTTCATGGGCGGCGACCACGCCAAGTTCACTGTCTTGTCGTTCAACATCGCCCACACGATGGAGCACTACGGCAACATCGTCACCTACCTGCGCCTCAAGGGGATCGTCCCCCCGTCGAGCGAGCCGAGCAAGTAGCCGCCGCGTCTGACGTGAGGGGCGTTTTTTGTACCAGCGAGAGTGAGAGAATTCAGTCAGGGCCACGCCACCAGTCAACTCGGCTAAGTCCCGGTAAGCCCTAACCGCGTCTTTGACGCGTCACTGGTGCCAGAAACTTCTCCAAACCGATTTATTGATTCCAGAGAACTTATAAACAAGTTTCTGGAGAGTCGTGCGAGCTCAACCGGTCGATGCAACACCATCTGGTATAAAGCTGTTTTCAAAGGTGGTGTTTATGACCCAAGGGAAACGGTTTGGACTTTCGGCGGTGCAGAAGAGCGACATGTGGCGTCGTTGGAAGGCGGGAGACTCGTTGCATAAGATCGGGCGCGCCTTCGGCAAGGAGCATTCGTCTATTCGTTGTCTGGTGTCGCGTCACGGTGGGTTTGTTCCGGCCGTCCGGCGGCGCTCGCTCCTCGCGCTCACGCAGCGTGAGCGCGAGGAGATCTCTCGAGGGATCGCTTCCGGTTCGTCGATTCGCGAGATAGCTAAACGCCTGGATCGAGTTGCGTCGACAGTGAGCCGGGAGGTCGCACGTCATGGAGGCCGTCCCGAGTATCGAGCCAATGAAGCCGATTCCCAGGCCTGGGAATCGGCATTGCGACCCAAACGGTGTCTTCTTGCGATCCATGTGAGGTTGCAGAAGATCGTTGCGAGTAAACTGATTCTGGACTGGTCGCCGGAACAGATTTCCGGTTGGCTGAAAATCCAGTATCCCGATGACGAGAGCATGCGTGTGTCCCACGAAACCATTTACCGAAGCCTATTCATTCAAGCGCGAGGAGTGCTCAAGAAAGAGCTGCTTGGGCACCTGCGATCCAAACGCCGCATACGCCGCTCGCAGCACTCTCATGTCTTTAGAGACTCGCGCGGTCAAATCGTAGATGCCATCTCCATCCGGGAAAGGCCCGCTGAAATTGAGGACCGCGCGATTCCCGGTCATTGGGAGGGCGATCTCCTGAGCGGCTCAAGGAACAGTCACATTGCGACCTTGGTGGAACGACATTCGCGTTTTACCGCGCTTGTAAAGGTGCCCAGCAAAGACACGGCGGTTGTCGTCGCCGCACTGACTCGGCAAATTCGCAAACTCCCAACTTCACTGCGGCGCTCTCTGACCTGGGACCGTGGGCTGGAGATGGCCAAACACAAGACCTTTACGGTGGCTACAAACGTGAAAGTCTACTTCTGTGATCCCCACAGCCCCTGGCAGCGCGGCACGAACGAAAACACGAACCGGTTGCTGCGACAATACTTCCCCAAAAGGACCGACCTGTCCGGATACGCTCAATCCGAACTGGACAAGGTAGCCCTGCGTTTAAATCAACGCCCACGAAAAACCTTAGGTTTTGAGACTCCTGCAAGTAGACTTCAAGCAAGTGTTGCACCGACCCATTGAGACCACCCGCCTAATCGGAAAAGTGGCGGCTAGTACCCGAAGAATTTGCGGAAGAAAACTGTCCGCTTTACAGCCCTCAAACACTGTTCGTGCCAGGTCCCCGGCACCCCCTTGAGTTCATAGAGTTCGTCGCCACCGTGGTAAAACCCAACCGATTTCACCTTGGCAATCTTGTCTGCAAACTTCAACTGGTCGGGTTCCAGCTTGTGGTGGAATTTCCAAGTTTTGAGGAAATCCTCCAGAAAAGCACGGTCCGCAATTTTGACCTTGGAACCCTTTGGGAACTCTTCTCTGTACGGACCCTTGGTTTTCCCATGACATCACCCAACAGTGCTACCAGCCATCCTAGCAGAGGATGCCCCGGGTTTAGTTGAAACTTGAGAACAAGAAGCAGCGGCTCTCGCCCGAACTCGGATCGAGTTCGGGTTGCGAATCCCTTTTAAAGGAGAGAGCCGCCGTGAGAAACAATTACCAGAGGAAAGAGCGCAAGTCCAATCACAAGTTCGAGGTCGTGCGAGGGCAAGAGTTGTTGGTACGGGTGCCGTTGCCCATGGCCGAGGTGTGGGCGGAGATGCAAGCGCAGGTGGAAGAGTTGACCGGGCAAGCCGGGCTGCAGATTCTGCGCGCCATCTTGGAAAACGAAGTCACGCGCCGGGTAGGACCTCCGCATCGGCCCAATCCCACTGCGGGCTGCGTGCGCTGGGGAAAGCAGTCGGGTTACGTGGTCTTCGGTGGACAGAAGATCCCGCTGGAACGACCACGGGTACGAACCCGCGGGGGCCAGGAAGTGGAACTGGAGAGCTACGGTCAGTTGCAGCAAGACGGAAAACTGCAACGAGCGGTGCGGGAACGCATGGTGGCCGGACTGTCCACACGGAACTATCGGCGAGCGGTGGAAAGTGTTCTGGAAGGCTACGGAATCGAGAAGAGCAGCGTGAGCCGGCAGTTCGTGGCGGCCAGTAGCAATCAGTTGCGGGTGCTGTGCGAACGGCGATTGGAGGATCTGAATCTGGTTGTCCTGATGATCGATGGCATTCATTTTGGTGGCCAGGTGCTGGTGGTGGCCCTGGGGATCGCAGAAGGCGGAGAAAAGCACGTTTTGGGAGTGTGGCAAGGAGCCACGGAGAACACCACGGTAGTCAAAGGGCTGTTGGAAGATCTGCTGGACCGAGGACTAGATCTGAAGCGGCGGTATCTGGTGGTGATCGATGGATCGAAAGCGCTGCGAGCGGGTGTGGAACGCGTTTTCGGTGACCAGGTGGAAGTGCAGCGCTGCCAGATTCACAAGCGGCGGAATGTGAAGGAGTACCTGCCCGAGAACTGCCAGAAAGACTACGATCGGCGGATGCGCAATGCTTACGCGATGAACAACTATGCGGAGGCCAAAGAGGCGTTGCAGAAAATCTTCCGGCAACTGGAAAGGATCAATCCGAGCGCTGCCCGGAGCCTGGAGGAAGGGCTGGAAGAGACGCTGACGGTGCATCGCTTGGGTGTAGGAGCAGTGTTGCGTCGGAAACTGGCCACCACTAACCCGATCGAATCGTGTCTGTCCACGGTGCAACGGGTGGCGCGAAACGTAAAGCGCTGGCGAGAAGGAGATCAGCCGCTGCGCTGGACAGCCACAGGACTCCTGGAAGCAGAGAAGAAGTTCCGACGCATCAAAGGCTATCAAGAAATCCTGTTGCTGAAGGAACGCCTGAATCCGTCGCGCATTCAGCAGAAGGAGGTCCGGATAGTAGAAGTCGCTTGAACTTGCTTGCAGGTAGGCTTACAGTGCCGAACATCGAGAGTCGCTGCAATCAACTAAAACTCGGACATCCTC
>DLMI01000071.1:0-14038 GCA_002478145.1 Acidobacteria bacterium UBA7540
ACCTTCATCGGAATCAGCAATATCTCGACTACTATCATATTTTGCATCTCAATCGGACTGCTGTTAACGAGAAAGTTCGAGTCATCGCGACTCAGAATATCCACTATTACGCACTAATCGATTATCTGAGGAGCATTTTTGAAAAGACATCGAAAAACAACATTCTGTGCAGAAATCAGGATATGGCAATCAGCCCTCTCATATGCTGGCTGGAGAAGTACTTGGAGTTCGAAGTTCCGATGAGCGCTTCGGAACTTGCGGCGAAACCTCCGTCAGAAAAACTTGCGTTCTATGACGAATCCCAGAGCATTATGAGTCGAGGCGGGAGCGAGTTCCAAGTGACTGAGGAACGCTTCCTAGATAGCAGGTTTCTGCGCCTTGCCAATGGTGAATCGCTGGCTGATGCACTGTCAAACGAAACTCAACGTGTCTCTAAATGAATTTGGGGGTTGCTCTGGTCCAGGTTTCGGGTAGCCATCTTCGAACCCGGCGCCCACGGTCACTTCTCTCGTGACCGTGGGCTTTTCCTTCGATGACCAACTGGAGTACGTGCACCGGAGTCTCGTGCGGAAAGGCCCGGTGAGGCGACGCGAAGATAGCCGGTTGGCGAGTTACAACAGTTTTGCTTTGGACACGGCAACGATAGCGGCGTGCCCCATTCAGTTTGACGACGTGCGGTTGCCGCTGGGGCATCGGGCATGAGAAAAGCCCACAGATCGGCGAACCAATCGCGGAAAGCGAGTAAGCGAACATGCCGAAGGGAAAATGTAAGCTGTGCCTAAACCCCAGAGAACTTCAAAAAAGCCATCTTCTACCGGCAGCCCTCTACAGGATGACCCTCGACCCCAGGGACAAGAACCCCCATCCGGTGCTCACGACCCGAAAGGTTGCCGTCCGTACGTCGAAGCAGCTAAGGGACTACGTGTTTTGTAGGGAGTGCGAACAACGTTTCAATGATTGCGGAGAACGTTGTCTGATAAGTCAGGTGGATAACGGCAGGGATTTCCCTCTGCTCAATAAGTTGAACGTGGCAATGGCCTTCACCTCAGGACCGTTATTGGCAGCATTTTCAGGAACGGCGGTGGGTGTCGACACCGAAAAACTCGCCTACTTCGTCCTCAGCGTTTTGTGGAGGGCCTCTGTCCACAAATGGCGGATCTTAGGCCAAACCACCTCAGTAAGCCTCGGACCTTTCGAGGACCCAATCAGAAAATACCTTCTCGGCGAGTCGGGATTTCCATGTGGCGTGGTGGCTGTCGTCACAGTTTGTACTGACTTTGCTTCAAAGGGCTCGTTTTTCGTTCCCTGCTTGGTATCTCAAAATCAGTTCACTACGTATTCTCTGCTTACGCGCGGAATTTACTTCAGGGTTCTGATGGGAAGCAACCTTCCTGCTGGGATCCGAGAGCTCTGTTGCGCTAGCTCTAGTCGCAAGCCCATTTTCAAAGCGAGTTGCGAGGAGAAGACATTGGGTGCGTTCGCTCACCTAATCTCAACCGCCAAAATCACACAAGGCCTATCGTGAATTTGCCGGTGGCCGGCGCAGACCGCTGGTTTGTGCAGCGCGTAGCGACGGTGTCGCCTCGGCGACCAGTCATGATCGTGGGTTTTCTCATGCCTGATGCCCTTCGCACCTCACGGCTCGTTCGTGAGCGCTTTTTGCACCGCTTCCGGGTTTCTATCAATCACTGCCAAGTAGGCGCGCACCGCGCTTTCTGGACGCCTGCGCCCTTGCTCCCATTCCTGGAGCGAGCGCGGGCTGTGCTGGCCGCTTTTGAGCCCCAAAGGGGCGACCTACCCCAGCCCAGGCCATTGGCCTGGGTTGAGCGGCCCATGCATTTCAACTGAGCCCTGAAGGGGCAAGCCACAGGCTTGTTTCAATCCCACACATATCGTTCGTCGTGCTCGACCCCGTACGTTTGCCAAACTTGTGAAACTCCCCCTGGAAACTTACCCTTCGGTGGAATGGGTTTTGTGTGGCGCACCCCTTCAGGGTGCAAATGTTGGTCTGATTCCGCGCTTGCCCCAGGGCGTTGCCCTGGGCTGGGATGAATCGCCCCTTTGGGGCTCACGATCCTCGACGTTCTCTTCCTTGCTTACCCGCGGGCGGCGCTCCGATGCATCGGGACGCCCCACGATCAGGGACAACATCTCTGTCACCGCGTCCTATCCGTGGCCTGTTCTGGCTTCTTAACGGTCGCCGACATACAATGTCCGCCGCGGCGAACCCTCGACGCACTGCCCGCTGTCAGGTGCAGGATCATGGAGTTCTAATCCGCTTGACGACTTCCTCCAGTCCCAATTGCTGGAAGTGTTTCACGTTCCAGGTGTAAAGGGTCTCGGCCCTGGCCTTCAGAGCGCACCGCGCCAGCAGTGCATCATAGACCGTACCTCCCATCACCCCAAGCGCCGACGCTTGCTCGATGGTCGCGTAGTATTCCTCCTCGTCGAGCGCTACGAGGGTGAGCCGCTGCCGGATTTCTGCAAGGAACAACATCGCCTGTTCACAACTCACCCGGTATTTGCCGGGCATCCGGGTGAGGGTGGCGTAGACCTCCGCCAGGCTGTGAGCCGCGCAGCACGCCTGGCGCTTCTCGAAGCGGAGGAAAACGTCCAGGCTGGCTTCATGGTGTTCGTGATCGCCGAGGAAGGTTGGGACCAGAACCGAGGTATCGAAGAGGGCCTTCACTGCTCTTTACCTAAAGCGGCTCGATGACGTCCCTCTCGGATCTGGCGAAGCGTGTCATTGACCACCGAGGCGGGTAACTTTTGCCCGGTTCGATAGACCCAAACGCCGCGCTCCTTCTGAAGGGGCGTAGTGGCCCGGAGCGGGCGCAAGGTAACTTGCTCGCCCGAACTCTCCACCTCCAGCGTGTCGCCGGGACTTAGTTGCAGCTCGTCGCGCAATGCCTTCGGTAACACCATGCGGCCAGCCTTGTCCAGAGTGAGTTTAGCGACCATGATGGTAGTGTACAATGGTATATGCCATTTGTAAATGCCATTTTTCAGGCGCCCTGATAGGCCGTTAGCCGGGGCCGCCATGGACAGCGCCGAAGGGTTTTCCTGCAACCTGCCGGGTTCCGGCAGCATGAAACCAAGCCCGGTTCCGTGGCATATGTGGCCTCGAATGAAGAACCCAGAAACGCCGGCCCCACGCTCGGGCGCCACTTCGTCATCGCCCTGGGGACCGAGCAAGTGGGATGCGCATTCGCTGCATGGAAGCGCTAAGAGTCACGCGGGAAGAATCACGAAGCCTTGGGCAGATGCGCCAGTGCCTCTTTGATCTTTTCTTCCGGATACTCGTAATCGGAGAGTTCGCCTGCCAAGTATTTCTCGTAAGCCGCCATGTCGAAGTGGCCGTGCCCGCTTAAATTGAACAGGATGGTCTTCTCCTTACCTTCCTCTTTTGCCTTCAGGGCTTCTTCAATCACGCAACAGACGGCATGGGAGGTTTCCGGGGCCACGATGATTCCCTCCGCACGCGCGAAGGTTATGGCCGCCTCAAAGCACTTCAGTTGCAGATAGCTCACCGCCTCGACGACGCCCTCGCGGTGCAGCAGGCTGACCAGCGGGGCCATGCCGTGATACCGCAAACCGCCGGCATGGATGCCCGCCGGAATGAAGTCGTGCCCCAAGGTATCCATCTTCAGCAGCGGCGTCATCCCGCTCTTGTCGCCAAAATCATAGGCATAGACCCCTTTCGTCATGGTTGGGCACGCTGCCGGTTCGACCGCGATGAGCCGGATCTGTTTTCCGGCGGCTTTGAGCGGTACGAAGGGAAACGCCAACCCCGCGAAGTTACTTCCCCCGCCACAGCAGCCAATCACGATGTCAGGGAACGCCCCGGCGAGCTTCATTTGGGCAATAGCCTCCTGGCCGATGATGGTCTGGTGCAGCAGGACGTGATTGAGGACGCTGCCCAGCGAGTAATTGGTGTCCTTGCGGTGCGCGGCATCTTCAACCGCTTCGCTGATGGCGATGCCCAGGCTGCCGGGGCAGTCGGGATCTTCGGCAAGAACCTGTCTTCCAGCAGCAGTCTGCTCGCTCGGTGAAGGAATGCACTTTGCCCCCCAAACCTCCATCATGGTCCGCCGGTGCGGCTTCTGGTAGAAGCTGCATTTGACCATGTAAACCATGCACTCCTGGCCGAAAACGTTGCACGCGAACGCCAGGGCGCTTCCCCACTGGCCCGCACCGGTCTCGGTGCAGATGCGCTTAATTCCCGCAACTTTGTTGTAATAGGCCTGAGGGGTCGAGGTGTTCAGCTTATGGCTTCCTGCCGGTGAGACACCTTCATTTTTGTAAAAGATTTTCGCTGGAGTTCCGAGGGCCTTCTCGAGCCGCCACGCCCGGCACAACGGCGTCGGCCGCCAGAGCCGCAGGATGTCGAGCACAGGTTCCGGGATGGGAATAGTTGGGGAAGCGGAAACCTCCTGCTCGATCAACTGCGCGGGGAATATCGCTTCCAGATCGCCGGGCCCGGCCGGCTTTAGCGTCCCGGGATGAAGTGGAGGCGGCAGAGGCGCTGGCAGGTCGGGAACGACGTTATACCAAATCTTCGGTAGTTCACGTTCCGGCAAAATATATTTGTTTTCTCTCACAAGTTGACTCCTATTTTCGACGTAGCGCCGGTCCCGCGCACGGCGGGACCGGCACGTGCCGACCCCGCGCCTGCGGGGTCGGCGTTACATAAGGCTCAGGTGGCTTGAATCCTCCAAAACAATTCTGATCGTCTAGAGAGCATCGTCTGCCACAAATCGGGCAGTTTCGGAAGGTCAGGTTCGCAAGCCAAATCATCCGGGTAAAGCTATCCCCGCTTGGCGGCGGCCCCCACGCCGTCAAACCGTGCAGTTAAGCTAAAACGCGGAGAATAGCACAAAACGTGCGCGAAGGGGCAATGGCAATTTTGAATGCTGAATTCTGGATCCTGATTTGCCCTCTTCACTCTCCCCGCTGCCGCCGAATCGGAGACAGGCTGAAGAGCGCATGCCCACGCCACTTGGCTCCTTTTTCTATCGCGGCATTTCATCCCCTTCGCGGGGTGGCTTTCCACCGCGACGCCGCATGATCTTGTCGAAGGTCTTGAAGTCCGCCCGCGCTCTCCGATCCTCGAAAAACCGGGCGGTTTGGAGAGCCGAGACCTTCTCCGCCACCGCCGTGGCTACGAACTGGTTGATGCTCGTTCCGTCCTGCCTGCTCAACCGCTCGACCGCTTCCTTGAGCGACCGGGGTAGGCGCAAGGGATAGGTCTTTGCTTCACTCATGGTTTGATCCTCCTGATCGCTTCGCGCGGAAGCAGGACTTCTATACCAAACTGCGAAGGTACGATTCCGAAATCCCGCACGTTAAACGTGACCAGGGCGTCCGCGTGACCGTTGACGGCCGCTTCCAGCACCATTTCATCGCCCGCATCGCGAAGCTGTGGCCGCCACAGAAAATGCGTCCTCACCGGCTCTGCCAGGGCAACGACCGCCGTGAGAAAGACATCGACCTCCCGATCTGACAGCCCCGATGCCAGCCGATGCTCCGCCTGGCAGCAGACGGCTTCGTATTCCAGGGCCAGGGCCACGCTCACCAGAAGCGTCGTCCGGCCCTGCCGTGCCGACCGCAAAATTGCAGCGGACGCCCCACTCGGGCTGCGCATCGCCGCTACCACCACGTCGGTGTCCAGCACCAGTCTCACATCGCCCACGATATCATATCTTTGGTGATGTTACAATGCTCCTGTTGTTGTCGCGCAGCAAACGCAGGACCTGCACAATGGGCGTGTCACCGTAATGCCCTCTTCGCTGTCCCCACTGCGGGCTGCCTTTGAAGATCGAGGGCGGACCTGTCCTGTAGCTCCGCGCCTTGGAGTGCGGTAGCGCTAGCATTTTGTCTGTCATACGTGTATGATATGTAGTATAGAGAGGACCCTATGCTTTCTATTCGGCTAGACCCTGACATTGAAAGGCGACTGTCCGAACTGGCGAAGCGCACGGGGCGGACCAAGTCCTACTATGCCCGCGAACTCATCGAGGGGAGTATTGAAGACCTCGAAGACCGTTATCTTGCAGAGGCGCGCCTGGAGAAGCGCCGCCCTTCTCTCACCAGCCGACAGGTGCGAAAAGAGCTTGGCCTGGAACATTGAATACGACCCTGGGGCCCTCCAGGACCTCAAGAAGCTCGATCGCCAGATCCAGCGCGAAATCATCGACTACATGGATAACCGGGTGGCGACCGCTCGGACCCCTCGCGACTTCGGGAAGCCTCTTCGTGGCAGTAAGTTTGGACTGTGGCGCTACCGGGTGCGGGACTACCGCATCATTTGCGAGCTGCAGGCGAAGCGGCTGGTGGTGCTGGTGGTGGCCGTGGGACATAGGAGCACCATTTACGACGACTAAGTCACATGGTGAGGTGCAGTCTATTACTCCGCTGCCCTGACGGAGCCAGTCACATAGATCAAGAAACGATGTAGGCGCCCGCGAAACCGCTCAGCACAGTCGGCGTCGGATCAACCGGGCATCAACATCACGGACTCTAACCTTCCAGCGCCTGCTTGCAATACGCGTAGCACTTCTTGACTTCGGCGACGGTATCCAGGTTCGCGCCTTCACCATACTCGTACTCGATATTGGCGGGGATTTTCCATTTGTTGTCGCGCAGCAGGCGAAGGACCTCCACAATGGGCGTGTCGCCCTGGCCGAAGGGCAAGTTAGCGCCGTGGTTCTTCTTGCGGTCTTTGATGTGCAGGATGACGATCTTCTGGTGGTGCTCCCGAATGTAGGCAACGGGATCACCGCCGGCGGCCACGAAGTGGCCGATGTCCAGGTTGACGCCGATGTAGGGTGAGGCGCCCTTCATGGCCCGCGCAAAGGTTTCAGGCGTGGAGAACTCGTCGGGGTCGGACGTTCGGTCGTGTCCGTGGAAGCCCACCATGATCTTGTATTTCTGGGCGTACTTATCGACGCGGGGCGCAACACTGACATTCGCTGACGATGTGATGTATTTGACGCCCAGCGCCTGTGCCGCCTGGAAACCACGCTCGATTTCCTGATCCGTCATCGCCTTATGAAAGGCATGGGTGAAAGCATAAAGCTTCACACCGGCGTTATCGAACTTGGTGCGGATCTCGTGAAAATGGCTAAGAGGTGCGGAAAGCCACCACTTCCTAAGTTCTTCCCCCTCCAGCTTGGGTGCGACGTGCCCATCAAACAGCTCGCATTCGCCCAAACCCACCGTTTTGAAAGCTTCTATACACGCATCCAAATCCCGGTCGCGAAACGAATAACTTTGTGCCCCAATCTGAACGCCACGAATGACCGAGTTAATGTATTCAGCGGTCCAACCGTTTCGGCTGACCGCCCATAAACCTGCAGAACCTGCAATCAGAAGCTTGCCGGCATCTCGACGTGAAACTAGACCCATAGATCCTCCTTGAAGACTTATAAACATCTCGCGGCGCTAGTATAGCAGGATGCTGAAAAACCCGCCTCGCCTGTCATTCCGAGGAGTCCGCCATTCTTATTGGCGGACAAAGAGGAATCTCGCAAGTCCTTTGCTTCCGGAGAGAGATTCCTCTCCCGCAGGGCGGGATCGGAATGACAACGTTCACAAAGGTTTTTCAGCATCCTCATAGAGGCTCAGCAGCTTCCTGCAACTACCAGCGGGGGTGTGCGGGATTCACCTCCCTGCGCCAGATTTTCATGAAGCCGATCAGCAGGACCCGAGGGCGCGGGTCACGCGCAGGATTGTTTGTTGACGAGGTGGCAGAGAAGTGTTAATCATGGTGCGGCTTGTTGCCGGCCACGTTCGTGCCGGGGCTAATTTCTTCCCTTAGGAGTTAATCCGTGAAATCGCACGCCGCTCGCAATTATGTTTCGGCTTTTTTGCTTTGCGCATTTTCTTTGCTGGCGACGAACACCGGCGCGCAGTCTCCAAATTCCTGGCCTCCCCAAGCCTCGCAATACCGATTCCACATGATCGGAAATGCCCACATTGACGCGGTATGGCTCTGGCCGTGGTCGGAGGGCGTGTCCGTGGTACTGAGCACTTTCCGTTCAGCTCTGGACCGCATGAATGAGAACCCGGATTTCACTTTCACCGCCAGCTCCGCTCAGTTCTATGAGTGGGTAGCTGAAGCCGATCCGAAGATGCTGCAAGAGATCCGCAAACGGGTGGAAGAGGGGCGGTGGGCAGTGGTGGGAGGATGGTGGGTCGAGCCGGATGTAAATATCCCGAACGGGGAATCGTTGGTCCGCCAGGGGCTTTACGGCCAGAGACTGTTTCAACAACTATTCGGGCGCATCGCGCAGATTGGTTACAACCCCGACTCGTTCGGGCATCCCGGCACGCTACCCCAGATTCTCAACCTGCAAGGGATGCACGCCTATGTTTTCATGCGCCCCCAGTCCCACGAGAAAAAACTCCCCGCCGACCTTTTCTGGTGGGAAGGCGCCGACGGCACGCGATTGCTCACCTACCGCATTCCGTTCAGTTACGACGATTCGGGCCCAGTGCAAGACAGGTTGCACCACATGATTTCGGACCTGCAGGAACCTACCAAGACTCTGATGGTCTTTTATGGTGCGGGTGACCACGGCGGCGGCGCCACCAAACTGAACATCCAATCCATCCTGGACGTGCAGAAGCAGCCGGGCGCCCCGACGGTCCTTTTCAGCACGCCGTACCGTTACTTTGACGAGGTAAGCAAGCTGGCTGATCTGCCGGTCGTGGCCGACGATCTCCAACACCACGCCGTGGGCTGCTACACGGCAATGTCCGAAATCAAGAAGAACAACAGGGCCGCGGAGGCGGCGCTTGTTACCGGTGAGAAATTGGCGGCTCTCAGCTCCGTCGTCGCCGGGTTTGAATACCCAAGGGCCGACATCACGGCTGCCTGGAAGAAGGTGCTGTTGATGCAGTTCCACGATAGCATGGCGGGGAGCGCACTTCCTGAACACTACGCGGTGGCGCGAGGAGCGCACGGATACGCTCTGGAAGTGGCCAATCAAGCCATGTACCGGGCGGCAGAGAAGATTGCCTGGCAAGTTCCGACGCAAGATCCGGACTCCGAATACCTGGTGGTTTTTAATCCTCATGCCTGGGATGCAAGGCTGAATGTCGAATACGATTTGGGCTGGGAGCTCTCATCCCCGGCCGGACAATCGGCACTACAAAGCAACTCCCTGCTGGAAGATGAGCACGGGAGCCGTGTTGCCCACCAATGGGTGCAAGCGTCGACGGTGGTCGACGACCGGAATAAGCTGGTTTTCCGCGCGTCGGTTCCGGCTTTTGGTTACCGGCAATTCCGTTTGCGCAAGCTCCAGCCTAGCACGCAGCCGGTGTCTGCCGTCCACGCCACCTACAAGGAACTGGAAAATGAACATCTTCGTGTCACCTTTTCGGAGGATGGCACCCTCTCGATTTTCGACAAGGACGCCGGGGTGCAGGTGTTCCAAGGCGGCGCGGGAGGCGCGCGCGCGATCGTTTTGGACGACCCCAGCGACACCTGGAGCCACGCTGTACGCGCCTACACGAAGGAGGTCGGTGCCTTCAGCAACGCCCATTTTCGGGTGCTTGAAAATGGTCCTTTACGCGCCACACTTCGCGTGCGCACGAGCTACGGTTCGTCCTCTCTTGAGACCGACTGGATGCTCTACGCCGGCGCCCGGACTCTGGAGGCGCGCGTGGCGCTGGATTGGCGCGAGCATCTTAAAATACTGAAGTTCTCTTTCCCGGTGGATGTGGAGGATCCCCGACCCACTTACGAAATCGCCTACGGGTACAAGGTGCGGAAGGCTGAAGGCGAAGAAGATCCCGGGCAGCGCTGGATCGACCTTTCAGGCCAGCGTGCGGGAGGCGAATATGGGCTCGCCGTCATCAACGACGCTAAGTACGGCTACAGCGTGCAAGATAACGATATGCGAATCTCGATTGCGCGCAGCGCCGTCTTCGCGCAACACGATCCCCGCAAGCTGGATCCCCATGGAGAGTACATCTGGCAGGACCAGGGCGAGCAGACCTTCCGCATGTTACTGGCGCCTCACTCCGGCGCCTGGCAGGATGCGAGCATCGTACGATGGGCGGAGGAATTCACGGCTCCCGTTCCGATCGTCTACCAGGGAATCCATCCGGGAACCCGGCCGCTTTCAGCCTCCTTTCTGTCCGTGGATGCGCCCGACGTGGTGGTCTCGGTGGTGAAGAAAGCGGAAGACGGCGACGACCTCATCATCCGTTGCTATGAGACCGCCGGGCGCCCGGCAAAGGCGGCGCTGGACCTGGGGTTAGTGAAGCGGCGCTGGACCGGGAACTTCCGCCCTTTGGAAATCAAGACTCTGCGCGTGCCTCGCGCTGGAGGAGAAATTCGCGAAGTCAACCTGGTGGAACAATGAGTGTGCGGGACTCAGGGTGGGTGAAGGAAGGGAGCGTTGCGAGCCCTATCGGTTCAGGGCTGAGTACCACAGCGCGGCTGTCGGCCGCGACCAAAAGCGAAGGAGAAGTCAAAAGGCAAAGTGCAAAACGCAAATGGCAAAACCACAGGACCGACTGCAATGGTCCAAGCAAGGCGTGATCTGGGAGAGCGCCTATTGGATTATGGCGCGAGGATCATCAAACTGGTCGAGTCATTGCCAAATACACTGGTGGGCCGGCGTGTGGCGGACCAACTGCTGCGCCGTGGCACATCTATAGGTGCGAACTACGAAGAGGCCAGGGGAGCGGAGTCCAAAGATGATTTTGTCCACAAACTCCAGATTGCCCTGAAGGAGTTGCGGGAGTCCAACTACTGGCTTCGCCTGCTCGTCAAGTCGGGGAAGATCTCGGCAGAGCGCATGGCCGATCTGCTGGGCGAATCGAACCAGTTGTGCGCGATACTCTCGAAATCCGTCGCTACCGCCAAAGGAAAGGCTAAGAAAGAAAATGCCAGTGTTTCGCCGTAGTTCCCTGCGGTTGCAGAGGACGGACCTCAGGTCGTTCTTGGGTTTCTACTTTTGCGTTTTGCGCTTTGCGTTTTGACTTGCTCCGTGCCGGTCAAGCTTCAACACAGACCAAACGGGGCGTCTCAGTGCCCTCTGTGTTGAGTCCTTTCTCGACACGGAGGACCCGGAGGCGCTGCTGGCAGAAGGAGAAATCCTCGCGGCGGGAGAAGAAGATGGCGACTACTAATGCAGGGTAATCAGCTACAATAGCCCTAATGGGTTGATACTCTCGTGGCCATGGCGTGAGGAGGCGTATGCCTCTCGAGATGCACCAGCTTCAGAAACTCGATGACTACCGGTGGCTTGTGCCGCAAGGAACCAAGCCCGGCATGCTCACCGATGCGCTCATTTACACCGACGAGCGCCTGCTGAAGGACTTGCTCAAAGACCTCTCCCTCGAGCAGGCGATTAACGTGGCAATGCTTCCGGGGATTGTGGGCCGCTCGCTGGCCATGCCGGACATCCACCAAGGATACGGCTTTCCAATCGGCGGCGTGGCGGCTACCCTGCCGGACGAGGGCGGCGTGATCTCACCCGGTGGAGTGGGATTTGATATCAACTGTGGCGTGCGGCTGCTTGCCAGTACGCTGACGCTCGACGAGGTTCGGCCGAAGATCAAGGAGCTGGTGAACCAGCTCTTCCGTGACATTCCCTCGGGCGTAGGCCAAAGCGGGAATATCCGGCTCTCGTACCAGGAGCTCGACAGGTTGCTCAAAGACGGCGCCACCTGGATGGTCGAGCACAGTTACGGCAGGCCGGAAGACTTGGACACTTGCGAGGAGAATGGCGCCATCGACGACGCCGACCCGACAGCGGTCAGTGACCGGGCGAAAAAGCGCGGGCTGCCGCAGGTGGGAACGCTCGGTTCGGGGAACCATTTTCTGGAAGTTCAGTACGTGGAGCACATCTTCGACCCGGCGGTCGCGCAGACTTTGGGACTTTACCAAAACGAAATCCTGATCATGCTCCATTCCGGCTCACGCGGCCTGGGTCACCAGGTTTGCACTGATTACCTTCGCGATATGGATGCGGGTATGCGCCGCTATGGCATCGAGCTGCCCGACCGGCAACTGGCGTGTGTTCCAGTACACTCGAAGGAAGGACAGGAATACCTTGCGGCGATGCGGGCCTCGGCGAACTTTGCCTGGGCCAACCGCCAGGGCATCACCCACTTTGCGCGCCAGGCGTTCCAGCGGATCTTCGGCCAGCAGGAAGAACTGCGGGTTGTGTACGACGTCTGCCACAACATCGCGAAACTGGAACGCCATCAGGTGAACGGGCGGGAACGCAAAGTGATGGTACACCGCAAAGGCGCCACGCGGGCGTTTCCTGCGGGGCGGCCGGAAGTGCCGGAGGTGTATAAGTCCTGCGGCCAGCCGGTGCTCATACCCGGCTCTATGGGGACGGCATCCTACGTTCTGGTGGGCGCTGAGGGAGCGATGAAGGAGACCTTCGGCACCACCTGCCACGGGGCGGGCCGGGTGATGAGCCGCACCGCCGCGAAGAAATCTCCCTTCGCGCAAAACGCCCGGCAAAGACTGGAAGAGCTGGGTATTATGGTGCGAGCCGAGACCCGCGACGGCATCACGGAGGAAATCCCCGAAGCCTATAAAGACGTGGACGTGGTCATTGACGTGGTCCACAACGCAGGATTGGCCAAGCGGGTGGCGAGACTAAAACCCATTGGAGTGATCAAGGGCTAGCTGACCACATTCGAAATTCGCAGGGGTGCCTGACAAGTCGAGAGTCGAAGGTCGAGAGTCAAGAGAGGAGGGACTGGGCACATCCCGACCAATCCCCCAGATTCCCGCTATGAACGATGCAACCCGTCGCCGTGGCGTGGACGTCTCGCCCATGTCGGCTTCATGCGTTCACGGGCGGGATGCCCGTGCTACGCGAAGCAGGAATGAAGAGGGGCGACCCAACGGATCACCCCTGACCCAGGTTGTGCTGACACAGTCCTGAAGGACTTTACTTTTCCGATCCTTCGCCAAGCTGTTGAGCCAAATAATTCTGCAAGCCGACCTGCTCGATGAGCCCTAGCTGTTCCTCGAAGAAATCGACGTGGCCTTCTTCCACGATGAGAATTTCCTTGAGGAAATCGGCCGTGCCGTTGTCACCCGCCTTGCGACATGTGGCGATGCCCTCGTTGTAACCATTCACCGCGCCCTGCTCCAAGGCCAAGTCCTTCTCAAGCTGCTCTTTCACGTCCTTCCCGATATTGAGTTTGGGCAGCTCGCTCAGGCTCGGCATTCCCTCAAGGAAGAGCATGCGCTCGATGATCTTTTCAGCGTGCCCCATTTCATTGATGGATAATTTCTTGATGTGCTTGCTCAGCCGCTCGTAACCCCAGTTCTCGCACATTTCGCTGTGCAAGAAGTATTGGTTGATGGCCCCCAATTCCTCCTCCAGCATCTCTTGTAAGACCTTCAAGACTTCCGGTTTTCCTTTCATACGTCTCCCCTCCTCGATAGATGAGTGCCGTCCTTATCTTCCAAAGATTACCACAGGTGCCGCCCAAAAAACTCTCGACGGGGCAATACCGCCCGCGAACCGGAAACGTAGCAAGATCCCTCAGGACTCGCTCGAATGATGCGAGTTCTCATCCTTCTCGCGGACATGGGCCAGCAGCTTGCGGACACTGTTGGCAAGCTGCGCGACTTCGCCTTCACCTTCCACGTCAAACTCAATGGCATAATTCCCCGCCGTGGCATGATCGACTGCGGCCTTGAGAGCCACCAGCGGCTCCACCACCGTCCGCGGCAAGACAAAGCTTACCCAGACGCTCAAGAGGATCGTCAAAGCGGAGACAATGCACAGCACCCACTCCGCCCGCCGGACCAAAAGACGCGCCCTTTCATGATCAAGCTGGACTCGCCCCCAGCTTCGCGTCTCCAGGTCGGATGATTCCTGCACAATCGTGTCGCTGGAGGTACGCAGGTCGGCGGAGATCTGGTGGAAAGCGGGGTCCTCAGCCTCCAGCGTGGCTGCCACCTGCGCGTCAAGTGAGCCCACGCGGTTGTGCAGTTCTTCCACCAGCTTGGCGCGGTTGGCGTGGCTCGCGCCCTTCAGAAGCTCAT
>DLMI01000071.1:14174-30837 GCA_002478145.1 Acidobacteria bacterium UBA7540
CCCCGGCGCGCCACGGCGTCCGCCATGCGCCGCTGATAGAATTGAGCCTGCGACTGGATATGCTCGAGGGTGCTACGCTCTTCCGGCTGCAGCCGGCGGCACGAATCGATAATCTGCTGCACCCTGGACAGCGCCTGGCGATTCGATTCCAGTTCCGCCGGGTCATAGACGAGGAAGTAATTCCGTTCTGCCCTGCGAGCGTCCAGCATTTCCAGGGAGATTCGTTCCGCCAGAGTGGCCATGGGGGCATCCACACTGACGATGCGATCCACGATCGAACCCATTGCGAACAGGTAATAAACCGCCAGAAAAATGACCGGGACCAGAATCAAGCGTACCAAGCCCAGGCTGTAAGCCACCCGGCGGCGTAAGGAAGTGCCGCGTGCAAAGACCTTGAACGGTTTCCGGACTGACCAACTCATTCTCGGTTCAACGGCCATATGTCAGGACACGGCAAAGCGTTTCGTCTTCAACTCGATTTAACTATATTGAGTGAAATATTACCCCAAAATTGAATTCACGGGCGTAATTTCTCTTGACCTTCGGAAAGAAAGTGCACGGGACCGTTTGACTGTGGAAAAGGGATCGAAGACGGAACTTTCGTGCCCAGCGACACGTATTGCACATTGGAGATCACCCTAACACGGGAGGCCAAACCATGTTCTGCCCACAGTGTGGAAGAGAGTTTGTCGAGCGAGTCAACTTCTGTTGCCAATGCGGGGTGGCGTTGTTCACGCCTCCCGCGTCCCGAAAACCACTCCAGCGCTCGCGGGTTAACCGGAAGATTGCAGGCGTTTGTGCGGGGTTCGCAGAATACCTGGAGTTGGACCCCACACTGGTTCGGGTTTTGTGGGTCATGCTGGTGATCTTCGGGGGCTGTGGCCTGCTTGGCTACATCATCGCCTGGATCATTATGCCAGAGGAGCCGCTCTCGCAGGTCAGCCCTGCCGCAGCGTCGGGGGTTTCCCCGCAAGCTGCGCCCAACCGTTAGCATCCCACCTCCGAGGCCTGCTTCAGAAGTCCAGTGGCGAACGACGTCATCCGGATTATTCGGGAGCGGGCTACGCACTCCGCAAGGAAATTCCTTTTGCAGGCCCTCACTGTTAACTGTAAGCTGGCAACTATGGACTTCTTTTTGCCGACTTTCACCCTCGACTGTCGACTTTCGACTGTTGACCGCAGTTTTGGCCGACCTCAAGTTCGGATTCGAAAGCACCTTGCACGGTTTCTCGCCATTTTGGTGGTCGCACTTTTGTGCGTGGCCATGCCTGCGCCGTTCCTCTCTGCTGCGAGCCGGCGTTCGAAGCAGCACACCTCCCCGGCGCTCAACGCGCGCCTCGATGAAATCCTTAGCTCGAGTGATGCCTCCCGCGGTTTTTGGGGCATCGAGGTGGGGGAGCTTCCGAGCGGAAGAATCCTCTTCAGCCGTGACGCGCAACACCTTTTCCACCCCGCCTCAAATATGAAGTTGTTTACCACGGCGGCGGCGCTCGAAAAGCTCGGCCCGGGTTTCGTTTTCCGCACCACAGTGGAAAGCGAATCCGGACCGGATGCTCAGGGACGCGTGAAAAACCTTTACCTGGTTGGCAAAGGAGATCCCAGTTTTTGTGAAGGCATCTCGTCGCCTCTTTTGAACCCCGGAGAGGCGAAAAATGGTTCTTGCCCGACCCTCCAGAATCTGGCGCAGCAGATAAGGACACGTGGAGTGCTTGAAATCACCGGGGCTCTGGTAGCGGACGACAGTTATTTCCTTTGGGAGCCCTACATCCACGGATGGGCCGCTGAGGACCTGTTATGGGGCTATGGGGCGACTGTTTCAGCTCTGGCCTTGAATGCCAATGCTCTGCAACTCCGAATCAAGCCGGGATTGAAGGTCGGCGACCGCGCGCAGATTTGGCTTGAGCCTCTGACGGACTATTACCAGGTCAATAACAGTCTGGAAACCAGCGGGGCGGGAACCGAGAGGCGCTTGTGGGTCGAACGCGACCTGGATTCCATGCGACTAGACGTTTGGGGCCAGATCCCCCTCGACGCCGGTGAGACTACCGAACGGGTAGCGATCGCTCGTCCGCCGCAGTTGGTGGGCGAACTTTTCCGCCAGGCGCTCGAAGACGCCGGCATTGCGGTTCGAGGCGGTGTCGAGGTCCACTCTGTCACACGCTTGGAGGCAGCAATAGCCGCGCCTCCTCCTCTCCAACTTTCTCCGCGCGTGGTCTTGGCAGAGCATGACTCCCAGCCACTCCGGGAGATCGTGAAGGCGACCAACAAGGAAAGCCGGAATCTTTTTGCGGAAATGCTTTTGCGCACACTCGGGCGCGAGGTGAAGCATCGTGGCGGCCTCGAGGACGGCTTGGAAGTACTCAGCGAATTTGCGCAGCAAGTTGGCGTAGTGCGGGGCGAGACGGTGTTTGCAGACGGTTCGGGCCTTTCGCGAGATGATTTGGTTGCACCAGAGGCTTTCGTAAAGCTGCTGATTTACATGGCGAGTGGGCGGGCTTTCGACATATTCCTGGATACCCTGCCGGTGGCCGGCGTGGACGGGACGTTGGCTGGCCGCTTCAAAGGGACCCGGCTCGAGGGAAGAATCCACGCCAAGACGGGCACTCTCGAGCAGGGGAACGCCCTTTCCGGGTATATGGATCTGCCGTCCGGAAAGAGGCTTGTCTTCTCCATCATTGGGAATAGTCACCCCCTCAAGGAGCAGCAGGGCGCAGCCACCCTCGACCAAATTGCCTTGGCCGTTTATGATTGGTTCTCGCGCCGGAAGAGATAGCTCCCGGCGCGTGGTTGTGCTATTTGTGTTTGCTGGTCAGTGTTCGGTTGTCCGTCGTCCGTAGTCAGTTGTCAGTAGTCCGTCGTCACCCGTCGTCAATTTGTAGAACCTGACCCAGTACGGACCACGGACAACGGACCACAGAGCTGCGTTAATCTGCGTTGATCTGCGGCTAATCCTTATGAAAGTCGTAACAATCTTCGGAAGTTCACTGCCCGGCGAGGCGAGCCGCGCTTACGCGGAAGCACGGCAATTGGGAAAGCTGCTGGCAGAAGCCGGGTTCGGCATCTGCAATGGCGGATACAGGGGATTAATGGAAGCCTCCGCGCGCGGTGCTCGAGAGGCAGGCGGGCACACCATCGGCGTTACGTGCGAGATTTGGCCTGGCAGGGCGAATCAGTGGATTGTAGAAGAGGTGCGCACAAGGTCGTTCTCGGAACGCATCATGACGCTGCTGGAGCGCGGCGACGCCTACGTTGTCCTCCCGGGGGGAACGGGAACGCTGGCAGAATTGGCGCTGGCCTGGGAGATGATGAACAAGGCCAGCCTATCGAGGACTGTGGGCGGGAGCAAGCCCCTGTTGGTGATGTCGCCTTACTGGCAGCCCGTCATCAATTGTCTTGAACAGGAAGGGCAGCTCAACTCAAACCAGCGGGATTGGAGGTCGCCGGCAATGGAAATCGTCACGCCGGTGAGAGATGTGGAGCAAACGGTCGAATACTTGAAGAAGAACCGCCAACGTGTGTCATTCTGAGCCCCGACTTGTCGGGGCGAAGAATCTCTGCAGTTGTTCTTTCTATCCAGCGGGGTGACCGCTTGCGAATTCGGGTTGAACTCCATGGTTGATAAAAACGCAACTCAGACCGTTGTGCCCATGAGCGAGCGGCTTTGGCGTGGCATCAGGAAAGCCGCGCTATCCGTATTGTTCGCGGCCATTATGGTGATTCCTGGAGTCAGGCGGCTGCGCCGGAGAATCTGGGAATGGTCGGCGGTTCGAATCCTGGTGGCGTCGGTGGGGTGCTTGCTGGGCTGGCGATACAAGCATGCAAACGGCGGGATAGTGGATTTGGTTGTCGGCGTGGCTCTGATGGCTTTCGGCCTGCTGGTTCGCGCCAAGCCGGAAGCAAAGTCGGTGGACGCTCAGGCTCGCGAGTTCGATGCCCTCGTGGTCCTGAACGGCGGGGCGTTCATCCCCGCAGGAAATGAACGGCCCTCTCGCCTTGTGAGCGTTTTCGTGAATCCCGACCGGCTATTTGTGGTTGACGAACATGAGCACACTCTGGAGGAGATCCCGCTGGTCCGGGTGCGCGAGTTGGCTGTGCACCCAGTTCCCGTCTCAGGCGAGTCGGAAGCTGAAGCACAAACCTGGGACCTTGCGATCACCTGGGAATCAAAGGACATGCGGACAGCCCGGTTCCGCTATGACGGCTTCTTCGCTGCGCACCTGGCTCGCGTGGCGGAAACCACAGTGCGAAACGTCCTGCGGAGAGAATTGCCGGTGCTTAGGGAATAGGGAATAGGGAACAGGGAACAGGACAAGGGGGAATAGGGAACAGGGAATTCGGAACAAGGGATAGGAGAAGAACAGTCGTTGGCACTTGTTGCCTGTTCCCTATTCCCTACTCTGTTCCCTATTCTGTTCCCTGTTCCCTATTCCCTGTTCCCTACTCCCTGTTCCCTACTCTGTTCCCTGTTCCCTATTCCCTACTCTGTTCCCTATTCCCTACTCTGTTCCCTATTCCCTGTTCCCTATTCCCTGTTCCCTATTCCCTGTTCCCTACTCCCTGTTCCCTATTATGGTATCCCCGGCGAGTCCCCAGAAATCCTTCGCGTAGTAGGACGAAAGCACATTCCCAAACAAATGGCAGATGCCGTGGCAGTCGGGTATATCCCCGTAGAGTTTCCTGCCTCGCGCGAAAACCTTGTTGAACGATCCTTCGCGCAGCAGATTTCCGCCGATCTTCTTAAGCGGTTCGCAGGGGTAGAAGACATCGCCGTTGGGGTAAACGCGCGGGAACATGGTGGGGAAGCACTGGAAATCGCCGAACTCGAGCAGGGTGCGAATGAGCTTGGGCGTGCCGTTGATGGGTTGGGAGCGCTCGCGGCGGCGCTGGACAATCTTCTCGACCAGGGCCTGGTAGCGCGGGTTCTGCCGCAGGCGAAGATTGGGCAACTTCTCGTTCAGCGCGGTCTGGGTGGCGAAGACAAATCCCTGCTCGCCGCAGAAGTCCATGATGTGCTCGACCTCATCGATGTTCCATTCTTCGATGACCGTGCTGATGGTGATGTCCGTCGCCCTGGAAAAGCGCGATCTGGCCAGTTGCAGGTTCTCCAGCACCTTGGAGAGGACAGCGGGCTTGGACATGGGCTTTGTCGAATCCACCCTCAACGAATCCAGGCTGACAATCAGGCCGTGCAAGGAGTCAAATAACCCCAGCCGCTTGTGGAGAAGCGTGCCATTGGTGATCAGCAACACGGAGCGAAACTTCAAGTCATTCCGCGCCGCGCGGGCCAGTTCCTCAATATCGTCCCGCAACGTAGGCTCCCCGCCCGTGAAGAGCATCGAATCGGTTTCCGTGCGGATGATTCGGAGCAGCTTGATGGTCTCTGCGGTCGGCAGTTCCTGGCTGAAGACCTCCGGCTCCTTTTGGGTACAGTGGGTGCAAGCCAAATTGCATTTGTGGGTGACGTAGAGCACTGCGGCATAAGGCGCCACAACGTTTGTGCGCCGAATCTCACGCCGATAAAAGTTCTGGAAATAATGCTTGAAGTTCTTCAGCACAAATGGAGAGTGGCGCAGCAATCCCCGCAACAGCGTCAGCCCCTTTTGTTCTGAACGCGCCTCGCCCATTGAGGACAAGCGTACACGAAGGCGCGGAGTCACAGCAAGAATTTTGAAGCCAATGCGGTGGAAGTGGGGTCTAACTGCCTCCTGGCGGCCCTCAAGTGATTGCCGTCATTTCCGCACAAGCGCGCATCAGGGCACCAGTGATCTCTGCAACGGAACCGGTGTCAAAATACGGGGTCGCAAAAATACATGTTGACACCATCGCAATATTGCGATAGTATCCTGATTGTCGGAAAGGCAAACCGCATGCCTGCTACCACTGTGGTCCTCTTCGTGGATGAAGATGGCGTCTGCCCCTTGCTGGTGTGGCTGGATCTGCTGCCCACAAAGGCGCAAGACAAATGCATCGTGCGAATTGAGCGCTTGGCAGAGTTGGGCCACGAGTTGCGCCGCCCGGAGGCGGACTTCCTCCGCGACGGCATTCATGAGTTGCGAACAAGCTATCAGACTGTGAACTATCGGATGCTCTATTTCTTCCATCAACAGACGGCGGTGATCTCCCATGGGCTGACCAAGGAGGAACAAGTCCCTGATAGGGAGATTGAGCTGGCTATCCGCCGTCGCAGGCTGTTTGAGAAGAACCCAGCTAAATACACATATGAGGAGCCCGACAATGAGTAACCCCAGGACGACATCCAACGCGGTTCGGATTCTTCACCGCCGGTACGTCGGTGAGGACGTTCAGCGCAAGGCCTCTTTAGAACAGGAGCGGGTGAACGCAGAGGTCGCCCGCACCATTTATGAACTTCGCGAGCAGGCTGGGCTTAGTCAGAAGGAGTTGGCAGATCGGGTGAAAACAACCCAATCGGTCATCAGCCGACTGGAAGATGCGGATTACGAAGGGCACTCTTTATCGATGTTGAATCGCATTGCCAAAGCCCTCAACCAGCAGGTTCAAGTCGTGGTGCAACCAAGGGACCGGGATTTGGAGACTGTCAGGTTCGCTTTCCGTGAGGTGATCAAGGGATTGCGGAAAGAACGAGGGCTGAGCCTTGACCAGCTTGCACGAAAAATCGACTTTTCAAGCGAAGAATTGGCCGAATTAGAGCGGAACAGTACATACCGTCCGCCACCGCTGATGCTGCATAAGCTCAGCCGTTTTCTTGAGATCCCACAGAGGAAACTAGCTCTTCTCGCGGGGGCCATTACCGAAGTGCCGGTTACATTTCGTCAGCAGGCATCGAGTTTTGCCGCAAAATCAGAATCCTTCTCCAAGCTGACAAGCAGGGAACGAAAGATACTTGATGAATTTGTGAAGTTTCTGCGCGCGGAGGTCAACCAAGAATGAGCGGGGGGGGGTCGACTCGAAAAGCGGTCGACAAAATCGCGGCGAGCTGAAAGGTGACGGAGGTGAACGGATGGAGGATAAGGAGATCGCAGAAGTCGCGGCAATTCTGGCTCAGTGGAACCCGCTCGGCGATGCCGCGGCGTGCGTCCCGGACCTGGAGGGCTATCGAATTGAGGCAGGTGACATCATTGGTGCCTTTGATATCTTCGGTCGCGCCATGAAGATCGAAACAATCGTGAGGGACGTCCTAAACCAAGCCTTCCACTTGTCGCTGACGCCAGCCGAGTGCGCTGAGCCTGCGAAGAGGATCCGGGGTGTGCTGAGCCACGCCAAGGAGCAAGTGTAGCGCACACCTGCCTTTCAGGTCTGCGGCTTCTTGGAAAGCCGGGTTTCTGGCGCATCTGGGGCAGGGCTAGCGCCAGGTGCTCATAATCCCTCTCTTGAAGAGCCGCGGATCCCGCAGGCGCGGGAAAGCAGGTTTGCTCTACTTGCTTGCTTCGGGCCCTGGAGCATTTTGGCCCAAGCGAGCGCGGGGGAAATGCCGGCCCGCCAACTGCTTAACCCGCCCTTTCTCTTGCTAAGCAGGCACACCCTCCTCGACCGGTTGGGCCCGCCGCAGCCGGATTCTCACTTCCACG
Source organism: Acidobacteria bacterium UBA7540 (assembly GCA_002478145.1). Next base: position 21,722 of record DLMI01000071.1, read on the forward strand.
CGCGACCCGAGCCGGTTGAGGATCGACATCAAGCGATCGACGGTGAAGCGGCCGAGATCCGCATTGCGGATACGCGAGAAGTCGGCTGCCGCGATCCCGGTGCGCCCATGAGCCGCGCGCACGCTCAGGCCTTCCCGATCGAGCGCCTTGATGATTTCGGCAGCGAGGATTGCCTTGAACTGCTCGGCATCCGCGTTCTTGTGCCCGAGGTCGCGGAAAACACTCCCGCTCCCGCGCACCACTTCCGGCTTTTCGCCTTTCATCGCAACATCTCCTTCAGTCTCATACTCCTATGTTGTCGTATTTGACAACGCCTGGCAACCAGTTTTCTTGCGCCCCCCCAATGAACGTGCCGCACTCCATGCATCGTTTTTCAGGAATGCAAGGGCCGACAAGGCCCCGACGGCTCGGGGCGATAACCTTCCTTTCCCATAAGCGTTAAGATAAGGCGTGTTCAAATGGCCCCGGCAGGGGCCCACGGTGAATAGCCGCAGGTTTTAACCTGCGGATGACGGACCGCGCAGAACCACCCAACCCCAACGGGGTTGACCGATCAACGGTTCGGCCCCTCCGGGGCCGGAATGGTCTCTGGGCTTTTATTCCCGTAGGTTTCATCCCGCATGGCGGGACTACTCACGGTGTCCCGCTTCGCGGGACGGGAATGGCGCCGGAACAATGGAAGTAATCCTTATCTTAACGCCTATGCCCTCCTTTCCCCAGCCCTTAGCACCCAGCACCCAGCCCCTGATAGGTAACCCCAGACCCCTGACCCCTGGCACCTGCATTTTGGTCTTGACACGAGGCTCGAGTCGTAGTAGCCTATGCGAGTTGTCGCATGAGAAGGCTTGCAAGCGAGCGCGGGAAGGGGTTCGAAGTCGGCCCGGCGGAGGGGGGAAATGGGTCGAAAACAGAAAAAAGATACTAAATAGTGGGAACGAACCTAAGAATATATTGAAAGCAAAGGAGTTAGCGTTTTCAGGAGCCCAAAACGAACTGTTTTTTGAACGCAAAAAGGCCCAATCAAAGCGAAAAATGGGGCCGAAATGCCGGAAACTGGAAGATAGAAACTGGAAAATAGAAGACCGAAACTAGGGCTGCCGGTTTCCATTTTCGATTTTCCAGTTTCTAGTTTCCAGTTTCTAGTTTCTAATTTCTGCTTTCTGGTTTGCCTGATTCTATGAATTCCAAGATTGAAGGCCACGAGAGTCAGGATCGTTTCTCCCGTGAAGTACTGGAGTTTCCCGCCGTCCTGGAATTATTGCGCGGGTACCTTTCCGGGCCAATCAGCGAACCGTTCCTGGATTCTGTTGAGCCTCATACGCGAATCGATCTGATCCGTCACGAACTGGAACAGGCAAGAGAAGCGCGCGAATATTTGCGGGAGAGTCCGAGACCAACTCTGGGAAGCCTTCGAGACCCGCGTCCGCTGCTCGAGAAACTCCGCATCGAGGGTGCGACCCTGGAGGCGCTGGAGATCTTTGCTCTTACGGGACTGGCGCGCGCGGCCCTGGAGATTCACCGGCTGTTTGCCAAGTGCCCCTTGCCCCGACTGGAGGAGTTGGCGCGTAGCTTGGCAGACTTCCGCGACCTGGTCACGGAACTGGATGGAAAGATCCACCCCGACGGCTCGGTGGATTCCTCCGCCAGTCCCGCTCTGAGCGGGATTCGGCGCGCCATCGAGCGACTACGGGTGGAAGTGCAGGCGCTGCTCGAGCGTCTGCTGCGACGCTTCAGCCAGGAGGGAGTGCTCCAGGATGCAGTGGTTACACTTCGGAATGACCGGTTCGTGATTCCCGTACGAGTGGAGGAGAAGCGGCGGGTGCAGGGTGTAATCCACGGTGCAAGCTCGTCAGGGGCAACCGTTTATCTTGAGCCGATGGATACCCTGCCCTTGAACAATGAACTGGTAGAACTTCAGGACAGGGAATTCGCGGAAATACAACGCATCCTGGGAGAATTCAGCCGGAAGCTTCGGGAGCGGCGCGAAGACCTGGTTCGGGCCACCCAAATTCTAAGCGAGCTGGACCTTGCCTTCGCCAAGGCGGAATTCTCCCGCCAGTACGATGGCTGCATCCCCGAGTTCAGCTCGGACCGCACGCTTTTGCTGAAAGATGCCCGGCATCCGTTGCTCGAGAAGGCCTTGCGCGCGCAGGGACGAAGTCCTGTCCCGCTGAGCATCGAACTCAAGCCGCCGAAGATCATGATGATCGTCAGCGGGCCAAACACCGGCGGGAAAACCGTAGCCCTCAAAACACTCGGGAGCGCCGTGCTCATGGCGCAGGCCGGCATCCCCGTGCCGGCGAGCGAGTTCAAACTACCGCTGTTCCGGCGCGTGTTGGCGGATATCGGCGATCAGCAGTCCATCGCAGCGAACCTGAGCACGTTTTCAGCCCACGTCACCCACATTCAAAGGATGGCAAAGGTCGCGGGGGGGGAGGACATGGTGCTGCTGGATGAGCTCGGGACCAGCACGGAGCCCAATGAAGGCGCCGCGCTGGCGGTGGCCATCCTGGAGCATTTCCGGCAGCGCGGCGCCCTGACTCTGGTGACCACGCACCACTCGCGTTTGAAGGCCTATGCCGCAGAGACTCCGGAAGCCCTCAACGCGGCCATGGAGTTCGACGAATTGACGCTCGAGCCCACTTTCCGGTTATTAATCGGGCTGCCGGGAAAATCGAGTGGGCTCGACATCGCGCAACGCTTGGGCCTCGAGCCGAGTATCGTGGAAAAGGCGCGCACCATCCTGCATCCGGCGGATGCGGAAGCGGCAGCCCTGATTGCCGGCCTGCACCAACAGAAAGCGGAACTGGAAAGGCAAGTCGGGCTGCTCGCTCAGCAAGGGAAGGAACAGGAGGCCCGGCAGATCGAGCTGGAGAACAGGTTCGAACAGGAACGCCGCGCCAAGCTCAAAGATCTGGACTCGCGGCTGGAACAGACCTTGCACGAAAACGAGAAGCGTTGGGAGAGCATGATTGAACAGCTTCGGGCCCAACTGGAAGCGGCCAAAGCTCCCAAACCCTCGAAAGGCCTCGACCGCAAGATGGCCTCCATCAAGCGCGAGGTCCGGGAAGAGTGGAACACGCAGGTTCTGGAAGCCATCGGTGCCCCTACCACAACCCCGGCACAACCTTTGGCTCCCAGGCCACTCGCCGTAGGCGACCAGGTCCAAGTGGCCAACCTATCATCTCTCGGGACGGTTATGGCTTTACCCGATGATGACCAGGCTGACATCGCCGTAGGCCACCTGCACATGCGCCTCCCGAGGAGCGAGGTTCGGCGGATCGTTCAGGGTGGGACAAGCGCTCCCAGGGCGGCGGTTGCCGTCAGGGGCTCGGATGAGACCCCGGCGGAGCTCAACGTTATTGGTGACACCGCCGAGCTTGCCCGCGAGCGTGTAGATAAGTTCCTCGACGAAGCTTACATGGCCGGACGCTTTCGGCTGCGCGTCATCCACGGGCACGGCAAAGGCATCCTTCGGAAGAGTCTCCACGAAATGTTTGCTTCGCACCCGCACGTGGAAAAGTTCTATCTCGCTCCACCCCACGAAGGCGGCGCCGGGGCGACGATCGTGGAGTTGAAGGTCTAGAAGAGGAGGGGCTAGGCACTGGAGGCTAGGGGCTGGGGAAGAACAATGTCGATACGCAGAACGTACTCCGTGGGAGGCGCTAGGCAACGAAGGGGGGTAATCCAAAATCCAAAATCTAAAATCCAAAATTGTCCAACTCTCATTACCGTGGAGGGGATGGGAGGCGAAGCTAGATGGGATCGGAGGAGACGGTCTTGCGGCGATTGGCTCGGGAGCGCAGACAGGAGCGGACAATTCGCAATAATTCATCCGAGTGAATGGGCTTGTTCAGATATTCGGTGGCCCCAGCGTTCATGGCTGCCAAATAGGTATCAACCTCTCCGTAGGCCGTGAGGATGATGACCGGGGCATCGTTTCCGCCCTGACGCAGCCCCTCGAGGAAGCTCAGGCCGTCGCACTCGGGCATCCGGAGGTCGGAGATAATCAAGTCAAACTGCGCATTTTTTACTAGTTCTAATGCGTCGCATGCCCCTCCCGCTGAGGTGACGAGGAAATTTTCACCCGAAAGGATGCGTGCCAGCACCCGCAGGAAGTGCGGGTCGTCATCAACGATTAATATTCGTCCGGTGAGTTCCATGCTAACAGCATCCTGCCCATCCCGTGCAACCTGATTCCAATCCTGACCATTTACCTGTTCCAACATCTTTGACTGGACTCCAAAGACGCTCGAAATTACGAGATGGGCGCGCTTGCGACTCGCTATTGACGCGAGCACGTGACGCGCCAATCTCCGCATGGTTTGCAGGGTGATGAAAACTAAGTGCTTTACCGACAGCCTGTCACTAACTTGGCAGCATTGTCGCCCGGACGTGGAACGCCCGCAACAACTCAGGAGGAATGCGAGGGACAGTCTCCCGTTGGGGTGGAAAATCGCAAGCCAACCCCTGGAAGAGTGTTACGCGGCGCGCGTCACGGAGTCGGCAGTTTCCTTCTTGCCCAGACGACGACGAATTGTCCGCGGGTTGATTTGGAGGAGTTGAGCTGCGCGCAGCCTGTTACCCCGCGTGTACTGGAGGACTGTTCGGATGATTGTGTCGTGCAATTCGCGCATACGAGTGCCAAGTGTGAAGGTGAGGGTAAAGGTTGGTTGCATTTCCACGGGCATCACCTCTTTTGCGACCGGAACGGGCTTGGGAGCAGGGGTGAGCTCTTTTGCAGGGACTTCATTTGAATTGCGAGCAATAGCAAAGGTCTTCATTAAGGCCTCCTCGAAAGTTGACTCCACTGAAATAGCCGTCCTTTTGTCAGCATTTTTGATTCCCTGAGGGCAGATTCTGAAGTTGTTGAGGAATTTAGGTCTTGCTTCGATCACATCCTCCCAAAAAGCGACAAATTGAGTTTGTTCGCGCATTCTCGTGCGACTTTTGCCCCAAGTTTCTAGTGCAATAAGTCACGGAAGATACCCAAACTCAATGACCGCAAATGAGGTCCGTGTGTGTTTTCAAGAGATTAGGGATTTAGGACATTTCTGTCCCCCCTGGCACAGCAGATGCGCATCCTTGTGGTGTCAGGGTTGTGGATCCGGGAATTCTTCAGGCTTGTGGTGGGAGCGAATGGTGGCAAAGCAGCAAACGAGACTGGACAGTTTTTTGCGGTTTCTTAGCTCGTTGGAGTGCGGTTTGGTTCTTCTGGGCTCACTAGGGACCGCAGTAATCATCGGGACGATGATCCTGCAGCGGCCCATGGCGCGGGAAGGGCAAATCGAGCAGATTTATGCTCCGCAAACCGTCCGACTCTTGAACGCCCTAGGTTTATTCGATGTCTTTCATGCCTGGTGGTTCATTCTGCTCCTGGGTTTGCTGGGAGCGAATATCACGCTCGCATCCCTGGAGCGTTTTCCCCAAGCCTGGCGGTTGTTCACCCGGCCACACATGACGGCGGACGAGTGGTTCGTGCGCCAACTGCCGTTCCGCAAGGAGATACCGCTGGGATTCCATACGTCTGCTGAGGCGCTTTCCATCGCCAGCCAGAAACTTAGTGACCTGGGCTACCCGCCAAAGCCGAAAGTTTTGGAAAGGGGAACGCTTTATGTGGAGAAGCACCGGACAGCGCGCTTGGCGCCTTACGTCGTCCACGCCAGTCTGCTGATAATTTTCGCGGGCGCCATCGTTGACGGCCTGTGGGGTTTTAGGGGATACGTTAGCTTGATTCCCGGGGCACGGACCCAATCGGTTGAACCCATGACGGCCCCGGGCGCACCGCGTCGGCTGGGTTTTACAGTGCGGTGCGACGGCGCGGGCATGGAAAAGTACCCCGACGGTTCGCCAAAGCAGTATTGGAGCCAATTGGTTGTGGAAGAGAACGGGCGCGAGGTCGCCCGAAAGAAAATCTTTGTGAACGAGCCCCTCACCTATAAGGGGGTACGGTTCTTCCAAGCGAGCTATGGTTCCGCTGGGACACCCCGCAAGTTGGTCTTCGAGGCCAGTTGGACTGATAAGGACGGAAACAAGTATCCTCCGCAGACATTTACCTTACGACCCGGAGAACTGGCCCGCCTCCACGATCAGGGTACGCAAGTGGAGTTGGCTGATTTCATCCCGGATTTCGTTTTGGAAGGGAACCAGATCGCCTCACGTTCGGACGAGCCTCGCAACCCAGCTCTCCAGTTGGCGGTGACGTTGCCAGGAGGGAAGCAGGCACGGGTGTGGATCTTTCCCAAGGCTCCTGATATGGCGCCGCCCAACGAGTCAGGGATCAACTTTCAACTTCGGGACCTGGAAATGGAGTACATGACCGGGCTGCAAGTCGCGCACCAACCCGGCCAGAACCTGATCTGGGGTGGGTGCCTGCTGCTGACGGCAGGGCTGATGATGGCCCTATATATGTCGCACGTGCGAATGTGGGGCGTGGTCGGACGCGACAGCAAGGGGCGGCCGGCACTCTTGCTTGGGGGACAACCCAGCAAATACCGTGAGAGCTTCGAAAGGCGTTTCAACGAATTGGCAGGCGAGCTGGAAGTGGCCCTCAGAACTTCGCAGCCTGAGATTACGCAAGCAATCCCGGCCTGAGCTAGTGTGGTGTCCCGTAATTCGTTGGACGGTGTAGCGCCCCGACTCGTCGGGGCAGGTGCCGGCCTGAAGGCCGGCGCTACGTCGCATGCAATTGGCGGGGTAAAGGTGCGGCAAGAGGAGACAAAGTATGGCGAAAGTTCTTACCACACACGTCGATGAACACCGGACCAGCAGCGTGGGAACCTGGATCCTTTTGACCGTCGGCGTGGCTTTGCTGGTAGTGATGGCAGTTTCCGTCCCGCACCTTATTGGGCGTTCCGGGTGGGCAACAGGTGAGAAGTTTCTTTATCTGGCACTTCTTGGATACTTGGGGGCCTCGGTTCTTTATGTTTTCTCATTGGCGGTCCGGCAGTCCAACCTAGTGGCGGGCGCCGAGGCGCTGACGCGCGGCAGCCTCCTATTGCACACGGGGGCCATCGTGACCCGGTGGGTTACCTCCGGGCATCCCCCGCTGTCGAACATCTACGAGATGGTACTGGTTTTCTCCTGGGCGGTGGTGGTCCTGCAAGAGGTGGTGGAGTGGAAACTCGAAATCCCCTTCCTGGGCGCGATAACCCTACCCATTGCCACGCTGGCGCTGACTTTATTGCAGGTGCTACCGGGGGAGATAAGGCCGCTCGTTCCAGCGCTCCAGAGCACTTGGCTACAAATTCACGTTACGCTGGCGATGCTGAGCTACGCGGGCTTTACGATTTCTTTCGCCTTAGCCTTGTTGTACCTCATAAAGGACGGGGTCAGCGCACGCACTTTCCTTAGCTGGACTTCGGGACTGGTGGCGGCGATTTACGGCGCGATTGTCATCAGCTCGGTGGACAGCAACTTGGCCTTCCTGCTCCCTGCCTGGGATGCGGAGGCTCAGGAGAAGGTGATGCTGGCTCCCAAAGAACCGCTGATGGTTTCCATTCCGGTTCTGGGGTGGCCGTTTGTAATCGTCTTGGGGTTGGCGGCAGCGGTCCTGGTTATCAATGTCCTCGATTCGTTTGGTGAGAAGCCCGGCCGATGGGAGAACTGGGGCCGGCGGCTTTTCCTGGCTTCGGTCTTTGCTCAGGTCCTGGCTCTTGCGCTGTTCCTGCTGAAGGTCCACTCCGGGCCGTATTTTGTTCCCCAGGTGGGGCAGAGCTTTGGTGTTCATTTGGCTGCAAGCCCGTTCCTGCTGGCGGGGACTGTCTGCGCGCTGTTTGCCTCGCTCGCGTGGGAAGTGCTGAGCAGGAAATACGACACGATCGCGAATTTCTTGCCGCAACGGGACACTCTCGACGGGTTAATCTATAGGACCGTTGCCATTTCTTTCCCTCTGCTAACCCTCATGATCATCGCCGGAGCCTACTGGGCGAACCGGACGTGGGGATCCTATTGGAGTTGGGACCCAAAGGAAGATTGGGCGCTCATCACTTGGCTGACCTACGCGGGTTATATACACATGCGGCTGACGCGTGGCTGGCGGGGGCGCCGCTCCGCCTACTTCGCGATTATCGGGTTCGGCATTGTGATGTTTACTTTCTTCGGCGTCACCTACCTGCTGCCAGGACTGCACGCCTACGCCTAACAGGCGGCACACCGACAGGACGCTGTCGAGTGACGGCGAGGGAATTCGATAATGAAGGGCGAGTTGCGAATTGGACTTACGGCGGGTTTCCTGACTGTCGCACTTTCAAAATAGTCGCTTTTTTTCAACGCGATGAGCAGCCCGAAGCCTACTTCAGACATCCTGAACCCAGGAATTTTGGAATCAGCACTTGTATGAGCACAGTTCAAAGAGTCCCGCCGAAGCAAAATCAGTTGGATGAGATGCTCCGCAAACACTTAAGCTTTGAGATCAACAGATTTCGAATTGCTGCTTCGATGTGGGGCAAGCCAAGGTACGGTAAGGTGGCTGATGCGATGATCCGGGAATCGTGCTTGATCCACATGCGACTGCTACTCGATTTCTTTTACCCGCGCATTGACCCGACGAAGAAGAGCAAATTTGAAGACGTGTTTGTAACCGATTACCTGCCGGACAAGACGCAATTACGTAAGGAATTCCAAAACCTCCTTGCGAAACCGTCATGGCTTCAAGGTTATCGTGACCGGCTAGACTGGCGGCTTGCGCACCTGACTGTGAAGAGGATGGATTTTGAAAAGAACCCTGTGTGGCGGCCGGAAAAACAGTTCGAGCATCTGGAGCGTCTAATTTCCGAGTTCATATCCGCCCTGCCTGAGAAGACGCGTGCGCTGTTCAATCCACACCAACAATAAGACCTCGATCTACAGAGAATGAGCACTTCTGTTCAATGCGGCCAGGGCCGACCGCGTTGTACAAAGGACCCTTTGTGAAACGTGGCTCCGCGCCAACGCTGGACACGGCTGATGAGGCGGACAGTGTACACATTCTCGACGAGACTGAACGAGAGTTTCAAGGCCATCCATGGCCTGGATTTCTCACCACGTTTGGACGCTCTTAGGGGGCTGCCGGAAGGGCGGGGCTTCAGCCCCGCCGAAATCGCGGCTCCTGCCCTCTGTTGGTCCCGTGCCCCGCG
>DLMI01000071.1:30899-48522 GCA_002478145.1 Acidobacteria bacterium UBA7540
GCAGTCCCGCAGGCGCGGGACTGCGCGGGACACGGGACACAGGAATAATCAGGAAGGCCTTGTAGCGGCGGGGCTGAAGCCCCGCCCTTCCAGTGCCGTAGTGAGAAATGCGGGATAGCCTGCTTTCGCGCCGCAGCGAGTGTTGATGCCGCCCGCCGATTTGGATTTCAGGGTAGAATAATGAGGGCCCTTCTTTCACTGGGGACGCGAACGATTTGACGAAGGAGGCATGGATCTATGGACCTGCAATATCCCGTCGGGAAGTTCAAGTGGGAAGGAGTCATTACGGACGAACAGAGACGACAATTGATTGCTCAAATCGAGCAGGCGCCTGCGCAGCTCCGCAAAGCCCTGGCAGGGTTAACGGAGGAGCAGGTCGATACTCCCTACCGCCCAGGCGGCTGGACGGTGAGGCAAGTGGTCCATCACCTCCCTGACAGCCACATGAATGCCTACGTGCGCTTCCGGCTTGCCTTAACGGAGGACGAGCCGACCATTAAGCCGTACGACCAGGAACGCTGGGCAACCCTTAAGGATGCGCGCACAGCGCCTGCGGAGCTTTCCCTTTCCTTGCTGGAATCTTTGCACCGGCGCTTTGTACTCCTATTGAGGTCCCTGCGCGCAGAGGATTTCGCGCGCACGTTCCTGCACCCTGAAATGGGAGTGGTGACACTGGACAAATACCTTGGTATGTATGCCTGGCACGGCCGGCACCATATCGCGCACGTCACGTCTCTTCGCGACCGAATGGGATGGAAGTGAGCGGGCACTCGGTAGGTAGTACCCTGTCATTCCGAGCGAAGCGAGGAATCTCGCTCTGAATCAAAGGACATGCGAGATTCCTCGCTTCGCTCGGAATGACACAGGCGATCAAAGGCCGGTTCGTCGCATCGGCGATTAGGGAGTGCCTCATCTCCTCGGAAAAAGTTTCGGGCTTTCTGGCCACACTCATCACCGTATGTTAAAATTAAGCCTGTAAGTCAGTGCAGAGGAAATATCACAACCTTGAATTGGGATCCCCTAAAACGCGTATTCAGGTTCCCTCCGACATTTGGCCAGAATCTAGTCGTCTTGATCTCTGCCATGGTAGGAATCGTCCTGCTCACAGGGCATGAGTGGTTCCGCAACGGGCTGAATTCCCAACTTGAGCTGGCCATTCCGCTACTCGCGGCTCTCGCCGCTGCCACAGGGATGCTCATTTACCAGGAGCGCCGGTCCTGGGCTCTGCTCGGGGAACTCCGCGAGGCTATCAGAAGAATTGCTCCCACTTACGTCACGCTTGCGATGCCGGCGAAGCTCGAGGGTGGCACGATGGCCCTGGAAAGGGAGATCCATAGGCTGGCCAACCGCTGGAAGGATTTTTGCGACCACTGCCAGGGGGCCCACGATGCAGAAATGCTCCAGGCGGAGCATCTGGCGACGATGGGGGAACTTGCCGCGGGAGTGGCTCATGAGATTCGCAACCCCTTAGCCGGAATTGCCGGTGCAATCGAGATTATTTCCAAGGATTTTCCCAAGGATCACCCGGACCGCGAAGTCATGGAGGATTTGCGTCAGGAGGTGCGGCGAATCGAGAAAGTGCTGAACGACATGCTCGCGTATGCCAAGCCCAAGCCTCCGCAGTTCGGCCGGGCTGACTTGAAGGACACTTTTGCCCGAACCTTGCATCTCGCTCGTCAGCAGACGGGATCAAAAAACGTGGAGTTTTCCATTCAGGTTCCTCCGGACCTCCCTGCCTTTCGCATGGATTCGGAACAGCTTCACCAAGTGCTTTTGAACCTGGTTTTGAACGGCGTTCAGGCCATCGAGCGGGAAGGGAAGATCACGGTTGCTGCCAAGGTCGCCGCTCCTGGCGGGCCGGGCCAGGCGGACCTGGTGGAAATCTCGGTGAGCGATACCGGGGTAGGTGTACCTCCTGAATCTCTGGAGCGCATCTTCCGTCCCTTCTACACAACCAAGCGGGGAGGCACGGGGTTGGGCTTGTCACTCTGCCGGCGGATCATTCGCCAGCATGGGGGCACGTTGAGCGTCGAAAGCAAGCTCGGAAAAGGAAGTCGTTTTATTATCAGCTTGCCCATGCGCGAGGCGGTCGAGGAATCCAGAGAAATCTATGCCCAATGAGAAAGTCCTGATCGTCGACGACGAGAAGCTGATTCGCTGGTCCGTCCGCCGCCAACTCGAGGAGTGGGGCTATACGGCCCTGGAGGCCGAAAGCGGCACGGGGGGACTGGCGCAGATCCGCGCCGAGTTGCCGGACCTGATCCTGCTTGACGTGCGCTTGCCCGACCTCAGCGGAATTGAGGTCCTGCGGGAGATCAAACAGAACAATCTTTCCATCCCGGTCATTATGATCACGGGTGATCCCCAGCTTGACGATATCAAGACTGCAATCAAACTGGGCGCCCTGGATTTTATCAAGAAGCCGCTGGACTTCGACGAGCTTCAGATCACCATCGCCAATGCTATCGACCGGTCGATGTTGCGCTCCGAGCGCGATGGCCTGCGGGAAGAGGTGCGGAAGCGTTCCGGATACCACGAGGTGGTCGGCAAGTCCCCGCGCATGCTGGAACTGATGAACTTCGTGCGCAAGGTGGCGGCCAGCGAAGCGTCCACGGTGCTGATTCAGGGAGAGAGCGGCACAGGAAAGGACCTCATCGCGAAGGCGATCCATTATGACAGCGTGCGCGCCGATAAGCCTTTTGTACCGATCAACTGTTCGGCAATTCCGGAAACCTTGATGGAGGCCGAACTATTCGGGCACGAGCGCGGGGCGTTCACCGACGCCAAGGCGCAGAAGAAAGGCCTCTTCGAAGTGGCCGATGGCGGGACCCTGTTCCTTGACGAAATCGGTGAAATGTCAACTTACCTTCAGGCGAAGCTGCTGCGGGTTCTGGAAGACCAAACGATCCGGCGCATCGGCGGAATCAAGGACATTGGGGTGGATGTGCGTGTTATCGCGGCATCGAACCGCGACCTCGAACAAGGTGTCCGGGAGGGTGTCTTCCGCCAGGACCTTTTCTATCGTCTCAGTGTCATCCCGATTTTCATTCCTCCTCTGCGGCACCGGAAGGAAGACGTTCTTCCGCTCGTGGACTTCTTCATCGAGCGTTACAACTTCCGGTTTCGAAAGGGCCTCCGGGGCATCACGCAGGAGGCTCGCAACCTGCTGCTGGCCTATGACTGGCCCGGAAACGTCCGCGAACTGAAGAACGCCATCGAACGCGCGATGATTCTCGAGGAGGCGGATTACATCCGCCCCACCTATCTTCCGATTCAAGTGACGGGCCAGCCGCAGAGTTATGAGAACCTCACACCGGTTGCGATCCCGGACTGCGTACCGGTGGAATCGCAGCCCCTCGTGACCGCCGCGGCGACCTCCTGGCGCCCGCTGGCCTCGGGCCGGATGATTCCTGTCCTGGAGTTGCCCAAACAGGGCACCTCGCTCGAAGAAGTGGAGAGGGAATTGGTCGGTCTGGCCCTAAAGCAGACGGGGGGAAACCAAACCCACGCTGCCAAACTCCTGGATATCTCCCGCGACGCGCTTCGCTACAAGATGAAGAAGTTTGGCTTTGATTCGGAAAGCGAGCTGTAGCCCGCAGCTTGACGCGAAGTCCTGCAACGAACTCTGCCTTTGAGCATCGAATAAGGTGCACGAAACCTTTTGCCCTTCATTGGAGCAGGCAGGGTGGATTTCATGTGTAGTTCTGCGCTGAGTTCTGGAGAGGCGTTGCCTCAGACCGATGAGTCACGCCTCGTTAGGAATCCGAAGGGCGGGGCTTCAGCCCCGCCGGACGCGGCGCTAGAGAGTCGCGGCTTTAGCCGCTGAAACCCCATGTTCGCTGATGGCATTGGCTGGTGCCTCAGGGGCTAAAGCCCCTTTCTGACGGGTGCCCGGCGGCGGGGCTGAAGCCCCGCCCTTCAAGACCCGCGGTGAGAAACGCGCGCTACGTGCTTGCCAGCCAGGGGGTTGCCATGGGACTGATCCGCGACGAGGATGCCGCTCAAATCCGCGAAAGACTGCAACAAATGGTGAAGCCGGTAAGGCTGGTCCATTTCACCCAGGAGTTGAACCTGGAGCTTGGCGCCGAGACGCTGCAGCTTGTGAAGGAACTGGCCGGCCTTTCCGACAAGCTCTCGCTCGAGGTATTCAACTTCCTGCTCGACAAGGGGAAGGTGGGTGAATACGGCGTGGATAAGGTTCCCGCCACCGTAATCCGAAACGGGAAGGACTACGGCATTCGGTTTTATGGCTTGCCTGCCGGATACGAGTTTTCCACCTTGCTCGATGCCATCCTCGCTGTCTCGAGGGGGGATTCGGGCCTGCTTCCAGCTAGTCGAGAGAAACTTGCCAAACTTGCCCAACCCCTCCACCTCGAAGTGTTTGTCACTCCAACCTGCCCTCACTGCTCACGGGCCGTGCGACTGGCGTATCAGTTCGCGATGGAGAATGACAACATCCGCGCCGACGCCATTGAGGCCACGGAGTTCCCCGATTGGGCTACCAGGTACCGCGTCCACGCAGTTCCGAAGACCGTCGTCAACGAAAGTGCTCAAATCGAAGGGTCGTTGCCTGAGGAGTTCTTCCTGGATGAAATCCTGAAAACAATCGAACCTCGGGAAGCCGCTGGGGGTGACGCAGGCTCGCAGGGAGGTAGGTCGTAGGTAGTAGGTGGGCAAAACACTCTGCTCCACATACCACCTACCGACTTCTAATACTTCAGGACAGCGCGGACGTCGTACTTACTGAGTTTGGCGCGACCCCATAGGAACTCGAGCTCAATCAGAAATCCGAGCCCTACAACTGTTCCGCCCAGTGATTCGATGAGCCCCGCCACGGCTACCGCCGTCCCGCCGGTGGCCAGCAGGTCATCAATAATCAATACGTCTTGTCCTTGGCTTACGGCGTCGCGGTGGATTTCCAGCGAGTCGGCGCCGTACTCGAGGTTGTAACCGGCACGCGCGGTCGCGGCCGGAAGCTTGTTGGGCTTCCGCACAGGGACAAATCCGGCGTTAAGCCGGTAGGCCACCATCGGCGCAAAGATGAAGCCGCGAGCCTCAATCCCAACCACGCAATCAATCTTGCGCCCAATATAACAGTTAGCCAGCGCATCGACGGCGGAATGAAGCCCAACCGGGTCTTTGAGCAGGGTGGTAATGTCGTAAAAAAGAATGCCGGGCTTGGGGAAGTCCGGGACTTCGCGAATCAGGCTCTTAAGATCCACTCCTATTCCTCCATAAATGAGATTTCAGACTCTAATCTTCCCCTCCTTATTGCTCCGTAGGTGGTAGGCAGGGGAAGACATCCTCCCACCTAGCACATTCCATCTACCACCTACCGGTCCCTACCATCCGCCTTCGATCATGAAGCGGATGTAGCGCCTGTCCACCGCTTCGTCGGATTCACTGACGCCGGTCACGCGGGCGCTTCGCGGCCCCTCCGCCAGGCGAAGTTTGAATTCCTCCAAAGCCACCGCATCGCCGATCACATAAGCCTCGACGGTGCCGTCCCAGAGGTTCTTAACGTAACCGGCAATGCCAAGCTGCTCTGCCCATCGCTCGGCAAAGAACCGATAGCCGACTCCTTGAACTCGTCCGGAGATCACGAACTTCTTAGCGGTTTTCTTTCTTGCTTCGCTCATGGACAGTAAGTAGGTGGTAGGCAGTAGGCGGTAGGTGGGAACAAACCTAAGAATCTCACATGCCGTCTACGACCCACCTTCTGTCTCTTGACTTCTGACTCCTGGCTTCTGGCTCTTGCCTGTCAGAGGATTCTTGCCGGCTAAGGACTTCCGCCAGCCGGGTTGGGTAGTTGGTGATGATTCCGTCCACACCGGCGGCGATCATTCGTTCCATCCGCGCGGGCTGGTCCACAGTCCAGGTGAAAACGCGAAGCGAATGCCGGTGCGCGCGGCGGATGAATCCCCGTGATGCAATTGCCCAATGTGGAAGGATAGCTTTGCCTGCCAGGGACCTTATCCGCCGGATGGCGAGCAGCGACCGGGAAACATCCAGGCCCAGCGAGAGGTGGGAGTCGAGTTCCCGGACACGGCGGAGGGTGGCGAGGTCAAACGAAACTATGGTCGCGAGCCACCAGACTCCGGCGCATTCGATCTCATCCAGTACCTTGGCCTCGATGCCCGGATATGTGCTCCTGCCCCCCTTGATCTCCACCAAGGCAAGTATCTTGTGCTGGCGAACCCAGGCGAGGACCTCGGAGAGGAGCGGAATCTTCGCGCCCACATAACGCTGCCGCGCCTTTTCTGGAAAACGCCGATTGAACCATGAGCCGGCGTCCAATCGGCGAAGGGCATTGGCTCGATGCTCGCTGACCCACCCGTGGCCTGAGGTGGTGCGGCCCAGGCGCGGGTCGTGAATGACCATGGGCATGCCGTCGGAAGAAAGGTGGACGTCCAACTCAATCCCTTCTGCGCCCTGCCGGAGGGCGAGTTCGAAAGCTGCCAAAGTATTCTCCGGAGCTTCTCCACCTCCCCCCCGGTGGGCGATGTTCAGCGGCGGCCAGACTAATCGCTGAACCTGTTGGCGACTGACGCGGTGTCGGAGAAGGTGTTTGAGAATGGGCACGGGGAATCAATTCTGCGAAGACCCTCAGCTCCCTTCAGGGACGTATCTTGCGGATGAGTGCGACAGCGTCAGCCCGCACGGCTTCACCGCGACCGAGGGCGTCCACGCCTTCGCCGGTCTTGGCTTTCACACTGACTTGATCGGCGTTCAGGCCGAGTGCCTCGGCCAGTTTTTCTTGCATGCGAGGGATATGGGGGGAAAGTTTGGGGCGTTCAAGGCCTACCGTCGCATCAACATTCACAATCGCATAACCGGCATCCTGCAACAGCTTGCGGACATGACGAAGGAATAAGAGGCTGGAAACGGCGCGCCATTGGGGAGAAGTGTTGGGAAAATGCCGCCCCATGTCGCCCAGCGCGGCGGCGCCGAGCAGCGCATCGCAGATGGCGTGCGCCAGCGCATCGCCGTCCGAGTGGCCTGCCGGACCTTTCGCGAAAGGGATTCGCACTCCGCCTAGGATGAGCTTGCGGCCGGGGATGAGGCGGTGTAAGTCGTTCCCGATGCCGGTACGAATAGAAGTCTGAAGTTCTGATGGCGGATGCGGCGGCTCGCGCGAAGGAGATTTATCTCGGCGCGATCGGATGTCTGTTTCTGGCTTCACCTGATGCTCTGAGGCTTTCATCCTTGTGCGGCTTCCTGCCGTTCGCGTTCTTGCGCGATGTAAAGGCGGGCGAGAGGCAGGTCAGAGGGTTTAGTAATCTTGATGTTGCGGTCAGAACCCATAATCACGGTGACGCTGTAGCCAAGCCGTTCGGCAAGGCTGGAGTCATCCGTTCCGTAAAAGCCGTCCGCTATGGCCCGGCCATAAGCCTCACGGATAATCTCATATCGGAAGGCCTGGGGCGTCTGCGCAAGCACGATCCGTTCTCGCGGGATGGACCCCAGGATCATGTGTCGCTGCACTTGCTTTACGGTATCAACACTGGGGATGCCGAGGATTGCTGCGCCCTCCTGGCGCGCGGCGGCGACCAGGCGTGGGATCATTTCCAGCTCAATAAACGGCCGGACGGCGTCATGGACCAGCACTACTTCCGTATCCGGCCCAGCCTGATCCAGGCAGCGGGCCACGGTCTCCTGGCGCGAGGGCCCCCCTTCCACCAGCCGCACTGGCCGCGCCAAATGCTCGCGCTCGATCTCTTTTTGAGCGCGTTCTGTATCTTCCGCCCGCAGGCCAAGAAAAATGTCGTCCACCGCCTCGCAGGCGACGAATTTCCGCAGCGTGTGAACGAAAATCGGAACGCCCTCGAGCGATAGGAATTGCTTGGGTGTTGCGCTCCCCATGCGCACGCCCCATCCTGCCGCTGGAATGATAGCCAGAACGCTCATAGAATAAGGTCCCAGGTTTCAGGTGTCAGGGACTTGAAACCTCGCTTGCTCGTCTCGCTGGAAAGCAAAGGCGAGGGGCGCCATCCGTCGTCGCCACAATCGTGAAGCCACCCACGTCCAGCCTACTGATGAACGGGCTCCACGACGGCTTTTCGTTCCTCGAACTTTCCGAAAATCATCTTGCCCGCGGTGGTTTGCAGAACGCTGGTCACGGCGATGTCGATGGTCTTGGAAATCATCTTCTTGGCATTATCCACCACCACCATCGTGCCGTCATCAAGGTAGGCAACACCCTGATTGTATTCCTTGCCTTCCTTGAGGATGAACACGTGCATGATCTCACCCGGAAGCACGACAGGCTTCAGGGCATTGGCCAGCTCGTTGACGTTCAGCACCGCCACGCCCTGAAGTTGGGCCATCTTGTTGAGGTTGAAATCGTTGGTGACGATTTTCCCCTCCAACTGCTTGGCCAGTTCGATGAGTTTCAAATCCACTTCATGCATGTGCGGAAAGTCTTCCTCAACGATCTGGATTTGGATGGTGCCCATCTTCTGCATGCGCTGCAGGATATCCAGGCCTCTCCGGCCACGATTGCGCTTGAGCGGATCGGAAGAATCGGCCACCAGTTGCAGTTCGCGCAGCACGAATTGCGGGATGATCATCAGCCCATCAATGAAACCCGTTTCGCAAACGTCGGCAACGCGGCCGTCGATGATGACGCTGGTATCCAGTATCTTAAAGTTCCTCTTTGGCTTCACCTCAGCGCTGAACAATCCTCCCAGGGCAGATAGATTCAGTAAATCGCCCTTGTTGGCGCCCAGCACCAATCCCACGTAGGCCATGAGAAGGAGCAACGTCACCTGAAGGAAGGAAAGGCTAACCTTGTCCAGTGCCGTGATGCTCAGCAGGTGGCTGATCATGAGCGCCCCAAGAATGCCAAAAATTGATCCTGCGGCAGCTCCGATCAGCCGCTTCAGGCTGGCTCTTTCCAGACGCATCTCGAAGAAGATGAAAAACACCCCCAGAGAAGCACCCAAAAGGGCTGCCAAAGACTTGGACAGGCCAAATGGATGCAGTTGGAACGATGCTACAATAATGACCAATAAGAAAATTATGCGGATTCCCGTCATTTCCCAGGACATTACCCAGAACTCCCTTCCGGGACCCAATGAGTTCCATAACCATGAAGGCGTTGGCTCCCATATAATCACTCAAAGCAAGTCAGTATACCATTCTGGCTAAAACCCTCCAAATTAGACAACGCAATGTCTCACCGGCCGGTTGGATGGAAAACAACCTGGCGCGCAGCCGAGGTCAGCGGCTCTGGCGAGGCTTGATGATGATCGGAGTCCCCATAAAGCCGAACCTCTCCCGGATGCGGTTCTCGAGAAACCTTTCAAAAGAGAAGTGTAGTTTGCCCGGGCGGTTGGTAAAGGCGACGAACACAGGGGGAGCGACTCCGCCCTGGGTAAGGTAATAGACCCGCGTGGGCTTCCCGGCCGGGGTTGGAGCGCGCTCGAAATCCAACTCCTTGAGGAACTGGTTCATTTCCGATGTGGAAACCCGCAGGCGGCGAGCTTCCGCAACCTGGGCGATGGTCTTGAGCAAATTGCCCAGCTTCTGGCCAGCTAAGGCGGAGATGAAGACGATGGGGGCGTAGGCGAGGAATTTCATCCGCCCCCTTATCATCTGGATGTAATCGCGCGTGGTGGCCGGCCCTTTTTTGACCAAGTCCCATTTGTTGACCACGATGATGACCGAGCGCCGGCTTTCATGCGCGTAGCCACCGATGTGGGTGTCGAGGGCCGCGATGCCCTCTGGCCCATCCAGCATGAGCAGCGCCACGTCGGCGCGCTCCAGGTGTTTTCGCGCCTGAATCACGCTTAGCTTCTCCGCCAGCAACTTGGTCTTGCCTTTGCGGCGAATCCCGGCGGTATCGATGAACCGGAAGCGAAGTCCGTCGCGCTCGAATTGCGCGTCGACGGCGTCACGGGTGGTACCGGGCAGCGGCGAAACGATGGAGCGCTCCTCTTGGAGAAGGCTGTTCAGCAGAGTTGACTTGCCCACGTTGGGCCGCCCAATGATGGCGACGTTGATGGCTTGATCGCGTGCAGGCGCCAGCGTAGCCGCGGCCGTCCCACCGGCGGATTCGACGTGCTGTTCTTCAGGCGCCTCGGCGGAGACTGCAAAATCCTTTGTGACGTGTTCCAGCAGATCATCCACGCCTAGTCCATGTTCGGCGGAAAGGGGGAAAATATCGGGGATCCCCAGGCCGTGAAACTCCGCCGCCAAGGGCGAATGCTGAGCGGCGTCAACCTTGTTCACCGCAAGGGAGAGCGGCTTCCCCGTGCGGCGTAGCAGGTGCACCAATTCTTCGTCGAGCGGCACGATTCCCTGGCGGGCATCCACCACCAGAATAAGCTGAGCGGCTTCTTCGATCGCCACCTGTGCTTGACGGATGATCTCAGTTGGGATTAGATCCTTTTCGAAGGGAATCATTCCTCCCGTATCGATTACCTCAAACGGCTTGCCGAGCCACGTGGCAGGAGCGTAGAGGCGGTCGCGCGTCATTCCCGGCTCGTCGCCCACAAGCGCCCGCCTGCGACCGCAAATGCGGTTGAACAACGTGGATTTGCCCACGTTGGGGCGGCCGAGTATCACCACGCGAGGGAGTTGGGGCACGGAACAAGTCCAAAGTTAAAGGTCGAAAGTCCAAAGTCTAACATGAGGCAGGAGGAGCATGGGCATGTCATTATGGGTGTTAAACTGACAACGCAGCGGGCAGCGCCTTACTACCCGCCGGCGGCCTTGCGGTAGCGGGCCATGTGCTCTTGAAGCTCAGGGTCTTGTGGGTCGAGCTGCAAGGCTATCAACTGGACTCGGACAGCCTCCTGATAATTTCCGCTGGCGTAATTGGCCTCCGCCAGCGTATCGATGAATCCAGCCTCTTTCCAATGAGTTAATTCCACCGCCCGGCTGGCGTGCTCGAGCGCCGCGCGCGGGTCGCGCCATTTGGGGTCTTCGCAGGTGGCATAAAGCCACGCCAGGTTATTGTGCGATTCGGCACTGTTGGGCTCGATCTGCAAGGCTTCTTTGTAATGCTGGATTGCTTCCGAATAGAGCTTCTGCTCGGCATAGAGGTCAGCCAGCAATCGCTGCCCCTCCGCCGTGGTCGGGTTTTTGCCTAGTGCGGCCTCGAAGGCCTGCTGCGCCCTAGCGAGGTCACCCTTCATGCGGTAGGCCACGCCCAGCGCGAGCTGCGCTTCCGGCGCGCCCGGGCTTAACCGCACAGCCTCGCTGTATTCCTGGATGGCTTTGTCGAACTGTTGCTGCCGCAAATACAGCGCGCCCATCATCTCGTGGGGGCGCTCGTCGCGTGGCGACCGCTGGGCCGCCGCCCGGAAACGTTCCAGCGCCTCGGCATCCTGGTGGGCGGAGCGCAACCGCTCACCTTCCCGGAGCAACCGGGTGACATCACGAGACATCGCGTAATGCTGCGCGGTGGAAGCCATCGCCAGGGCCACCACCAGGATAGGCACAACGACCACGGCTTGGGACGTCCGCTCTCCGCCGGACCATGGCGCCAAGTCATGCGCGGGTGGAGGAATGAGAGCCGCCAACACCATGCCAGTCAGCAACCCGCCCAGGTGTCCCCAGTAGTCGATCCCTCTGACCGAAAAGCCGAAGATCAGGTTGAGCAGAATGAAAGGAAGAATTCCTCTGCCGAAAGCGCGTCCCCAATGAGGCGGGATTGCGTCGCGGTGCAAGTACCCCGCCACCAGCATGGCGCCGGCGATTCCGAAGATGGCTCCGGATGCGCCCGCCGCGATGTTCCTCGAGAGGCTCATGGAAAGGGCCGAGCTGCCCATGCCGGCGGCAACGTACAGCAGCGCAAAACGCCCATAACCGTAAACTCGCTCCAGGATGGGGCCGAGGATGAAGAGGGCGTAACTGTTGACGATCAGATGCAGCCAACCGATGTGAAGGAACATCGGCATGACCAGCCGCCAGTATTCCCCGCGTCGAAAGTAGGGATTGAACGATGCCCCGAAATCCAGAAGCACGTCCGTGTTCGTTGAGCCCCCGGAGGAGGTCATGATGAGAAAGACAACAACATTGATCCCCAGGATCACGAGCGTGACAACGGGCCAATATCGCCGGTTGGGGACCAGGGACGGGCTGTTACCGGGAATGGTGATAGGGGTCTCAGACATAACAGAGCAGTGACAAGTGACGAGTGACGAGCGGAAGAGCAGGTGCCAGGTGTCAGGTGTCAAGGGCCAGGGGCTGGGTGCTGGGGACTGGGGACTAGGGAAAAGCGAATCCTTAATACCCGCTCTCCGGCCCATCCTTATCCCCTGAATCCTGAATCCTGAATCCTGAATCCTGCTCGTCACTCGTCACTGGTTCGTAGTACTTTTCTCCCGCGCAACTCCGGCACAGGACGCGGTCACCCAGCCGGCGCTCTCGCCCGTCGTTAACGCCTTCGCCGCATTGCTCGCAGGTGACGCGAGAGCGCGGGCGTCCCGGCAGGTCCTCCGGCTTCAGTTGCACGCGCACCGCCTGGAGGTTAAAAAGGTCATCATCCTCCATCACCTTGTACGCTTCAAGCTGTGCCTGAGAGGCGTCGGTAATGGC
The DNA here is from genome assembly GCA_002478145.1 of Acidobacteria bacterium UBA7540. The sequence goes on from DLMI01000071.1 coordinate 43,446, forward strand.
CGGGAACAGGGCCTTGGCTTTGGCGCGCGAATCGTCACGAGCCACCACCCGCACCGCCCGGCCCGTCTCGAGGTCCACGAAGGTCGCCGCAACCTTCCCATAGTCCAGATACTTGAGTGACCGCTTGCCCAAGCGGCATCCGGTGACCAGGCTAACGGCGTCCGTGGCGCAGCGATCGATTTCGACAAAGGTTAACAGGCGCTTGCGGTCTTTGACCGGATCATCAATACCGATCGACCTCAGCCCAAGCATCGCCATACGGATGCCCAGAACCTGACCGGGGCACATGTGACCGTGGCTCTGACCCGCTAAGGCGACGTATTCTTCCAGAGTCTTCATCTGCGATGTCTTTCGCCGCACTACCCGGAGTCACTGTGAGCCGGGGCAAGTTGGCCGTGCTACAAGAGGGCGCCGCAGTCAAAGCCCGGCGCTACAACCAGGGTTGTCAAATAATGTGCAAACCTCAGCGCAACGGGTACCGTCCACAGTCCCGAACGGTCTCATACATCGCCAGCACATTTTCGATGGGCACGCGCGCCTGCACGTTGTGAGTGGTATTGAAGACAAAGCCTCCGCCGGGGCCAAATGTTTTCAGGCGCTCACAGACTTCCTTTCGAACCTCGTCAGGAGTCCCAAAAGGCAAAGTGTGTTGGGTATCCACGCCGCCCCCCCAAAAGGTGATGTGCTCTCCGAATTCCTTCTTGAGTTCGCAAGGATCCATGCCCGCCGCCGAACATTGCACCGGGTTCAGGATGTCGAAACCGGCGTCGATGAAGTCCGGGATCAGCGCCCTGACCGATCCGCAGGAGTGGATGAAAGACTTCCACAGAGTGTGTTCGTGAATCCAGTTGTTGACCCGGAGGTGGAAGGGTTTGTACAGGTCGCGGTAGGCCTTGGGGGAAATGAAGGGACCATGCTGAGATCCGAAGTCGGTCCCGGTTACGAAAACCGCTGCGATCTTGTTGCCGACAACCTGGTGAATCCTCCCCAGGTTCTCGAGGCCCATCTCGCACTGGCGTGCAAAGATTCTGTACACGTAATCGCGGCGCGTCGCCGTGCTGACGTACCACTCTTCGATGTCGCGGATTCCTCGAGGGTGTTTCAGCCAGGGAGCAGGGACCAGGGCAATGTCCCCGAACGCCGTGCCGCCGAAGTTCGCCAGGATGGCTTCATCCGTCTGGGCGTAAAGCCTCTCTGCCTCACGCTGGAGGTATTGCAGATCCTCATCGGAGATGGGCCCGAACTCTTCGAGGTTATCCCCGACGTTCAGCCTTCCCTCGTCAATGGGCGGCTGCCGAACTATGCTGTCAAAGTAGAACCCGCCCTTGGGCAACCGGCCACTTGCCGGGACAGACTTGTCGCCTTCGGGGTACATCAGGATGTCGCCGTTCGGTTCGGGTTCGGTATTGAAACCCTCGGGAACCAGCACCGGCGTGCCCGCAAAGGTGGCCCACGGTTTCCAGCCTTCGTTCCTGAATCCGAACATATTGGAGGGTTTGCCCAAGCCGACCACGTCCACCCCCAGCGCCTCTCTGAGGTCCGGCCCGATCTCACCGAGCATCTGGTAAGGTTCTATAACCCGGATGGGTGTGCCGGGCCTGTCCAAGCCAAGTGCCTGGCGCAGGCCGTAAACCGTGTCCACCTGCATCCCGGTCACGGCGCTGGCGCCCAGGTCGAGTGGAACCCGGTCAGCCTCCTTGTGCTGAAGGGCAAGACTCACTCGTTCGCGCGAAGTCATCACACTCAAACTCCTCCTTCTGCCCCTTCGCCAAGCAGGCGTCAGGTTGCGGGAACGAGCTTACGGGCCAGTTCGACGGCGCCGGGAGCGTCCTTACCGTAGCCGTCGGCCCCGATCGAATGCGCCCAGGCATCGGTGAGAGGAGCTCCACCCACAAGGACTTTCACTTTGTCTCGAAGGCCGGCAGCAACGAGCGCTTCAATGATGGCCTTCATGTTAACCATGGTCGTAGTAAGGAGGGCCGACAGGGCCACAAAGTTTGCATCGTGCTGCTTCACAGCGGCTACGATCTTGTCCGCTGATGCGTCCACCCCCAGGTCCACAATCCGAAACCCCGCGCTCTCCAGCATCATGGCCACAATGTTTTTGCCGATATCGTGCAGGTCACCCTTGACCGTACAGATGACCACCGTGCCCGCGGGTTTGATGGATTCCTCACCCAGCAGTAGCGGCCGGAGGATGTCCGTGGCGCCTCTTGCTGCCCGGGCGGCGATCAGCACTTCCGGGATGAAGAATTCACAATCCCTCATGCGGCGCCCAACTTCATCCATGGCAGGAATGATTGCCTTGGGAAAGAACTCGTGGGGCTTGATTCCCTCCTTCAGGCCTCGGTCGGTCAATTCCTTGGCGAGCGGGGCCTTTCCATCGATTATGGCTTGTTGCAGCTCCTCAAAGATGCTCATAGCAGTCTCCTTAATTTTTCGGTCTTGCTTGTGGAAATGCCAGTTCCTCTACAAAAACATCCTGGAAACTTGGATCGGCGTTGAGCGCCACGTGCTCGACGCGGCGGCGAACACCAGCGTATGACCCGTCCTCGGAGTCGAGGCTGAAGAGCGCCAGCTTTGCTCCCAGAAGCGCCGTGTTGCCTGCGGCTTCGACCCTTTCGGGCGGAAAATCGATCAAGCCAATGCGTAGTGCGCTGGCGCGATCGATGTAGTTGCCAAAAGCTCCCGCCAGATAGAGGCGGGCAAGTTCTTTCGCGCCCTTCCTCTGCATAAGAAGCTTTATTCCAGCGGCGATGGCCGCCTTGGCGAGCTGAAGTTCGCGAATGTCATTCTGAGTGAGGGCGACAGGCGGGGCCAGCATCCAACTGTTCTCGCCTTTTGAGAATCGCCCGGAAGTTGCGATCACCCCGAGTTCCAGCCCCGCTGCCACGGCGTCTACCAAACCGCTCCCGCACAAGCCGCTTGGAGCGCCGTCTCCGATGATGTGGCAGTGTACCCTGTCGCGGTTTACCGTCACTTGCGAAATTGCCCCGGTGGAAGCGCGCATACCCATGGAAATCTTGGCGCCTTCAAAAGCCGGACCCGCTGCCGCAGACGCGCAAAGCAATCCGTCCTTGTTCCCAATCACAATCTCACCGTTGGTTCCCAAATCAATAAGTCCGACCAGGTCATCGTGTTCAGTGAGCTTGGTGGCCAGAATTCCGGCCAGCACATCGCTCCCCACGAACCCGCCAAGGCAGGGCAGGAACCGCACTCGAGGGTCGCCCGCATGCTTCCAACCCAGCGCGCTGGAGCGGAAAGTCTTCAGCCCCCCTTCCGCAGGCTCAAAAGGATAATGGGAGAGTGGCTCGGCATCGATCCCGCAGAAGAAGTGGTGCATGACCGTATTTCCCACCACCACGATGTCAGCGATTTCGGCCCCATGCTTTCCCGCCGAAAAAAGCAACTGTTCAATGAGTGTGCCAATCTGCTGACGGATCAATGTCTCGAGTTGGTGTTGTCCACCCTCCAACACGGCGAAGTGCAGCCTGCTCATCACGTCGGCGCCGTAACGCGCCTGGGCGTTCAGCGCGGTGCTTACCGCCAGCACCCTTCCCGTGGCCAAGTCCAGCAACTGAGCCACAAGGGTTGTCGTGCCCAAATCCACCGCCACACCCAGACCTTGACGAGGCCGGAATGCGAAGACCGTATCATCGACCAGTATGGCGGCGTCCCACTGGCGGAGTTCGATCTCCAGGTCGCCCTCGACAACACACTGGCAGGCAAGACGCCACCCACTGGCGATCTCCTCAGGCGAAAGCCGCTCCTGTTGTGCCCGGTTAACTTCCGCCTTTCCGTTCAACACACGGATGCGGCAGCCCCGGCACCTGCCCTGGCCGCCACAGGGAAATTCAACTCCTTGCTCGAACAACAAGTCGCGCAGCGGCGTTCCGGCCGGCGCACTCAGCTCCACCCGCGTGGGCCAGAGAATAATCCGATGGGATGGGTTTAGAGTCAAGGGCCCTTCTATCACCTTCCAAGTGCAGCGGCGAGTTTACCTCGCCACTGCTCCCGGTGTCATTCCGAGCGCAGCGAGGAATCTCGCTCTGATTCTTTCTTCCACCTATCCTCCTCAACGCAGAGCGAGATTCCTCTCCCGCAGGGCGGGATCGGAATGACAGCCACATGGCTCGGAATGACACCGCGTGGCGGCGTCCCGATCAGATCGGCACAGGTTCCGCCGCCTCTACATCAAGCTGACCCACTGCCAGGCGCCGAGTGCTCACGCGCGTACTGCACCATGGCCCGGAGGTTGGCGGGGGATGTCTCCCGCGGAACCTCGCAACCCGCCCCCACAATGAAGCGCTCCCCAGCCTGCCGATGACACTCGCCTACCGCTTCATAAACGGATTCGGGCGTCCCGTTCTTCAGGACTCTCACGGGGTCGATGTTACCGAGCAGAACCTGTTCAGGTCCCATTTTTTCACGTCCCTCGGACACCGGTGAAAGCGAATCCAGTTCAACAATGGAACAGTGCAGCCTGCCCATCCCCGCCAGAATGCGCCGCGTATTCCCGCAGATGTGCAAACGGGTTTTTATCCCCGCAACATGCAGCGCGTCAACCAGCTTCTTTTCATAGGGCCAAACAAACTCGTCGTAAAACTTCGGCCCTACCAACGAGGCTGCTGCGTCTCCAACCCCGATTAGATCCGCTCCCATCTCCACCTGAAATCGCGCGAAGCGCAATTCCATCGCGACCACAAATTCAAACACGTCTCGGACAAAAGCCGGATCATCGTAGAAATCCAGCATGAGACTGTTAATGCCTCGCAGGTCGGCGGCCTCCGCGCAAGGACCCTCGATCCAACCTTCCACTACCTTATCATTCCCGACGCGTTCCTTCATCAGCCTTACGGCCTGTGCCCGGTTGCGCATCCTTCCAGGACTGGTGGGGTCGGGGATCTTGAGACTGGTAAGCCTGGTCTTATCTTTCAGCAGAGCATTTTCTTCGTCGATAGCGGGAGGCTGGTCGGGGAAGAATTTGAGGGTGGCGCCCACAGCCGACGCCTCACAACCAGGGTCAGAGATCACACTGACGTGGTCAATATCAAATCGCTCCGCAACACAGATCTGA
>DLMI01000072.1 GCA_002478145.1 Acidobacteria bacterium UBA7540
GCGGCTTAGTACAAACGCCCTTTCCGGCTACTTCGCCTCATGACCCACTGCCCACTTTTTCTTTCTTCCGCCCGCCAAACTGCGGCCTTGAGGCTGCCCCCCCTTCTCATGGCTTCCGCTCCGGGCTGGCTGAGTATTGAAAAGAGGTATTGGCATGTCATTCGGAATGAAGAACTCAGAAGTAAGCTTGGCGCCCCGACCTGCCGGGGCGGCCCTCCAAAAGCAGAAGGCCCAAAGCAGCGGGCAGTAGGTAGTGTGGAGAAGAAAGAACCCAATTCAAAATTCAAGATTGCCCAAGCCCCTAGTCCCTTTTGCCGACCGCCGTGTAGTCGTACCGCGTGCGTGTCTTGTCGCGGTGGCGTTCGAGGGCCAGTTCAATCAGGCGATCGAGCAGCTTGGAGTAGGGGACGCCACTGGCCTCCCAGAGCTTTGGATACATGCTGATGGAAGTGAATCCGGGGATGGTGTTGATTTCCATCACGAAGATTCTTCCGCTCTTCCGGTCCAGCACGAAGTCCACGCGGCCCATTCCGGCGCAGTCGATGGCTTTGAAGGCTCGGACCGCCAACTCCTGGACGCGTTTGGTCTGGCGGGGGCTGAGGCGGGCGGGAATCACCAGCTCGGAGCCTTCCTTGATATACTTCGCCTCGTAGTCGTAGAACTCGTTGACGGGGATAATCTCCCCAGGCAGGGAGGCTTCCGGGTTATCGTTTCCCAACACCGCGCACTCGATCTCCCGCGCGTCGACGGCCTTCTCCACAAGGATCTTGCGGTCGTATTGCGCGGCCAAGTCCATGGCGGCTTGAAGCTCTTGCGGCTCGTGCACCTTGGTGATGCCCACGGATGACCCCAAGTTGGCAGGCTTAACGAACAGCGGGTAGCGCAGCCGTTTCTCAATCCTCTTGCGAACCCCCGCGGGGTCTTGCTCCCAATCCCTCCGCAGCACCGTTTCCCAGGGAACGACAGGCAATCCGGCATCGCGGAACAGCCGCTTCATGACGTCTTTATCCATGCCCGCCGAGGAAGCCAGGACTCCCGCACCGACGTAAGGAACGTCTGCGAGCTCGAGTAATCCCTGGATCGTTCCATCCTCCCCAAAGGTGCCGTGGAGTACGGGGAATATGACGTCCACTTCCGGGCGAGCATTTGGAGCAGGGGATGACTTGGCCAGGGGAAGAAGTTTCGGGCCGGTTGGATCAACCGACGGCGTGACCTCCCTGCCTTCCTCGAGCACAGTCTGTAAGGGCGCCGTTCGCTGCGCCGCATCATCTCCCGCCGCCTCCGTCAAGAGTCCGAACGCTCCGGACCCCACCCGCCATCGGCCTTCGCGCGTGATGCCGACCGGTACCACCTCATACTTCGCCGGGTCAAGCGCCTTCATCACTGAAGCGGCGGAAGTCAGTGAGACTTCGTGCTCACCCGAGCGTCCACCAAAAAGGACTCCCAACCGGATTTTCTTTGTCACAGAATCTTCTTTCCGAGAGCGGAACTGACCAAGCCCACGCCCAGTATCGCCGTCTTATTCATGACATCAATGATGGGGTTAATCTCCACCAGTTCGAAAGCCAGCATTTTCCTGCTGTCGGCGACCATTTCCATTGCCAGATGAGCCTCGCGGTACGTGATGCCGCCAGGGACGGGCGTGCCGACGCCCGGCGCCTCATCCGGGTCTACTACGTCCACGTCGAAAGAGACGACGAAACCCGCAGTCCCATTGCTGACAAGTGCAATGCTCTTCTCCATGACCGAACGCATCCCCAGCTCGTCGATTGCCCGCATCGTGAACACCTTGATGCCCGACTCTTTTACAAGGTGCCGCTCGCGGCTGTCCAGAGCGCGCGCCCCAATCAGGACGCACTTTTGGGGCGGGATTTTGGGCGCGTAGCCGAAAATCTTGCTCAGCGATTCCGGACCATGACCCAAGTTTGCAGCCAGCGGCATGCCGTGAACGTTGCCGCTGGGGCTGCTTCCCGGCGTGTTCATGTCAGCGTGCGCGTCAATCCAAAGACAACCGACTGACTGCTGCCTGTCATGGTAAAACTTGGAGACGCCCGCCTGGGTGCCGACGGCTACGGAATGGTCCCCGCCCAGCGAGAGAGGGAAGTAACCCGCCTCCAGGGTCTGGTAGATACGCTGCGCCACTTCCTGCGAGGTCTCGGCAATTTCCTTCAAGTATTTCGCTCGCCGGTCACCATAGTGCTGCTCCTCCGGCAACCTGACATGGATGTTTCCGGCGTCCTCCACCTGATGCCCCAGGTTCTTCAGCGCGTGGTTAAGCCCCGCGGCGCGCACCGCCGACGGGCCCATATCCACCCCCCGGCGCTCTTGCCCCAGGTCGAGCGGAACGCCCAAAATGCGAATCTTCACCGGCCTGCCCCCAGAACCGATTGCGTAACAACAACTTGCCAACTCATATCATATTACCTCAACGTTTAGGCGCCCAGCTAAACGGGGCCCAGCCTGTCTTCCGTACCTCGCACGAGCCGCAGTCAAAGTCCCTGAGGCTCTCACCGCCTCCGGTGATGCGCTCGGGTGAGATGTTGTCCACCTCAAAACGAAGCATCATAGGACACATTTTCGTCTTTCCATCCGGCAGGGGGCAAGGCAGAAGAATGCGGGATGTGCCTACCCACTTTGTGCCGCTGCGGCGGCATTCGCTGCGAATGTATGCGCCTTGTTTGGCAGCCTCAGGTGGGATGTTTGACCACTCGGCAGTTAAGCGGTCGCCATCAATCTGTACGCGGTACTCTTTGCCAGTCGTCGCGGACTTCCAAATCTGAGGAAGTGCGGTGGCTTTCGCAGCAGATTCCGTGCCCCCAGCCTTAGGAGCACTTTGGTTTTCAAAAGAAAGTTGCCACGAGCTAGTAGCAAGGATTCCGCACACTAAAATGATGACCCGCCAAAACGCTTTTACCCTCAAAGGGTTCTCCTCACTTTCCTCAGCACTCATTCACGTGCTGAAAAACCCGCTTCGCCATAATGCCTGCCACAATTGACAAATTGTCTATGACCGTCACTCGCTCTTGCTCTGGCTAGCTATAACAACTTGTGTTTTCAACAACATTCCCGCCTTATAGGGCTAAGTACCTTTTTTTCATAAACATTCCGGCTTCGCGCCCGAGTTTTCCACAGCGGTCCTTTGTTTTCAATAACATCCCCGGGTCGTCCGTTCCAAAAAAAGAATTCTTTCCGAATTGCCGCCCACTGTCAAGAGTTGATGGTTGACAGAAGACGTCTGCCAACAAATCATCATCCCTGACGCCGGGGGCTTTTCGTCTCCAGGACAGGCCAAGGCGCTGAGGCGTATGTGGCCCTTGCGGGCATTCCCGACCGTAATCATACGCTAGTATGCTAGCTCACGAAGTGCAATCTGTCAACCATTAAATCTCTGCGATCATGGTTTGCCCCAGAATGGCGAAAATTGCCGATCTTCCCGCCGCGGCGGGAAAACCTAGTCTTCGATGTCGCTAACTGCCACTCGGCCATCATGTCACTGTCCGAACTCGGGACGAGCTATCCCAAAATCGGACACCTCAGCCGGGAGTTTCACCCGCTCTTCTCCCTAACCCCTTGAAAATAAATGTCTCGAATAACGAAGAGGATGGCAGCCCTCGTGCCTTGAATATCCTCGGAGAGGTTTTATGGACATACCACGTGAGTCTGCCAAGCGACAACGGCGAATTCGCAGGATCATTTATTCTATTCTGGGTCTGTTAGTCCTTGCTTCTGTAACCCTTGGACTTTCGCGCCTCAAACCCGCTGCGCCCAGCGTGGATAAGGCGACCGTCTGGATTGACACGGTAAAGCGAGGGCCGATGCTGCTGGAAGTGAGAGGATTGGGCACGTTGGTTCCTGAGGAGATCCTGTGGATTCCGGCGACCACGGACGGGCGGGTGGTGCGCCGGCTGGTTCTGCCGGGTGTGCCTATGGAGGCTGATTCGGTAATCCTTGAACTGAAAAACCCTGAGTTAGAGCAAGCCGCTCTCGACGCCGAATGGCAACTCAAGGCCGCCGAGGCTGACTACAACAGCCTGAAGGCGCAGCTTGATAGCCAACTCCTGGACCACAGAGCGGCAGCGGCCACGGTTCAGGCTGACTATCGCCAGGCGGCGCTCAATGCCGAAAAGGATGAAGCGCTGGCCAAATCAGGTTTGGGGGCGGAACTGAACTCCAAGCTGTCAAAGGCCAAGGCCGACGAGTTGACCACCCGCAATCAGATTGAACAAGACCGGCTGAGCGTAAGTGCTGCGTCCGCCAAGGCCCAACTCGAGGCTCAGAAGGCCAAGGTCGAGCAACTTCGGGCTCTTTACGAGCTGAAGCGGGCACAACTGGACCGTCTTCAGGTGCGGGCAGGCGCGGAGGGTGTGCTTCAAGAGCTGCTCGTGGAAGTCGGCCAGCAGGTCACGGTGGGCACGATCTTGGCCAAGGTGGCCCAACCGACCCGGCTGAAGGCTGAACTGAAGATTCCCGAAACCCAGGCTAAGGACGTTCAGATCGGGCTACTCGCTTCCATAGACACGCGCAACGGCATCATTTCAGGCCACGTGATGCGGATTGACCCGGCGGTGCAAAACGGAACTGTGACGGTGGACGTCAAACTGGAGGGGGCACTTCCGAAAGGCGCGCGTCCCGACTTGAGCGTGGAAGGCACCATCGAAATCGAGAACTTGAAGGATGTGATCTACGTGGGCCGGCCGGCTTTTGGCCAGCCCAACAGCACGGTGGGCATTTTCAAGCTGGATGAGGAAGGCAACGGCGCGGCGCGGGTGCAGGTGAAGCTGGGCCGAAGCTCCGTCAACACCGTGGAGATTCTGGACGGACTCAGACCCGGGGACCGCGTAGTCCTTTCCGATATGTCCACCTGGGATGCCTTCAACCGCATCCGGCTGAATTGAGGTGTCAGCTTTCAGCCGTCAGCCATAGCAGGATGTCGAAAGGGTTTTGGCAGGTCATTAGAAGCCAAGTAGTCAGTCGTCAGTGGTCAGTTGAAGAAACGAAGCCGGGGGGTGGGAGCTTGCTGATAGCTGAAAGCTGACGGCTGATAGCTTACTGAGAGCCGAAAGCTGACGGCTGACAGCTTGCGAACTCTTGAGGTGAACGATGGGCACACTGCTCCAGGACTTGCGCTACGGCTTACGGATGCTGGCCAAAAGTCCCGGCTTCACGGCCATTGTTGTGCTCACGCTGGCACTCGGCATTGGCGCCAACAGCACCATCTTCAGTTGGATCAACTCCACGCTGCTCAACCCCATTCCCGGAGTCGCCCACACCAGCGACTTGGTCTCGGTGATGAGGGGGGAACGGAGTGAACACCCTACTCCCCCTTTCTCTTATCTTGATTACGTGGATCTCCGTGACCATACTCAGAGCTTCTCCGGCCTCCTTGCCTACCACGACGATTTCATGTCCCTTACCGGCACCGACAAGCCCGAGCGCATTTATGGGGCTCTGACCACTGCCAATTACTTCGACGTGCTCGGTGTGCGCCCCATCCTCGGTCGTGGTTTCCTGCCGGCGGAAGAACAGAGGCGCGGAGGAGGGTCGGTAGCTGTAATCAGCGAAAGCATGTGGCGTGCGCGCTTCGGTTCCGACCGATCCATCATCGGCCGGACGATTCAGATCAACCGGCGCCTGTACACGATCGTGGGAGTCGCTCCGCCGGATTTTCAGGGATGCAAGACCGGTCTGCGCACGGACGTGTGGATTCCCCTGGGGATGGACCCATTCGTTTGGGGCCCGAATCGCCCGGAGGATCGCGGCGCCTTCTGGCTCCAAGTGCTCGGAAAACTCAAGCCCGGCGTCGATCGCCGGCAAGCCGAGGGGGAACTCAACCTCCTGATGCAGCAGATTATAGAGAACTCTCGCAACGTCGATCGCGGTCCCAGCCAGATTACGCTCGACCCGCTCTGGCGCTCGCCCTTTGGAGCCAACGTCTACATGTACAAGACGCTGCCCATGTTGCTGGCGCTGGCGGCAGTGTTGCTGTTGCTGGCCTGCGCCAACGTTGCCAATCTGCTGCTGGTGCGCTCTGTTACTCGCCGGCGTGAGATGGCCCTGCGCTTGGCGCTGGGCGCCAGCCGCTGGCGGCTCCTACGCCAGCTCATGGTGGAGAGCGTCTTGCTCGCGCTGGCCGGCGGCGGAGTCGCCATGCTGCTCACCACTTGGACGGCCGGGACGTTTGCAGCCTTCGTTCCGCCGTCAAGCCTCCCGTTCACGCTCAATGGCCACGCCGACCGCACGGTGCTCCTGGTGACGATGGTCGTCGCGATCCTTTCCGCCATGATTTTCGGCATTTTGCCGGGGCTGCGCACTTCCAGCCTTGAGCCCATCACAGTGCTGAAGGAGGAGGCGGGCAGCATGTCGAGCGGAATTCACAAGTCGCGGCTTTCCAGGGCCTTGGTCGTGGTGCAGATCTCTCTTTCGCTGCTCCTGCTGATTTCTGCCGGTCTGTTCGCCCGCAGCCTGCGGAACGCCCAGCGTTTAGATCCCGGTTTTGACCCCAACCACGTGCTGCTGGCTTCCTACGAACTTGGGCCCGCGGGCTATTCGGAAGCTCAAGGCATCGCCTTCCACCGGCAACTGCTCTCGAAGCTCGAGGCCCTGCCTGGGGTGGAGTCCGTAACCCTGGCGGATTTCTCGCCTCTCAGTTTTTCGCTCCACTCCGACGATGTCCTCCCCGATGGTTACCTCCCAAAGCCCGGCGAATCCATGGAAGTCAGCCGCGCCATCGTGGGTCCGAATTATCTTCGGACAATGCGCATTCCCATCATTGGAGGGCGTGACTTCACCGAGCAGGACATGGAAAAGTCACAGCGGGTTGCCATCGTCAATCAGGCGTTTGTGGACCGATACTGGCCCGGGCAGGATCCGCTTGGCAAGCGGATTAGCGTCTACGGGCAGTGGTTCAACGTCGTGGGCGTGGCTCGAAATGGTAAGTACCGCCGCTTGGTTTATCCCCCGGAGCCTGTTTTTTTCCAGCCTCTTTATCAACGCTACCGCGATTTGGTGACGATTCACGCGCGGGTGACCGGTGATCCGCAGGGTTATGCCGCAGAGGTGGAAAGAACCGTCCACCAACTCAATGCCGATTTACCCGTCTTCGGTGTGACCACTCTCAAATCCAGCATGCAGCTTGGGAGCATTTTTGAACGGCTCGCCGGAACCTTCGCCGGCGCATTTGGATTACTGGCGCTAATCCTCGCGGCCGTGGGCATCTACGGAGTGATCGCTTACACGACGCGCCAGCGCACGCATGAGATTGCCATTCGCATCGCGCTCGGAGCCGAGCGGGTCGCCGTTTTCTGGCTGGTGCTGGGACAGGGTCTGCTTTTGACACTGACCGGCTTGGCCGCGGGCGTCGCAGTGTCACTGGCGCTGACACGCTATCTGAAAAGTGTGCTCTTCGGCGTCACCGCTACCGATCTACTGACCTATGCCGCGGTGGCATTGTTGCTATGCCTGGTGTCGCTCGTCGCCTGCTATATCCCTGCCCGCCGGGCGACCAAGGTCGATCCCATGGTGGCGCTGCGTTACGAGTGAATTATGAATTGTGAATTATGAATTGTGAATGCTCAAGTACGACATACATGGACAGTGTATTTTGTTAATTTATAATTCAGCATTCATAATTCAGAATTTCTTGATTGACGGCATTGTGTCCAAGAATGGGTGAAGGCGACATATGGGAACGGTTCTTCAGGATTTGAAATACGGCTTACGCATGCTGGCCAAGAACCCGGGCTTCACCGCCGTGGCCGTGCTGACGCTGGCGCTCGGCATCGGCGCCAACACCGCGATCTTCTCCGTGGTGAACGGCGTGCTGCTCAATCCGCTGCCCTACCCAGAGCCGAACCAGCTCGTCACGCTGCACGAGAGCAAGCCGAATTTTCCGTACGGCTCGATTTCCTACCTGAATTTTCGTGACTGGCAAAAAGAAAACCACACGTTCTCCTCCATCGCCGTCGCTCGCGGCTACGGTTTCACGCTGACCGGCGCCGGCGAACCTGAGCGAGTACGCGCGGAGTTCGTGTCCTCCGATTTTTTCCCCTTGCTCGGTGTGAAACCCTTGATCGGGCGGACCTTTGCGCCGGGTGAGGATGAGATCGGCGCCGCCCCCATCGCCCTCGTCAGTGCGGGCTTCTGGAAGCGCAAATTCGGCTCGGCCCGCGAGATCCTGGGCAAGGCCCTCATCCTGGATGGCAGAAGCTACACGATTGTCGGAGTGATTCCCTCGAGCTTCGATTTGCTCCTGAAGTCCTTCAGCCCCAAGGAGGTGTACATTCCCATAGGCCAGTGGGACCATCATGGGCTGAAATTCCGTGGGGCCGGGCTGGGAATCCACGGGATTGGGCGGCTAAAACCCGGCGTCACCCTCCAGCAGGCTCGGGCCGACATGGACGGCGTCACCAGGAACCTCGCGGTTGCCTACCCCGACGCGGACAAGGGCATAAGCGCCGGTATCCTGCCACTGAGGGAGGATATGGTGGGCGATATCCAGCCGTTCCTGCTGGTGCTGCTCGGAGCCGTGGGCTTTGTGCTTTTGATTGCCTGCGTGAATGTCGCCAATCTCCTGCTGGCACGCTCGGCCGGCCGCAGGCGCGAATTCGCGGTTAGAGTTGCTCTCGGCGCGTCGCCCCAGCGCGTCATTCGGCAGCTTCTCACCGAGAGCGTTCTGCTCGCCCTGGCCGGAGGCGGGCTGGGCACAGTCCTAGCGGCTTGGGGCACGCAGGCCGCACTCAAAATCCTGCCCGCGGCCCTGCCGCGAGCGCCGGAAATCGGAATCGACGCCCACGTTCTGGTTTTTACGGCGGTGGCTTCGGTGCTGGCGGGTATTCTCTTTGGATTAGCGCCGGCGCTCAAGATATCAAAACCCAACTTACAGGAAACCCTCAAAGAAGCCGGCCGCGGAACCAGCGGCGCCCACCACCGGACCCAGGGAGTCTTCGTGGTGATCGAGATGGCCACGGCGCTGGTCCTGCTGATCGGGGCCGGACTGATGACCCGCACGCTGGCGCGGCTCTGGGGCGTCAATCCGGGCTTTGATCCGCACAACGTGTTGACGTTCGAGCTTTCCCTTCCGCCGGCGATGAAAAAGGCAAGCCCGGACGCGATTCGGGCCGCCTACCGGGAATTCGACGCCAAGCTCGGCTCGACGCCCGGTGTGCAGGCGGTCTCGCTCTCGTGGGGGGCGATTCCCATGGATACTGAGGACGACGAACAGTTCTGGATTGAGGGCCAGCCCAAGCCCTCGAACGAAAACGAAATGAATTGGGCCCTAGAATACACTGTTGAACCGGATTACTTGCGGGTGATGCGGATTCCCCTGGAGCGCGGCCGATTCTTCACTCCCCAGGATAATGAGCGCTCTCCCGCCGTCGCGGTGATTGACGATGTCTTAGCCCGAAAATACTTTCCGAACCAAAACCCTATCGGTAAACGTATAAACCTGCATGACTACGATGATCAGCCGGCCGAGATCGTGGGCGTGGTCGGGCACGTGAAGCAGTGGGGGCTCGATTCGGACGATACGCAGTCGCTCCGGGCCCAGCTCTATCATCCGTTCATGCAGTTGCCCGGAGATGCCTTGGCGCTTTCCCCCCTTGGCATGGGAGTGTTGGTGCGTTCGGAAGGAGCGGCGACCTCGCTCTTCACCTCCCTTCGCCATACCAACGAACTGATGAACAAAGAGCAGGTCATTTACAGCGCTCAGACGATGAACGAGGTCATTGCCGGTTCTCTCGCCACAAGGCAGTTCTCCATGATTCTGCTAGGCAGCTTCGCTCTGTTGGCGCTGGTTCTCGCGAGCGTGGGAATTTACGGCGTCCTGGCGTATCTGGTCGGCCAGCGGACGCATGAGATCGGCATTCGCCTGGCGCTCGGCGCAAGCCGCTATGATGTGCTCCGCCTCGTGGTGGGCCAGGGCGCAAAGATGGCGCTCCTCGGTGTGGCCCTGGGCCTCGCGGCCGCCATGGGCCTCACGCGTCTGATGTCCGATATGCTGTATGGCGTAAGCGCCACTGATCCCCTGACGTTCACCGCGGTGGCAATTCTGTTGATACTCGTGGCCCTCGTGGCCTGCTACATCCCGGCGCGGCGGGCGACCAAGGTCGATCCCATGGTGGCGCTGCGGTATGAATAGGTGTCAGGTGTCGCGTGCCAGGTGTCAGCTTTCAGCCGTCAGCGGTCAGCTTGCCGCCGGTCGCATTGGTTGTTTGCTGATAGCTGAAAGCTGACGGCTGAAAGCTTGCGCGTTGTTGAGGTGGATGATGTTGACTCTGCTCCAGGACCTGAAATACGGCTTGCGCATGCTGGCCAAGAACCCAGGCTTCACGGCAGTAGCCGTGGTCTCGCTGGCGCTGGGAATAGGCGCCAACTCGACGGTCTTCAGCATTGTGGATAATCTTATCCTGAAGCCCTGGCCGGTTAAGGACCCCGCGCGTTTGGTCGTAATCTCGACGGATTGGCCGAAAGAGCCTGATTTTCGCGGGTCCTCATATCCCGATTATCTGGACATTCGCCACGAGATCAGCGCCTTCTCCGACGTTGTCGCCTATGGCGACCGGGGGGGCTTCGTAAGCGGCGAGGGCCAGGGCCAGGAAGTGTCCGTCGAAGTCGTCTCGCAGAACTACTTCGCGGCGCTCAGTGTAAAGGCCCTGCTGGGTCGCACCTTTTCGCCGCAGCCAGACCAGGCTGCCGCCGAGGGTCACTCCGTCCTGGTGAGCTACACTCTCTGGCAGCGCTACTTCCGCGGCAATCCCTCTCTGCCCGGCAAAACTACTCTCCTCGACGGCAAAGAATTCACGGTGATCGGCATCGCGCCCCAGGACTTCTGCGGGCTGCGGCAGAGATGGGCTCCCGACATCTGGGTCACCAAGGAGGGCTGGGAAACTATGGTTCCCGGAGAGGAACAAGCCGACGCTGCCCGCGACGAGCGCTGGCTTGAAGTAGCCGGCCGTCTTCGCCCCAACGCCCAACTCAGTGAGGCACAGGCGCAACTCCAGACGCTCGCGAAACGCCTTGCGCTGGCGTCTCCCGCCACTAACCAGGACGTCAATTTCCGCGCTCACCCTGCTTCCGAGGCGGCTCACGAAGGGATGGGAGTGGGAATCTATCTGATGGTCATGGTGGGCCTGGTCCTCCTGATTTCCTGTGCCAATGTTGCCAATCTTCTTTTGGCCCAAACAGAGCAGCGGCAGCGCGAGATCGCGATGCGCCGAGCGTTGGGCGCGGGACGGCGGCGCCTGGTCGGCCAGCTTCTCACCGAAGGGCTTCTTCTGTCCGTGGCGGGCGGCGTCCTGGGTGTCTTGCTGGCGTCGTGGCTTATGAGTCTGGTGCCCGCGCTAGTTCCCGGCCTGTCGGAAATGAACCTCAGGCTCGATGGCCGGGTGCTTCTGTTCACCACGGCCATTTCGCTCCTAACGGCTCTGATCTTCGGACTGGCCCCGGCGCTTCGTGCTGCGAAGTGTGACTTGGCCGCGGTCCTCAAGGGTGAAGATCCTCGATTGGGACAGGGCGCAGGGCGGCTGCCACTGCGCAGCTTGCTGGTGTGCGGGGAAATCGCGCTCTCGGTGGTTTTGTTGGCAGGCTCCGCATTGTTGCTCCGCAGTTTATTGTATAGCCAGCGGATCAATACAGGATTTGACCCGAAGAAGAATGTGCTCATGCTCTCGGTGGCGCCGCCAGAACTCTACGGCTACACTGAGGCCCAGGCGCGCGCCATTTATCCTGCCTTGGCGGCTCGCGTGGAATCCGTGCCCGGGGTAATACGCGCTAGCTATGCCCGGCGGCCTCCCTTGACCGACAGCGAAGGAGGAGAAACGCGGGCCGTGGTTATTCCTGGAGTGCAGCCGCCTGCCGGAACCGATCACTTCAAGATTCGCTACAACATTGTCGCCCCGAAGTTCTTTGCCACCGTGGGCGCCCGGCTCGAGAAGGGGCGGGAATTCAACGAGTTCGATTTGCCCTCCACGGTGCCGGTCGTCATCATCAACGACGCTATGGCGCGTAGATTCTGGCCTGGCCAAGACCCCGTGGGAAGGTCACTCCGGATTGGTAAAAAGGACTATCAGATTGTCGGCGTGGTGGAGGCAGGAAGGTATGTCGACCTTCATGAAACGGTCCAACCTTACCTGTTCCTTCCTTTCACCCAGGTGGGTTCGTTCGAGTGCTGGTTGCTTGTGGAAACGGCTGCCGACCCGCGCGCGCTGGTCTCCACAATTCTGAAAGAGACGGCGGCCGTCGATAAACACCTTCCTATCGTAAATGCGGTGACCTTCAGGGAATACATGCAAGAGGTTTTGGCCAGGGAGCGCTCGATGGCTGGGCTGCTGGCGAGCCTGAGCATCCTCGGAATGTTTCTGGCTGCGGTAGGGTTGTACGCGGCGGTAGCTTATCTTGTCAATCGGCGCACGCATGAACTCGGTATCCGCATGGCGCTGGGGGCGCGCCGTGGTGACGTGTTGAGGCTCGTGTTGACTCAGGGCTTGCGCTTGAGCGTAGCGGGCGCACTCGTAGGCTTGGCCGGGGCTTTTGCTGCGTCCCGGCTGATGTCCCGATTCATTTACGGCGTTGCGCTTACGGATCCACTTAGTTACGTGGCCAGCACTGTTGTCGCCATCAGCGTGGCTCTGTTGGCGTGCTACATCCCCGCGCGCCGCGCGACCCGGGTCGATCCCATGGTGGCGCTGCGGTATGAATAGGTGTCAGGTGTCGGGTGCCAGATGTCAGCTTTCAGCCGTCAGCGGTCAGCTAGGGGAGAAGGCGTCGGCTGCTTGCTGATAGCTGAAAGCTGACGGCTGACAGCTTGCGAACTAGCGAGGTGAATGATGGTGACTCTGCTCCAGGACTTGAAATACGGCCTGCGCATGCTGGCGAGGAATCCCGGCTTCACGGCGGTAGCGGTACTGACGCTGGCACTCGGCATCGGCGCGAACGCGGCGATCTTCAGCGTGGTAAATGGGCTGTTTCTTCGCGGTCTTCAGGTGCAAGATCCTGGCGCGCTCGTGACGCTCGGGTTCACGCACAAAAAAGATGTGGGTCTCAGCCTCGTCTCCTATCCTGATTTCGAGGATATCCAGCGGCAAGCTAACAGATGGGTCGATCTTTTCGCATACCGGTTTGGGGTTGACGGGCTGAACGCAGGCGATCGCGCGGATCACATCCTAACGAATTACGTGACAGGAGATTACTTCACCGCGCTGGGTACCAAGCCTGCGCTGGGACGTCTGATTTTGCCCTCCGAGGGCAAGGTACCCGGCGCCGATCCGGTCATCGTGCTCGCATATTCCTGCTGGAAGACGCGATTTGGCGGCGATCCTTCGGTCATCGGGAAGGCAGTTCGCATCGACGGGTATCCAGTTACCATCGTGGGGGTTGCGCAGAAAGGGTTTCGCGGCGCTTTGAGCGAGGTGGATATACAGGCGTATCTGCCTCTTAATATGACGAGCATCGAGGGTTTCGGGGGGTTTTTGACCGACCGCTCCGCCCGGGCGCTCTTTGCGCTCGGACGCCTCCGGCCAGGTGTGACGCTACAACAGGCTCGTGCATCCATGAATGTCATCGCCACACGGCTTTCCCAGCAGTATCCAAACACCGATCTGGGGGCGGCCATTTGGGTCCTGCCCCAGAAGGAAGCCGCGCTCAATCCTTTAGCCAAGCCCGGCGAATACCAGCAAGTACTGACCGCGGTGGGATTGTTTCTAGCCCTGGCCATCCTGGTGCTTTTCCTTGCTTGCTTCAATGTGGCCAACGTTCTGTTGGTCCGGGCTACAACCCGAGAGCACGAAATGGCCGTGCGTGCTGCGCTGGGCGCCCCAGGCCACCGTCTCATGCGACAACTGCTAACGGAAAGCTCTCTGCTCGCTCTTTTCGGCTGTGTCGCGGGGATCGTCGCCGGTTCTTGGGGTTCCAGTCTTTTACGTTCCATTCATTTCACTGCAAGCTTGCCGATCAGCCTTGACTTCAGCTTCGACTGGCGCGTCTTTGCCTATGCGGTGGGGGTCGCGACTCTAGCAGGCTTCATGGTGGGGGTCGTGCCGGCGCTTCGCGCTTCCCGCGTCAGCCCCGGCAACGCGCTCCATGAAGGCGGACGTAGTGTAGCCGGCGGTCGCCATCACCTTCGGAATATTCTTGTCGTGGCACAGGTGGCCGGCTCTATTGTCCTGCTGATTGTGGCGGGACTTTTCACGCGCAGCCTGCAAAGAGCCCAGCGAATGGATCTTGGCTTTAACCCCGCCCGTGTCCTCAACCTCACCATGGACCCGCACGAGGCGGGCTTCAACGAGGCGCAAGGGCGGGAGTTTTATAAGAATCTCCTTTTGCGCGTCCAGGCGTTGCCGGGAGTCCAGTCAGCCAGCCTGGCTTTTAGTTTTCCAACCGGCCAATTCACGGATTTCGACGCTGTTTATGTGGAAGGTCACTTCCCTCGTCCGGGAGAGGCCCCACCCACGATAGCCGTAAACCCCGTTTCCCCCGGCTACTTTACAACCATGCAGATTCCCATCCTGAGTGGCAGGGCATTCCTGGATTCGGATACCGCGGCGGCGCCGGGCGTGGCAGTGATCAACCAAAGCATGGCCCACCAGCTCTGGCCCGATGAGGACGCCCTCGGAAGACGCTTCCGGATGAACGGCGAGTCGGGACGGTTGGTTGAGGTGGTTGGGATCGCGCGAGACAGCAAGTATCTTGACCTGTTTGCCAAAGCCACTCCCTACATCTATCTGCCCCTGGCCCAGTACTATATCTCCAGCGAAACACTCCAAATCCGGACGGAGGCGGAGCCTGAGTCGGTGATCCGCAGCGTGGAAGAACAGGTTCACAGCCTTGCTCCCGGGCTGCCGGTTTTCGGTGTCGAGACAATGGAGCAGGCTCTGAATGGCGGCTTCACGGGGTTCTATTCGTTCCGTCTGGCAGCCTATCTTGCTGCCGCGCTCGGCATATTGGGATTGATCCTCGCTATCGTGGGCGTCTACGGGGTGATTTCCTATAGTATGAGCCAGCGGACGCATGAGATCGGCATCCGCATGGCCCTTGGCGCACCTCGGCGCGATATCTGGCGAACGGTCTTAGGCCAAGGGCTGGGGATTCTTGCCCTGGGTGGCGTTATTGGGATTCTGGCCGCTCTGGGGTTGACGCGCGCCATGGCAAGTTTCCTTTATGGCGTCAACGCGCACGATCCACTGACATATCTGGCGGTGACCTTCCTGATATCGGCTGTGACGCTGCTCGCCTGCTACATTCCTGCCCGCCGGGCCACGAAGATCGATCCCATGGAGGCGTTGCGGTACGAGTAGAGCAGTGGTTAGTGGCTAGTGGTTAGCGGCCAAGAGCAACCTGCGGTGCGTGGGGGAGCGATATGACCGGAAACGGCGAGATCAGGAGTTGTCGGGATCTGGCTAGCCACTAACCACTAACCACTAGCCACTTGCCCGTTGAGGGGGAACACGATGAGCACTCTGCTTCACGACTTGCGCTACGGCCTGCGCATGCTGGCGAAGGACCCCGGCTTTACGGCCGTCGCGGTGATTGCGCTGGCCCTTGGCATTGGGGCCAACACCTCCATCTTCAGCAGTGTAAACGCCATGCTGCTTCACCCCTTTGCCTTCAAGCATCTTGACCGCATCGTTACGGTGTGGGAAACCGTGCCGAAGCAGAATGAGAACCATATCAAGGCCGCTCCAGCGAACTTCCGCGACTGGAGGGAGCAAAGCAAAGGGTTCGACATGCTCGCGGCCGGTCATGGCTGGGACGTCAACCTGACCGGCGCCGGTGTTGCCGAGCGCGTCGAGGGCTATCAGGTCACCGCCGGCTTGTTCCCCCTGCTGGGGATGCCGCCACAGTATGGCCGGGCCATCACTGCGGGCGATTTCGAGCCCGGGCATACGTCCGTCGTTGTGCTCAGCTATGGATTCTGGCAGCGGCATCATGGCGCGGACCTCGGCATTGTTGGTAAGAGCCTGCACTTGAATGGGCAGGAATTCACGGTCGTCGGCATCATGCCTGCGGACTTCGATTATCCTGTGGGCGCCGAGGCTTGGGCCCCTCTCGACCTCGGCGCCGCCCAAAACGCGGACCGCGCGGGTCATTATTTGGAAGTCATTGGCCGCTTGAAATCCGGGGCCACCATGGCGCAGGCGCAGGCGGATCTCGAGACCATCGCAGCCCGCTTGGCGCAGCAATATCCGCAGACGAACGCCGGCCACGGGGTGAGAGTGATGAGCCTGGTCGAAGATCTCACCTACGGTTCCCGGCAGTTCCTTTGGGTGCTGATGGGCGCCGCTGCGTTCGTTCTGCTTCTCGCTTGCGCCAATGTGGCGAACCTGCAGTTGGCCCGCGCCACCGTACGGCAAAAGGAACTCGCGGTGCGCCTCGCCCTAGGCGCGAGCCGGTGGCAGATTATGCGGCAGTTACTGGTGGAAAGTGTGGTGCTGGCCCTGCTCGGCGGACTGGCGGGAGTGCTACTCGCCAGTTGGGGAGGCGAACTCATGCAGCGGACCATCCCGCCGTTCATCGTTCAGCACATACCGGGATTAAAGCACATGAAGATTGATACCGGAGTCCTGGTGTTCACCCTCGTGGTGACGCTCCTCACCGGAATCCTTGCCGGGCTCGCCCCGGCATTGCACGTTTCGAACCCCGACCCTAATGAGGCGCTGAAGGAGGGTGTTCGCGGCGGGAGCGCCAACCCCGGGCGGCAACGTCTCCGCGCGCTGCTGGTGGTTACCGAGGTCGCGCTCGCGCTGGTCCTGCTGGTGGGCGCCGGACTGATGGTGAAGGGATTTGGTACCCTGTTAAATCAATATCCGGGCTTCGATCGCAGTAACGTGTTGACCTTCCGTATCGCGCTCGCTGAATCGAAAGCTCGAGATAAGGCTCGCGTGAGGGATTTCTACGCTCAGGTCATTGAGAAGTTACAGGTCCTGCCCGGTGTCGACTCGGCTGCTGCGGTCACCAGCCTGCCATCGGGTTGGAGCTGGAACCGGACGGAATACACGGCCGAGGGGCAGCCTCCTGCCGCTCCGGGCATGATGCGTGTGGCCGTGTGGCAGTCCATTACCCCCGGCTTTTTCCGCGCCCTGCGCATACCGCTGCTCGAGGGACGGCTTATTACAGCTCAAGACGGCCCTGATGCTCCGCTGGCCATTGTTATCAGCCAAAGCATGGCGCATCGGATCTGGGGCAGCCACGACCCCGTCGGAAAGCGCATCAAGTTCGGCCGGGCAGAAAGCAGCGAGCCGTGGCAGACCATCGTCGGTGTGGTGGGCGATATCGAGCAATCGCCTTTCGATCATGTGCCGCAGCCAACCGCGTACTTTCCATTCGCCCAAATGCCACTAGCCTCTTCGGCCCTGGTGGTGCGCACGTCGGGCAATCCCATTGCTCTGGCCGCCTCAACGCGCGCCCAGGTGCGAAGCGTGGACTCGGACCAGCCCCCCTACGACATGCGGACCCTCGAGCAGCTCATCTCAGACAATGTCAGCGGCGTCGAGTCCTCAGCGCGCATGATGTTTGTTTTTGGTGTTGTTGCACTTGTACTCTCGGCCTCCGGGATTTTTGCGCTCATGACCTACTCCGTCACGCAACGCACTCATGAAATCGGTGTGCGCATGGCGCTGGGAGCGCAGCGCGCCGACGTGCTCAGGCTCGTGGTGGGTTATGCAATCAAGCTGGCGATCGTTGGCCTGGCGATCGGAGTGCCCTTTGCGCTGGCGCTCACGCGCGCGCTATCGAGCTTGCTCTTCGGCGTCGTCCGGATCGATACTCCGGTTTTCGCCCTGTTCACACTTTTGCTTGCGCTGGTCGCGGCCCTGGCAGCTTATATTCCGGCCCGCCGGGCGACCCAGGTCGATCCGATAGTGGCGCTGCGCTACGAATAGGTGTCAGGTGTCGGGTGTCCCGCCGCGGCGGGTCAGTTATCAGCCGTCAGCGGTCAGCTTGCCGCCGGTCGCATTGGCCGTTTGCTGATAGCTGAAAGCTGACGGCCGATAGCTTATCGTTTGAATGAATCAATGACGTAAAGGAGATGAAAATGGACTCTAACTCGGAAGCCGAAGCTACCTCCCGGAACTCCCCGCAAGATAAATCGAACGGTTCCGGTCAAACTCTGATTCAACTGGAAGGTGTCACTAAGGTCTTTTACACCGACGAGGTGGAGACGCACGCCCTTTCCGGTATCCACTTGCAGATTAAGAAAGGCGAATATCTTTCCATCGCCGGTCCCTCGGGCTGCGGGAAATCCACCCTGCTTTCCATCCTGGGGCTGCTCGATTCACCCACCGATGGGAAGTACACTCTGAACGGCACCGGGGTCGAAGACCTCTCGTTATCGCAGCGCACCCGGATTCGCAACCGCGAAATCGGTTTTATTTTCCAGGCCTTCAACCTCATCGGCGATCTGAACGTTTATGAAAACGTGGAGTTGCCTTTGACCTACCGTGGCATGCCTTCCGCGGAACGCAAACAACGCGTGCAAGAGGCGCTGGAAAGGGTGGGGATGTCCCATCGCATGAAGCATTATCCTTCCCAACTCTCCGGGGGTCAGCAGCAGCGCGTGGCGGTGGCGCGGGCGCTGGCCGGGAAGCCGTCGATTCTGCTGGCCGATGAGCCCACGGGAAACCTGGACTCCAAGAACGGGGAGGCGGTGATGGAGCTGTTGCGCGAACTCCACCGTGAAGGCGCCACCATCTGCATGGTCACTCATGATCCGCGGTACGCCGAGTTCGCCGACCGGACCGTCCATCTTTTCGATGGCCAGATCGTGGAAGAGACCCAGTAATCGGGTGATCGGGTGATCCGACGATCGGACGAACAAAAACCGACGGCTGGTCTCATGAGGTGATTAGAGGGTCGGGAAGTGGGCCCGCTGTTTGGTTTCTTGCTCACCCGATCACTCGATCTCCCGATCACCCGATAGGAGGAAGGCAATGAGTACTCTGCTTCACGACCTGCGCTACGGCTTCCGCGTGCTGGCGAAGAACCCCGGCTTTACCGCCGTTGCGGTGCTGACGCTGGCACTTGGTATCGGAGCCAACACCGCCATTTTCAGTGTGGTTTACGGCGTACTGCTCCGCCCCTTGCCCTATCCTAAGCCCGACCAGATCGTCGAGCTGTGGGAAGTGAATGCCAAGGGCGGACATATGCAGTTCGCCGATCCCAACTTTGAGGACGTGCGCTCACAAAGCCATGTGTTCCGAGGGGTGGCGGAGTACAGCGCCTGGCTGCAATCAGTGTCCGGCGGCTCCGAACCCACGCGTACCATGGCAGCTTCAGTCTCCCACGATTTCTTTCCGCTGATGGGCGTGGGACCCGTTCTGGGCCGGGGATTCTTGCCAGAAGACCAGCGCTTCGGCGCCGCTCCGGTCGCGCTGGTGAGCTACGGCTATTGGAAACAATACTTGGGCGGAACGACGGACCTGGCCAGGATCAAGCTGACCGTCGAAAACCAGTTATGCTCGGTGGTGGGTGTGCTTCCGCCCGGCTTCCGATTCCCGTCAGACAGTGACATCTGGGTACCTCGTGAACTTTTGGAACGATATCCCAGCCGTACGGCGCACAACTGGCACGTTGTGGCGCGGCGGCGTGAGGGCGTTCCGCTGGCCCAAGCGCGCGCCGAGCTTACGGGAATCGCACAGAGGCTCAAGCAACAGTACGGCCAAGACACCGGTATGACGGACGTAGCCGTGTCGCCGCTACGTAACGCCCTGACAAGCGACGTCCGGCCAGCCCTGCTGGTGCTGCTAGGAGCGGTCGGCTTCCTGTTGCTGGTCG
The DNA here is from genome assembly GCA_002478145.1 of Acidobacteria bacterium UBA7540. The sequence continues at coordinate 19,765 of DLMI01000072.1, forward strand.
CCTGCGCCAACGTAGTAAATCTGCTGCTCGCGCAAGCTGCCGCCCGCGAGCGCGAACTGGCGATTCGTTCGGCGCTGGGCGCGGGGTGGAACCGGCTCGTGCGCCAGTTCCTTACTGAAGCCCTTCTGCTTTCCGTTGCCGGCGGCGTACTCGGCGTCCTTGCGGCGCTCTGGGGTGTGGATGCATTGGTTGCGATGGCCCCGAGCAACCTGCCACGCCTCCAGGATGTCGCGGTAAACCTGCCCGTTCTGTCCTTCACATTCGCTCTTTCGGTGGCAGTTGCGGCCGCACTCGGCATCTTCACGGCGCTGCGTGCAACCTCCCGAGACCTCCAGGGGGCGCTGGTGGAACGCGGCCAGGGACACACGGGCACATTGCGCGGCCAGCGTCTCAGCCGCACCGTTATTGCCGCACAGATGGCGATTACGGTGGTACTGCTGGCCGGCGCCGGGCTGCTGGGCCGGAGCCTTCTGCGCGTGCTCGCGATTGATCCCGGCTTCCGCACTGAACACATTCTGACCATGGACCTTGCAATGCCATCCGTCGAAAAGGACGCGCAAAAAGTCCAACGGGTGGAATTCCTGAGCGAACTGTTCTCGCGGTTACGCGCAGTTCCGGGCGTCCTGGAAGTCGGCGGCGTTGACGGCCTGCCCTTGATGACCGGCTTGCCCGACGGCATCTATGTTTTGATGAACCCACAAGAGAAACTGCCGCCCATGGAGGACCTCGAGCGAATGTTCCATGATTCCACACGCACCGGCGATGCCGACTATGGTGTAGCGAGCGAGGGCTATTTCCGTGCGCTAGGCATTCCCCTGCGGCGTGGCCGGCTCTTCGACCAGCGCGACACGATGGATGCGCCGCACGTGGCGCTCATTAGCGAGTCGCTGGCGCGCGAAAAGTGGCCGAACACGGATCCGCTGGGCCGGACAATCGAGTTTGGCAACATGGATGGGGACCTGCGCTTTCTCACCGTCGTGGGGGTTGTGGGTGATGTCCGGGAAGACAGCTTGGAAAGAAGACCGAACCCGACCATCTACGTAGATTACCGGCAACGGCCCCAGGCCATGAATGCCACCGGAAGCTTCACCGTGGTGATGCGCACGGTGGCAGACCCCAGCATCGTTTCTTCCGCCGCGCGGCAGATTGTACGCGGCCTCGATCCCAATGTTCCGCCCAACTTTAGTACCTTCACCGAGGTTTTTTCCGCTTCGCTCATGACACGCCGCTTCAACCTGACGCTGGTGGGGGTCTTCGCCGTGACAGCTCTGCTGCTGGCTGTGGCGGGGATCTACGGTGTGATGGCTTATTCAGTGGCGAGGCGCACACACGAGGTGGGGGTTCGGATCGCGCTCGGAGCTAGCGCGCCAGATGTCTTGCGGCTTGTGCTCAGCCAGGGACTGCTGACCACTGCGGTTGGCCTGGCGATTGGAATTGCCGGCTCGTTCGTCCTGACTCGCGCCATGCAGTCGCTGCTGTTTGGGGTGAGCGCGACTGATCCGGTTACGCTTGCCGGAGTCGCCTTGCTGCTTGGTTTTGCGGCGCTTTTGGCCAGTTACATTCCCGCGCGCCGGGCCACTAAGGTCGATCCCATGGTGGCGCTGCGCTATGAATGAAGCTGTCAGCTATCAGCCCTCAGCAGTCAGCTTTGAGAGAAGGCATCGGCTGCTCGCTGATAGCTGAAAGCTGACGGCTGATAGCTTGTCCTTTAGATGAATCAATGACTCGATGCGAGGGAGACGATGAATACCCTGCTCCAAGACCTGCGCTACGGCTTGCGCATGCTGGCCAAGAACCCCGGCTTTACCGCCGTGGCGGTACTGACCCTGGCGCTGGGCATCGGCGCGAACACCGCCATCTTCACTGTCGTGAACGGCATTTTACTGCGGCCACTATCGTTGCCGCAGCCGGAGCGACTCATCTGGCTCTGGCACTCCTTCCTCCCTCCAAACAGCGGCTTCGGTTCGGTCTCTTACCTGGACTTGGTGGACTGGCAACAGCAAAACACGGTTTTTAAGGGCCTGGCAGCTTTCTACAACAGCAGCTTCAACCTGAAAGGAAAAAGTAGTCCGGAGCGCGTGCCAGGCGCGTTGGTCTCCGCGAATTTCTTCGCCGTGATGGGCGTGGGGCCAAAATTGGGCCGGGGGTTTCTGCCCGAAGAAGACAAACCCGGGGGGCCGCGGGTGGCGGTGTTGGATGAATCGCTCTGGCGAACCGAATTTGGCGCCGACCCCAACATCGTGGGGCGTACCATTTCCTTGAACGAGGAAAGCTATACGGTGGTGGGTACCGTGCCTGCAAGCTTCCGGTTTCCCAGTTCGCAGGTCTGGGCGCCGCTTGTGCCGGACAAGATGATGCTCAATGCGCGCGGCAACAACATGCTGCAAGTCGTCGGGCGACTCAAGGCGGGCGTTAGCCTGGAGCAGGCTCAGGCCCAGATGGACGTGATCGCCGCCCATCTGGCGAAACAGTACCCGGACACTAATTCGCATCGAGGCGTGAGGATGCGTCGGGTGCAGGACGCCATGACGGGTGACGTCCGGCAAGACCTGTTGGTGCTTCTCGCGGCAGTGGCGTTCGTCTTCCTGATCGCCTGCGCGAACGTGGTGAATCTGCTGCTCACGCGGGCCACGGCACGACAGCGTGAATTTGCGATCCGCCTGGCGCTGGGTGCGGGTCGACGGCGTCTAGTTCGGCAATTCCTCACCGAGAGCCTTCTGCTGGCACTTTGCGGCGGAGCCCTGGGTTGGCTGCTGGCGGCTTGGGGAGTCCATCTCCTGGTTGCCCTGAAGCCTGCCAACCTGCCCCGCTTAGAGGATATCCGTCCGGACGCTGGAGTGTTAGCGTTCACGGGCGTCGCTTCGGTGCTTGCGGCAGCAGCTCTGGGTCTGGCGATGGCGCTCAAGGCCTCGGGACTGAACATGCAAGGAGCGCTCAAGGAAGGGGGAACCGGCCTGGGTGGCGGGAAGCGGCACCGCCGGGCGCGCGATCTGCTCGTGATTGCCGAAATAGCCCTTTCGCTGGTCCTGCTGATCGGTGCGGGCCTGTTGATCGAGAGCTTATGGCAACTCCGGCAAGTGGACCCCGGCCTAAGAGTCGAGCACGTCCTCAGCATGCGTCTCGCTTTGCCAGAATCGAAATACACGCCTCAACATCCGACTTCTTCGTTCTATCAACCGGTCCTCGAAAAGGTTGCGGCTCTTCCGGGAGTTCAGGCAGCGGGTCTCATCACCCTACTACCCTTGCAGGACTCCTGGACCAATGGCGACTTCGAAATCGAAGGCCGCGCGAACATGGACAACGGCTCTGGGACAGCGGAAATTCGGGCCGTGAGCTCGGACTACTATCGGGCGATGGTAGTCCCTCTGATCCGGGGGCGGTATTTCTCACTGGACGACACGCAGGGCCAACCTCCCGTGGTGATCATCAATAAGAAGTTGGCGCGTAGCTTTTGGCCGGAAGAGGACCCCGTGGGCAAGCGGATCGAGATCGGCGCTGAGCTGCCCTGGTACACCATTGTCGGCGTTGTGGGAGATGTGCGGCAGTCAACGCTCGACGATCCCGTGCAGTTCGAAATCGATATCCCCTATTTGCAATGGCCACCGTCGTGGCCAGATATGACAAAGACGATGAGTTTGGTTCTCCGGACGGCGCTCGAGCCTGAGGCCGTGGCGGATTCAGCTCGCCGGGCAATTCTCGCCGTGGATCCCGAGCAGCCGGTGTTTGCGGTGGCAACCATGTCCCAGGTGGTAATAGAATCCATGGCCAACCGGCGGTTCAACATGTTGCTGTTTGAAATCTTCGCCGGGTTGGCCGTCGTCCTGGCCGCGTTCGGAATCTACGGCGTTCTGAGCTATGCGGTGAAGCAGCGCACGCACGAAATCGGCATCCGCATGGCGCTCGGGGCCGGCCGAGGTAAGGTGCTCAGGATGTTCGTCGGCGAAGGGATGGTACTGGCCGGGGTGGGTATTGCGCTGGGTTTGATCGGGTCCCTGTTATTGATGCGTTTCCTTGCCAACCTGCTCTACGGCGTCCGGCCTACCGATCCACCGACGTTCATTGTCGTGGCTCTCGTCCTGGCAGCCGTTGCTTGCTTCGCTTGCTACATCCCGGCGCGTCGGGCCACCAAGGTCGATCCCATGGTGGCGCTGCGCTACGAATGAAGTTTTCAGTGATCAGTCTTCAGTTCGCAGTCAAAGCTGGGCCAGCCATTTATATGATGGCCGCGTGGGATCGGTTCGGATTGACAGAGGCTCGAGCTGGGGACTGAAAACTAACTACTGAGGACTGATGACTCGTATGCGTTGGTTCTACAGGTTGCCGCAACGGGAGGGGCGAGGGCGAGAATCCGACGCCCCCTAAGCGCTTGGACCACGGCTCTGGCATAGGATTCGAGGGCGCCCGCGCGTACAATAGAGGCATGGACCCTGTCGTTGCCAAGTTTCGGACTTTTCGCGAGGCCGAAGCGGCCACGCGCGACCACTACCGCTGGCTCTCGCCGGCCGAGCGGCTGGAGATTCTGTTTCAGCTTCGGGCTCTGGCGCACAAGGAGGGCGATGCTGCTTCCGGAAGACTGGCGCGCGTTTATCGAATCGCTTAACTCAAACGGGGTTGAGTATGTGGTCGTGGGTGCGGTGGCGCTGGCCTACCATGGATTCCCGCGCTACACAGGCGACCTGGACATCCTGATCCGCAACTCCCCCCAGAATGCCACGCGGCTGGAGTCGGCACTGGGAGCGTTTGGATTTACGGCTCTTGGTTTGAAAGCGGCGGATTTCGCCGAATCTTATCGCGTGAACTAAGCTGTCAGCTTTCAGCCGTCAGCTATCAGCTTGAGCAGTCAGCAAGATGTTGGCAAAAGGGGAGGGGCGTTCGCTGAGAGCTGAAAGCTGACGGCTGGCAGCTTGTCTTTTCAATGAATCAATGAGCCAATGGAAAAATGACTCAATTGGATATGAGGACCACGCCATGATAACTTTGAGAAACATCGAGAAGTCCTATCCTGTGGGGCCTGGAAGATACTACGTCTTGCGACGTATCACGGCGGATATTGCTGAAGGGGAATTCGTCACCATCATGGGGCCGTCTGGAGCGGGGAAAACCACGCTCCTTAGCATTCTTGGTATGCTTGATGGCGCCTGGGAAGGTGAGTACTACCTGATGGAGCGCCCCGTTCATAAAATGAACTTGAAACAGCGGGCAGAAATCGGGAAGCAGACCGTCGGCTTCGTTTTCCAGCAGTACCATCTCCTGGACGGCCTAACGGTCGCCGAGAACCTCGACATTCCGTTGTCCTACAGGAATATCAAGGCTTCGGAGCGCCAGGCCCTCGTGGCCGACGCGCTGGACCGATTTCACATTGTCGGGAAGAAGGACCTCTTCCCCAGCCAGCTTTCAGGCGGCCAGCAGCAATTGGTGGCCGTGGCGCGGGCGGTGATTGCGAGCCCGAAATTGATCCTGGCTGACGAGCCGACGGGCAACTTGCATTCGGACCAGGGCCGGGAAATCATGGAGCTTTTCAAGAAGCTCAACAACGAAGGAACAACCATCATCCAGGTGACGCACTCGGAAACTAATGCCGCTTACGGCCACCGGATCATCCGGCTGGTGGATGGGTGGATCACGTGAAGCAGTGACAAGTGACGAGTGATGAGCCAGAAACGTGATCCCTATTACGATGAATGACTGGCAGACAGCAGTAACGCGCCGCGTCCATGGTCCTTCTAACTCTCGACTCCTGGCTTCTGCTCGTCACTTGTCACTCGTCACTTGTCACTTGTCACTGTTCTTCTGACACCTGGCACCCGACACCTAAGCAGTGCCGCGTTAAGATAATAGCCAGCCCCGAGCATCACGATGATATCCGACGGAACAACCCCGAAAGTCCTGATAGCCGATGACCTGCCCGACGTGTTGGAGGCGCTTCGCCTCCTCCTCAAAGGCGAAGGCTTCGCAACCGAGTCTGCGACTTCCCCGGCTGGAATCCTGGCGGCGCTCGATGCCCAGGATTTCGACCTGATCCTCATGGACCTGAACTTTGCCCGCGATACCACTTCCGGCCAGGAAGGTCTGGACCTGCTCAGGCGGCTCCAGACGATGGACAGCACTTTACCTGTGGTGGTGATGACCGCCTGGGGGAGCGTGAATTTGGCGGTGGAGGCCATGCGGCGGGGCGCACGGGACTTTGTCCAGAAACCCTGGGATAACGCCCGCCTACTCGCCATTCTGCGTACCCAGATCGACCTCAGCCGGGCGCTCCGGCAGGGCCTTCGTCTGGAGGCGGAGAACCGGTTGCTCCGCGCCGAGGGACGTCCCACGCTGATCGCGGAGTCGCCCGCCATGCGCCCAGTGCTGGAACTGATCTCCCGTGTGGGCCCTTCGGATGCCAACGTTCTGATTACAGGTGAGCACGGCACAGGGAAGGAGGTCGTTGCCCAGACGCTCCATGCCCTGTCCGGCCGGGCAGCGAAGCCCATGGTGACCGTGAACGCCGGGGGGCTTTCCGAAGGAGTGTTTGAGAGTGAACTATTCGGCCACGTGAAAGGGGCTTTCACAGATGCCAAGATGGACCGCGTAGGACGTTTCGAGCTCGCCGAGGGCGGAACTTTGTTCCTGGATGAAATTGCCAATGTCTCACTCAACTTGCAGGCCAAGCTCTTGCGCGTGCTTGAGACCGGGCAGATGGAGCGAGTAGGTTCCTCCAAGACGCGACGCGTGGATGCGCGCGTGCTCTCGGCGACCAATGCGGACGTCATCCAGGAAGTGCAGGCCGGCCGCTTCCGCGAAGACCTTCTGTTCCGCCTGAACACTATTGAAATTCACATTCCTCCCCTGCGCGAACGACGCGAGGACATCCCGCTGCTGGCCAACTACTTCCTGCGACGTTATGCCGAGCGTTACCGGAAACCCCTGACCGCCTTTGAACCCGCGTCGGTCCAATTCCTTCTGGATTATGCTTGGCCCGGGAACGTGCGGGAGCTCGAGCATGCGGTGGAGCGGGCGGTACTGATGGCGCAAGGCGATGTTGTGCGGCCCAGCGACTTTGGTTTGCGGACGGAGCGTGAAGGCGCCTCGCGCCTGGAAGCGATGAGCCTGGAGGAAGTGGAGTGCCTTCTCATCAAGAAAGCAGTGGCGCGTTACGGGGGGAACGTGAGCCAGGCTGCGTCGGCGCTTGGCTTGAGCCGTAGCGGCCTTTATCGCCGCTTGAGGAAATACGGGTTGTGACCCAGGCCATGTCCCCAGACCCTGAAATCCCGAAGACAGGCACGACGGCGCGGCCGGTGCCAGCGCGGCGCACTGGTCCGGCGCTCGAAAACCGCCTGGTGCTCATTGCCCTGGCCGCAGGTTTCCCCGCCATCCTCGTTGCCCTCGTCCTGTTGTGGACGGGGATTTACTCCTCCCAAACACGCTGGACCCTGGCCGCCATTATGGTCGTTGTCTGGCTTGGGTTTTCCTTCGCCTTGCGCGGGAAAGTGGCTTACCCCCTCCAGACCCTTTCCAACTTGCTTTCGGCACTGAGGGAGGAGGATTACTCGATTCGCGCTCGAGGGACTCGATCCGACTCCGCCCTGGGCGAGGTCTTCACGGAAGTGAACGCGCTCAGTGAGATGTTGAGAGGTCAGCGGCTCTCTTCTCTCGAAGCCACAGCGTTGCTCCGCAAAGTGATGGAAGAGATCGATGTGGCCATTTTCACTTTCGACGGTGAGCAGCGACTCCGGCTTTTGAACCGGGCCGGTGAACGGCTGCTGGCACAGCCTGCGGAACGAATCCTGGGGCGGACGGCCATGGAACTAGGTTTGGGCGTGTGCCTCGAGGGCGAGCCGGTGCGGACGATGGCGACGTCCTTTCCGGGGGGCGCCGGCCGATGGGGAATCCGTCGCAGCACCTTTCGGGAGCATGGCCGGCCGCATCAGATGTTGGTGCTGGCTAATCTCAGCCGGGCTCTGCGCGAAGAGGAGCGGCAAGCTTGGCAGCGCCTCATCCGGGTTTTGGGGCATGAGCTCAATAATTCCCTGGCGCCCATCAAGTCCATGGCAGGTACCCTCGGCAGCCTGCTGGCCCGCCAGCCGCGCCCAGCCGACTGGGAGGAGGACGCGCGGCGGGGCTTGAGCGTTATCGAGGGGCGCGCGGAATCGCTGAGCCGGTTCATGGAAGGCTATTCACGCCTGGCGCGCTTACCGTCGCCCCGATTGCAGCCGGCTGATGTGGGCCCCCTGGTGCGACGCGTGGCGGGCCTCGAGAGACGACTACCCGTGACCCTGATTCCGGGGCCGGATTTGACGCTGCAGGCTGACGCAGACCAACTCGAGCAGATGCTTATCAATCTCTTACGCAACGCGGCGGATGCGGCGCTCGAAACCGGAGGTGGCGTGAAGCTGGGCTGGAGGCGGAGCGGGGACTACGTGGAATTGTTGGTCGAAGATGAGGGACCGGGCCTTCCAAACACCACGAACCTTTTTGTGCCATTCTTCACAACCAAGGCCGTAGGTACGGGAATCGGACTCGTCCTGAGCCGGCAAATCGCCGAGGCGCACGGAGGCACATTGACCCTCCAGAACCGGCGCTCGGGCCAGGGATGCGAGGCGAGGGTGAGATTGCCGATATAGGATTCAGGATTCAGGAGGCAAATTCAATTCTCGGCCCTCCCAGTATAGTGATTCATTTCCTCAGAAGGAACAACTACAAATCTCCGACACCTAGACCAGGAAGCGCTGCGAAATTCGTGGAGTGTCACGTAGTCACCACATTCGTACGCGGCTCTGCCGCGACGAACAGCTTGCCGCTCCGCTGGCGTGGGAGTCTCCTGCGGGAATTGGCAAATCGTGGTTTGGATTTGTGACGTGCACATGGGCGTTACTTGGGGTGGGGGATGATGTCTAGCAGGATGTAGGTGTCGTCCTCTATGCGAAAGTACAACCGCCAGTCGCGGGTCACGCGGGCCTGCCAGCGGCCCTTTCCTTCATCGTACTTTTTGGCGTCGAGGGAAGGGTGCCGAGGGTTTTGGAGTAGGAGCAACGACTGCTTGTCAAAGGCTGCCTGGATTTCCTTGGGCGCTTTGGCATAAGCCCGCGCGAAATGGGAGGTCCACTGGAGCTTCATCTGGCTGTGTGTTTAGTCTTTGCTAGCAGCCAACTTTGCGGCTGCGTTCTGGAGATCAGCGATGAACTCGCTGTGGTCTGAAAACGGTTTGGACACGCGACGAGCCTTGATGTCGGCCTCCGCCTTGGCTAGGTGGGCGTCTATGACCCGGCGCTGGGCCGGGGTATATTCGCGGTTGATGATGATTTTTGGGGTGAGAACGATCCTGCCCCTGTGAGCTCTGGCTTCTACCAGGTCGCCGTCAACCAAGCCCAGTTGGGCTCGGAGGCGCGTGGGGATGGTCACTTGGCCCTTGCGCTGAACTTTAACGATGGTGCCCATAGTGATTCATTTCCGGAAGTCAGAAACTCGGACTTCCTGGGATGAAGGATAGCCGCTCGCTGAAGAGCTGTCAAGGGGGTGGCAGAATGGCCGCAGATTTTCAAGGCCGATCCCCCCTCATTCGGGCCACGACTGAATGGGTCAATGAATCAATGAGCTAATGAGTCAATGAATTACTGATTCGAGGTAATATTCGTCAATTTTTCCCATCTGTTAACCAACCTTGAAATAGTGGAACTTAGCCGTTGGATTCGGTGTCCAATGGGATGAAGGAGAAAGTGAGCAGCCAACGGAGCGCTCCGTGGCCGTCACCTCAACTTCGGATGCTACCGAATTCTCGAGGAGGTGCAGCCATGTTTGCCGAAGCGTTGCTGGAATCTTCGCCCTCGCGGGCGCCCGTGCTGAAGAAAGGTCATTACTTTTACGCCACAGCCTGCGGCGCGCTGGTGTCGCTTGCCTGCTTCTTCGCGCTGGGGCGGCTGTTTCCGCCCACCTCAATCAGGGCGCCTGCCATTCAATCGCTGCTCTTCGGGACGGTCGTCGCCGCTTTTGCACTGATGCTCTGTTATGTGTACGCCGACTCGCGACAGTTGGCGCTGAACACTGCATTTTGGGTCGCGCTGACCTTCGTTCTGAACTTCGCAGGCTTCGTTTGCTTCCTCGTCTATGCAGCAGCCAGGACTGGAGATTGGAAGCGGGCTGCCATTCCGTGCGCATATATCGGTGAAGTCCTCCTGGTGGGAGCAATGGCGCTGGTTCCACTCATCTATACGGAGGCGTTGCCCAAGGCAGTATGGATGGAAGTTTTGCGGGCTCCTTCGCCTCCGCCGCCTCCGTCGTTCGTGGGGACACAAGCCTCGCGAAGAACCACACGAGGTGTCAGCTCCGACGAGATTCTCAAAGCCCCACCGACGATCCCGCCAACAATTGCGCAAATCCACGACGAACCTCTCCCACCCGCGCAGTTCCCATCCACATCTATCGGGGTTCCGGGAGGAATCTATGACGGGCAGTCCGACGCTGGGCTCGATCCTGTATTGCGAAACATCCTCCGAAACGGCACGCCGCAACCACCCCCTCCTCAAACATCCAATGCTGCCCCACCGGTGCGGATTCGCCAGGGCGGAATCGTGAGCGCCGCCAGGCTTGTTTACCAACCCAAACCCGAATATCCTGAAATCGCCAAGATGACTCGGACCGAGGGAGCCGTGGAGTTTGAAGCAGTCATTGCTAAGGATGGAACGATAGAAGAGCTGAAGGTGCTCAGAGGCCATCCCTTGTTGGTGAAGGCTGCGCTCGATGCTGTGCGGCGTTGGCGCTATCAACCCACCCTGCTGAATGGTGAGCCCATTGAGGTCGTAACGGAGATTACGGTGAATTTCAAACTGGCGGAATAAACTGACGACTGTGCGCAGCGCGGCCTTCGGCTGCAACCAAAAGCAGATTCTTCGCTGCGCTCCGCTCAGAATGACAGCAGGGCACATGCATACGCCCCTTGTCGCAAATCAAAGGCATTCAAGCGGCGGCTGGGAGTGGAGCGTGTTGGTAAAGGGGAAGGGCTGCGACTTCGGCGACTGTGCCGGATGGGAACTCCAGTTTTGTGCCGGGTTCTGAGACTTCGTGGCGGAGGTAAGCCATGGCTACCGTCTTGCCAAGTGTTGGAGCAACGCAGGAGCTGGTGACTTCGCCGATCTCTCTGCCCTCTCGAACCAGCTTCTCGCCCGAGGGCGGTGGAACCTCTGACTCCACGATGAGTCCCATTAGTTTCCAGTTCACGTGCCCGCGGCTTCGGGCTCGCTCCACGATTTCCTGACCGACGTAGCAGCCTTTGCTAAAGCTCAAGGCATTCCACAATCCCGCTTCGTTGGGAATGGTGTCCTCACCCAGTTCCTGACCGTAGCGGGGGATTCCAGCCTCAATGCGCAGAGTTTCCAGCGCCTGTGTCCCGCAAGGGAGCATGCCGTAAGTGGGAGCTTGGCCGCAGGCGGCGCCCCAAACCGCCAGCAGGCCCTTTGCGCCCACCCAGACTTCATAACCTTCCTCACCGGTGCTACTCGCGCGCACTACGCGCACAGGGATGCCGGCGTAGTTGGTGGCAAAATGATCAAACTCCCGCATCGCGGGAAGGTTGATGTGCAGGGTTTTTTCGAGCAAAAGGCGTGAGCGTGGTCCCTGAAAGGCGAGAGCGTAAAGGTCCAGAGGTTCGAATTCTACCTGATCGCCGATGACGTAACGCTTGAGGCCAAGCAGCGCCTTGTCGCGCAGGTCGGCGTCGGTATCGACGAAAAACCGGTCTTCGGTACAGTAGAGACGCATATCCACCAGGATATGTCCGTGGGGGTTCAGCAAGGTGGCGTAAGTTCCCTGGCCAGCAGCAAGCCGCTGGATGTCGTTGGAGACCATGCGGTGAAGGAACTTGGCATGGTCCCGGCCCTTCATGGCGAACTTGCCGCGAAAGGAGAAATCAAAGAGCCCGGAGGCCTCGCGCACCGCTTTGTGCTCCGCAACAGGATCGGTGAAACGCCAGGGAACAAGCCCGCCATGATAGTCGCCCAGCGTGGCGCCTTGTGAGAGGTGGTAGTCAGCCAAGGGAGACGTGAACAGAGATGAGTCCATTTGTTAGATAGTGGAAAATCGAAATTCGAAAATCGAAATTCGAAAGCGGAAAGTCCAAGAAGGAAATTGGAAAAGAAAGATCCAAGATTGAAGTCGACAAACTCGAAAGTTGATAATCGCCGCTGTTTATACCGTAATTCTGCGGTTTCCAATTTCGATTTTCCAATTTCGAATTTCGAATTTCAATTTTCGAGCTACAGAAAGCCGAGTTGAAGCTTAGCAGCCTCGGACATCATCTCTTTGCTCCACGGCGGATCCCACACCACATCGACTTTGACACTCTTGATGCCGGGAAGCACGGTAATCTTGTCTTCGACTTCTCCCGGCAGTGAGCCGGCAGCAGGGCAGCCAGGCGCGGTCAGCGTCATCTTCACCAGAGCATGGCCGGAGGTATCCACCTTGGCCTCATAGATCAACCCGAGGTCGTAGATATTCACCGGAATCTCCGGGTCGTAGCAGGTGCGCACAGCCGCAACCATCTTGTCCTGAAGCGCGATCGCCTCCGAAACCGTCAGGGGGGTTGGCTCGTCCATGGGTTATTTCACTCCGTCGTCGCCGCTTTCTGGTCGCCGTCGAGCGCGCTACGAAGTGTGTGCCACACCAGGGTGGCGCACTTGACGCGCACCGGAAACTCGCAAACTCCGGAGAAAGCGGCCAGTTTCCCCAAGGCTGGAGTCTCACCCTCAGCGTGGGTTTTTCCGGTGACCAGGTCGTGAAAGGTTTCGAAGAGAGCCTCAGCCTGGGCTCGCGTCTTCCCCTTCAGAATTTCCGTCAAGATCGACGCGGAGGCAGTGGAAATGGCACAGCCGGTTCCCTGGAAGCTGATGTCGGTGATCCGGTCGTCCTGGAGTTTCAGATAAACGGTGAACTTGTCGCCGCAGAGGCGATTGTAACCGTCCGCGTGCCGGTCGGCATCCGGCATGGGATGAAAGTTCCGCGGTTTCTTACTGTGATCGATAATTAGTTCCTGATAAAGTCCTTCGAGGTCTGACATATGAATGAGTCCATAGTCGAAAGTTAAAGGTCAAGAGTTACAGCTCATCCGAAAAGAGCCTTCACTCTTTGGATGCCCCCGGCCAGGGCGTTGATCTCCTGCTTGGTGTTGTAAAAAGCCAGCGAAGCGCGCACCGTTGCGGGCACGCCGAAGCGGTCCATGACCGGCTGAGCGCAATGGTGGCCGGTCCGGACCGCGATGCCCTCGCGATCCAGAATAGTCCCCACGTCGTGGGCGTGCACGCCTTCCAGAACGAATGAAATGACGCCGGCTTTCTCGCGCGCCGTGCCGATGATCCTGACGCCGGGGATCTGACTGATGGCCTCGGTGGCATAAGAAAGCAGTGCGTGCTCGTAGGAGGTGATGTTCGCCAGGCCTACCTCGTTGACATAGTCAAGGGCGGCGCCAAGGCCGATAGCGTCCGCAATATTGGGCGTCCCCGCTTCAAACTTATAAGGAATCACATTGTAGATGGTCTTCTCGAACGTCACGGAGCTGATCATATCACCGCCGCCCTGAAAAGGAGGCATCGCCTCGAGGAGTTCGGCCCTCCCGTAAAGCGCCCCAATCCCCGTCGGCCCAAAAACCTTGTGGCCTGAGAGTGCATAGAAGTCGCAGCCGAGTTCCTGAACGTCAACCTTCATGTGAGGCGTGGCTTGGGCGCCATCAACGAGCACCGGGACATTCATGGCATGTGCCATCTCGACGATCTGGCGCACGGGATTGATGGTGCCCAGGGCGTTGGATACATGGGCGACAGCGACCATGCGCGTGCGGGCGTTCAGGAGCTTTTCAAATTCCTCCAGGATCAGCTCGCCGCGGTCGTTGATCGGGGCCACGCGAAGGACGGCATTCTTCTCCTCGCACAAAATCTGCCAGGGAACGATGTTCGAGTGATGCTCCATGGCAGTGATCAGGACTTCGTCACCTGCCTTCACGTTTTGCCGCCCGTAGGATTGCGCTACGAGGTTGATGCCCTCCGTGGTTCCGCGCACGTAGACGATCTCCCGCGAATCGGGAGCGTTCAGGAATCGCTGGATTTTTGTCCTCGCGCCCTCATAGGCCTCCGTCGCGCGCTCGCTCAACAGATGCACGCCGCGATGCACGTTGGAGCAGTCGTGCATGTAAAAGCCAAGAATCGCATCAATCACTTTGGCCGGCTTCTGGCTGGTGGCCGCGTTGTCGAGATAGACGAGCGGCTTCCCGTGCACCTTCTGTTTCAGAATCGGGAAATCCTCCCGAATTCGCTTCACATCGAAGGCGGGACTGGATGATTCGCGGGCGGGTATTTGGATCGCTTCCTGCGTGGTGGCCATCATCCCTCCTCGGCCCGCTGGCCCCTCGCCAGACGAGCAAATAAACCTTCCCTGAGCCGTTCGCGCAGCGGCGCATACTTGATCCGCTCCAGGACGTCGTTGGCAAAGGCGTAAGTGAGCAGGTCGCGCGCTTCCTGACGGCCGATTCCGCGGGAACGCAAATAAAAGACCGCTTCCGGATCGATTTGCCCGATGGTGGCGCCGTGCGTACACTTGACGTCGTCAGCGTAAATCTCCAGCGCCGGTTTGGTATCGATGATGGCTTTTTCGGAAAGAAGGAGGTTTTTGTTGCTTTGTTTGGAATCGGTCTTTTGCGCATCCTTGCGGACAATGATTTTGCCGTTGAAGACTGCGGAGGACTCTCCATCCAGAACGCCTCGATAGACTTCCCGGCTGCTACAGTGCGGCTTGGCGTGGTCCAGGGTGGTTTGGTTGTCAATGTGTTGGCGGCCGGTGACAACGTACAGGCCGTCGAGTGTGGCCTCGGCGCCCTCGCCATCCAGAACGGACATCACTTCTTCGCGCACAAGAGCCCCGCCGATCGCAACGGAATGTGTGGCAACGTTGCTCGAGCGCTCCTGGTGGAACTGGAGCCGCCCAAAGTGGAACGCCGTTTTGCTTTCATGCTGAATCCTGTGATACTCGAGGACAGCGCCTTCACCCACCGCGATTTCGGTCACGGCATTGGTGAAGTAAATCCCTTCGGGCGTCAAGCTCCTGGCACCTGCCGACCTGAAGAGGGGCGCTGCGTCCGGTCCTACGTAGCCTTCAATGATGGTGGCCTGGCTTTCTCGCCCGGCAATAATCAGGTTGCGGGGATAGGAAACCGTGGGAAGCCCGTTTGCCTCGGAAACGTAGAGCAGGTAAATGGGCTTGTCAAGAACTACCCCCTTGGGGATCTCAAGGAATGCCCCGTCCTCGAGGAAGGCCGTATTCAGTGCCACAAATGCATGCTGCCTGTAATCCGTAGCGTAACGGGTCAGGTGGCCTTGCAGAGTTTTCCCGTCACTCGCCAGGGCTTCCGCCAGGCTGCCGGCCCTGGCGCCCTTGGGGAGAGCTTCCAGCGTCGAAAGCTGTTTCGAAAAACGCCCATTGATGAAGACGAGCCTGGGGCATCCGAGGTCAGCAAGGGGAAGCTGGCTGATTCGCTCGGCCAACGATGCAGCGGACTCTTCGCGCACTTCGCTGGCGCGTTGAAATGGCACGGCGGCTATGGGTGCGACGTTGGTGTTTCGCCACTCTTCCTGGCGCGTGGTCGGAAACCCCTTCTCCGCAAAACTCTCGATCGCCTCCCTGCGGATTTCATGGAGCCAGGAGGGCGCGCGGGCAGCAAGGCGCTCCTCGATCTGCCTGAAGTTTGAAAGGTAAACACCTTCTGTTTCTTTTAAGGCAATCATCAGCTCAGTATTCCCTTCGCTCGAAAACCCGTCTAGCCTGTCATTCCGAGGAGTCCCGCCCTGCGGGACGACGAGGAATCTCGCAAGTTCTTTGATTCCAGAGCGAGATTCCTCTCCCGCAGGGCGGGATCGGAATGACGACATTCGCAAACGTCTTCTCACCATCCTGCTGGCGCCTGCCTACCGGCCCACCACGGCAGCAGATTCCTCCAGCCATCCGTAGCCCTTCTCTTCGAGTTCCAGGGCTAGTTCCTTGGTTCCCGACTTCACGATGCGGCCGTCGTACAGAACGTGTACGAAATCGGGAACGATGTAATTGAGCAGCCGCTGGTAGTGCGTGACCACGATAATGCTGCGGTCCTTGCCGCGCAGCGCGTTCACCCCATCGGCCACGATCTTTAGGGCATCAATATCGAGGCCGGAGTCGGTCTCGTCGAGAATGCCGAGCTTGGGTTCGAGCACCGCCATCTGGAAAATCTCGTTGCGCTTTTTCTCGCCGCCGGAAAACCCTTCGTTCACCGCGCGGGTCATCAGTGTGTCGTCCACGTCCAGCAGCTTCATCTTCTCGCGGAGGAGCACGAGGAAGTCCATCGCGTCATATTCGGGCAACCCGCGGTGCTTGCGGATGGCATTGAGCGCCGAGCGCAGAAAATAGGTGTTGTTGACGCCGGGGATCTCCACCGGGTACTGGAAGGCGAGGAAAATGCCTTCGCGGGCGCGTTCTTCGGGCGGCATCGCAAGCAGGTCCTTGCCTTCATAGGTGACCTCGCCCCCCGTCACTTGGTAAACATCGCGCCCCGCCAGCACCTGTGCCAGCGTGCTTTTGCCGCTGCCGTTGGGGCCCATGATGGCGTGAACTTCGCCGGTGTTCACTTCCAGGTCAATTCCGCGCAGGATTTCTTTACCCTCCGCCGTCGCGTGCAGGTTCTTGATTTGAAGCATTCAGCTCTCCCTAGCTAGAAACTGGAAATTCGAAAATGGAAAATCGAAACTCGAAAACGCACCGTGTCCGGGTGTCTTTCGGTCATTATGCTTTGGAGGACCGTGCCCTATGCAGCGTCGATTCATCCGACTCTTCCCTGCAAATTCACGCCCAGCAGCTTCTGCGCCTCCACCGCGAATCCGCCACAAGGGAATTGCTCACATGTACCTTTCGCGGTGCCCCTGACACCCTTTATCCTTTACCCTTTACCCTTTTACCGTTCACCATTTACTATTCACCATTCAGAATTACCCCACGCTGCCTTCCAGACTCACGCCCAGCAGCTTCTGGGCTTCGACGGCGAACTCCATGGGAAGTTCCTTGAAGACCTGCTTGCAGAAGCCGTTGACGATCATGGAAACAGCATCTTCGGTGGAAATACCACGCTGGCGGCAATAGAAAATCTGGTCCTCGCCGATCTTCGAGGTGGAGGCCTCGTGCTCCACCTGGGCGGTGGAGTTCTTCACCTCGAGATACGGGAAGGTGTGAGCGCCGCACTTGTCGCCAATCAGCAGCGAGTCGCACTGGGAGTAATTGCGCGCCCCCGTGGCGCCGCCCAGAATCTTCACCATGCCACGGTAGCTGTTCTGCCCGTGGCCGGCGGAAATACCCTTCGAGACGATGGTGCTCTTGGTGTTCTTGCCAATGTGGATCATCTTCGTGCCCGTGTCCGCCTGCTGGTAATTGTTGGTGACGGCCACGGAGTAGAACTCGCCGATCGAGTTGTTCCCCTGGAGGATGCAACTTGGATACTTCCAGGTGATGGCGGAGCCTGTCTCGACCTGTGTCCACGAAATCTTGGAGTTTACGCCCTGGCACTTGCCGCGCTTGGTTACGAAGTTATAGATGCCGCCCTTGCCGTTCTTGTCGCCGGGGTACCAGTTCTGAACTGTGGAATACTTGATTTGGGCATTATCCAAAGCGACAAGCTCGACCACGGCGGCGTGGAGCTGGTTCTCGTCCCGCATGGGCGCGGTGCAGCCTTCAAGATAACTGACGTAGGCGCCTTCCTCGGCAACAATCAGAGTGCGCTCGAACTGGCCTGTTTCGCGGGCGTTGATGCGGAAGTAGGTGGAAAGCTCCATCGGGCAGCGCACGCCCTTGGGGACGTAAGCGAAGGAACCGTCGCTGAACACAGCGGAGTTGAGCGTAGCAAAGAAGTTGTCCGTATAAGGCACCACCGAGCCGAGGTATTTGCGGACAAGCTCCGGGTGCTCGTGCACGGCTTCCGAGAAGGAACAGAAGATGATGCCCAACTCGCCGAGCTTCTCCTTGAAGGTCGTCGCGACCGATACACTGTCAAACACCGCATCCACCGCCACGCCGGCAAGCAGTTCGCGTTCTTTCAGCGGGATTCCGAGTTTCTGGTAAGTTTTCAAGAGCTCCGGGTCGATTTCCCCGGGTTTCTTTGTTCCCATCCCTTTGGGCGCGGAAAAGTAGCGGATGCTCTGATAATCAATCGGATCGTACTTGACGTTTGCCCAGGTAGGCTCTTGCATGGTCAGCCAGTGGCGGAAGGCTTTGAGTCGCCACTCCAACAGCCACTCAGGCTCATGCTTCTTGGCTGAGATCAGGCGGATGACGTCTTCGTTCAGTCCCGGCGGAACTGTTTCCTGTTCGATGTCGGTGACAAAACCATACTTGTATTCTTGGGTTGCCAGGATTTCGACTTCAGATTGCGGCGTGGCCATCAAAACTCCTCCTCAGGATTACTCACACGTGACAGCGCCCGACCACTGGGGCCGGCGCGGCGCTGCTCCGTTGTACAAGGCGGGCCTGCAAGTCCGGAGATAAGCGCTTCCAGTGCAATCGTCTTCGCTTTCATCTCGGCCTTCCCTCGACCCGGAGCTGCACCAAGCTTGAGTTGTCGCCTATCAGGCTCGAAACTGTAACATCACTTAGCGCCTTTACGATGGCGTCGTTCACTTTGCGCAACGGCTCCCGCACCGTGCATCTCGTCATCTGGTGGCATTCGCTCCGGTCGGTTACGCAGGAGGTGATGACCAGCGGGCCCTCGAGGGCCCGGATGACCTCAAAGGCGTTGATTTCTGAAGGGTCCTTGGCCAGAGCGTATCCACCGTTAGTACCGTGCTGAGACGCAAGCAAGCCGATCTTCGCCAGTCTTTGGAGAATCTTGGCGACCAACTCTGTCGGCATTCCATATGTTCTGGCGATCTCCCTGGCGCTACATGCTGCACGCGGCGGCTGTGAGGCCAAATGCCTTAAGGCAATCAATCCGTAGTCAGCCTTTTTCCCAAGCCTTAGCATTTCTATATCCGATCCTTTAAGTCGTATATATCTTAACTCTCTCTCGTTTTCGTGTCAAGTCATTTCTCATGGTTATTTTCGTGGTTGGCGTTCCTTAAGGGTGTCCGGCCGGGTGTCCCTCGTTTCAGGCCCACCTGCACGCACGTCGAGCGCGGTGGCGTAGGGTTCAAGTTTGAGATTGCGCCACAGTGAAGGCGCGATCAGTTCTCCAACTAGGTCCAGGGCAGGGCGCGGAGGAAGAAACCCAATTAGGGTCGTCTTCCCGCAGTTCATGGCAAATCAACGCTGAATCCTCACCCGGAGGCATACGTTGCGCATTAAGCGATGTTTACAGTGGCCAAGTGAAGAACGCGATCAAGCCATAATCCGGTATGTTTGAGCCGGTCGCGGGAACCCCGTCAGACTTCGAATGGGGTCCGGCCCAAGGTGCGGGGGTGCCCTCTTCTTTCAAGCAGAATGGCCGGAGGCGACATGATGGGAAGCAGCCTATGGAGGGCTAGGCCCTTGAAGGGCACAATTCGTCGCCTCCGGCCCGGTTACTTCTATTATCGGCTGAACGCTTGACAAGCTTAATCAGGCCGGTACGGAGAAAGAAGGCGGGGCTGGCAGTCTGACAGCAGTGACGGGTGACCCGCTGTGGCGGGACGAGTGACGAGGCAGAAAAACGGGAGACTGCAGTTAGGACACAGATGGCAGTGGGCAGTGGGGAGAGGAAAGGAAGCAGCTCGAGATTGCCCTAGGTTCTGGCACCCAGCACCCAACCCCAAGCGTCGCGTAACACTCAATTCCTTGCCATGCAGCAAGCTTTGCATATCTGTACAAGCCCTGTGAGTCGGATGTGAAGCGCGGTGAGTATTGTGGCTTTGGAACACGCTTACGAACGCCGTCACGCGAAGGTGCACGGGCGCGCAGACCATGAAGTTCATGGATTGCGCCAGTCGTCTTCAGGACAAATGTTCTAAGCCTGCGATGACACATTCTGTCACGCCGTTTCGACAAAATAGGGCAAGGAGCGCCCTTTTTTTCAACAGGGACGAAAGAGCCGCCTCAGGAAGTTTGCAACAATTTGAAAAGACAATGGTTATCGGCAAGGGAGAAGCCTCCAAAAATCTCAGATGGCAGGAAAAGTGCTCCAAATCTAATGCTATTGACGTATTCCCTTAGTGCAACGAAGGAGGAAGAATGAAGAAGTGTTCACGAGGATTTTCCCTGATTGAGTTGTTGATCGTGGTTGCGATCATTCTCATCATTGCCGCAATTGCTATCCCGAACCTGCTCCGATCGCGGATCGCGGCCAACCAAGCCTCAGCGGTGGGATCACTCCGCACGCTCAACACCGCAGAGGTCACTTATGCTACTACCTACAACACGGGCTACTCTTCGACCTTGGGCGACTTGGGCCCAGCGACTGCCGGAGGTACGCCTGTCGCTACTGCTGCAGGATTAGTTGACGAGGTTCTGTCAGGGGTGTCGGGGACAGCAGGAGGACCCACCGCCACCACAAGCACAAAGAGTGGTTATCAGTTCACCTACTCACCGGGCGGCACGGATACGAGTGGCAAGATTAATACTTACTCGTTCACCGCCACGCCGATCAGTGTGGGAACGACTGGGACCAACTTCTACTTCACCGACCAGTCTGGCGTAATCCGCCAAAACAGCACGGCGGTGGCCGGTTCAACCGACTCGCCACTGGCTGGCTAGGCTGTACACGGAAGCCACGACAATCCAACCGTTCGGGGAGGGCTGGAAGAGCCTGTGCGAAAGCCGGCTTGCCCAGATGTGGAGCGCCGCTCGATCTGTTCCGGCTGTAGGCAGGCCGGCGCTCGAGCGGAGGTTTTCAGAGAGGCACGAAAGCCCTCTTTTCTTGCAGCGGGTGGTGCGGAAAGCCAAGTTGTTCTTGAGCCATTTTGGTACCCCTGGCGGGGTCCTGACCTTCCCCGCAAGTTCCGAGTCGTGACCTTTGTCTCTGGCTTTTAACTTGTCATTGGCCAACTTCGGCCGCCATAGAAGGCCAAGTCGCCGACACAAAATACCGACAACAAGTATTCGATCCCTCGAGGCGGCATTCAGGCCCCCGCCTCGTGTTCCCGCCGAAAGAGGATCTTGATGTCCTCCCTCCAGCCGTCATTGATCCCCACCTGAATGATGCGGATGGCTGGATCCAGATATCGGAGCATTCGCCCGGTGGTGGAATGGAAGCGAAAGGCGGGGGAAACCAGATAGACCAAAGGCGCAGAATCGGCGAGTTCGATCCCCGGGAAATAGCCGAATTCCTGAAACTGGCCACGCTCTTGCAGCCACTTGACGCGCAGCCAGTAGTCGAGACCCTGGAGAGGGAGGTTGATATCCTCCTGTACTTTCAACTCCAGCACGGCAAGGCGACCGCTTCGCGTTGCCAAGAGAATATCGATTACTCCCCTATCCATCCCCGAAAATGCCGGGACCTGCGGATAGATACAAGTGGGCAAGAGAGCCGGGTCAAGCTTTGTGACATCCCGCACGACCATACTTTCGAGCCAGCGCTCGGACTGGAGCCGGCAGAGGTCACTTGAGGAATTCGGGCTTCCCGCGCAGCGAATACTCAGCGCCGTCTCCAGGAACTGACGAAGTTCGGCGTGATTGCCTTCCTCGAGTCGGCAGGCATTGCCCGGCAGGCCAAAAGTAATGCGCGGCGCTAGCAAACCCTCGATGCGTGCCACCTCCAGGCCCAGGACCCGAATCGAGAGCGCAGCGGCAGCAGGGTCTGCTACCACGTCAACCTTGGCGAGGAGTTCGCCCAGCAGCCGCGAAAGCAGTTCGCGATGGTGGTCGACAAGGTCTGCGGCCAGCCGGCGCGGGGCGAGTCGCGTTTCGACGTTGCCGTAATCCCTCCAATCGATCACGCTTGGCCGCTCCTCCTTCACGGACCACTCGAGAATCTCCACCTGCACGGCGCGATGGTTGAGGTAAGCGGCGCGATGAGCGCTCGTTTCCGCCGCCTGGGGCGGAAAGATCAGTTTCAATCCAGGGTAAGTGACGCGGTCCGAGCGGCTGCGCAGCCAATCCAGCCAGATCAGTCCGAAGGCCAAGGCCGCGTCAGCAGCGGCGGGGGATTCACTTTCTCCCAGGCCCAGAAAAGCCCAGGCTGTCCGGCCCTGCCGGGCCACACCCCTCGTGTACCACGCCGAGAACGAGTGTTCCCGGTCAGATCGGTGACTGACGCGCTCCAAGCTCCAGCCTGGGTATTGCCGTGAAAGCAGGGCGAGCAGTTGTTTCTGGAAGCTCGCGCGCGCCGGCGCCTTATCGGCCGCCGGGACGAGATGCGCCTCGCGGAATTCCAGAGTTATGGTTTCGCGACCTGCCGCCTTGCGCGCGAACAGGCCCAGCCGCTCACCATCGCGGTAGGCGATATCCTCCACCCGGCGACTCACCGAGCGCGCGGCGTTCCAGGCCGCGAAAATCAGCTTGCCGAATTCAACCGTCAGGCGCCACTCGCTGGCGGACAGGTCAAAGAGCTCGACCTCATCTTCCACCACCACGGGATGACGGAGAGACTTGATGAAGAGTTCGATCTCGTCCAGCAGTGGGTGAAGAGAATCACGCTCGCGTGCGCTTGGCATGGCGGTACCGTAGTGTCGAGGAATACTTTGTGTTGTGTCATTCCGAGCGCAGCGAGGAATCTCGCCCTGCACTGACTCGTGGGAAAAAGAACCAGAGCGAGATTCCTCGCTGCGCTCGGAATGACACCGAACTTTGATTCAGGGTTGTGCTCGCATCATGACACCGGCGGATGATCCAGGATCATTTCAGTCGCCGGATCGTAGTAGAGCTTCTTACCCGCCCAGAAAGACTGTGCTGCCGCAGTGCACGCCAGCGCGTGCGCGTAGCCGTCGCTAACGGTGGAGTGCGGTTGCTGGCGACTGCGCAGGCATTCGAACCAGTTTTCCATGTGGTGCAGATCGAGGTCTCCCATCCCCCCTGGCGGCAGCGCCTTGTCCCCGGGAAGCAAGACGTCTCTTTCGGCGCGTAGCTGGTCGATATCAGGGTTATCTTCGTGGTTACCTTTCTCTTCCACCAGTTTATATCGGGGGCTACCTTCGCCGCCCACGTTCATCAGGGTCGCCTTCTTTCCCATATAACGTGTAAAGCTGGGCGCATCGTTACCAAAGCTGGTTGAATAACTGACCATGAACCCCTTGGAATATTCGAGCAGCGCCTGGAAGGTGTCCGGATTCTGACGACCGTCTCGCCAAGCAAAGATCCCCCCGTGGGCCACCACGGACCGCAAATACCTGTCAGCCATAAACCAGTGGACAAGGTCGATGGCGTGGCTCATCCATTGGTCGGCGATGCCACTGGAGAACTCCTTGTAGAGCCGGAATTCAAAATAGAGTTGCGGGTCGAAGGGACGAGGCGGCTTGGTCATCAGCCACCTGCCCCAGTCGGTATCTTCGGCGCGGAGTTGGTTCACTTCAGGCCGCCCCCGCCACCGCGGCCCGTGATAGTTCCACACGATTTCCACCTTGCTCACCTCGCCCAGGGCCCCCGTCTGGATGAGTTCGCATGCCGCCTGCGGGTACGGTTCGCTGCGATGCTGCGTGCCCACCTGAACAACCAGTCGCTTTTGCAGCACCGCGTCGCGCGCCGCCTTGACCTCCTCCAGGACGTTCCCCATGGGCTTCTCCACGTAGGCATCTTTCCCGGCCTCGGCAACGAGCTTCAGGATAGGGGAATGCGAATGTTCGGGTGTGGAAATCAGAACGGCATCAACGTCCTTCAAAAGCAGAAGATCCTCGAGATACTGGAACTGTCGCGGCGGCCTGCCGTAGTAAATCTTATTGGCCAAGACCGCTTTCTCCCGATTCACTTTCCAGAGGTCGCAGACGGCGGTCATCTCGACGTTATGTTTCGCCCCCAGCCGGGAGACAATCCAATCCAACTCGCCCCCGCGACTTCCAATTCCGATGTGCCCCAGCGAGACTCGATCGTTGGCGCCCACGATGCGCCCATAGGAAGCCGCCGTGGCCCCCAGGGCGGTCCCGGCCAGCATGGAAGCAGTGCGATTGAGAAACGACCTGCGGTTGATGGTTTTTTCCGGCTTGTCAAGCATCGTATCCCCCGTTGGTAAGGTTGGGGAACATCTTACACCAAATTGCCGATTGCTGATTGTCGATTGACGATTGAAAAAGTGGTGTGCCAAATTGCTGATTGTCGATTGACGATTGAAAAAGTGGTGTGGCAACTCCTTCCAATGTGCATCAGCAATCGGCAATCGAAAATCAGCAATTCCGGCTTACTTGCTGGGGATGCGGGGGAAGGAGCGCGGGATGATGCCTGTTCCTTCCTTCACCGTGATGATCTGGTTGATGGCGAGGTTGGTGAGCTTATCCACGGTTCCGCTCGGCCAGGTGATTTCCAGCCGTTCGATGCTCTTGCGCTGTCCCAGGCCGAAATGGACGCGCGGATCGTGGGCGGACATGTAGCTCATGCCGCCTTTCCTCTGCTGGTATTGAGTAAATCCCTCGGAAACCAGCTTCAGCGCCGCGCCCACGCCGTCGCGATTCGACGTGGTTCCTACCAGCATCACTTCCAGCCAGTTATTCGCGTTGCCGCCGTCGTTACGCAGGAGCTGGGGATAGCCCCCGCTGACGGAAATGGCGATGTCCAGGTCACCGTCGTTATCGAAGTCGGCCACCGCGGAGCCGCGTCCCACGACGGGCTTCATGAAGTCCGGACCCAGGAGTTCCGAAACCTTCTCGAATTTCCCCTGGCCGAGGTTGCGGAACATGAGCTTGGGTTCCATGAAGGTCTCTTCGCTGTGGTAAAGGCTGATATTATCCAACATTGATCCATTAACTTGAAATATATCAACCCAGCCGTCGTTATCGTAGTCAAAAAGCTTTGTGCTGACCCCGCTCAGCAAGGTCGCTTTGTTCCCCATGGCGGAGCTGTAGGTCGCGTCGTCGAACGTCTGGTCGTGATTGTTGCGGTAGAGGCGGTTCAACTCGAAATCCAGGTGGGTCACGTAGATGTCGAACCAGCCGTCCCCATCCACGTCCGCGGCGTCGGTGCCCATGCCGGCCTCGTATTTCCCGTCTTCGCTGGCCGCCACTCCGGACATGAAGGAAATATCCTCAAACGTCCCGTCCTTCTTGTTGATGAAGAGGGAATTCGGCCAGGTGTCGTTGGCCACGAAGACGTCCGTCCAGCCGTCATTGTTGAAGTCGGCGAGCACCACGCCCATGCCTTTTACCTCGGGGATGCCGATCCCCGATTTCTCGCTCACGTCGGTGAACGTGCCATCGTGGTTGTTGTGGTAGAGCTTGAGCCGCAGCCCTCGATAGTTGTCCGGATGGCAGTAAGCGCGGTAGCCGGGCCGATGCTCGCCGCAATAGAGGTTGGTCTTGGGCGACCAGTCAATGTAGTTGCAGACCAGCAGGTCGAGATACCCGTCCTTGTCGTAATCGAACCAGCCCGCGCTGGTGGACCACTGGCCCTCGTCACCGACGCCGGCTTTGGCGGTCACATCCGTGAAGGTGCCGTCCCCGTTATTGTGGTAAAGGATGGCCCGGCCGTAGCCGGTGACGTAAAGGTCGGGATAGCCGTCGTTGTCGTAGTCGCCCACGGCCACGCCCTGCCCGTAGAGGCCCTCGGCGCCCACACCAGCCTTTTCCGTCACGTCCGTAAAGGTCCCATCGCCATTGTTATGATAAAGGGCGGAGCGCAGCGGGTGCGGAGGCTTGTACCACTCGGTCTCCGCCGTCTGCACAAAATAAAGGTCCATCAATCCGTCCTGGTCGTAATCAATCCAACCCAGGCCGCTGCCCATGGTCTCGAGATAGTTTTTTTCCGCAGTGAAAGTATGGTCGTGCTGGAAGGTGATGCCAGCGACTTGACGGATGTCCGTAAAGCGGACGGAAATCGGGGGGGTCTTGGCCGTCTCGGCGCTCAGGAATTCCAGCGCCACAACGCCGGATGACAAAGTCAACGCAAGCAGGGCTGCCGGAACAAGCCGCCTGCCTCTACTTCCTGAGCGTGAAGAAACCTGGGCCATCTGCCTTCTGTTGGTGGTCAATCGCGAATCTCAACTATAACCTGAGATGGCATTGCGGCTCAATCGCCATTCTGCCCGAGAGAGCGCGAAAACCAAATCATGCTCTTCTTCCCGTATGTGGTAGGTAGGAGGTGGTATTTGGGGGGGGCCCACCTACGACCTACGACATACCACGTACCGTCTGCCACCTACCGCCTACCACCTACGACTGCAGTAGGCCGTCGGCAGCAAGCAGAAGGCAGTCGGCGGTGTCAAAGGAAAGAAAGCAACTCACAATATCATTCACAATTCATAATTCAGCATTGCTCTATCGCCTGTCCGCTGCTCTTCTGATTCCTGAATCCCGAATCCTGAATCCTGTTCTTCCCCACCTACGTCCTTTCTTTTCAGCAACATTCCCGCTTTCAACGCGTAACTACCTTTGTTTTC
Organism: Acidobacteria bacterium UBA7540; assembly: GCA_002478145.1. Next base: position 46,223 of record DLMI01000072.1, read on the forward strand.
TGTAACATTCCCGCTTTGTCGCGGCCTGCTGAAAGCCGGTCCTTTGTTTTCATAGACATTCCCGCGTTGGTCGGTCATTTTTTAAAGTTACTAGGGTTTCTTCTTTCCCAGCCAAGACGACATCTTGTCGTAGACCGCGGTACGGGCCAAGAGTCCGGTAGTGTCTCAGTTTGAATTTTCCGCCTATTGACTCACCCCGCCATGCTGCGATAATGGATGCATGGCAAAGCGTCCCCGAGATCCGAACCAACTAGCGAAGATGATTGTCGATATTGCGACCGGCGAAGTCGAGGATACGGTTAGCGAGTCAAAGCGCCATCCTCCGAGCCGTGGCCGTGCTGGTGGGCTCAAGGGCGGAAATGCCAGAGCACGGAGCCTCTCAGCATCTAAGCGGAAGGCGATTGCAAGGCGGGCGGCTGCGGCTCGCTGGCAGAAATAGAAATGGCCTCTGAATCCTCAAAAGGAAATCTGAGTGTACGATTATAGCGGGGCGCCACCTTCTCTACCGACAGATAAAAATCATCCCAATTACTAGATGCTCTTCCTAGAAAAATTAGACCCGAAAGATGATGCTGTAATGCGGGGTGCCCCACATCGGGAGTGAGCAATTGTTGTAGCTTTCCCCTTTTTCCTGTGGTATCAAATATCTCCTCTCGTCGCTCTTGAAGTTCCTTCGTTAAGCCGGGTCCAATACGGTCGTAAACCAAATCAATGGTTAGTCTTGCCATGAGCATAGGTCGTTTTGAACTCGTTGGATCGTATTGCCAGCCTCGCAACCGGAACGTTTCTTTATAGAATTCATCGGGAAATCGCTTTGCCCATTTAGCCAATTCCTTGCCGATGTACAGGTTTAATATTTCCTGTAGAGCCTCTCGATCCCGAACATTTTGGAACCCCGTTGCTTCGTCAATCAGCGCGATGATGCCGACCGTTCCTAACGCACCAAGAAGAATTTCAGCGGCTATGGCAAGTGATTCTTGAGGCTTAGTGAGGACATTGCCTTGCCTTCGAGCTTCAAGATACACGTTGCACAGTTGAGGCAGAAGTAATGCATTGTATCCTTGGTTCATTCGACCTTTTAAGTCCTCATACACTAGCAGTTTGAGCCCACCACCTATGTGCTTGCAAACAAACGGTTGAAGGTTCTTTGCATCGATAAAACTGGGCATATTGGGCACCCTGTTTTCGTCCTTGGCGCGCCCCCGCTTGGTTCTTCCAAACGCCCTGAATATGGCGTTGCGGGAAATAACTCGCGTCACGCCGTCGTTAAGATTTGCACAAGGAATGACGAGAGGCTTTTCACCTATTCTGAGTTGTAATTCTCCGGTGTGCGAAGCCTTGAAGACCTTCTCGACGGACCCAGGGTCAATGCGCTCCACGGCCCACCTTGCGTTAGCTCCTTGCCGCCCGAGTGCGCTTCTCTGATCGGGAGTTAGTTTCTCCATCCGGGCCTTGCCCGAGCGCACACGCCCATCCTTATCTTCCCTTAAATCTAATTCTGGTATTTTGTTGTTGTTTTCGTTTTCCATGCTTGTATAATAGCCATGTACTGGCATTCTGTCAAGCGTATTTTTTGAATGCCAGAAAATAATTTCTCAAACTGAATTTTATGCTTGACAAACAATCGGGGGTTCAGTATGATTAGGTTCATGAACAGACTATCCATTCAAGAACGCGCACGCATTATAGGGATGCTGATTGAGGGAAACAGCCTTCGCGCCACCAGTCGGCTTGCGGATGTGTCGATCAATACGGTTACAAAGCTTCTGGTAGACGTTGGCTCTGCCTCTGCTGATTACCAGGACCGCACACTCCGCAATCTGAAGTGCAAACAGATTCAGTGCGATGAGATATGGGCGTTTGTCTACGCGAAGGAAAAGAACGTGCCTGCCGACAAGAAAGGTCAATTCGGCTTTGGGGATGTGTGGACCTGGACCGCAATTGACGCTGAAACAAAGCTGGTGCCTTCCTTCATGATTGGAAACCGCAATGCTCGCAGCGCCCGCATGTTCATTGATGATCTTGCATCTCGACTGGCTAGCCGTGTCCAGCTCACAACGGATGGCCTCAAGGTATACTTGGAAGCTGTTGAAGGAGCGTTCGGATGTAATATTGACTACTCTATGCTGATTAAGACTTACGAATCAACTCAAGATGAAACACGTTACAGTCCCGCGGTATGCACAAGCTGCGAGTGCAAGCCAGTCATGGGCCATCCCGACCCTGACCATATCAGCACCAGTTTTGTCGAGCGCCAAAATCTCACAATGAGAATGGGGATGCGCCGATTCACTAGGCTGACGAACGCATTCTCAAAGAAAGTCGAGAACCACGCGTATCAAGTGGCCCTCCACTTCATGCACTACAATTTCTGCCGGATTCACAAGACGCTAAGAGTCACACCCGCAATGGAAGCGGGAATCACCGATCACGTCTGGACAATCGAAGAAATGTTAGGTAATATTGGCGTGTAAATGGGACTGGCCCGATTCACGGTCGGGCCTTCCTCAATGTCTTGGGGCGCAATTCCAAGATAGCGTGGTGGTGCGCCCTTGTCAAGCCTACGATGGAAAAGTTTGAACTCTTCAAACAGATCAAGAACGCACTTTCTGCTCTGTCCCAACAAGAGGTGAAGACTCCATTGTCTTTCTTTTTCAGAGTTGTTTTTTATCTTAGCGTGATGGTGATCGTAGCCATCGTCTGGGGGAGACCCGAGATGCAACGGCTAGTTTTCCTTACCGGCGTCGGCGTTATCGGGCTAGTGGTATTAGCTGTTATTGTCTTTGGCTGGTACAAACCGAAAAATCTAACATATGGGGAAACTGGACATCGAGCAGAAGCTAAACTCGCCTTCGGCACTGAAAAAAGGGAATTAACTTCTGCGGAAATCAGTTCATTACCAGGATCAGGAAAACCGCTAGAACTTCCAACTGGCGGCGAAAGCTCTTGAACATGCACCTTCTCTTGGTCACATTTTCGCTGCGCAATCAGGATATTGACTACTCTCCGTTCTTCGTAGCACTGCGGGGAAATGCACTAAATTGGTGGCATTTCATTGAGCAAACGTGTATCGTCTTCACCAATCGGGATGCGGAACAATTAACAGACTTGCTTTTGCCCTATATCCACACAAACGATTCACTTTTGGTGGCAGAGATTGATGCAGCTAACTGCCAAGGCTGGCTTCCCCTGCAAGCTTGGGACTGGATTCAAGAAACCTCCAAACAGATTCGCAATGAAAAACTTGGTAAGATATTAGCTCCTCCTCGTCAGTTACCGCGATAGTCATCCAGGTTTTTCAAACTGAGACACTACCAAGAGTCCCGCCAACTCGACCTCCCCTCAAATGCAGTAGGCAGTCGGCAGTAAGCAGAAGGCAGTCGGCCGCGATCAGAAGTGGGAAGGCAATTCAATTCACAATTGAGAATTAGCCCCTTTCCCCGTCCTCTGTAGCCTGCCCCCGCTCTTCTGACTCCTGACTCCTGACTCCTGAATCCTGAATCCTGAATCCTGCTCTTCCCCACCTACCGTCTACCAACTATCACATCCCTAGCCTCGTGTCAAGGCAAAAACGCCGGATTCACGAGAGCAGGAGTGTGGAGGCGGACTTTAGCCCGGCGCCTTAAACCTGAATTCGGAACTCGCACCTTGGATGTCGCCTGCCAAGGCGGGCGGAGAGAGACTCCTCGGGGGGATCTGGTTTGGCAGGCATCCTCGATATGATTGTTGGCAAACGCAAAGAGGCCGCGATGCACATTGATAACCGAAGACCATCGGCTGTTTTATCTTCCTAACAACCCCACGTACGCCGCCGCGCCTATCGCACCGCCGATGAGCGGCCCCACAACCGGCACCCAGGAGTATCCCCAATCTGAGCTGCCTTTGCCCGGTATAGGCAGGAGCGCATGGGCAAGGCGTGGACCCAGATCTCGGGCCGGGTTTATGGCGTAGCCGGTCGGAGCGCCCAGCGAGAGACCAATCCCCCAGATCAGTAGTCCAATGAGCAAGGGTGTGACTCCGCTTTGCGCCGGACCAGCGTTCGCCGAGATGGCCAGTACCCCAAAGACCAGCACGAACGTTCCGATTATTTCGGTGAGGAGGTTTAGAGGGTATCGACGGATGGCGGGGATGGTCGAGAAGACGGCAAGCTTCGAAACTTGGCTTTCAGTTTCGGACCAGTGCGCCAAATAGGCCAGCCATACAATGACCGCACCTAGGAAGGCGCCAATGAATTGGGCCCCGATGTATCTGGGCACATCGCTCCAGGCAAACTTGCCGACCGCAGCAAGGCCCAGAGTTATCGCGGGATTCAAATGCGCGCCGCTGATGCGCCCGACCGCATAGACCGCAACTGCCACGCCCATCGCCCAGCCCGTAGTGATCACCATCCAACCTGAGTTCTGCGCCTTTGTCTTATTCAACAGAACTCCCGCCACCACCCCATCTCCCAAAACGATCATCAATGCCGTGCCGATGACTTCAGCAGTGAATGGTTTCATGCGCCTCCTCCATGAGCGGATTCTGATTTGCGAGCCGCGCTAGCCTGGATATCCACAATTTGATCGAAGCGAGACTGCTGCCCCTGGCTTGAGAGCGAGAAAAGCTCACACCAGAGAATAGACACAAACCTCGTGCTCCGCGAGTGTACCAGACTTCCTTGGCATTTCATCCCTTGGGCAGGCGACATTTGAGGAGGGAGCGTAGAACCTGCTGTCGAGAATTGTCCGGCCCCGAAGGGGCGACGAGCGCGAGAGTCGATATGGCGTAGGCGTGATCTTTCATAATTCACCTTCCGCTCACCAGGTTTATGCCGAAGCTCTTCGAATTAACTCTTGGGAACATCCGAGCGGTTCCACCATCCGCCGCCAAGAGCCTGAAACAAGGCGGCAGTGTCGGCATAACGATTGGCTTGCGCCTGCACGAGGTTGATCACGGCTTGCTGATACGCTTGTTCCGCGCTTAAGAGCGCCAGGTAGCTGACGTAGCCGGACTGATACTGTTTTCTGGCCAGGTCGAGGGTGACGCTGGCGGCATGTTTTGCGGCTGCCGCGGCCTTCAAAGCATCGGCGTCTTGCTGGAGCGCATGCAGTGTGTCGGCGACATTCTGAAAGGCGGTGAGGACAGTGCTGCGATATTGTTCGGCGGCCTGAGTAAAAGCGGCTTGCGCGGCGCGCTCCCGATGCCGCAGGGTACCGGCATCAAAGATGGGCTGGGTGATTCCCGCGGTCAAATCCCAAAAGCCATTGCCGTGTGAGAACATCCTGCTGACTGCATCCGGCGAGCTGCCGGCATCGGCGCTCAGGGTAATAGTCGGGATCCGGTTCGCAATGGCTACGCCGATGAGGGCGCTGGCAGCATGGAGGTTCTCCTCAGCCTGACGCACGTCCGGGCGCTGCTCGACGAGTTTCGAAGGAAGGCTCACCGGCAGTTCCTGCGGCAGTCGCAGATTCGACAGCTCAAACTTTTCGGTCAAATCCTGGTTGGGGAACCCGCCCGACAGCACAGCCAGCAAGTCCCGTTGTTGAGCCAACTGCTTAAGCAGCGGCGGCAAGGTGGCGGCGACTAGCGCGAGCTGCGATTCCTGCGCCGCCACGTCGAGCTCGCTCGCATACCCCTTCGCATACTGTTCCCGTATAATCTTGAGCATTTCGGTGTTGATGGTAATGAGCTCATCGGTGGCTTTCATCTGCCCCCGCAACGATGCCTCTTGTATGGCTCCGGCGGCGACGTTCGAGCTCAGCGTGATATGCGTGGCGGCCAGGGCAAAACGCGCCTGCTGCTCCTGCGCTGCGAGCGACTCCACGGTTCTCCGGTTCAGACCGAAAACGTCCGGAACAAACGAGACGCTCACTTGCGGCGTATAGAGGCTGTAATTCAAGACGCTCGTGTTGGTCACAGGTGAAAGGTCATTCGCTGACTTAGCCCGGGTCGCCGAAAAGCCGCCCGTAACACTGGGATAGTAAAAACCTCGTTGGGCCAGCACATTTTCCCTTGCCACTATCAATGCCGCCTGCGCCGCCCTGAGGTCGGGATTGGCTTTGAGCGAGCGCTCTATCAAATCGTTAAGTGGCTTCGAGTGAAACAAGGTCCACCACTCTCCCGGAATATCCCGCCCTTCCACAAGGTGTTGTGCCTCTCCCCCGGCGATGTTGGCCGTGCTGCTGGTGGTCGAAATCGGAGTGGGGGTATAACCGCCGACATTCGGAGGAGCAGGCTTCTTGAACTTAGGCCCAACCACGCAAGCTGCGGTGAGCAGTAAGGCAGAGGTCGCGATGAAGCCGGCGAGGCGCAATATGCGAGTGCGAAACATGCGTTTAGTTCCTTCGAACGTTGCCTCGGAGCGCGGGCATCCTGCCCGCTGTTGCGGGAGCGTCCCGCTTCCGCAAGAGGTAGCGGGCAGGATGCCCGCGCTCCATCCTGTTAAGGCTTGCGGTTCATACGGGTTCCGTTGATCGCCCCGGTATTGCTGCTATGTGAGCTCGGCGATCCACCCACGCCCGCCGGGTTAGGGCTACGATGGCGCACATTGTTGAACGATGGTACGGTGGGTCGGACGACACTTGGCGTCCGAACAGGCAAGGCGATGTTGACTGTTTCGTTCTGGATTAATCCGCCTTTTGCCGCGCCACCAGATTTGTTTGAACCCGGTTGATGAAGAGCATTTCCAGGTAGGGAACGTTGCCGGCTATTCGGAAGCTGCTTAGGACGATTTACCTTGATTAGGGGCGCACGGCTGGGCGGGTGATTCGGGTCAGAAGCCCGGCCGTGGTTTCGCTGTTCATCAGAAGCCTTTCCACCCGTCTGATGTCTCCCGTCGCGAGGCGAAGCGGCGTCCCGATGAAGTGCATCGGGATCGCGCGGATGGTCGCTCGCGGAGTTCGCGGGAGATGTCTGTTGGGATGCTGGGCCCCAGTGACCCCTCACCCTCCCGCGTCCCGATGAAGTGCATCGGGATCGCGGGACACCCTCTCCCCAAGGGAGAGGGCAAAGAACTAATTTCGGGACGGCGTGGCCTATCCCCTCTCCGCAAGGGAGAGGGCAAAGAACTGATTCCGGGACTGCGTAACCTGTCCCATACGTCAACGTCGCCCAGCTAATCGACAGGAAAAGGAGACACGTGATCTTCATCCTGATTGAACCCCCGATACTGGGTCATGGTTGCGGCCTAGAAATATCATTCTCAGCGCGGGCACAGCCAGAAGCAGCATAACGGGGCCGACCAGCATGCCGCCCACGATCACCGTGGCGAGCGGACGCTGCACCTGGCTGCCGATACCCGTGGAAATTGCTGCGGGAAAAAGGCCGATGCAGGCCGAAAGCGCCGTCATCAGCAGTGGGCGCATGCGGGTGGTTGCGGCGCGGAACATCGCGTCCATGGGCGCCAAGCCCTTATCCCTTTCGTGGTTGTAAAAAGTCATCATCAGGATGCCGTCCATGACGGACACGCCGAAGAGCGAGACGAAGCCGATGGCGGCGGAGATGCTGAAATGGAGACCTGAGATATAGAGCGCAAGTATGCCGCCCACCACCGCGTTAGGGATGCCGGCGAGGGCCAGAAGGGAGTCGCGCACGTTATTGAACAAGCTGTAGAGCGCCCCGGCAATCAGGATGAAGCTGATCGGTACAATGACCCACAGACGTTCTTTGGCTTCCTGAAGGTCTCCGAACTCGCCGGCCCAAATCAGCCGGTATCCCGGCGGAAGTTTCACGTTGTTCGCGATCCGCTTCTGCGCCTCCTCGACCGTGCCGCCCAGGTCGCGGCCACGGACGCTGAACTTGACCGGGATGAAGCGCTGCACGCTCTCGTGATAAACCCAGGCTGCTCCCGTATCCAGGGTGATCGCGGCCAGTTCGCTCAAGGGTATATAGGCATTGGCGCCGCTGCTGGTTTGATAGGCCACTTTGATGTTGCGGATTTTTTCGATGCTGTCGCGGTATTCCGGCGTATAGCGGACGACGAGGTCGAACTGCCGGTCGCCTTCCAAGACCGAAGTCGCTACGGCTCCACCCATGGCCGCTTGAACGACCGAGTTAACATCACCGGAATTGAGGCCGTAGCGCGCGGCCTTGGCACGATCCACCTTGATGTTCAAGTTTGGCTGTCCGAGGACTGGGAAGATGCCGAGGTCGGCGATGCCCTGCACCTGGCTCATTTGGTCGCGGACCTGCTCGGCAAGTTTGGTGATGGTCTGGAGATTGGGACCGACGATCTTGACCGAATTGACGCCTTTGACGCCCGAGATCCCTTCCTCGATGTTGTCCTCAATGTATTGGGAGAAATTGAAGACGACCCCCGGCAGCTCGTTATTAAACTCCGCTTGAATCTGGTCGGTTAACTTCTCCTTGGTCAAGCCTTTGGGCCATTCGTCAAAAGGCTTGAGGGGCGCGAATAGCTCGACGTTGGAGAAGGGCGATGCGTCGCTGCCGTCGTCCGGCCGGCCATGCTGGGAAAGCACCGTAAGGACTTCGGGGTGTCTCAGGAGAATCTCGCGCATCTTTCTCGCGGACGCCTCGCCGTCCTCGAGCGAGAGCGTGATCGGCATGGAAGCGCGGATCCAAAAGTTGCCTTCTTCCAAATGCGGAAGAAACTCGCTGCCGAGTCTCGGTGCGATCAGGAAGAAGGTTCCCAGAGAAAAGGCAAGTTCGAGTCCTACCACGAGAAAGCGGTGATTCAGTGAAAAACGCAGGGCAGGATTGTATATCTGGTGCAACAGGCGGACGACGATCGTTTCGGCTTCCTTGACGCGCTTGGGGAGCAGCATGGAAGCGACCACGGGCGTGACGGTGAACGTTGCCAGCAAGGCTCCGGCCAGGGCGTAGCCGTAAGTGCGCGCCATGGGGCCGAAGATCTGACCCTCGACTCCCTGCATGGTGAACAAGGGCACGAAACCGGCCACGGTGATGAGCGCCGAGAATAGAACTGCCTTGTCCACCTGCATGGCGCTGATCAGAATCAGCCGCAGTCGATCCGTCCATCCGTGAGCTGCCGCTGTATGTTCCGAGGATCTCGTCGGGTCGGGCCCCCAGGAACCCCCCGCCAGACGCTGGAGCAGACTCTGTCTTTCTTCCGGGTCGCGCTGAAAATTCCGGAAGATATTCTCGACTAGGATCACAGCCGAATCCACGATGATGCCGAAATCCACCGCGCCCACGGACAGCAGGTTCGCGCTTTCGCCCTGAATCACCAGGAGAATGGTGGCGAAGAACAGCGCGAACGGGATGTTCAACCCCACGATGGTCGCGCTGCGGAGATTACCGAGGAAAATCCATTGGATCAAGAAGACCAGCAGGCATCCGAAAATCAGGTTGTGCAGAACCGTGTGCGTGGTGACGGCGATCAAGGATGAGCGGTCGTAATAAGGAACGACCCTGACTCCCGGCGGCAGACTCCCGTCGTGATTCAGCTTGTCAATTGCCGCTTTGACCTTGGGAATCATGTCGGCGGTCTTTTCCGTTCGCCTCATCACCACGATCGATCCCACGACATCGTCCTGCTGGTCGCGGCCCAGAATGCCGAGCCTTGGCCGGTAGCCGACCGACACCTTGGCGACATCCCGGACCAGCACCGGGACGCCGTTGGCCTGGGTCAGAACCACATTTTCGATGTCATCAACCTTGTAACCCTGCCTCAAATCATCATTGCCACCATCGTCAATCAGGCCGACGCCGCGGATATTGATCGACTGCTGGCCAATGCGGATTTCGCGTCCGCCGACGTTGAGGTTGGCGTTGCCCAGCGCCGTCAGGACTTGGGGCACGGTGACGCTGTAGGCTTCCAGCTTGTGAGGGTCCACCTCGACCTGGAATTCCTTGGTGGGGCCGCCCCAACTGTTGACGGCGGCGATGCCGGGAATGGTCAACAGCCGGCGCAGGACAATCCAATCCTGAACCGTGCGCAGATTCGTGATTCCGAAATGCTTTGGACCGACGACCTGATAACGATAGATTTCTCCAGTCGAGCTGTTAGCTTGGATGGTGGGCACCAGATTACCTGGCAGGCTAACGTTCTGTTGCATCGCGACCGATGCCTGGGCGTAGGCAAAGTTGTAGTCCACCCCATATTTGAAGGTGACGCGCACAAAGGACAATCCATAGAACGAGGTGGAGCGGATGACATCAATGCCGGGCGTGGTGTAGAGCCCAATCTCCGTGGGGAGCGTGTAGTAACGTTCCATCTCCTCGGCCGAGAGGCCTGGCGCCTGGGCGGTAATTTCCAGGATCACGGGCGTGGGGTTTGGATACGCCTCAATATTGAGCATCTTGAAAGCAATGAGCCCGGCGCCGGCAAACAACAGCAGGCCCAACACCACAATTGGGCGGCGGCTCAGGCAAAATGAGATGAGAGCTTTGAACATGGCAGTCAAGGGTGTCATTCCGAGCGGAGCGAGGAATCTTGCTCTGATTCTTTCTTCCGCATGGCGCCTAGCTATGCGCCTTACCGCAGGGCGAGATTCCTCTCCCGCAGGGCGGGATCGGAATGACAGCGTTCACAATCGTTTTCAGCATCCGGCTAATCGCTTGGTGGCGCTTGCAGCATGTTGCTAAGAAACACGGCGCCGTCTGCCACCACCAGTTCTCCGCGCTGCAAACCATCGAGAATCTGAACCCGGCCGTCCTTGCGCAGGCCGGTCTTGATGATTCTCTGCACAAAACGGTGACGATCGGTTGTCACCCAAGCCGTCATCGTGCCGTCGGGTTCGCGGACCACGCCATTAGCGGGTAGGGCGGTGGCTTCCACCGGGTCGTGGACGCTAATGACGAAGTTAGCGAGCATTCCGGAATGCAGCTCATCGTTGGGGTCCGCGATCTCGGAACGGATCGTTACTCGATGAGTATTCGGATCCACCGTCTCGTAGATCTTCGAAACCTTCCCCTTAAACACGCGGTCAGGATAGGAGATCACCCGGACTTGGACCGGCTGGCCCAAATGAAAAAGCGGGATCTCACTTTCCATGACATTCGCCAGCATCCATTTGATCGAGACGTCAGCCACCGAGTAGGGCGCCGGCAGGTTTCCCGGCTGCACCAAAAATCCCGGCTGCGCGTTCTTCGAGGTGATTTTGCCGGGAATGGGACTGCGCACGACCAGGGCGGGATCGATCTTGCGCGAGGCGATCATTTGATCAATTTCGGCATCCGTCTTGCCAAAGACGCGAACGGCATCGCGCGCGGCTTTGAGCGCGCCTTCCGCGGTTTGTTGATCTGAGGTCGCCTGTTCCTTCTCGCGCTCGGCAATTCCGCCCAGACCCTGGACGCGCGCCAGTTCCTTGTTGGTCAGGACGAAAGTCGCCGCCGCGCCGATCAGCGTTGACTCAGCCTGGATGAGGTCAGGGCTTTTAATTGTGTAGAGGGGCTGTTCCTTCTGAACTTCGGCGCCAAGTTCCCCTAAAGCCTGGATGATGGTTCCCTGGTAAGCCGGGAAAACTTGAACTGACAGGTCTTCGTCATAATCAATGTTGCCAACCGCTTCCTTCTCAACGGGAAACAGGTAGCTACCCACCGGTTCGATCTTGATCGAGTTCAGTTGGCTGGGTGACAGGTCCAAGGTCGCTTCGGACGGGGACGTGTTGGATTTTGCACCTGCTTCCTGCGGCGTATTCGCGCTTGTAGCCTGACTACGACTGCGGCCGGATTCCAGGAGTCCCGTGGCGACAACTATCGCCGCTGCCGCCACCAACACCACGGCGAATCTCTTGCTGATGTGAACCGGATATTTCATCGTCTTCCTCCGACCGTCAGGCCTCCCAACCTGCTAACCCTCTCAGGTCTCTACGCTCAAAGGCCTCGGGCACCATCTCGTAATGCAGTGGATCTGGGCACAATCTTATTCAGGCCGCGAGCTGGAGCATGGAAGTGTTTGAGCACGATAGTCTGGACCCATGAGACGGCGTTGCCTTGGAACTGACCTTTAAGATTAAGGGTCCGGCTCGGCGGTCCTCAAGTTATCCTCTGGGCAGCCAAGCCTATCTCTTGGACAGTATCTTTCGGCCAGATGGAGCCTATCTTTCGGTCATCGGTGCAGCGGTCGGCGGGTGCTTTTGGTAAAATTGTGGGCGGTGGTCGGTGCGTTTCGCACGAAAGCGTAGTCAGGCATTAGGGGGGCGGTAGCGAAATGCTTTCATTCTTCCTACGGTTAAGTCGCGCCAAACTTCTCTTCGTCGCCGCGATGATGATTTTGATCGTGGCCCTGATCGATTGGCGTGTCGAACTGAACGTCTCTTTTGGCTTTCTATATCTTTTTCCCATGCTGATCGTGGGCAGTTGCCTGCCGCGCTGGCAACTCGCCATACTGGGAGGATTGTGTACCTTTCTGGCCGAACTCTTTTCCCCCTTTACGTGGGATCTGGCAGCAGGGGTTCCCCGCGACATCTTCATGTTCGCTGCCTACTTTGGCACCGCGCTCTTCGCTCATGAATCCGCCAAAAACCGGCGACTCACGGCGCAGCACGTCCGAGAAGTTGAGCAAGAGGCTCTGTTGCGGCGCGACGCTGAACACCAGTTGAAAGCACTCATCGAAAGCAGCCCCGCAGCTATCCTGACTGTGGATTCCGCCGGTAGAATCCTGATGGCCAATCAGGCCGCTCATCGCTTGCTGGGCTTTGAGCCTGAGAGCTTGCCGGGCGAAGCCATCAAGGACTTTCTACCGCCCTTGGCCAGAGTCCCGCCGGCCGATGAATCCACGCCCAGCTTCCGTACCGCGATGCAGTGCAGTGGCCGGCGTCGAGACGGGGATGTGTTTCTCGCGGACGTTTGGTTTTCCACTTACAAGACAAGCGCCGGACCAAGGTTGGCGGCCATGCTCGTCGATAGCTCCGAGGACCTTCGCGACGAGGAGGAATCCAGCCTCCATCACCTCCTGGTCGCGTCACGCTTGGCCGTCGGAGCCGTATCGCACGAAATCCGCAACGTATGCGGCGCCATCTCCGTGGTCTACGAAAACCTTTCGCGCGGTCCCGAGCTGGCACAAAGCGAGGACTTCCGCGCCCTGGGGAATCTAGTGGAAGGTCTGGGAAAAATTGCAACCCTTGAGCTTCGGCAAAGCGCGGGGAGCGAGGATCTGGCTCCCGTGGACCTTGGCTCGGTACTTGACGAATTGCGCATTGTGACCGGGCCTTCATTGCGAGAGTCGGGTGTGCTCGTTCGCTGGGACGTCCCCAAAGTCTTGCCCCGGGTGTGGGCGGAGCGCCATAATCTCTTGCAAGTGCTCCTGAACCTCACCAAGAACAGCCAGCGCGCCATGGAGGACCAGGAGCAGAAGGAGTTCAGAGTCAGCGCGTCCCTGGAAGGTGAGCGGGTCGTGGTGCGAGTCCGCGATACCGGTCACGGCATTCCCAACCCTGAACGTCTGTTTCAACCGTTTCAGGAGGGGGCGGAAGCCACCGGGCTGGGGTTGTACCTCTCGCGGGCTTTTGTGAGGACATTTAACGGTGACCTACGGTACGAACCAGGATCTCCCGGGTGCTGCTTCGCTTTGGACCTCGTGCCCTTCGCAGACCGGCGGGACGAGGACGGTGCGCAAGAAGTGAATGGATAGAATCAGGATTCTCTTATTGGACGATCACTCTCTCTTTCGAGAGGGCCTCAGCCGGCTGTTGGCGGGCGAGCCTGATTTGGTGATGGCAGCTCTTTGCGCATCGGTCGGTGAAGCCACCGATGTGTTGCGCCGGAAGCCCATTGATCTTGTCTTGCTGGACTATGACCTCGGGAAAGAGCGCGGCTTTGAGTTCATTACCCAAGCCCGGCAGTCGGGCTTTGAGGGACGGTTCCTCATGGTCACCGCAGGGATGAGTGATGCTGAATCCGTACAGGCGCTCGGCCTGGGCGTGGGAGGAATTTTTCCAAAGCACAGTTCGCCAGCGCTCCTCAAGCAGGCCATTCGCAAGGTCATGGCAGGAGAAACCTGGCTGGATGAAAATGCGATTCAGTCCTTGGTCAGGGTGTCAAAACACCCCGAAGGAGCGGACCAGACCAAACCGTTTACGGAACGGGAGACTCAGGTGCTGCACGGGGTGTTTGAGGGACTCAGCAATAAGGAAATTGGCGCGCGTCTCAACATCTCGGAGAGTTCGGTGAAAGCTGCTCTCCAACAACTGTTCCAGAAAACAGGTGTGAGAACCCGCAGCCAGCTCGTCCGGATTGCACTGGAGGAACACGGCGCCCGCTGGAAGTAGGACCACAACCGCAGCGCAATCGCCGCGATGGACTTCTTCGCGGGGCCGGAGCGCGGTCCGAAGTCGAACTGACTAATGCGTGCTGCAAGACTTCGCTGGCAGGTCGTGTGAACGAGCAGCACGGACTTGCGACATTCCCGGAGAAACCTCCTCGTTATTCTTCACCGAGGGCAGTTCTTCTTGCCGCGCGCGCGGCCAAATGGTCCCGGCCGAGCTTTACAAAGCCCAGGAACCGGCGGGCCAGTTCGCCAATCCGGTCCTGCTGGCGACGGCGGATGGCGTCAGGAGGGATCAGTTCACGGCCTACGCCGAGCGCTATGGCCCCAGCGAGGATGAATTTGGATGCGTTCTGTTGATTCACGCCCCCTGAGGCGATTAACGGAATGTGAGGGAACATCCGATGGAGAGATCCAATGTAGGTTTCACCGCCAATTTGGGCGCACGGAACGACCTTGACGAAATCCGACCTCGCCTCCCATGCGGCCATCACCTCCGTCGGGGTCAGCGCTCCCGGAATCGTCACAATCTCCTCTAGCGCCGCGAACTCGGTCACTGCCGGATGAAGTCCGTCGCCGGTCAAAAACTGCGCTCCCGCATCAAGACACTGACGCGCGGTTGCCACCTTCCTCACTCCGCCCGCCCCCACGACCATGCGGGGATGGTTCTTCACCAGGTGCGAGATGACCTGGGTGGCTTGGGGCACGGTTAAGGTGATTTCGACGACGGGAATCCCGCCCTCCGCGACCGCCTGGGCGGCAAAAAGGGCGTCCTCCTCCGAGAAAACGCGAACCGCGGCAATAACCCCGGTTTCCTCGATCCAGCCCCTCACTTCGTGTTTTTTCACTTAATTGCCTCCTTTGGGGCAAGGAAAAGACTTACCACAGAGCGCACAGAGACCGCGGAGAAACCGAAATTCGAAAATCGAAGTTCGAAACTCGGGCCGATTTTCGAGCTTCGATTTTCGAGTTTCGTCATGGCAGGTTCCTGGCGCCTACTGCCTCACGCAACTGCTCCACTGCCAGAAGCCATGAGGCCAGCGCCTGGCGGTAGGCGAGCTGCGTGGCGCGATAGCTGCGCTCGGCGTCAAGAAAATCGAGCAGGCTGACGGCGCCCCGCTGGTAAGCGTATTCGCTGATGTCGCGGTCTTTCTTCGCCCGATCGAGATATCCCGAACGGTAGAGCTGCACAATCTGGTCGCTCGTCTGGAAGTTTTCGTATGCATCGCGCACGTCGGTCATAACTTGGTTGTTCGCGGCCTTCTCCTGTTCCTGAAACTGCGTAATGGCGAATCGCGTGCGGGCGATCTCGCCCTGGTTTCGGTTGAAAATTGGGAGCGGGATGCTCGCATATAGAGAAACGGCGTTGATGCCGTTGACGTGCGAGTGGTTCCCTTGCACGGTGACATCCTGCTTTCCGTCCGCCTTGGCCAGCAGGTATTGACTGTTCGCCGCCGTGACGCTCTGCCGCGCGGCGCGATAGTCGGGGCGTGTTTGGAGAGCCTTCAATTGAAAATCCTCGAGGTTGGCGTGCATCGGGATGTAGTCGAATATCCCCGCCACATCGTAGGTCGCTGGGATTCATATCCAAGCGAATTGCGCAGATCGGAAAGTGCCTGAACCCTCGCGAGCTGTGCCTGCGCAACGTCATTCTGGAACTGGAGGAGCTGTAGTTCGATCTTTAAGTTGTCATCTTCGCTGATCGCTCCTTTTTTGTAACGCAGTTCATTGAGGTCAACCGTGCGCTGATAACTTTTCAGATCCTCTTGGGCCAGGTCCAATGTCGATTCGGCAAGCTGCACGTTGACGAACAGGGTGGCCACCTGAAAGGTCAGTGTGCGCTCGTTGTCTGCTACCATCGAGGTGGTCACTGCCGTCTGGTCCTTGGCGGCCTGAAGCCGGTGCTGGCGTTTCTTGCCGCGCTCGATCAGGTAGCTGAGGCCCAGGTCACCCTCCGTCGAGTCGTGGAGGTAAGTACCCGTAAAGTTGCTCGGCGAAAACAACGGCAGGTAATCCCAATCGCTGAAGATTGAGGGGTTGGGGCGTAGATTCGCAGTAATTTCCTGCGCCTGGCTCTGCTGGATGGTCGTGCGCGCGGCCAGCAGGCTATGGTTGTGTTGGAGCGCCAGTTGAATGGCGTCGTCCAGAGTGATCCTCACAGGACCTTGGGCGAATGCCGCGCCCGCTGAGAGGGCAAACGCAACGCCGCCGAGCGCCGTGCGCCCGCCGGGAAATCAAGACTGAATGTACCTAGGGGTGAAGCTCCTTCAAATCGAAGGTGTAGATCAGCGCACCGGTTATCGTATCATGGTGGTCCGCGGGCGTCGTGCCCTTGAACAGGCTCGGACGGTTGGACATGTCGCGCCCGTACTCCAGCCGGGTGAGCAGGTGATCGTTGAAGGTGATCCCCGATATCATTGTGAATAGCGGATCAATCCCTGCTAGCGCCTAAGCCGCCCCTGTGCGTCTGAATTTACGGTTTCTTCGCAATTATATTGTTGCCAAAAATGAATCCTATTTCACCCACGGCTCGGGGCTGGTTTGGGTTCGTGCCCGTGGGGCCGAAGGCGTAACCCGGCGTGTAGCTGCTCGCCCGAACAAAAGAAAGGTCTCCGCGAAAGAAGAAGCCTCCGTATTGAAAAGTGGGCGTCAGAGTGGCCGACCAGCCCGCGCTGCCCGGACCGTACATCAGATTGACGGCTTGCTCAGCGGCGCTCCCCGTGCTTGAGATATATTCCCCGCGCCCTGCGAGCGAGAAGCCGTGTTTGAACGTGTGACTCACCAGTAGCGCACCGCCTCGCGTCGACGCCCCCTTCACGACGCCGATCTTCTGGTTGGTCGGCACATCGGTGTATTGAAAGTAGGGCTGGACGATCCAGGACCCCTTGGAGTACGTGTAGATGACGGCGTACATGCTGCCGTTGTTTTGTACGGGTGTGGCCACAGTCTGATAGGCTGTCTGCCCCAGGTTGCCCATCCCCTCGAACGCCAAGCTATGGGGCCCATTAGCATAAGTTAACGAACCGCTCATCCAACTGTAGCGGTTGGAATAGAACCCGTCGTTCCAACTCAATGAGGCAGTGAATTTGCCCATCGTCTGATTCACTTGAATTCCGCGATTGACGGCGTTTTCCTGGTTCCACAACAGGCCGCGCTCGATGTTCATGTTTTGGAAGGTGAACGTTGACTCGGCGCCCATCAGTGTCGGTAGGGCACCGATCAGGATGGAGGTGTTCTTTCCCGGCGCCAGTTTCAGGAAGCCGACCGGCAGCGGACCGTAGAGGTCGGTCAGCGTTTTGTCTGTGGCGAGGAACGACACCCCCAGGGCCGGAATATTATACGCGCCCGCCTGCAGGTAGAACTGAAACCAGCCGTCGGTCCTTTGAAGGAACACCTGCCCGTTACTTAGAGCCGCTTGAGTGGAGTCATCACCCGGGATGTGATTGCTCTGCCACAGGCCCATGCCGCTGAGAATGCCGTTCGCAGCGACTTTGCCGAAAGGTCCGGCGTTGAAGATGGCTGGGGGGAGTTCCTGCAGCGGACCCGTTATGGAAGGAGTGGGGAGCGCTGCCGGGGCTGGAGGCGGGGCCGTCGGCGCGGCCGCATTCTGCTGGTCCGGCGTCTGCGCTTGTGCTGTAGTGGCAACTAACGTCATCAAACAAAGTAGTCCAGCGCAGATCATCTGTTTCCGAACTGCTAAAATGAGTAGTAAAAGCTTTGCCGTGTGCATTGTTTTTCCTTCGCCAGTGCTCCGGCGGTTCTCAAGGCCACCCGTGCTCCTTCTGTACTCGTGTAATCGTTCAGGTCTTCGTACCCAGCCAACCGGCTGTAGGCGGACTGCCGGAACAGATCCGCCAGGGGAAACTGTGTATTCCGCCCAGTGCGAGAATCCACCAGGTGATCCTGAATGAGTCCGGTCAGGCCGAGGCGTTCATCGAGGTGAACTTACTTAGGCGCTCCGTAGCGTTTGCGAAGCTCTAGGTTGACCTCCAATACGTTTACCATCTTTTCCCCTGCCAGCCCGCCAAACGGAGCTTTGGCATTGGCCTGAAGTATCTGGTCGATTTCTCTACGGATTGCCGCGGGATCATGCTTGGCGTCAGCAGCCCATTTGGAAGCGACTCGATCCAACTGGTATTCAGCATTCTGCAGGGTAATGTCGGGATCGAGGCCAGAACCGGAAGTCGTTACCAAATCACCAGGGACGTTCTGTAGATCAGCGTCAGGATGGTCCTGCCGCCACATGTCGAAGAAGATCGACTGAACATCCGAACCATCCTTGACCGGTTCAATCGCAGTTGTAGCCTTACCGTCGGCACCTGTGTGCGTGACCGGAAAAGGGAACCGGCCAGGGTTTTCCTTGGAGAAGTTTTCAAAGAAAACCACTGCCAAATCGGCAGCCTTGGGTTGCGGGGTGCTCGGGTTGGCTTTCACCCAGTCGGCGACGACGGCCGGATGCGCCTTGGCCCAGGAGTCCACATATGCGCCATGGGTGGGATCTGCACCCACCCAGGCAGTCGCCAGGCCGTTGTGGAGATCGGCCCATTGGGCCACAATTCCCGCATTTCCTTGGTACCGATCTTGCTGGAACCAAGCCTCAATATCCGGGGCTACGAGCTGTCCAGCCTTGGGTCCGCTTTGATACCTGACAATGGGGCCGAGCGTGCGGGCAACCCGATCACGCAGCAGGTAATTCGAGGGAGCGAGAGTCGAAGACGCGGATGCAGATGCGTCGTATGACGCTGCCGAAGGCCGGGGCTGGAAATATTCGTCCTTCGTGAAGGGTTGCGCGATCAGTTTGGAGCCGACCACCTTCCCATCGGGGCCCTTCAACAAGCTGCCTTCCGCTTTAAAGGGAAAGAAAACGTGTCCGATGAGCCATACCGCGCCGGGAAAGAGGATGGCGAGAAGTGGTACGGTGAACAATAACAAAAAGAGACTCTTTGAAACGTGTCGTGACATTGCAACTCCTCTGTTACTCTCGAAAACTTCAGACGGTCAAGCGCAAGCCCGCCATGGCCAGATCAATGATCTTGATCCCGATGAAGGGTACAATTACGCCTCCGAGCCCCCAAATCAGCAGATTTCGGCGAAGCAAAGCGTCGGCCCCAAGGGGTTCGTACTTGACTCCTTTGAGTGCGACCGGAATCAACAAAGGGATGATAATCGCGTTGAAAATTACAGCCGAGAGGATGGCTGAAGTCGGCGAATGCAGGTGCATGATGTCCATCGTCTTCAGCCATGGCAAGGTTCCTGCGAAAAGCGCAGGGATGATTGCGAAGTATTTCGCCACATCGTTTGCAATGGAGAAGGTGGTCAAAGCTCCCCTCGTCATCAACAACTGTTTACCAATTTCAACGACCTCGATGAGCTTAGTGGGATCACTGTCGAGATCCACCATATTGCCGGCTTCTTTAGCTGCCTGGGTCCCGGCATTCATGGCCACGGCGACGTCCGCCTGCGCCAGGGCTGGAGCGTCATTCGTGCCGTCGCCCATCATCGCGACAAGTTTCCCTTCCTCCTGCTGCTGTCGAATGTATGCCAGTTTGTCTTCAGGCTTGGCCTGAGCAAGGAAGTCGTCCACGCCAGCCTGTTTGGCAATTGTTGCCGCTGTGAGCGGATTGTCTCCGGTGATCATGACCGTGCGCAGTCCCATTTTGCGCAAACGGTCAAACCGCTCTTTCATCGCCGGCTTTAGAATATCCTCAAGAACCACCACACCGACTATCTTGGGGCCATCTGCGACTACAAGTGGAGTGGCTCCCCGCAAAGCGACGCCGTCCACCAATGGCGAGACCTCCGTTGGTACGCTGCCACCCTGCTCCCGAACGAACTCCGCCACGGCATCTGCCGCTCCTTTCCGAATACGCCGGCCGTCCGAAAGATTAATGCCGCTCATACGAGTAGAAGCAGAAAACGTGATGAATTCCGCATTTTGCGGCACGCTGACTGGCTTTCGACTTTGGAACTCGTAAATGCTGACAATGCTCTTACCTTCTGGCGTTTCGTCAGCAGCGGACGCCAGAGCAGCCAACTCCCCGACCTGGGCGGTAGAATAGCCCTCGACAGGCAGGAATTGCGTCGCGCGCCGGTTGCCCTCAGTAATCGTTCCAGTTTTGTCCAGGAGCACGATGTCGATGTCACCCGCAGTCTCGACGGCCTTGCCGCTCTTGGCAATGATGTTCGCCTGCAGAGCCCTATCCATGCCGGCAATTCCAATCGCCGCAAGCAACGCGCCGATCGTGGTCGGAATCAGGCAAACGAGCAGAGCTACGAGCGTGGGAACGTCCGTGCCCAAGCTATGCAGAGGCTGTTGCAGTCCCAAATAGCCCATCATGTACTGTTCCGCATTCCAGGCCATCGGCCAGAGTGGTACGACGACAATCAAGAAAATCACAGTGAAAGCTGTCAGTACCAGCGTGAGCGCGATCTCGTTGGGGGTTCGTTGGCGGATGGCTCCTTCGACCAGTGCAATCATGCGGTCCAAGAAGGATTCACCAGCCCCGGCCGTGATGCGAACAATGATCTCATCGGAAAGCACCCTCGTGCCTCCGGTTACGCCAGAACGATCGCCTCCCGCTTCGCGAATCACCGGAGCGGATTCGCCGGTGATTGCAGATTCGTCGACCGAAGCAATCCCCTTAATGATTTCTCCGTCGCCCGGGATAACCTCTCCCGCCTTCACGACCACCGTATCGCCGGGATTCAGCACCGTAGAAGCGACTTCATCCACAGTACCTGTGACACTCAAGCGCCGAGCGACGGTTTCGCGTCGAGTCCGTCGCAGTGATTGGGCTTGAGCTCTCCCGCGCGATTCGGCAAGGGCCGTCGCAAAGTTCGCAAAAAGAACCGTGAGCCAGAGCCATGCATCAAGTGCGACAAAATAGGTAACCGGAACCAGGCTGTCCGAATGACCTAATGCTGCCCGTATTACAAACAGTAGGGTTAGAAAGGCGCCGATCTCGACTACAAACATGACCGGGTTCTTCCACTGTATGTCTGGCCGAAGCATCGCAAATGCCTGTTTCAATGCCGGCCCAGTTGTCCCCGCTGCAAACAAGCCGTGCGGCTTCTGTCTCTTCTGCTTTCCAGCAGGGGAGGCCGGCTTTTCTGCTAATTCTGCAGCCCTCGATACTTCCATGGCTCTTACTCCTTGTTAGAACTTGCCTGGGTTTCGACCCCTCGATAGCAAACTTCTACTCCTGCCGTCAGCCTCCGAACGGGAATGGCCCCAAGTGCTCTGCAAGCGGCCCGAGTGCGGCCACCGGCAAAAAGAGCAATGCCCCGATGATGACGATGGTTCCAAATAGCAAGAACCCAAACGTCAGCGAATCGTCACGCAATGTTCCGGGACCGAAAGGAGAGGACTTCTTTGCGCCGAGCCCCGCCGCCAAGGCGATTGGAGCAAGGATCGGAAGGAACCGGCTGAACAGCATTACAAGTCCAGCGGCGATGTCCCATGGGATGGCTTCCGGCGCAGGGTTTGGATTGTCGTAAAAGCCGTAGGTCACCCCGAGTCCATCGAAGGCCGAACCGTTATTCGCTGAGGCCGATGAAAACTGGTACACCATCTGGGAAAATCCATGCGGGCCGGGATTGCTTGTGGCCTTCAGCCCCCAGTCCGTAGCGGCAAAGAGTCCTGTGGGCATCAGAATCATGATCGGATGCACCAGCAGGGCGATCATCGCCAGCTTCATTTCGCGGCCGCCGAGCTTCTTGCCCAGATACTCAGGCGTTCGTCCCACCATCTGCCCGGCAATAAAGATCCCAATCACCAGGAAGAGCAGCAAGTTGATCATTCCCACGCCCTTGCCTCCGAAGATGCAGTTCAACCACATCCCGACCATGGGAGACAGGGAGGCCAGCGGGTTCAGACTGTCGTGTTCGGCGTTGACCGCACCACAGGTGACGTCAACGGTCACGGTTGCGAACGTGGCGCCTGCGGATGTCCCGAAACGCATTTCCTTGCCCTCAAGATTGCCGAGGTGCTGATCCACAGGCAGTCCGGCCACCGCTGGCAAATTGACCAGCAGCTTCCCACCGGGTGCACTTGCGCTGGTGATCTTGTAGCTTCGGGCCATGGGGTGAGCGATGAGGCCAGGATTCGGCTTTAACGTGTCGTAGTAGATCGCCCAGGCAATCCCGCCAGCAAACATCACCAACATGACCGAAAAGATCACGAGCGAATGCCGAAATCTCCCCAGCATGCGGCCGTACATCAGCACGAGGCAGAAAGGGAAAATCATCATGGCGAAGGTCGTGAGGAAATTGGTCACCGCCGAGGGGTTCTCGAATGGATGCGCGGAGTTCATTCCATAGAAGCCGCCGCCGTTGGTTCCCAGCATCTTCTGTGGCACGAAGGCTGCCAGTGGACCCACCACGATCGTCTGCTGTTTCGCTTGGCCGCTGTCCGTTGTCCCCATCGCCGCAGGTTCTAACGTCGAAACCTGATAAGAGCTTCGGTAGGTCATCGGCATGCCTTGTTGCACGAACACCAAGGAAAGGAGAAAAGCCACCGGCAGAAAGATGTAGACCACCACTCGCCACATATCGACGAAGAAGTTGCCGATCTTCTTTTCCCCGCGAAATAGCCGAATGATCGCGGTGAGGGCACACAACCCCACTGCCGCCGACAAGAAGAAATTCGGTATGCAAAAGAAAATCTGGCTGAAATTGGAAAGGTGCTGGTCTCCCGAATAGTGCTGAAGGTTCGTATTGGTCATGAACGAGACAGCACTGTTGAAGATGGTTGTCGGCGACAAGAGTCCCTTGTGTTGCGGATTAAGCGGCATCCAAGGTTGAATCGACAAAATGAGATAGCCATAGATGAACAGTGCCGTGTTAAAGACGAGCAAAGCGACGGCATACTGCTTCCAGTCTTGCTCCCCCGAGTCCAGTTGCTTCTCAACCCAGCGGAAAATTCGTGGCGCGTGGTGCTTTCCCTCCATAATCCCCGTCATGTACTTGCTCAATGGGAACGCAATGATAATCGTGAAAACGATTATGGAAAGCGGCAGGAACCACATATCCTTACCCTCCTCGCAGTCGGGTACAAAGCCCGCTCAGAACCATTCCGGCCGTATCAGAGCCGTGAACAGATAAACGAACAAGAACAACACAATAATCGCGGTGACATAGATCATGGCTGTCGCTTCACCTCTTATATTTTTTCGCAGCCGTCCAGGAACAGTAAACACAAGAGCATTGCTATAATTCCTAGAAAAAACATTGCCGGCAGCCAAATCGCGAGATTCATTTGCCGTCCCTCCTCGCATTTACCTCGAGCTTCCGATCTCTGTGGCCGTGCGCGGCATCGTTTGGCGCAGCGAAACCCGTTGCCCGAAGCTGCTCTTCGCTCACCCACATGTTCATGGGAACCTCATCACGACCAGACTACGGCGGCGGGTATAAAGAAGTCATAAAAAAGGCGTCAAGATTCTATAGAGAAGTCATAACAAAGGCCTCAGGATTCTATAAAGAAGTCATAAGAAAGGCGTCAAGATTCTATAATCGAGCGGCGGGTCGCTACAACTTCCTTGGTGGGCTGCAGTCTTCGCCACCCATGCCTGGAGAGTCGAGTCAATTTTTATCGGCTTCGTTACCTTGGCGTTTTTGAGCGCTGTCATCAACTCCTGATCACCGCCGCGCAGACGCACTTCCTGGAGATAATCATCCTGGGGCTTGAAGTCGATGCAGCGCTCTTTCAGCAGCATCGCCACGCGGTGGCTGGGTACCTGCCCGGCGAGCAGGGCGAAAACTCGATCTTGTTCATATCGGCAGGGACCTTCTGCGTGCAAACATTTTTATCGCCGCCAACAATTGTTTTTGGCCAAGCGATTTTTATGCATTGAAGAAAATCTATTTGTTTGACCGGAATTAATCATCACTGTAATGTCACCTCGCTGGTCAACGGAGTTGAAGCATTTCAAAACTGATTAACAGGCCCTGACTGAGCAGAGAGAAGGTGAGAAGACCGCCCATGAAAAAATTGTGCAGCACTACGTCTAAGGTAATCGCCTTAGGTCTCGTGTGTTTGATCTCGCCGGCATCTCGGGCTCAGGCCCAAGACAATTCTTCCGCAACTACAGCCACCGCCGACATCGCGAAGCGTGTGGAGGATTTGGAAAAGGAAATAGAACATCTTCAAGAGGAATTGGCGGCAGTTAAGAAGCAAGTCGGCATTGGGGCGCAAGCCCCAGCAGCGCCCGCGGCTGCACCCGCTGCTGTACCTGCGGCTGCGCCCGCGGCTGCGCCAACTCCTGCGCCCGTCCAGGCTGCGGTTGCGACGGCTTCGACGCCATCTCCGGCCGCTCCCGCCGCTCCGTCCAAGACTACGCTAGGGAGCCTGCTTGGTCCGCTGAGCGTCACGGGGTTTGTGGACGGCTATTACGGCTATGACTTCGAACATCCCCAAGCGAACGCTCCGAGCGTGCTTGGCGGTAATCCTTCCACCACGCTTGCGGGACTGCGGGCCTTTGATAGCCCGCAGGAACAGTTCGCACTCAATATGATTGAGTTGATCTTGGACAAGCCTCCGGACACCACAAACAGCCGCATCGGGTATCACCTCTCTTTTGGCTATGGAAACGCCATGAACGTGGTCAATAGCACCGATCCGGGCGGCCTCGGATTTGCCCAGTACCTCAAGGAAGCTTACGGTTCGTACCTCGCGCCGGTCGGCAAGGGCCTCCAGATCGATTTCGGCAAGTTCGTCACCCCGGCGGGCGCGGAAGTGATCGAGAGCAAGGACGATTGGAACTATTCGCGAGGCCTGCTATTTACCTACGCGATCCCGTTCTACCATTTCGGCCTGCGCGCCAAGTACGTTTTCAACGACAAATACCAAGTCTCGGCCTACCTGGTGAATGGCTGGAACAACATTGTAGACAACAACACCGGCAAGACAGGGGGTCTGCAGTTTGGGTGGAATCCCAACAAGAAGTGGAGCTTGGTGCAGACCTACATGGTGGGTCCTGAGGAGAATAACAACAACAGCAATATCAGGCAACTTTCGGATACGGTGCTGACCTACTCGCCGGCCGGCAAGGTCTCTCTCATGGTCAATTACGACTACGGCCGCGGGGACCGCATCAAGGCGTTTGTCAACCCCGTCTGGTGGACGGGCGTGGCGGGTTATCTGAAATATCAGTTCAACGACAAGTGGGCTTATGCAACCCGCTACGAGTACTATAACGACCATTTCGGATTCACCACCGGCACGCCGCAGCATGTCAACGAGATTACGGAGACCTTCGAGCGCAAGATACTTGGTAACTTGATCACGAGGTTGGAGTACCGGCGCGACATGTCCAACCGTCCGAGCCTGTTCAAGGACGCGATGCCCGTGGACCAACAGGATACGGTAGAGGTCGGGTTGATCTACGCTTTCGATTTGAAGGAGCTTCATCCTTAGGTACATTCAGCCGTGATTTCCCGGCAGGCGCGGCGCCAGAACTTCCGAAGGTTATCTTGCTGGTCATTACGGGCATGACGGTTACTTGATCAAAAGGAGAATGTACATGGCTGAGAAGACCACTGCTGAGATGAAACGGACCCTGGGCTTGACCGGTTTGACGATGAACGCGATGGCGCTCATCGCACCGGGCGCCTTCCTTTGGCTCACGTTCATGATTCAGGCAACCACGGGCCAGACTGGACCGGCGATGTGGATCGGCATCGTTGTAGCCCTCGCGCTGTGCCTGGCCACGGCTGTCTGTTACGCGGAAATGGCGAAGCTATATCCGGGGACGGGGAGCTCCTATTACTTTGCCGAGCAATCCTTCCTCAATCACGACAAGGCGTGGCCCTATGCGCGCCTTTCGAAGTTCATTGTCGGCTGGGCGTCGCACCTTTACTACTGGATCTATCCAGGGGTCATGTGCGCGGTGATCGGGGTGTTCTGCGGATACATGGTGGGGACCCTCTGGCCGAATGTCATGACCGCTTCCACTCCTGGTCCGGCGTTTATGATGGTTTGCGCCATCGCCGCCGCGTTTGGCATTGCTTATATTGCCCACCGTGGCGTGACGGGATCGACTGCGGTCAGCATTGCCATCAACGTCATCCAGATTTCCGCGCTGGTGGTCTTCTCTGTAATGGCATTGGGCTACCGCATGAACCATCCTCCAGGGAGCGTGGCCTTCCAATTCGATCCGCAGACGAGCGCTTCCTACAGCTACGAATTCGCAACACAAAAAACGGTCGCGAATGGCCAGACGACTGAAACGATTGTGCGCAACTCGGACGGCGTGCCGCAGCCCTTGCTTGATTCATCCGGAAAGCCGGTGCCTTACCATGTGAGTTACCCTGACAAGGACGCCAGCGGCAATTTCCTGACCCACCCTGATGCGCTCTCTGTCGTCAGGGTGCACAATTGGGGTTGGGCGTTTGTTCAGGCAACGGTCGCCATCCTGATTCTGGTGGGATTTGAATCGGTAACCTCGCTGGGCGGGGAGGCGAAGAACCCCAAGCGTGACGTTCCGATCGCGGTCATCGTCTCCTTGCTTGTTCAGGGGGCGTTTTGCTATCTGTTCGAATATTTCGCAGGCAATTACCTTCTCAACAGTGGCTACACCATGCAAAACGCGGTCGGCTCCGCAGCGCCCATTGGCGACATGATGGTTCTGGTGGGCGATGCTCTCTTCGGCCCAGGACGGGGACGGGTCTTTATGTTATGCGAGGCAGTCACGGTTTTCCTGGCGCTGATCGGCACCACGCTTTCGTGTATCAACACCGGGGCGCGTGTTACTTATGCAATGGGTAAGGACCAGGAGGTGCCGGAGCACTTCGGCATGCTGCACTCAAAAAACCTCTCGCCGCATCGCGCCATCTGGACGTTGGCGGCGATTTCAGCGGTGGTCGGTTGCTTAGGGGTGATGATGGCGTTTGGCGATGCCGGCGCGCCTTCGGACGCTGCCATCCGGGCCTTGCCGCAGGGCTTTTGGTCGAGTTTCGGGTACTTAACCCACGACAAGATGGCGGCGCTGCCCAATTCTCTGCTCACCGTCACCCTGGCTTCGAATTTCGGCACTTTCTTGCTCTACGGTCTGAGCTGCGTGATTTGCCTGGTCGCTTTCCACAATCACCCGAAATTCAAGGTTGTGCGCCACCTCATTATCCCGGTGTTTGGGTTGCTCGCTAACCTGGCCTGCATGGGTTTCTACTTGGTTGGGCCCTTTATGGGATATGGAACGAAGATGGAGCCGCTGCTGGCCCTGGGAATCGCACTGGTCTGGGCCATTTACGGTGGAATCTACTTTGTCATGTCCAGCAAGGGTAAGGGACGAACCACGCTGGTCGAAGGCCGCGCCGAGAGGGCCAGATCCATGGGTTAGAAAGAGAGTGAATCCGGAGAGGGGTGGCGTCCTTTCCCCAGGCAGCGTCGAGTTGTTTCGCAACCCCGTATTCAGTCGTCGATACCGTCAAAGGGGCCGCCGACTTGCCTAGCAAAGCGGGGCTTGAATCTACTCACTCAAGGCACATTCTTCTGGAACAAGAGGGAAGCGAAGCTGGCAAGGTTGCGCCGCCAGACCATCCAGGTGTGGGCGCCCGGTGTCTCAATATCGGTGTGCTGGATTGCCTTGGACTTGAGCCAGTCACGGAACTTGCGGTTTATGTCGATGAGATGGTCGTCCGTGCCGCACGCGATCCAAAGCAGGCGCAGTTGCGAGTTAGCTTTGGAGTCGAGCGCCGGGAAGTCCGCCTTGAAGTCCTCGGTAAGTCCACCTGAGCTGAAAGCGCCGATCCAGGCGAAGTGGTCCAGAGTGTTCAACCCGGTTAAGAGGGACTCGGCGCCGCCCATTGATAGCCCCGCGACAGCTCGGGACTTGCGGTCCTTTGAGACCCGGTAAGCCTCCTCGACCTGCGGAATGACTTCGTTGATCAGGGCGTCACGAAACTTCTGGAAGTTCCGTTGGCGAAGGCTGGCGTCGTGAAACGCCGCGAAGCCCTGGGAGACGATCTCCGGTGCGCCGTAGCCGAGGGGCATGACGACAATCATGGGCTTGGCCTTCCCCTGCGCAATCAGGTTGTCGAGGATCACGTGCGCGCGCCCGACGGCGGTCCAGGCGCTCGCGTCATCGCTGAAACCGTGCAAAAGGTAGAGCGTGGGGTAAAGTTCATTGGCTTTGGGGCTGTAGGCAGGGGGAGTATAAACGTAAAAGTCCCGATCATCGCCCACGATCCCCGACCTGTAGAAATGGTGGTGGATGGCGCCGTGTGGAACGTCGTTGATCTCCCACGGCAGGGAGGCCGGTCCGGGCACGTGTACGACACTCTGGGTGTTAAGCAGGTTGGGTTTCATCAGGTGGTTCGAGGGGTCGATCAAGCGGACCCCGTCGGCCTCAAACGAGTAACCGTAGAAATCCGGCTCCAGCGGATCGGTAGTGATACTCCAAACACCTTGCTCGTCTTTCTGCATGGGCACGGGCTCTGTACCCTCGCGGGCAAGCAAGACCTCCTTAGCATTGGGAGCGCGGAAGCGGAACGTAACACGATTGTCAGAGTGTACCTCTGGCGAGATCAGCGGCGGCGGGGCCTGAGGCCGCTGAGGCGACTGAGCCCATCCGAGAACCATCGACGCCACGAGGAAAAGCAAGGGGCAAAGCAGTAAGGTGCGGTTCATGGCTGTGGCGATCCTTTCGGGATTTGGACCTTCCACCCGGGCCCCACTTTGGGGCTTCCTGGGTCGGAGTGAGTATACAACATTCCTCCCTTTCCGCTGCTTCACCGCTCGCTAAGCGTCAACTGCTTCCCGGCCTGCCTCTGACAGGCGTGTCCCTTCCCTGCCTCGCGCATTACCTTCAACCCCTCTCGATCCCTCCGGCTCACGCATAGCATCCGTTGTTTTTTCATCTCCCCAGTTTGCCCTATCTCAACAGGAACTTTCCATTTTGCTCAACAAAACAGGAGCTTCTCACTCCGCTGCGACAAAAGCAGGCTGGAACCGTCCCAACGAAGGCGGCTAGGTGTATACTCTCAGTGCGCCGGGAACCCAGAAGGGAAATCCCGGATTACGACCTCAAGGATGAACCGACGATATGTGATGGGAGAAATATGGAATACTTGGATCAAAAATGTATCGAGGGAATCCGTTCTGAAACCTTCCAGGGGCAGCGACCCTACCCGTGGATCAACATCCAAAACACCTTGACCCAAGAGGGTTTCGAGCGTCTCCGTGGGACCCTTCCGGACGTATCCTTGTTCGAACGCCAAGTGGGGATCAAGCGCGCCTATGGGCAAGGCAGCCATGACCGTTATCTTCTGCATTATCACCCGGGCCTGGGGCTAGCGGAACCCTGGAGGGACTTCGTCGCCGAGCTCTATGGGGAAACCTATCTGTCCTTTCTCCACCGGCTGTTTGGCCCTCAAGCCGGAAAGCGTTTCATTCTGACTCTGGAATGGTACTTCGCCTGGCAAGGTTGCGCCGTCTCGCCGCACTGCGACGCGAAGCGCAAGCTGGCTACCCACATTTTCTATTTCAATACGGATGCAGATTGGGATTCGAGCTGGGGAGGGCACATCCTGATTCTGGACGATGGAGGACGCTTCAAACCCCATTCGGCCCCGGCCTTCGATGACCTGCAAGTCGGCGCCGAAATAGACCCGCGGGGAAATGGAAGCCTACTCTTCCAGCGCACGGACCATTCCTGGCACGGCGTGCGTCCGCTGCAGCCTCCGCCCGGCAAGTTGCGAAAGCTGTTCATCATCACCATCAACGTACCAACGTTGCAGGTGTGGTGGAGGCGCGTTCGCGGCAAAGATCCGGACGGTTATCCCTTCAAGGCAAACTGAACCTCTGCTCTCGCACTCGATTACAATGTTCTCTATCAACTGCGGAGTGGGGAGGCACAGTGGAAGGAAACTTCTGGCCGCGGATTACCGTACTGGGTGCGGGCGCCGTGGGTAGCTATTTTGGCGGGATGCTGGCGCGGGCGGGTGCGCCTGTCACCTTGATTGGCCGCCCCCCGCACGTCGGAGCCATCAGCCGCCACGGCTTATTTTTTGACGGTCTGCATTTTCAAGAGCAGATTCCGGTTGTGGCTTCCACCCAGGTCAGCGCCGTCCGGGACGCGGAAATTGTGCTTTTTTGCGTGAAGACGCTTGACACCGAAGAGGCCGCGAAATCCCTCGCGCCGCATCTTGCGCCCAGCGCCGCCGTCATCAGTCTTCAAAACGGGGTGGACAACGTGGAGCGAATTCGCTCTGCGGCCAAAATCGATGCGTTCGCAGCCGTCGTCTATGTAGCTGCCGCTATGACCGCGCCGGGGCACGTGAAGCATTCCGGCCGCGGCGATCTCATTCTGGGGGATCTTCCAGGGCGCGGTGAGGAAGAGGGGAATCGCCAGCGCCAACTGGAAAGCATTGCTACGCTCTTCGAGCGCGCCGGTGTTCCCTGCCGTGTCTCAGAGAATGTGGCGGGCGAACTCTGGACAAAGATGATTATCAATTGCACCTATAACGCGGTTTCGGCTTTAGGTCGCGCCCGGTACTACCGCGCGACGGGTAATCCCTGGACGCGCGCGGTGATGGTAAAGGTTATCGAAGAGGCCATCGCCGTGGCGCGCGCCGCCGGGGTTCGATTGCCGGATGTCAACATGGTTGAGACCGTGCTGAAAATCTCGGAAACCATGGCCGACGCTACCTCCTCGACTGCTCAGGACCTGGCCCGTGCAAAACGCACCGAGATCGATTCCCTGAACGGCTACCTGGTCCGGCATGGCGCGGAGCTGGGCGTTGCGACGCCCGTCAATCAGACCCTCCACGCCCTCGTCAAACTCCTCGAAGAATCTGTCTGAGCAAACTCCATCTCCCGCGCGTTACAGGGAACCAGGGCCAGGGGTTGCGTCAGAGTACAAAGGCAATGAATCAATGAACCAATGAATCAATGGATCAATTCCTGCGTCCCGTTGCCCTGCGTGTCAGTAGGAGTTCGGCAGGTGCGGATGGTAGTTGGGGTAAGCCGGCTTCTTATACGCCGGCGGCGGATTCTTCTTGAGCGCTTCCATCGTCAGCTCAACCGCCTTCTCGAGTTGCGGATCGTGGCCTTGGCGTACCAGCTTGGGATCAAGCTCGACCTCGAGGTCCGGGGTGATGCCATGGTTCTCCACTTCCCATTCGCCTTTGGTTCCGTAGATGGCCCAGCGCGGGGCGGTAACGAAACCGCCGTCCATTAACTGCGGATAGCCGCCGATACCGACCAGCCCGCCCCAGGTGCGCGTGCCGACCAGGGGGCCGATCCCAGCCTTGCGGAAGTACCAGGGCATCGCGTCGCCACCCGAACCCGCGAACTCGTTAATGATCATCGTCTTGGGCCCATAAATCGCCTCTTGCGGCTCGGAGTAAGCCTCGCCTTCGCGCGTCATGACGAAACTCATCACCGGGCGGCGCAGGCAGTCGACGATGTAGTCGGCAAGGGAGCCGCCGCCGTTGAAGCGTTCGTCCAGGACGGCGCCTTCCTTGCCCACTTGCGCAAAATAGTAGCGGTTAAAGTTGGTATAGCCGGCGCCGGCGGTGTTGGGCAGATAGACGTAAGCGAGCTTGCCGCCGCTCATCTGGTCCACCTTGCGGCGGTTGGCCTCGATCCACGCCAGGTTCCTCAGCGCCGTCTCACTTTCAACCGGAACCACGGTCACATCGCGGGCTCCGCTGCCGTCGGCCTTGGGACCGACTTTCACCACCACCTGCTTGCCAGCCGTTTCCTGGAAGAAGCTGTAGATATCGTCGGTGGCGTGCAGGTCGCGTCCGTTCACCGCCAGCAGATACTCTCCTTCTTTTACGTTTACACCCGGCTGGGTGAGGGGCGCATGAAGTTGCGGATTCCAGTTCTCGCCGCTGTAAATGCGCGCCAAACGGTAGCGTCCGTCTTCCAGGGTGTAATCGGCGCCGAGCAGGCCCACCTTCACGGTCTTGAGTTCGGGCTGCGCGCCACCGCCGACGTACATGTGCAGGACGCTGAGATTCCCTAGCATCTCGTCAAACAAGTAGGCAAGATCAGCGCGGCTTGCGACCGCGGCTAGGAAGGGTGCGTAGGCTTCCTCGGCCGTCTTCAAGTCCAGTCCGTGGAAGTGCGGATCATAGAAGAAGTCGCGTTCGATCCGCCAAATCTCGTGGTACATCTGCTTCCACTCCGCGCGCGGGTCAACATACACCTCCATGTCCGCGGTTTTGAGCTGGCCTTCGCCCGGCTTGGGAGGCTTGTCGGCAGCGGCGATGAACCACTTCTCATCCTGGCGATAGAGCATCTTTTCGCCGTTGTCCGAGAGCGCGAAGTCCCGGACGCCTTCCAGCAGCTTTTCGGTCTTGCGTGTCTTCAGGTCAAAACGCTGGATAAGGAACCGCGTGGGGCCTTCCTCAGTGTCCACTTGCGGGCCCTCGGCCAGATACAGGATGCCCTCCTTGCCCGCCGCCAGACCCACATAGTTGCGCTCCGGAATGGGCAGAGCCAGGATGCGCTGGCTGATGTTCTCAAAGTCAATGGTGACCTTTACGGGTTCCTTCTTCTCTTTATCTTTGTCCTTGTCTTTGTCCTTACTCTGATCGGCGGCTTGGCCGGACTTATCATCTTTCTTCTCCTCTGCCTTTTCGTCGTCACTTTCGGGCGCAATCGGGGAAGGCAAATCCTTGCGGAGCACCACGGCATAAGCGCTGCGCGTCACGGGACGGCCCATGCTGGTCATGTCGAGCCAGCCGGTGGCCAGGCCCATATTGGTGCTGGCCGCAAAGTAGAGATATTTGCCGTTCTTGTCGAAGTTGGGATAGAGCGCATCGCTCATGCCGTCGGTAAGCTGAGTCACCTTGTGTTCGTCGAGTGAGTATACAAACACGGCGCGCAGGTGATTGGGTAACTGCCGGGTGTAAGCCAGCCAGCGATTGTCGGGCGACCACACCACATCAAACTGGTGCAATGGCGAATCAAAAAGGTCCGTATCCACCTTGACCGGCGCGGGGTGGTCCAGGTCCACGTACCAGAGGTTTAGCCGCTTGTCACGGTAAGCGATCTTCTTATTGTCAGGCGACCACGTCGGCGAATAATAGAAGGATGGTGGCTGGCCGAGGTCGATCTTGCGCACGGGACCCAGACCGTCCTGGCTGCTGATGTGAAGCCCATATTCACCGGATTCATCCGAGAAGTAGGCAATGGACTTGCCGTCCGGCGACCACGCTGGGTCGCGGTCGGCCACCGCTGGGCTGCGGGTAAGGTTGCGGATGTCGCCCTTTTCGGCGGGCACAGTCAGGATCTCACCGTGCGCTTCGAACACGGCACGCTGTCCCGTGGGTGAGATGTTGGCACTGAGGATCTGCTTTTCTACCTTCTCGAAATGCGGCGTCACTTGTGGCATATCGCCCGCCACGCGCACCTCGATCCTCTTCGCCTTGCCCGAGCCCAGATCGTAGAGGCGCAATGACCCGAATTGTTCGTATACAATCGCGCCCGGCCCCGCCGATGCTGACTTGAAATCAAAGCCGTCGTTCTTCAACAACTCTTTCACTTCCTTGGTCTTCGTATCGTAGGCAAATAGCGTGACGGGACCGTTGCCGTCGGAGAGGAAATAGATTCTGTCGCCGATCCACATGGGGTTGAAGTCATTCGAATTGTCACGCGGCACTTTGACGATGCTCGAGTCAGACAGGTTGGCAATCCAGATGGGCGCAGTATGCCCGCCCCGATAGCGCTTGATAGCGATGTAATTCGACCCCGTCCCCAGGCGACGGTTCCAGCTCGGCACGTAGGCGATCCTCGAGCCATCAGCCGAAAACGAGCCCTGCACCCCCATGGGCAGAGGCAATTCAGTTGGGAACCCGCCTTCGACCGGGATGGTGAAAAGCTTCTCAAACCGTGAGTAACTGCTCCGCGTGG
The DNA here is from genome assembly GCA_002478145.1 of Acidobacteria bacterium UBA7540. The sequence goes on from DLMI01000072.1 coordinate 80,248, forward strand.
AGCGGATCAGGACTTGTTTGCCATCCGGAGTCCATCCCACCGCTACGTCCGTACCAGGGTGGTAAGTCAAGCGCCGCGGCTCGCCGCCGGCGACCGGCACCACATAGACGTCTTGGTTGCCGTCATAGTCGCCGGTGTAAGCCACCATCGTGCCGTCCGGCGAGAAGATCGGGCCGCTTCCTAGCCCCGTTCCGGTCACCAGCCGGCGAGCGTCGCCGCCGCTGCGGTCCACAATCCAGATGTCACCCCCATACGCAAAAGCGACCTGGGTCTTGCTCACGGTTGGGCTCTGAAGCAGGAGCGGTCTCGCATCCCGCGCCAAGCACGCCCCACTCCACACGAAAAAAAGCGAGAGCACCACGCAAGCTCTTTTCATCATGTCCTCCTCTTTGACTGCCCCGAAGGGGCAAACCGTGAGTAGCCGTGGGTGCAACCCACGGAAGGAAAGGGGAAAAACCTCACCGGCCCTGAAAGGGCCGGACTATGGCCCGGTTCACAGCATGTACCGCTCGTCGAATTCAATCCCCGCCTCCTCCAGCAGCTTGCGGTATTCCTCTGCGAAGGTCGTCCGCCGGTGATGTTCCTCCTGCCTCTTTATATATTCGATCAAGCCGTCAATTTCCCGCTTCGAATGCGTAAACGCGGCATAGCCATCCTGCCAATGCGAGAACATATGGAAAATACTTTCCTTCTTTATCCACAGGGATGAACCCGTCTTGACGTCCTTTACAAGATCCGACAGGCTGACCGACGGATGGAGGCTGCTAAGAATATGCACGTGATCCTCCGTCCCGTTGATTCGATATAAGTGGCTTTCGCGGTTCTTCAAGATACCCCAGATGTACCGGAAGAGGTCTTCGCGACACTCCGCCCGGAGGATGGGCTGACGGTCCTTTGTGGAGAAGACGACGTGATAACAAATCTGCGTATGCGTTGACATGGTGGAATTCTATATTGGCCAACCCCGTCGGGGTTGGACGAATTCGCCGGGCAATGCTTTCCGCAGGTTGAAACCTGTGGCTACTCACGGGAGGCCCCTTCGGGGCCTGCCAATTGTGGGCCCCTCCAGCATCGTCTTCCCTCCGCATGAGCCGCCAAGTTCACAGCGAAACAAGTCGCCTCATTGCAGGTGCATCGCCATGAAATACTGCCCGGCTGCAATCACACCATCAGCGCCCAACTGTGAAGGTGTTCTTGCGCGACGCCTTCGCTCGCTCCTCCTCACCTCCCCGCAGTCAGACGGGTTCGCATTCTAGACTTAGAGGTTTGCCTTGTCAAAGGATAGCGCAAAGCTGTCAATGCGCTCGTCGTAGTGCAGGACCCGCTGTTCGGTCCTGCGGTTCTTCAATGGTCTCGCGACCGTTTCCTGACACCTGAAACCTGTCCTCTACCTAGATTTTCAAGAATAACTTCCGCCGGTACATCCACCAGAGAATCAACCAGTACGTCAATAGCACCACCGCGCCTTGCGTCAAGGGTTCGAGCGCAGTCCCGAAAATCTGGAAAACATGCGGGCCCAGGTTAATGTGGAATGAATCGACAATGAATTCCTCCAACAAGTACGAGATGAGGTAAGCCGCGATGGAGTTCATCCCGATGACCACCAGCGGAAGGGACCACTTCTTGTACCCTCTTACATCAATCACCCAACTGAACCCCGCCAGGAGCAGGAAACACGCTCCACCGCTAAACAAAGTCCAACTCGGCGTCCAGATGCGCTTCACCACCGGGCAGATGCCGGTCACGTGCAACAAAAGACCGGCAGCGATGCCGATCACACCCGCGATCAGCAGGCGTTTCATCGGAATTCGGGGAGCGGCGGCGCGCAGCCAGCGGCCGGCAACCAAGCCAAGAATCATCGTGCCCAGCGTCGGAATAAAGCTGAGCGTCAAATATCCTCCCTCGTTGGCGACAAACGGCTTCGGGCGCGGAAACAGGTTCAGAAACCACTGATCGAAGGCGGCCCCCAAGTTGGCGTTCTTGTTCCAGTGCGCGGCGAACCCCGTGTAGGGCCAACCCACCGGCTCTACCACAGCCTGGTACTGGTAATTGAATTCAGGACCCGGCACAGGATACAACGCCCAAGCCAGCCAATAGCCCGTCAGGATCACGGCGAGCGCAGTCCATTGCCAGCGCGGAGAACGGAAGGCGAGCAGGAACAAAAACGTATAGCCCAACCCGATTTGGGTGAGCGTATCTTCGAACGTGAAGTTGGTCTGCGGACTATGCAGTGGAACGCAAAAAGATTCCCAGCGCGATCAACAGCAGCGCCCGCCACAGCGTGTGCCCGAACATCCTGCCGAAGGTTGCGTTCTTCGCCAGACGGCTGGCAATCGAGTAGGGCAGCGCGACGCCCACCAGAAATGAAAACCCCGGCTGAATCAGGTCGTGCAACGAGCAGCCCGCCCACTCGGCATGCGTCTGGTTAAAGGCCAGAATTCTCCAGAACCAGTTCCCCGGAAAAGCCTGGGCTATTCGTGAAAACTGCAGCACTTCGGCCATCATGAGCAGCATCACGAATCCGCGATATGCGTCCACAGCGACGTTGCGCGCGACCGGCTGGCGGCTGCGGATTGATTCCGGTACGAGCGGCGAAGATTCGACCACCGACGGCAAGGGTCACCTCCCGAGGGATCGGCACTACCATACACGAAATGGGAGCTGCAGGCTACACCGAGAAATTCAACTGTTTCGGCAGCGGTAATCGCGCTGCCCTGTGATGGGAGCGCCCCCTGTGGGTAGGCACAAATTGGGACTTGTGGCCTTCGAGGGCTGAAAGCTGAGAGCTGATAGCTGAAGGCTGAAAGCTGAGAGCTGATAGCTGAAGGCTGAAAGCTGATGGCTATGATCGACGCCACCGCTAATCGGGTTCTAGGCCTGCGCCGAAAGCGTCCCCTCCGCCACAGCAGAAGAGGTCTCCTGGCTCAGTTCCTCCATAGCGCGGCGAACTTTCTGTTGAGTTTCCGGATCGAGACCGCGTTCCACCAGCGGGAACAGACGCCCGTTTTCTCTCAGCAGATGCGCGCGCACCCACTGAACATAGCTGCGACCACGTTTCGTTACTTCCTGCCGGTTCTTGCCGCTCTTCGCCCACTGCTCGATGCACTGGACAAACGCCTTCTCCGCAACCCCGCCCGCGTGGTTCTCGCGCCGCATGCGGTCCAAGGTTGCCGCGAGGCCCTGCATGTGCCCCTCGAGCGCGGGATACAGAATCTGTTCCTGCTGCTCAATATGAGTGTGAAGAACAAGCGTAATCTTCCTTGATAATCCCCGCAGGCGCTCAGAACTCGATTCCAAATTACGCGCCAGACGGAGCACTTGCAGTTCCTCCTGAAGTTCATTCAACAATTGAGACAGTTCCTGGTGCGCCTGTCCCAGGTATTCAGCTACAAATTGTGTCATTAGGTAAAAAGACCTCCACTTATAATGATGCGCCAACGTTCCGAAAAGATTGATGACTCTTGGGGAGGGGCGGTTTAGCATTTCAATACGCGCTGTAAAACTGAAGCGGGCTGCGGTACTATTTGCGAGATTCTTCGTGGCTCGCGAAGAATCTCTGTGATCGTGGTTTGGCCCAGGATGTCTGGAATTGCCGATTTTCGATTGCCGATTGCTGATGGACATTGGAAGGAGTTGCCACACCACTTTTTCAATCGGCAATCAGGCCGCCGCGGCGGGTCAATCACCAATCACCAATCGCCAATCACCAATCAGCAATGAAAATCTGACTTCTGACTCCTGCTCGTCATTCGTCCCCCCTCTTCCGCCGCAGGTGAAGTTCAGTCTTCGGCCTGGGAGGCGAGTACTCTCAATTCCTCCCCGCTCACGCGCATGGTGAGCCATTCCTTCATGACCTTGGCGCCGAGCGATTCGTAGAACTCCATGGCGGGTGTGTTCCAGTCGAGCACTTGCCACTCAAAGCGTCCGCAGCCTTCATCCACGGCCACTTTCGCCAGACGCAGCAGGAGCGCTTTGCCGATTCCCTTGCCTCGGAATCGCGGGTGCACGAACAGGTCTTCGAGAAACAGCGTCGGCCGGCCCACCCAGCTCGAGTAGTGATAGAAAAAAAGTGTAAACCCCGCTGGCTCGCCTTCCCATTCGGCGATTAACACTCGGAATTTGGGATTCGTGGAGAAGCCGTCGCGGCGTAAATCTTCCGGTGTCGCCACCGCTTGCTCCGGGGCTTTTTCATATTCGGCGAGCTCACGGATGAATTGAAGGATAAGCGGAATGTCGTTTACGCTTGCGTTTCGGATGTTCAACATGCGGCCATTGTACCAGCGTCGAGTCGTTCCTGGACCCAGCAGTTCTCTGGCCGAGCGTCCATGGGGCTGCGGCCCGCCTAACGAGATGGGAATCGCGGGCGTTGTCACCCCCGCGTAAGCGGGGGTCCAGGTCCGTCAAAATAGGGCTGGATTCCCGCTTTCGCGGGAATGACCGGCATCGGGTGAATTTCGGGAGAGCCCATCGGCCTCTTGGGAACGAAAGCCCCGCCCCCCTGTCATTCTGAGGTCCCCGTTCTTTGGGGGCCGAAGAATCTCTGCAGTTTCTTTGAATGACCCTCCAGTGAATGTTCCCGGCGAACTGCGGAGATCCTTCGTCGTCCCGATGAGATCGGGACTCCTCAGGATGACATGCCTGGGTGCGCGCCGTGTCTGGGCAACCCCAACTTCCTGCTTCGGGTTCACTCCTGCCGGGCTGTCCCCCGCCGGATAAGTCGATGTGAATCCCCTACGGAATGAGTTCTGATACGTCCAGTTTGTGTTACACTGTCCGAGACACATACTCACTGCTGTTTTCGCAACACTGCCAGAGCGAGTGTCGGTAAGTGATCGATGGGCCGTTAGCTCAATTGGTAGAGCAACTGACTCTTAATCAGTAGGTTGGGGGTTCGATTCCCTCACGGCTCACCAGCATCAATATGTACGCGGCCGCTAGCTCAATTGGTAGAGTCGGCCGCGGCCGAACTCTTAATCAGTAGGTTGGGGGTTCTCCGCCGCGGCGGACTCACGGCTCACCACTAATTCCAGCAACCTGGGCACCTAAGCACCCGGCAACGGGTACAGCGACACTTCCTTCATGGGATAGTGCTTCGCATTGTCCGTGATCAAGGTTAGATGGTGGTAAAGGGCCACGGCCGCGACCGTAACGTCACCAATGGCCAGCGTGATTCCTTTGCGGCTATAGTCGCGCTTCAAGAAACCGGCCAGGCGGGCGATAGGAAACGTCACAGGATAAAACTGCAGGCTGTCCAGCAGTTCTGCGGTGCCCGCTTGTTCCTCCTCCCGCATGCCGGCATATACTTCCGTTACGTTGACCGAACAACAAGCAAGCAGGTGGCCTTGCTCCGCCAAGCCGGTGAGCAGCTCCCCGCGCCTCCGCTTGTTGTTGAGCGCATCGATGATAACGCTCGTATCGAGGAGGTAGATGCTCATCTTAACGGCGGGCGCTCACTTTGCGGTACCGCTTTTCTTCCTCCCTCCGCACCTTGGCCACCCACGCTGCGGCGCCCCGCTCGAGTTCCGGATGCTCCTCGTCTCTCCAGGCGCCGATGGCAGTTTTAAGGGCCTTAATTTGACGGAGGCGCATCAGCTCCTTCTCGGCAGCTTGGGCAAGAAAGCTGCTACGGCCACGCTTGCCGACCAACCTGTCGATCTGCGCGGCGAGTTGCTCCGCGATGACAATGTGAGTGCGTTTTGTTCGCATGATAACGTCGCTGGCCCCCCCTTAGACCTGGCCGCCAAAGGCCCATTGGAAGTTTACCACCCGTGGGATTTTCGTCAACCCCCGCCAGCTTGTTTGCCGCTCTCGATATCGATGTAGACTCGCGTCCCCGGAATGCCGGGCTACCCGCCGCAGACCTTGGCATCCACGACCACTCGGCTCGCAGGTCCTTACTCGGTCATGCCCTTCTCCTCCACAGCAGCTTCGGAAACGGCAGA
>DLMI01000173.1 GCA_002478145.1 Acidobacteria bacterium UBA7540
GCTGGAAATTGGGGAGCACGCCATCAGCCAATAACGTCGTGATGAGTTTCTTGGCCTGATCGAGTTTGGTTGAGGTCGAGTCTCGCTGAGAGTCTTGCTCGCGGCGTAGTACGTCGGTCAGGTTTTCATCCACATCGCCCGATATCCATTGTAGGGTCGGTCTGCGGTCCTGGTCCTCAGCGATTTGGAATGCGAGTCCAGGCATCTCGGGCCCCACGTTGCTCTTTCCGAATAGCATCAGCCGTTTGCTGGGATCTTCCGGGTCGCGCGAGAAGCCCCAAACCACTCGTGCCGCGGCCGGGAAAGCCACGCTTCCCGAAACGCGCTCAAGTCCGTTGCCGGAACCGCCCTTGTTGAAGTGCGTGATGGCCAGGATGGTTACTTCCCGACGTTCGGCGAGCTCCGCGAGCGGATCGAGAATTTCCGTACGAACCTCTGCATTCTTGTGCGTGTCGATCCTCGCCATGTACGCCGATATCGGATCGATCACCACGAGTTTCGCCTCAGCATAGCGATTCAGAGCACTTTCGAGGTGCGGCAGATCGCGCGAAAGATTGAACCCGCGACGGACTACTTCTCCGCTCTTGTTCATCTCACGTACTCGCTTGACGATCACGATGTTGCTTTGCAGCGCCCCAAGGGCAGTCAGCCGCGGTTTGATCGTGTCGTCTGCGGCATCTTCGGCGCTGAATACGATCGTCTTCGCGGTGATTGAATTCTGTGATCCATCGGGCCACACCTGGCCATTGCTGAGGCGAGCGGCAACATCTAGCGAGGCGAATGACTTGCCAAGTCCCGGATGTCCGACAAAGAGTACGAGCTTCCCGAGAGGGATCCGGTTCGGCCAGAGCCATCGAATTGGTTTTTCCTCGATCGTATCCACGGTGAACATCTCAAGCCCGACGATCGAAAGCTCAATCCTACGAGCCTGTAGAACCAGAGCATCCCACTCGGATTTGAAAGCGTTGGGTTTAGCGAGATTCCGGACGTGAAGATCGTTTACGTCCTTGACCGCCCCTCTCTCCATCTCGATAACCGCAACGTCGCCGTCGAACTCGAGCTGCGCAAGCCGGCCCGTACAGCCTTTCTCGAATACCTCGCCACCGTGGTCGTTCTCGCGACAGATGAAGACGCGTCGAAATTTTGCGATGTGCGGAGCCTGAAGCAGTGCGCAATTATCCGCTCCCGGGATGCCGAGAGCCGCGATGTCATATCTCCAGAGGGTGAGACTGTCGCTCTCACCTTCGACCAGCACCAGGTCCGTGACCCCGAGGCTGCGCGCTTCCTTCAACCGCCAGAGACCGTAGGGGACCGGCCTGCCTTCGGCCTTGTCCCAGATGAAACGCTTGTCTCCCGACAAGGAGAGACGAATTCGCTGCCGAACGGCCTGTTGCCCGTCCATCAGAAGGTAACGAAAAACGAGGCCACCTTTCTTGTCGGCGACCCCCATATCCTTTAGGAAATCGGGCTTGAATCCCTTGGCGTCTGCGAATTGTTTGAGCGTCAAGGGCCGCGCCTCCGCGTTTGCCGGACCGTTGATCGAGTGACCTTTGCGAGAGACGTAGAAGAGGTCCGCCGTCGAGAGGTTCATCGCGTCGCAGATCGCGTCGATTTCGCAGCCGGCGTGACAGTGAACCAACGAGCGATCTTTTCCCCTGCTCACTTTCAGGCTGTTATGGCGATCGTCATGCGCGGGGCAGTGGGCCGTTACTCCGCCTGTGCAAGGCCGGACGTTGTCAAGACGGTCAACAAATTGCTCGAACGTCATCCCGCCCATTAGTAATGGCTCCTGCCTAAGAACTCGGTCGCCATGAATTCGCCTTGAGGCGTTCCAGACCAGCGGAAAAAGTTGCTCTTTGCGCCGTATGCGGAAGAACTTTCGAACCGCTTGTACACCGGCCCAGGACCCACTCCTCGATCTCGGAGGAAAGCCATCCCACCGCACGGAGGCCGAGACGTCGGCGGCGCGGGAACTTTGAGGAGCGCTCGAGGCGCCATATCGTCGTGCGGCTGAGCCCCGTTCGTTCGAGCACCTCCGCCAACCGCACCAGTCGAGGTCCGGAAAAACTACTTCGAATCATCCTGCATCTCCGGCGCACTCGTGGTGTGCGCACGGATGCATTTGAGCAGGAGAAAGTGGGAAGTTAGGAGGGGTTTCCCGGGAATCGTGAGGGGTTACTGATGTGCGAGCGCACGGTGCGCTCGTCGAATCCGGACCTTCTGGCTATCCGGCTCGCAATTTTGCGAAAGGATAGCTTTGGCTCGTTCGCGTGCAACTTGTTTGCTTCGATCTGCCAATCCTTCCAGATTTCTTTAGGTTCACGACCGTAATAGCTGAATCGTTTTCCGATCTGCCCCGCAAGTTTCTGTGCGCGCCCAATGGCCGCGAGGGACTCGACCATCCTCACATCCAATTCCTCGCAAAGCGCACCGAGTCTAATACCGTTCAGCGCTGCTTCACGAGCATCGCCTGAGATCGCAGTGCCTCGCAAATGCTTCACTTGGATTTTTACATGTTCAGCAGTGCAAGCGCGTTCCGCTTCCCGCAGTTCGTTGATCAGGGCTTGTCGCTGCTCACGAGTGAGTGATTCGTCGATCTGCCTGGTCCGCTCCCGCGCGCGATCAATCTTTTTGTGCATGGCGACGCGGCGGCGTACCTCATCGGATAGAATGTTAAAGCTAGAGTAGAACTCCTCCTCCACAGGTGACAAGTTCAAATTCAGGTCGCGACAGTAGCGATCAATGATTGAAGTGACCGCGCTCTCAATATTTTTCAGCAAGTTATCGAGGCCGAAGCTTTCAGAGATTCGCGAGCATGCTTCGATCTGCTCCTTTTCGGTCTCTGGTTCGGTGACAGAACGCCGATAGATTCCGGTCGATGGGCTCAACGTTTCCTTCACTGACCGTCTCCTCCTCTCTTCTCAACTTGCTTTCAGGACCAATACTTGCGCCGGTGTGCGCTGCCGAAGCAGAAAAATGATCCGCTGCTCCAGTCTGACCAGCGCACGGCGTTTCTCGTGATCATAGCTGTGGCGATCATAGACCGCAGTGATTCCACGTTCCACGTGGTTCAAGATCTTTGCGACGACCAGGCGCGGCACGCCGACTCCAGTCATGATGGTTGCCGCTGTCCGACGAAGATCGTGAAAGCGAAACTCCACTCCTGATGTTTTCTTTAAAGTTCGCAGAGGCTTCTGAAGAGTGTGACGAGGATGTGGTTCGCGCCGAGGTCCTGGAAATACGTAAGGACAAGGTTGGTCGGCCGGTTTAGGAATGTTCCTTAAGATCTCCAAGACTTCCGCGGAAAGGGGAACCCGGTGCTGGAGTCCGTTCTTGGTTCGGTGGCCGGGGATGGTCCACCAGTGGTTGACCATGTCCAGTTCTTCCCACATCATGCCCAAGATCTCGCCTCGTCTTTGTGCGGTTAGCAGCCCGAGCTTGAAGATCGCCGCCATTTGCGGAGATTCTCCGTCGAGCGCTTTCCAGACCGATTGCAATTCCGTGCGCGAAAGAACACGGTCGCGCTGGCGCTCAGGCGCGGGATTTTCGACACGATAGGCTGGATTGTTCTCAACCAATCCCCGCGAGATCCCGAAGTTGTAGATCTTGCTTACGAGGGCCTTGGTGCGGTTGGCCTGTATGCCGGCTTTACGATCGACAATCCGATCGATGAGCGCGATCACGTCGCGGCGGCTGATGTCGCTTGCCTTGGCGTGACGCCACGCAGGCAAGAGCTCTCGGTTGATGATCCGCTGGTCCTCCCGCCATGTGCGCTTGTGAAGCTTGGCATGCCGCTCGATGTAGAGTTTGGCGAGTTCAGCGAACGTACTCTCAGCGCGTGCGGCGCGTTTCTCGCTTGCAGGGTCGAGCCCTGCCTGCGCTTTGCCAATGACGCCAGCGGCCTTTTTGCGCGCGTCCGCAAGACCCAATGACGGGAATCGCCCGACTGTATATCGCCGGTTGGCTCGGTTGTAACGATAAAAGACAAACCAGGTTTTCGTTCCGCCCGCAGAGACGCGAATTCCGAATCCGCTGAGTCTTGCGTCCCAGTAATCGAGTTGTCCGCTGAGCGGCGGCTTGACCGATTCGACGAACGCGGCAGTCAAACTGAGCGTCGGCATGTCTGATCCCTCCGGTGCGCGCCATCCCAACCGCCCCCTAGGGAACCTCTGCATA
>DLMI01000004.1:0-12848 GCA_002478145.1 Acidobacteria bacterium UBA7540
CTGCCGTTTCCGAAGCTGCTGGCCAGATCGAGGGCGCCCACGTCCGGGAATTGCGGCGTCGCGCGAGCCAGCGACAAGGCCAGGACGCGCGAGGCGCCCGCCCGCTTGAGGGCGGCGGCGCAAGCGGAAAGAGTCGCCCCGGTAGTCATCACGTCATCGACCACCACAACTGTACGGTTACGCACATCTTCGGGCCGGCCCACGGAAAAGACGCCGCTAACATTCTCGCGCCGCGCGCTCACACTCAGGCCCAATTGCGGAACAGTGGCGCGAATGCGTCGCAGGGAACCCGCCACCAATCGCAATCCGCTCTCTTCTTTTCGGAGACTTCTTACCAGACCTTTCGCCAGCAGTTCAGCTTGGTTGAACCCTCTTTCGCGCCTTCGGGAAGGGTGCAACGGTACCGGCGCCACGATGGCTGAATCAGGCTCGGGCAGCGCCTCCCATGCCCGCGCCAAAAGCGCCCCAAGGCGGTGGCCCAGGTATTCCCGCCCGTAAAATTTCAAATGAAGGATAGCCTTGCGCAAGTTCCCGGCGTAGAGCCCATAGCTTCGCGCCATGTCGAATTCCAGTTCGCCTTGCCGGCACGAGCCGCAAAGCGCGTCTACAGAGTCCACTGCCTGTAATGAGGCGAAAGGCAGACCACAACGTTCACAAGCGGGGCCGAGCCAGGGTTGAATGTTTTCCCAGCATGCCCGACATATGGATGCGCCGCCCGGTTCCGTGAGTTCCTGCTGACACAACAGGCAATCGGTGGGGGATACTACAGCAAGCAAACTGCCGACTAGTTCCCTAAGAATGGAGGGCGTGGGCACTTTGGAACTGCGGGGGAGATAGAAGACGAACCTCGCTTTCGACGCTGCTTTAGCGCGCTAGAGGAGACCCTCGTCCTGCTTTTCCTGGCACTCGATGCAATGGCGTGCCCAAGGCACCGCCTCCAGGCGTTTTACCTGGACTTCCCCCTGGCAGGACACACAGAGGCCGTACGTGCCGTTTTTGACGCGTTCCAAGGCTTCGTTGACCATCTGCAAAAGACGCCGGTTCTCGTCGCTTTGGTGGAAAAGGAACTCTTTGGTGTAGGAGTTGGCGGCCTTGTCGGCGATATCCTGAGTGGCTTCTTCGTCCGCCTCACGCCCGTCGCGCTCCGACTTCGTCACCAGTCGCAATAACTCGTCTTGCGTCGTGACCAGGCGCTTCTTGTAGTATTCGACTTTCTTCTTGTCCATGTCCAACCTTTTTGCCGCCAAACGAGCTACAACAATTTAATCTTATGAGGCACAGTGCAAACTGTCAAGCATACGCCGTGCCACAATTCAGGTCTCTCTAGGCGGCCTTTTGGAGTTAGAATGCATCGCTACAGGCAAAGCAAATTGACCAAGGAGAAACACAATGCCGGGAACATACAAAATCACAGAGCTGGTGGGAACCTCACCCACGAGTTTTGCCGAAGCTACAAAGGCAGCCGTTGCGGAAGCGGCAAAAACGTTGCGAAACATGGATTGGTTCGAGGTTGTGGCGGAACGGGGCAAGATCAAAGACGGTGCGGTGGCGGAATTCCAAGTCACCATTAAAATTGGGTTCAGAATCGAAAGATAACAGAATCCGCAAGCTCATCCGGGGGCGCCGGGAGAGGCATTCACCTGTTAGTGTGTCAGACCGGGAAGGGCAAGTCAAAATGCAAATCGTCCCGCAGGGCGGGATCAAATGGCAAAATTCCATCGGATTTCACATTTGCCATTTGCCTTTTGACCTTTGACCTTTGACTTTTGACCTGCCCGCTTCGCCGCCTCGTAGTGTTGTGAACGACAAAGACGGGCGATGCCTTTCCCGCCCGTACACTCCCTTGCGCTTTCTGCCGAAACTCCTTGAAGGATGGCCGCCTCGTGAAGAAGAAGAGGTGCGTCTTGCACCTGCAATCCGACGAGCCGAATCCTGCAATGGGAACAGAGGCTCCCCGCAGCGCGCGGATAACGCGAGCCCATCGATGCTCGCGACAAACCCGGTCGTGAGAATACCAAATCCGGTCGAGACAGGTATGGGGTCGCAGGTAATCAATGTGCCAGTGAGGTCGCAGCGACACCTTCTGATGGTGCGCGACGCGGGCTCGGACACCTCCCGGCCCGACCGCGCTGCCCACGTAGACATAGAAACCTCGTCGAAGCTGCAATGGGCCGAGCTTCCCTATTTGGACCGGCCCTTCTTGGGAACAGAAGAGGATTAAAGCGTAGGCGCCGCCTTCTGCTGTCATGATCGTTCTGCTCGTCGCTGTCGCCGCAGCCGCAGGCATGGGGTCAGTGCCCTTCAACTCCGAAACGCGAGTTTATGTGAAGCCTCGCTTGCCGGCAACTTCCAAATTCCGCTGTACAGTATAGGAGTATCGTGGAGAAGAAGCGGCTTAACAGGCTGCGGAAAACTCGTAGGCGCTGTCATTCTGAGCATGCATAGCCTAGAATGGCTATCCATGATGTCAGAAACGGGCGCCACGGGGCAACACAGAAGGGTAGTTTTTTCGTGCCCTGCAAGGGCACAAGATAGTAGCCGGGGCAACGCCCCCGGAATCCGCAACGCTCGTTCCCCGACCCTGAAGGGGTCGTATTCCCTTGGGCCGCAAGACCGGAGTGACGTCACCCGAATTCGATCCCGCGCCTGCGGGATCGGACCTTAGGGGGGACCGTTTTCCGGGGGCGTTGCCCCCGGCTACTGTATCAATCCCCTGCGGGGATCAAGGATGGAACATGCCGAGGACGTTCTGGGGGCGGGATCAGAATAGGAGCGAAGGACTCAGAATGACAGCAAAGGGCTCAGAATGAGAGCGAAGTCCTCAGGATGACAACACGGAAGCGTTTTTCCGCAGGCTGTTAAGCCTGAAGAGGAGGTAGCAAAGCGAAATGCACATTCTTGACCAGTTCAAACTCGAGGGCAAAATCGCCTTGGTGACGGGTTGCAGGCGCGGAATCGGGAAGGCCATGGCTTTGGCTCTGGCAGAGGCCGGAGCAGATATTATCGGGGTCAGCGCCTCGCTGGAGAAAACCGGCAGCCAGGTGGAACGGGAGGTTCGGGCGCTGGGCAGAGACTTCCGTGGTTATGGCTGCGACTTCAGCAACCGCAAGGCTCTTTATGCCTTCATCAAACAGGTGCAGACCGATTTTCCAACCATCGATATCCTGGTGAACAATGCCGGGACCATTTTGCGCAAACCTGCCGTCGAATACCCGGACGAATATTGGGATAAATCGATTGAAGTCAACCTCAGCGCGCAGTTTATTCTGAGCCGGGAGATCGGAAAACGGATGGTAGAGAGAGGCCAAGGCAAGATCATCTTCACGGCTTCCCTTTTTGCGTTTCAGGGCGGCATCCTGGTTCCGGGCTATGCGGCCAGCAAGGGCGGTGTGGGTCAACTTGCCAAGGCCCTGGCGAACGAATGGGCGGGGAAAGGCGTCAACGTCAACGCCATCGCGCCCGGTTATATCAGCACCGATAACACGGAGGCGCTGCGAAATGACCCGCAGCGCGCCCCGGCCATCTTGGCTCGAATCCCCGCCGGGCGCTGGGGCGAACCCGAGGACCTCAAGGGAGCCGTTGTATTCCTTGCCTCCTCTGCCTCGAATTACGTCCACGGTTCCATCCTCACGGTCGATGGCGGTTGGATGGCCAGGTAAGCCTTGGGAAACGGGCCCATGATCTCACCGGGGGAAACCCCGGGCCCGCTCGTAGAGGAAAACGCCACACCGCCTGTCATTCGTAGAGGATAACCCCGCCGTGTGTCATTCTGAGCGGAGCGCAGCGTAGCGAAGAATCTCGCTCTGGACTCTGAAGTCTGATACGGCTTGTTCGTCATTCGCAGAAGAAAACGTCACAGCCTGTCATTCGTAGAGGAAAACGCCACCGCCTGTCATTCTGAGCATGCATAGCCGAAGACGGCTATCCGTGATGTCAGAAACGGGTACTGAAAGGGAGGATTGATGGGGCCGTGGCAGGCCCCGGCAGGGGCCCACCCTGAGTAGCCGCAGGTTTGAACCTGCGGATAGCAAAGCCCCCCCGGTCGCCCAACCCCGACGGGGTTGACCCTACGAAGGTCCGGCCCCTCCAGCGCCGGAACGAGCTCGCGGACGTTTGGATGAGTAATATAAGAGTTGACACCGCCAGAGTACTGGATGTAAAAGGGGGCAGGTTCGGAGACTCGCTTGATGGGGCTTCCGCCGGGGAAGATGCCCCGTCAGAAGCCTGAGATTTGAGCGGGTGCAGAGGGTAATATGAAGGCTTTGGGGTGCAAGGCGGCAGCTTGGATAGGGATAGGGCTGAGCGTGTTGCTGTCGGCTTGCGGTGGGGGTGGCGGTGGCTACCACCTAACCCTCCCTCCAGTCACCTACGTGCTGATGGTAAACTCGACCAACCCTTCGAGCGGCGTGGCGATCACGGTTTCTCCCAACGACGTCAACAACGACGGAAACGGCACCACCAGCTTCACGCGCACGTATGACTCCGGGGCCACGGTGACTCTGTCGGCGCCGGCCACGGCGAGCGGAAATCCATTCTCCTCGTGGAGCGGATGCACGAGCGCCAGCACCGTGACCTGCACCGTGACGATGAGCAGCAACACCACCGTCACGGCCAACTACACTCAATCGGCGATCACCTCGGTGACGGTAGCGCCGAATTCCCCAACCGCAACCATTGGAACCCAGGTGCAGTTCACGGCCACGGTGGCGGGAACGGGCAACTTCTCCACCACCGTCACCTGGGAGGTGAGGTTGCTTTCCTCCTGGACAGGCAGCATCGGCTCGATCAGCAGCAGCGGGCTGTATGAGACGCCCTACCCGGCGCCGGCTTACGTAACGGTTACGGCCACCAGCACTCAGGACACGACCAAGAGCGGCAGTGCGACGGTGACGCTCCAGCCTCCGGCGGCGGCGGCCGGCCCGGCGCTGACGGTGGACGTCGGCAACCAGACCCATGCCATTAGTCCTTACATCTATGGCATGGATGCATACGGCTTTGTCAATTCCGTGGACGGGGCTGCCAACCCCGCGGTCCTTCGCTGGGGCGGAGACAACACCTCCCGCTACAACTATTCGAATGGCAACACCAACTCCGCCAGCGACTACTACTTCGAAAACCAGTCCAGCGTCGCCGGCATGCCCGGCACGCCGGAGGCGGGCGAGTTCAACGACTTGGTAAGTCTCGATCAATCCATCGGGGCCATCACCCTGGGCACGGTGCCCGTGCTCGGCTGGGTGGCGAACAACACCGCCACGGCCTGTAGCTTCCCGGTGTCGACGTACCCCGATCAGCAAGAAGTGTCCCCCGACGGCCGCGGCTGCGGCAATGGCGTGCTGGCTGACGGGAGCGACATAACCGGCAACAATCCTGATGTCACCAGCAACCAAGAGGGACCCGCGTGGGCTGGCCAATGGGTGAGTTCCCTGGTGAACACGTTCGGCACGGCGGCGAGTGGACATGGCGTAGCCATCTACGACCTGGACAACGAGCCCAGTTGGTGGGATGCGGTGCATCGCGACGTGCATCCGCTGCCCTTCACCTATGACGAGGTGACGAACAACGGCATTCAAACCGCCCTGGCCATCAAGACTGCCGATCCGACCGCCCAAGTGAGCGGTCCGGTGATGGATTATTGGTGGGATTACTTCTATTCCAAGCTGGATGTTGAGTCCGGATGGAGTTCGGGAAGCCCGTGCTATGAGCCGTGGAGCAATCCGGTCGACCGGGAGGCACACGGAGGCGCCCCATTCATCGAGTACTATCTCCAGCAGTTCGCGGCCTACGAAAACACCAACGCCATCCGCCTGCTGGACTACCTGGACCTGCACACCTATTTCGCCGCCGACTATAACGGCTCCTCCGTCGCTTTCACCACCGCGGGAGACACCGGAGAGCAAGAGGCGCGGTTGAACTCGACGCGCGTGTTCTGGGACCCGACGTATACCGATCCCAATTACCCGCAACCGAACTACATCACCGATCCGAACCACACGACAAGCTGCTCGCCCCCGGCGCAAGCCCCGCAACTGATTCCCATGATGCAGACGTGGGTTGCGGAAGATTACCCCGGCACCAAGACGGCGATCACAGAGTACAACTGGGGCGGGCAGGAGCATATCAACGGCGCACTGGCGCAGGCGGACATTCTTGGCATCTTCGGAGAATACGGCCTCGACTTGGGTACCCTCTGGGGCGCTCCGGACGCATCGCAGGTCCCCGGCCTGATGGCCTTCGAGATCTACCGCAACTACGACGGGAATGGCTCGAAGTTCGGGGACGAGGCTCTGGCTTCGACCAGCAAGGCCCAGAGCCAGCTCTCGGTGTACGGCGCGCTGCGGTCCACAGACCAGGCGGTGACCGTGGTGGTGATCAACAAGACTTACGGCGATCTGACCGCGACCCTCTCGCTGGACAACCTGACACCGAACGGCTCGGCGCAGGTTTTCCTCTATAGCAACGCCAACCTGGGCGCAATCGTGGCGCAACCCCCCCTGACGGTGACGCCACCCTCCGGGGGCGGAACGGCAAGCACAATCAGCACCACTTTTCCCGCGCAGTCGATCACCTTGTTGGTGGTGCCGCAGTAATAAGCGCCTGTCGCGGCGCCCGTCCGACGAAGCTTTGGCCTTTTCATTCCCTGTTCCCTCTTCCCTATTCCCTGTTCCCTGTTCCCTGTTCCCTCTTCCCTGTTCTCTGTTCCCTATTCGACAGAAGTAATCAGTCGTCAGGTCTCAGCTATCGGTAAGAAAGACGAACACTAACCGCGCGCAAACGTTCTTCAAATGAGTCAATGACCAGGTGAATCAATGACTCAATCCGGTGGGCCGCTTCTTCGCTCCCCCTGTACGCGCCGCAGACCGCAGCGCGTGATGCGGACGGCACCGGCGCGCTCGCCCATGGCCCGGAAGTCTATCGGCAGCGAGATTGAGGCGTCGATCCTTGAGCAGGAACCTCTGATGCTGGACATAGCCGCCGCTCGCTTGAGCCGCAACGAACTTGTCGCCTGGCTTCGCGAACACGTTCGGTCCCTTCCCTGATGGGTCGCCGGCGTGTGACGACTTGGGCCCTTAGGCCGGGCCCGCTTTTCGCCGTCGGTCGCAGCGCCCGGCTAGGCCTTTGTCAGACGGGATCTCCCGTACCCCGTCTCTTCCTCATCCTTCTGTCCTTGTGGTTATGAAATTACCTTTGCTCCCCAAACTCAATCTGGCGGTACATGTGCGTCTCCATAACAGTCACCGCCCAGGTATTGGTGGTCGGCGCCACGAGCAGCGTCGAACGGAAACGGCTTGGGTTGGAAAACGATTGAAGCCTCTCAATGTCAATCACCACTCTCCCTTCGCACCCGTCAAGCTCGCAGAAAACGCTATACGGGGGTGGCGTTGACATTAAGATCCCTCCCTTAGTCCAGGGCCTCGCCTGGTAAATCTCATACAGGTTAAGAGCGTGCCTCGTCGGTTCCTTATCTATCTTCCCGAAGCGAACGAAGGGAAGCCAATGAATCCACTCGACGATCTTTTCTCCGTTCGCGAACACAAATCCGACCGGTTGATCGCTGGGTTGGACGGTCGATAGGTACAGTACACGGGACGGGCCGCCGGGGAGGTTGTAGCGAAGGTACTTTTCAGCGTCGTCGGGTCTAATCAGGGCGCTGTCCCGAAAGTTCTCAGAGTAGCCGGTCTTTCCCAGGAAGGTCACGAAATATCGCATATTCTCCATGCTGCCACCGGCCTCCGCGAATTTCCTGAAGAATATGGGGGTTCCCTTGGCTCTTATATAGTCGAGGGTTATCTGAGCAGGCTCTAACTCGGTAAACGCTGGAAGCTTCAGACGAAATATCCCTGCCCTGAATGCGACGAATAGCTCTTGCGTGATGAAATTGATGATGACCGAACTAATCGGGATGCCATGTCGAACGCATGTGATCGCGGAGGTAGCTCCCGTTATCGAAGCAGGTGCGCCGAACTGCCTGCCCCATTCTAGCGCTGCATCGCCTCCTTGAACGATATCGCCGAGTCTGGTGTGTAACTTCTGGCCCGAGAGGAACTCATTTAGCTGGGCTGACCGATCCGTTGGATCGCTCACGTAGATCGTGGGTGGAAGGCGCCGATATCGATCGCGACGCCAGTGCGCACTAGTCGCACCGATCTCCTCAGTTATCAGTACGCCGCTGCTGTCGAAGTTCCTCAGACAATTGGCAATCGTGCTCTCGGGAATGCCGTCCAGGCCGAGAGTATCGCACTTGTCAGCGGTGTGACGCGCAATGGGCTGCAATGCTTCCTCTACGGTTGCATGCATAAGCTGCAGGTTTGCTGTCACAACGGCGTTGATAGCAGCGGTGCAATGCACCTCCTCGATGTTGTACATCTTGCTGTTCTCCCTTTCTCCCTAGGAATTCGAGTCTCGGTTGGTGTCCTAGGTTTGCTTCATTTTGTCCTCTGGACTGTTTCGCACGGTTCGGCGGCATAACTCATGCTCATGTTGACCAGCATAGGAACCGCCGCGCTCATCTTACCACGAAACCGCCGTCTGGCCACTCGCGGCCACAGCTCGTTGCGCGTTAAGAACTCCCCTCCATTTCACAGCCTTCCCCCCGAACCCTCAGGCAGACCGGCCAGCCTAAGACCCCCGGCGTCGACGGACATCGGCTCGCGGAGCCGGTCCATCACCTGCGGTTCGGTGGGGAATTTTCCTCAAGGGCCGCGGACCTCACACAGCAGAGGTCCGCGCTACTTGCTTAGCATCTGAGCTCAGCTTGAAAAGGTGGGAGATTTTGCGTGTGAGGCACGAAACAAATGCTATGACCGGGTCAAACGGATGGTTCCGATGTTTTGCCTGTCTCGGCCCGAGTAGTATTCTCCCTCCAATATTGCTGTACCGGTGTCGTTGACGGTCAATCTGGCGACGCCGCGATGAGCATGCATTGTGTCTGGCGCTGATGCCGATGGCTCATTTGTGTACTCGTAGCTTAGCGTGTATTCGTCACTTGTGATCAAGCTGCCAGACAAACTGTGAGATTCAGATAGTGTTGTACGACCAACAACGAGCATAGTTGTCCAGGTCTGCCGGATGGATACAGTTATATCAGTATCCGCCCCCAATCCTGCGGACGCACCCCCCGTTTCAACCGGGTATACACGGCCTCGCCAGGTGCCAGATAGGTCAGGAATTTTCGTGATTCGGAGCCGATGCATAACGGGCAATTTCCAGATGTATCGATCGAAGAAGCCATAAAAAGCACCATAAAACGCCATTGTATCGATAGGCGGACTTGCCCACCACGGCAGAGTGAAATGGTATTTGCCGGCAAAGTGGAATGTGAGGAAGGTTGCACCGATGGCCGCAGCCGCGATGAAAAACGGAATGTAGCGCCGTTCGGTCGAATCCGTTGAATATGTATGTGCCGTCATGTCCAGTTGTCCCATGCGTTTCTTGCGGCAAGAACAAATGTTGCGAAGTTGTTCTCCGGCCACTGCGTTGAACCACTGCCAATCAGTCGGACGACTCCATTTTGACAAAGAAAGCCTGCATACGGTGTATTCAGAAGATAATTAAGGATTGCAGGCACTGTATCCGTGAAATCCCCTCTGAAGAGATTGTCGGGGACATTGTGCAGGACGCATTCAATGAAGTACGACGGGGCAACCCCATCTGCAATTGAACCGTTGTCCACGAGATGATTGCGAAAGTTCTTGAACAATCTGATGGTCGCTTTGTACTGCCCGCGCGTGCGCGCTTCCTGATTCTTTTCTTCGCCACGTTCCTTGTGGTATTTGGGATAGTTAACAATCGGGTTGTTTGAGGAATCGAAGAATTGTATGCCCCAGTGCGCGGTGCAATTGTTTTGATCGATGAAGGTTGCGTAGCGACGAAACTGCATGGCGGGAACCACATCTGAGGTCCTGCGTCCGAGACTAGTCTCCACCTTAATGGATTTCTTGCCTAGCCTAACTGCGTCATATCCGTAGTGTGACCGGAGTGCAGCAAGTACATCGTCTCGAAGGTCCGACCACAGGTACGTGGCTGGGGGGAACAATGATTCATGCAATTGTTGCTGCGCAGGTGTTAGAGCGCTCATGTCCTTGTAAAAGGTATTGTCATAAAGAACGACAACATCAATGTCGCTGTCTCCGTAGACGTTGGTTGCATTCGCGTACGAACCTTGGAGAAACACGTCCACGCCGCGATTTGCCAATGGAGATGTTGACTTCAATAGGGCAGCGCGAATGCTGTTATATGCGCCGGATGAAGTTGTGATCGCACCCTGATTGGCCCACGTCTTGAGTCGTGAAAGGGGAATGGACATATCCTTGGCTTGAATTCTACCGCGCGCTACTAAGAAACTAAAGGTCAATCATCAACGAGCTGGATCACAATCCAGCTTTGTTCTTATGGACCAAACACCGGAGGAACGACTTTTCGGCGGGTGGCGCAGACCCGCCCACCATTAAGGTCGGCGGACCGTAGGCCGCGATGGCGCTGCGACATGCTGATGCCGCTTGAGGCTGAGGGAAGAACAGGATTCGGAAGGGCAGGTTCCAGGTGTCAGGTTTCGGGTGTCAGGGGCTGAACTAGGCTTCAGGTGTCAGGAGACGGAAGGGCAGGTTTCAGGTGCCAGGTTCCAGGCGTCAGAGGCTAAGACAGGGTTCAGGATTCAGGATTCGGGATTCAGGAAGTGAAAGGGCAGGCGGTCCACCACGCCCAAGAGGTTTTCGATTTCCTCGCGGCTGCTCTTGTGCTCGGTCAGCCAGCCGTATTGCACCCAGTCTCGCAAGCTCATGCTCATCGCCCACGACAAAGACTTTTTCATTTCTCAGCACACTTGACAGAAAGTGATGGTGCGCCTTCAGCTTGGACTTGAATTCCGCGGGCGAATAAACGGTGGGATTAATCTCCCGGCCAAGGGTTTCCTGGGCGACTGCTAGCGCCGAGACGGCATCGCCGAAGCTCACGTCACCCACCACCATCAAATCCACATCACTGCCGGTCTTCTGTTTGAATCTGGCCACAGAACCATAGATAAAGGCCACCATGATTCGACCGGCTAAAGGCGCCAGGGCATCGCGCAAGACCTCGACAACGCCAGCGGTCTTGACTACTAACCCTTTCAGCTCGGCGAAAACCGGGCATTCCGGATCCGCCTGGTAATAGACCTGGCGCCCTCGGACTGTGCGCCGGAGAATCCCGGCCTCGGTAAGCCGCTTGACCTCCCGCTGGACTGCCCCTAGGCCCAGCCCACCTGAACGGACCAGTTGACGCAGATAATAGGCTTCGTCCGGATGGCCATAGAGCAGGGCCAGAATAGCGCGCCGCGTCTGGCCGAACAGCGCAGCAGATAGGCTCGAACTGGCCGGCGCTGTACTCATATTGGATACGATTGTAACCAATCCGGTTACGCCCGTCAAGCTGAAACCTCTCGGCGTTTTTGCTCTTGACACGCGGCTGGAAGTGTGGTAGCCTACCGACGTTGACGTATGCTGGACGCGCCACCACACCGCTTGCAAGGGGTTCTAAATCGGCCCCACGGCTGCGGAAGATGGGCGGAAAAGGCAAAAAAGATACTAAATAGACGGAACGAACCTAAGATTCTGCTGAAAAGAAAGGACTTACATTTTTCAGGGCCTCAAAACGAACTGGTTTTTGAGTACGAAAAGCGCCAATCGAACCCGAGAATATGGCCAAAAATCGACGGGTTGTGGGGCGGAAGAGGAGGTTTCAGGTGCCAAACCAGGATTCAGGATTCGGGATTCAGGAGTCAGGAGTCAGAATGAAGAGCATCTGCCTTCCCCTTTCACCTTTCCGCTTTTTGCCTTCTGCTTTCTGCCTTCTGCTTTCTGCTTTCTACCTTCGCCTTCTGCTTTCTGCCTTCTGCTTTTGAAGCGCCGAGGTCCGGAGAGCGGGACCTGCGCTACGCCTGCTTTCTGCCGACTGCCTACTGGGGGTGATGTCAGATGCCGCGATTGGTTCGCGGCCAGTCGATCCGCCAGCGCGCGCCTCGCACTCCGACCCAGAATAACCGCTTCATTGGCGTTCCGCGCGCGTGGTGGTAGAGCGCGGCAGTGCGCGCGAAGAAGCCACGCGTGTGCGGAGAGTCGCGAAACCCGAAGCGCTGCGAGTCGAGGTGGTGGCAGAACTCGTGGCAGAGGGTGCTGAGAAACGTGCCGAACGAAGTGACTTGCTTGCGGACCGCCGTGCGCATCCAGACGCGGATCAGCGTCTTTTCCGGAGCGTAGTCCCCAAAAAGCTCGGTGGCCCAGCGGCCCTCGCGGACTCGGACCGGGCGGGCCGCAAGGACGCGGACCAGGGGCTTGGGCACTTTGTAGAAGTCGGATGCCAGGGTGAGAAACTCGGCGCATGCCTCCCGGACGGCTGCGCTTTTCCCGGTTCTCATTGCCGAGTCGATGGACTCTGCCGGGGGGCGCAAGCGGGCATCCTGCGGCACTTCGAGGATACCGAGCCGGTCGCTATCGAGGAACTGTGCCAGGAGCGCCGCATTGCGTGGGGGACGGTCCGTAAGCATCGCAGCCAATCTTTAACCGAAATGGCCACGCGCTGCAAGTGGTGCGCGCGCTGGGTATTGGTGTCATTTGCGAGACATGGGCGCTGCAAACCGCAGTCATTCCCGCGAAAGCGGGAATCTACTCGGCAAACCTTCGGACATGCTCTGTCGACGGACTGGATTCCCGCTTTCGCGGGAATGACCGGCGTTTCGAAGAGGATCCCGTCCCAAATGACACCACCACCGCGCGCTACGACGAGTGGCCCCGTTCATAATTGACGCTGCAATGGGGACGATCAGAAGATGACCTTGGTCGCCACCACCCCCTACCCCCTCCTCCGCTGAGGAGGGG
>DLMI01000004.1:12959-15579 GCA_002478145.1 Acidobacteria bacterium UBA7540
GGGACTCGCTTAGATTGGCCAATCTCCAGTGGCCGTCCCGCCATGGCGGGAGGCGGCCCTACATTCTAATTCTGAAGACCTGGCGGGTTCAGGCCGCAAACTATTCTGAGGCTGGGCCGAGTTTGTAGTGGCCCCCCTGCGTCAGTTGTAAGAGAAGGCGCGAGCCGTTTTCAACGGGCGAACCCTCCAGAGATTTGCCGTTCACCATCACCGAAGTCTGGCCGGCGCTAACCGGCATGGAGACCTTCCCGATTAGACCCTGGGGCAAATCGATCTCAGCTTCCAAGCCCTTGGCGGCCTTTCGATAGTCCACGCGGATCAACCCCTGAGGTGTGGGCTCAGCGCCGCGAGCCCACTCCAAATCGACTAAATCAGGTCGAATCGAGACCTCGCGGAATCCGGGCTCGAGGGGTTGAATCCCCAGAACCTGCTCGATCAGCCAGGCGGTAGGTCCGGAAGCCCATCCATGAGCCAGGCTGACGAAGTAGCCTTGGCCGTTGTCCGATTGCAAGGAGCGATGGAAATCTTCCTTTGGCCAACTGGGATCATAGGCCTCCCAGGTACTGGTGGCGCCTTCCTTGACCATCCCGCCCCAATAGTTGCGTATCTCCTCGAGGGTTTCGCGCCGGTGGCCTGCTTGGGCCATCGCGGTAATCACGTAGAAGTTGTAGTAGGGAGAGATCATGAACTGTCTAGGATGGGAGAGTACGCGTTGCCAGATCGTCTCGGTTTGGGCAGCATCGGCCACACCCGAAAAGATCGCCATGGCATTAGTCTGGTGTCGAAGCCCGAAGGTCTGCGTGCCGGGGTCGAGCAAGAACTTCTGTGCCGCCGCCTTCATGGCATCCGCTTTTGCCTGGAAACGCTCAGCCGATGCATTATCGCCTTGCTGCCGAAGCAGCCAGGCTCCGTCCGAGAAAGCTTTGCAAAACTCCAGTTGAGTGGCCCGGAGCACTTCCGGAGTGTTTTCGTTCATGTCCGGCGACCAGTCCACGTAGGGCCAGGATTTTCGCGGCTCGGCGAAAAGGTTGCGCTGGTCCAATGCGCCTTCCATGTAGGAGAGAAGTTGCACGAGTGGGTCATGAATGGAGCGGAGATATTCGAGGTCAGCAAAGTGCCGGTAGTAATCCGCCTCTCCCATAACCCAGAAAGCGGAATAACCGGGAATGGTATTGACGTCCGCATCAACAGGACTGCCGGCATCGTGGACCAACCGGTCCATGGTGTCCTGCATGAGGAAATGGTCTGCAAAGACCGAATCAATCACTCGTCCGCTTACGTCCAGGTCTCCCATCCAGCGGCCACGGTCCCGCTTGGGAGCGTCCCAGATATCGTCCTGCATGCACAGGTGCGCCGTGTAGGCGCCTACAGCCCAGATGCGGTTGAGCAAGGGATCAGAGGATTCGAAAGCCCCACGGTACCTCACCGGATAATAGATAGCGTCGAGGCGAATGGCCTTGAAGCGCAGGGGCGTGGGTCCCTGAAGAAATTGAATGCGCGCGTATCGGAAAGCGCTCTTGGGGCCGTACGCCGTCGCATGGGGATGAACCAGGAGATCGTCCGTGCCAAGATACGGCTCGCGCAAAGCCTCTCCCGGTGATTCTCCATAAGCGATCTGCACCTTGAGGGGTTCATCCGAATCAGAAACGACTTCCAGCCGCCCATTAATTTCGCGCCCGAAATCCAAGACAAGGCTGGGATGCTCCTCGAGGGGTACCGAAGCCGGGGGTAGACGCACCGCGAATTCGCTGTCGGCACTAAGGGAGGAGTTGGCTGGCGACGTCAAAGCCTCCACATGATCGAAGTGTCCAAGGCCCTCGAAAGCGTCAGTGACCTTGCTGGCAGGCAAAGGAAGCCGCGCCAGGAAGGGAGATATCCCATCGTATCCAGGCCAGAGGTACATGTTCGCGTCCGAATTCCACTGAAAGAAGTCGATGTTGCTTTCAATTCCTCCCAAGGCGACCACCGGCTTCCAGATGCTATCGTCAAAATCGGGGCGCTCCCAGCCGCTTTGCGCTTCTGTGCTGAACTTCCAATTGGTCCCGCTTAGGAGGAGAGCCGGGGCCAATTCCTCGGGCCCGCGTGGCAAAACCTTGACCGCCAGGCGGTCGCCTCCTACCACTTGAAGGGCCAACACGTTGTGTCCTCCCAGCAAATGCTGTGTTACATCGAGCCAAAAAACAAAGGGGCGCAATCGAGAGGTGGGATTCTGCTTGAAGTTTCCTATTAACTCACCATTCAAGTAGACAGCAACCTGCTCGGGCCCTGCCACATAGAGGGTGGCATTGGGTGGCTTTTCCGAAAGGTTGAAGGAGGAACGAAAATAGCTTGGTCCTTCGCGGCGCTCATGGGCACCTTTCGAGGACCAGATGTATTGTTCGGGCAACGGCTGGTGGGTCTGAGACTCCAGCACAGGGGAAGTGATGCCGGCGGTGGGATCCAAAGGCGTTGGTTCGCTCCATTGCTCGAGGGCAGAAGAACTTCTTGGGATCGCCGCAATCAGAAACGAGACTCCACAGAGAAGGATCACTAAGCGAAAGCACTTTACAGCAGGCCATGGCATGGGATAAGCCTCCTTGCTTGCGTTTTCATTATGAATCCGGTCGCGGTAGGGATACCA
>DLMI01000240.1:0-1880 GCA_002478145.1 Acidobacteria bacterium UBA7540
GCCAACGACTGGGCTACGCGTATGGAGCACCCACGTCCAGAGAGCCACGGCTACCGCCGGAGCTTTCTACGTTACCGAAACCAAGGCGGCCGACTCTAACCTGTCGTCCGGCGAACAAGCATTGTTGCAGAATCTTTGCTACTATGACTCGCTGCTGAGCGGTCTCCCCTGCAGCTGCACGCTGGAAGATCACGACTTTTAATCATCAAAGGAGTGGCCTTCGGCTTGGGGGGTAAGGCTGAAAACGGCTGAAGTTGCTTTCGTTGGGAGCTCATTCGGCCGGACAAAAACGGACATCCCGGACGCCGGGGTTACAACTGGCGTCCGGACTTCTAGATCATTCTCATGTTCTGATTGCCTCTAAACCTATCTCATGTTCTAATATTCTCCTCCCCCAAAGACACGTTCTCAATTCCTAAAGAGGGGAAATTCCACAATGTCGACCAAGGACACTCTGATTGCGCTCGGACTGGGGATAGCTCTGTGCGCTTTTTCCATCCCGGCCATCGGCCAGGATAGCTCCAGCGTAGTAGCCGAGATCGCTGGCCAAAAGGTGACGGCAGACGAGTTGGAGCAAAAAGAAGCAGGCAAACTGCTTCAGGCCAAATACAAGTATTACCTTGCCGAACGCGATGCGCTTGAGCAATTCATTGACGATCAGCTATTGGAAATGCAGGCGAAGAAAGAAGGCGTGACCCTTGACGAATTATTCAAGCGTCATGTTGCCATTCACGTGCCAGAACCGACGGAGGATCAGCTCCGCTTCTACTACGAGGGCGTTCAAACCGACGAACCTTACGAGACCGCGCGACCCAACATCATCGATACAGTACACCAGCTTCGTACGAAAAAAGCACGGGACGCGTATATCGCTGAACTTCGAGCGCAATATGGTGTGGTAGTTGAGCTGAATCAGCCCAGTGCTCACGTCGAGGTTGCGAATGCTCCGCGGCTTGGACCTGAGAGCGCTCCGGTCCAGATCATCGAATTCGCGGACTATGAGTGCCCTTACTGTCAAAAAGTGAACGAGGATCTTAACCGGCTGCGGGAACAATTCGGCAATCAGGTCTCAGTGGTTTACAAAGACTTTCCTCTTCCCATGCACCCACTTGCTCCAAGAGCCGCTGAGGCCGCGCACTGTGCGGGCGCGCAAGGGAAATTCTGGGAGTTTCACGATGCTTTGTTTCAGACCAAACGACTTCAAACGTCCGACCTGAAACAGCAGGCGCGCACGTTGAAACTCGACACCGCCCGTTTCGATCAATGCCTCGATGGCGGAGAAGAAATTGCCGTCGTGAAGAAGGATGCCCAGGAAGGCCAGCGGCTTGGATTACAGGGCACACCGAGCTTTTTCATAAATGGCCACTTCATGAGTGGCGCCATTGGATTCATGAAATTGCGGGATACGGTGCTGCAAGAACTGGGGGCGGTGACCACCGCAAGAAAGCAAACTGCTGCTCTCGTGCCGGCGAAAGATGCAGGGAAGAAGTGATGCCTCAGAGGAGAAGCGCGTAGGCTTCTCTGAGCGTCCGGCAGTTCGTTCTTAAAAGGAGAGGGGTAGATCTAGAACCGGGACATGCGTTGTGCCTAGTTCCTGTCAGGCGGTGAACTAGCAACGGCTGCAGCGGTCTTGAAAGCGGCCATGCCCATGCAGAAACTACCCGCGGCCCTCCCCCCGGTTAGTGTCGGTTGATAAGTTCCTGATGGTGCATTTAGGAAGTACACATAAGAAGTGCTGTACTTCCATCCCGCAGGAGTGACGCCGGTTGGAAGAGGGGCGGTAGAAAAGTAACGGGCAATTATAAAATCCTTTGTTGTCGTCGTGATACTAGGGCCAACCTCTAGATCACCGCTCGTTGCAGTCCCGTTGCTCACTTGCG
>DLMI01000240.1:2002-2579 GCA_002478145.1 Acidobacteria bacterium UBA7540
TCAAGAGACTTCTCCGCGCAAGACGAACTTGTCCCTGGGACTTGTTTATACGTGTTACCCCCATCGGGTGCATTGTCGGAAACGCTCAAGACCTTGACACCAGGGGAAAGAAGCACCGGCATGGCGATGAGGACACTGCCCTTGCCGCTTGGCTTAGGCAGATCCATGTCCGAGACCGTGCCCGCACCGGCACTAACCGCGACAAACTGTTGAACTACGGTTTGAGCAGATAACTCGACTCCTCCACAAAATAACATGAAAACCAGTAGCTTCCTCCCCATATCTGACCTCTTCCATGACTATACGTGATATGTTTTCCGTGGTTCCATGGACTCATGCTGCAATAACCAAGAATAACGGTCCCGCAGCCAGAAGAGTCGTTGACTGCGAGCCTCGCGGTTTTCAAGTCGCCTCTGGTTTGCGGCCTCCCGCTACTTATTTTCCGCTTGAGGCTTAATCTGGGAGCGGTCCTTTGCCAAGATGAATGGCCCGCTGGATGCCTGTGTGATCTTGCCGGTCACGCATACTTGCTTCCCCTGGTAGGCGGCAATGGCCTCTTGGGGTCCTCCTGGCTGTG
>DLMI01000185.1 GCA_002478145.1 Acidobacteria bacterium UBA7540
CACCTTGCCCCGGAATCCGCAGCCCTGCGACTCGCTCTCGAAACTGCCCCAAGCGGGGCCCAAAGCGCGAAAAACTTGCTCGTTTCCAGTGGACAACAAGTCCGCACACGGGAGAGAAAGAGAAGAGGCATTCTTAAAAAATGAAGGGACGACGCTGGAATGTCTATGAAAACAAAGGGTCGGTTTTCCACAGCCCCATGGAAAGCGGGAATGTTATAGAAAACAAAGGTAGTTACGCATTGAAAGCGGGAATGTTATTGAAAACACAGCATGTTAGTCGTAAGTCGCCATTTCATTCTGCGTGGCGGGATGGGCCATCGCGCTTCAGGCAACCGTGAGCATCGGGCAGCCGGATAGAATTGCGGCGGACTCGTGCTATCATGACTGCCCGCGAAGTAATGAGATTGGCGCCCCTTGGACATGAAGCGGTAGTGTGGACAATTGGGGTGACCAAGGGAGCGATTCAGGGAGGTGCACGTGCGAGAAAGTCCGGATCATTTCGATGCTGAACTGTTGCTGCGTCTTTATGAACTGCGCCGCGAGGAGAAATTGCGCCAGGCGCGCCAGTGGATGATGGAGAAATTCCAGGCCGACTCGGTGGAAGAGCTTGGCAGGCAACTCCCCCAGGGGTCTGAAGAGAACGCGTTCTTTCGCATGGCGTTAAGTTATTGGGACATGGCTGCGTCCCTTGTGAACCACGGCCTGCTCAAAGAGGAGCTGTTTTTTGAAAACACCGCGGAATTTTGGCTGATCTGGGAAAAGGTGAAACACCTGGCGCCTGCCCTGCGGGAGGCCCGCAAGAATCCCCTCGCCTGGAAAAGCCTGGAGACGCTGGCGCGCAAATATGAACAGTGGATGAAAACGCGCGCTCCGGAGGCTCTGGATTCTCTTCGCCAGAGGTTGAAGGACGCGGCGCAGAAGTGAGTGGCGCAGAGGCGTTCTGCGGGTCTACGGCTTTTGCCGGGCTTAAGTGAGCCGCTTTTCAGCAATCCATCGTCCCGCCATTGCGGGTCAGCCTTCAGCGCTCAGCTATCCCGCCGCGGCGGGGCAGCTTTCATCACTCCCACGGTGCAGGTCGCAGTATCTTCACTGCCGGCTGCTTCGTGCATTTGAGGAGCCCCCTGGACAGGCTGGGGCCCTGCGCTTGCTGCTACCCTGACACCTGAAACCTGACACCTGCCTTTCACCGCGCAAGCCGGCGCTTGCATTCCTCGAGGATGTCGGCGGTGCGGCTGGCGCCGACGCGTGTCACACCGAGGGCGCGGACCTCCAGCAGCTTGTCGAGATCGCGCACGCCGCCCGCAGCCTTCACCTGAACGTGCGCAGGTGAATGCGCCCTCATCAGTTTCAGATCCTCGATGGTCGCGCCCCCGCTGCCATAGCCGGTCGAGGTTTTCACCCAATCGGCCCGCAACTCGCCGCAGATTTCGCAGAGGCGGATCTTGTGCTCGTCTTTGAGGTAGCAGTTCTCAAAGATGACCTTAACCTTTTGGCCACGGTCGTGGGTGAGGTCAATGACCGCCTTGAGTTCCTTGCGCACATAATCCCAGTCGCCGCTGAGGACCTTGCTGACGTTTACAACTGTGTCCAGTTCCTCGCCGCCGTCGTCGAGCGCCTGTTTCGCCTCCGCAAGTTTGATTGCCGTCGTGTGGCCGCCGTGCGGGAAGGCTATGGTGGTGCTCGCCCTGACCGTGCTGCCGCGCAGAATTTCCGCACAGCGCTTCAAGTAATACGGCATGATGCAGACGCTGGCGCAGTTGTAATCCGCCCCCTGTTGGCATCCCTTCTCGAGTTCCTTGTCTGTCAGGCCAGGATTCAGTAAAGAGTGGTCAATCATCTTCGCAATATCTTCGTACGTGTAATCCATCGCGTTCTCCTTATGATGGTGCGCGATTCTCCAAAACTGAGAGTGTACACGCCACAGCGTCATTTTGGAACGTTCTGGCCCCGGAGAACACCAGGCAGTGAGCAGAGAGCAGAAGGCAGCAGGCAGTTGCGCCAATCGACTGCTGACGCTTGCAGGCGCCAGGCAAGCAGTGTTACCTTCGCTTGTGGTGACATCAAGCGCCTCTAGCTCAGACTGGCCCACTACGGCTGGCGAGGCGCGCACCGGAGCGGAGGGAGTGAATCATGCGCTGGTCCTGGAAAATCGGAACAATCGCCGGCATTGGCGTGTACATGCACGCTACCTTCCTCCTGCTCATCCTTTTCATACTTGGTCTCTATTTGCACCAGGGACGCACGCTGGAGGGGGCGCTCGCTGGCACACTGTTTATCCTGGTCATCTTTGGTTGCATCGTGCTGCACGAGCTAGGTCATGCGCTGGCCGCGCGCAAGTACGGTATTCACACGCGCGATATTACGTTGTTACCGATCGGGGGGCTGGCGCGCCTCGAGCGGATGCCGGATGTGCCGATCCAGGAGCTTTGGGTGGCGCTTGCGGGGCCGGCCGTGAATGCGGTGATTGCGGGCGGGTTATATGTGGGGGCCCGTATCGCCGGTATTTCCCCTCAGGTTCAGCCTTTCCATTGGTTGGGGGGAAATTTCTTGAACAGGTTAATGGTGGTCAACCTCTGGTTGCTGGCCTTTAACCTCATTCCCGCATTCCCGATGGATGGTGGGCGCGTCCTGCGCGCCATTCTTGCCTCGCGCATGGAATACACACGGGCCACGGTCCTTGCCTCGCGCATCGGCCAGGCCATCGCCTATGTTTTTGGTTTCGTGGGCCTGTTTACCGACCCTTTCCTTCTTTTCATTGCTTTGTTCGTTTGGATGGGCGCTGAGCAGGAAGCCGCGATGGTGCAGGTGCATACCTCCCTCGGGGGCATCCCGGTGCAGCGGGCTATGCTTACGGAATTCCGCACCCTCAGCCCGGACGACGCGCTCCAGACCGCCATCGACCATACCCTCGCTGGGGGACAGCAGGATTTTCCCGTCGTATTCGGTGACCATGTCCTGGGTGTGCTCACTCGGGAAGATGTACTCCGCACGACCGCTCAGCAAGGTTCTAACGTCCATGTCCGCGAGGCCATGAACCGTGAGTTCAAGCCGGTTGACTCACACGACATGCTGGAGAGTGCCCTTGCCGTTCTGCACGGCTGCAAGTGCCGTTCCTTACCCGTAATCCATGATGGCCAACTGGTCGGCATGCTCACCACCGACAACGTGGGCGAGTTCCTGATGATTCAGTCGGCGTTGCGACGGGCCCGCCACGGTGAAACACCGCAGTGAAGTTCAACGCCGGACGCCGTTATTAAGCTTTTTCGCTAGAGTGTGACGCTGCGATCTGTCACAATTAGGTGGGGGACTCAGGGGATTTAACGCAAGCTTGATCTTAAGCCGAAAATTTTGGACTGAGAGATTGTTGAAAAACGTGTGACAGGGAGCCGGAAGGGTGAGGCGGGACAGGTTCCACCCCGCCATTCCGACGTGCTCAAAGAGGTTTTTCAGCAACCTGGAGGAATATGCGACAGCCCCGCTGGTCCGAGCGGAAGCGCTCTTGTTCAATTCTATTTCGGCGCCCGCGCCGTGTAATACGTAGAACCAGTGAGATTGCGCTGCGTTCGCGAGACACGAGAATGAGGTTCCTATGATTCCCCCTTCCACACCTTCGCGAGTTGCCTACTTCTCCATGGAAGTGGCCCTTGACCCATCCATGCCGACGTACAGCGGTGGCCTGGGAGTGCTTGCCGGAGACACGTTGCGGTCTGCCGCGGATCTCGGTGTTCGGATGGTGGCGGTGAGTCTCCTTTACCGCAAGGGATATTTTGTGCAGCACCTGGACGAGCACGGCAACCAGACGGAGTCTCCGGCCACATGGAATCCCGAAGAGAAGCTGGAACTGATGAAGCCCGTGGTCTCCGTAAAGATCGAAGCACGCGAGGTCAAGATACGCGCTTGGCGTTACCTGGTGGAAGGGATCGCCGGGGATGTCGTCCCGGTTTATTTGCTCGATACAGGCCTGCCTGAGAACTCTGCTTGGGACCAGGGGTTGACGGATCGGCTCTATGGCGGCGATCGCCATTATCGCCTTTGCCAGGAAGCAGTGCTCGCCATGGGAGGCGTAGCTATCCTCCCCATGCTGGGGCACCACCACATCTCCAGTTATCACATGAATGAAGGGCACGCCGCCTTGCTGGTCCTGGCCCTGGTGGAGCGGCGCTTGGCCGGCCGCAACGTCCGTGATGCCAAGCAGGATGACATTATCGCGGTTCGGCATAAGTGCGTGTTCACAACTCACACGCCGGTGCCGGCGGGCCATGACCAGTTTCACATCGACATGGTCCGCCAGGTGTTTGGCGAAGACCGAGCGGCCGCTCTTCAGTCCCTCAAGGTCTGCCTGGATGGGCATCTGAACATGACTTACTTGGCCCTGGCAGGTTTCCCGCTATGTGAACGGTGTGGCGATGCAGCATGGCGAAGTTTCGCGCCACATGTTTCCGAGCTATTCGGTCCGAGCCCTCACCAACGGCGTCCACGGACTTACTTGGACCACGCCGCCTTTCCGCGAGCTTTACGACCGGCACATGCCTGAGTGGCGGCGAGACAACCTTTACCTCCGGTATGCGATCGGTATTCCTCCCGAGGAAATTCAGACTGCCCACATGCAGGCCAAGCGCACGCTGTTGGATGAAGTTCACAAGCGCACAGGCATGCAACTCGATGATAAGGTTATGACCATCGGATTTGCGCGGCGGGCAGCGACCTACAAGCGGGCGGATCTGCTGTTCTGGAAGCCCGAGCAATTGAGATGGATTGCCCGCAATGTTGGCCCCTTCCAGGTTGTTTGCGGTGAAAAGGCTCATCCAAACGACGGAGGAGGGAAGGATCTGATCCGCCGGATCTTCCAGGCGAGCGAGTCCCTTAAAGATACGATTAAGATTGTTTACGTGCCCGACTATGATTGGGGCTGGGCGCCCCTGATTTGTAGCGGTGTCGATCTTTGGTTGAACACGCCCAAACGCCCGCAGGAGGCCTCGGGGACGAGCGGCATGAAAGCCGCGCTCAACGGCGTTCCGAGTTTAAGCATCCTGGACGGCTGGTGGGTGGAGGGTTGTCTGGAGGGTTTTACCGGCTGGTCGATTGGTGATGGCACCGGGACCATGGAAAACGAGGAGGCCGAAGCCGCTTCCTTGTACGCCAAGTTGGGAACGATCATTCTCCCCATGTTTTATGGCCGGTCACAAGCCTATGCAGCAGTGATGCGTTCCGCTATTGCCATCAACGGTTCGTTCTTCAATACCCAAAGGATGATGTCGCAATACATTTCGAACGCCTACTTTCAGGATAGTGAGTTTTGAGACGAGGCTGAAAAGGCGCAGTGGAACATGTTATAGATGTCGAAGGGGAAGATGTTGTCTTGGCTCTCGATAGCGGAGAGTCCGGCCTCGTCGATTGCGCCGCTTCGGATCTGGTGCACGAGACGGTTCAAGCGGACGAGGTGCGTCTTGGTTCGATTGGTGGCGTACTCAACCGTTGTCCCCGAGCTAATCATGAATGCCCAATCACTCGCCTGCGCCAACACGAGCTCTCTCCCGGCCTGATTGAGCGCCCGCAAGGCCAGGCCTTCGGCCCGAGGATAGCTCTCGGCCAACCTTTCCATCAGGTCCGCCGCCTTGTGAAGCTGGGGATAGATCCAGTCGTTGCTGCGATTAAGCCAGACATCGTTGAAACCCTCATATCCCCAACTCGACATGGCCGGCATAGCTACCTGATTCAACGGGTATTCCTCCAGATACTCGGAAAGCGTAACCAGGCGGATCGCCTCTTGTTTCTGAGCAATCTTGCGGACCAGGTAATTGAGCCAGGTTGGCCCTTCATACCACCAGTGACCGAACAATTCGGCATCGTAAGGTGCGACGATGACGGGCTTCCGATCCATGATCGAGGTCAGATATTCGATCTGTTTCTCCCGGTTGAACATAAAGTTGGCGGCGTGGATCTCGGCTTTTCTTTCGGCCCACTCGGGAACGTAAGCCTCTTTGTGATCGGTTTTTCCGGTGACGCGATAGTACTTGATGCCGGTGTCGAACCTGATGCCGTCTTGATGAAGGTAAGGCTTGAGGTAATCATCGTCGAGGTCATACGCGATATCCCGGTAAAACTCGCGGTAGTCGTGGTCTCCCGGGTACCCTTCCACTGAGCTCCAAACCTGCTTTGATGAATCGGGGTCGCGTCCAAAAGCCACCACGCCCGATGGGCAACTGACGGGCGCAAGGACGCCGTATCGGGGTCGCGGTTCGGCGCGAGTGATCCCGTGCGTCTCCAAGATCGTGAAGCGGATGAGCTGCTCACGAAGCATTCGATCGACGCCGGGACAAAAACCACATTCGGGTAACCAGAAGCCCCTCGGCCTTCGATCGAATACCTTCTCATAATGCTCGATTCCGATTTGGGCTTGCGCTCGAACCGCGGCGGGGTTTACCGACAGCAGAGGAAGATATGCATGGGTAGCCGAGCTGGCGAGGATTTCAATTTTCCCTAACTCCTGAAGCCTCCGGAAAACCTGGACCAAGTTGCGCTCATAACGGTGGAGGAATGCCTCTCGCACTTCGGTGAACCGCCGATGATACATGCAGGCCAAGCGGTAGAACTCGGGCTGTGAGGCTGTTCGGGCGATCTCCTTTTCCGCGAGCTCTATGAGACGCTCGATCCTTCTCAGGTATCGTGACTGCAAAAAGGGGTCCAAGAGCATCGAGACGAGGGGCGGCGTGAGCGAGAATGTCAAGCGAAAGTCGATGGCATCTTCGAGGAGGCCCTCCAAAACGAGGAGCAACGGAATATAGACTTCCGTGATGGCCTCGTAGAGCCAGTTCTCCTCGAGCGATTCCTCATGCTCAGGATGCCGTACGAAGGGAAGGTGCGCGTGAAAGACAATGGCCAGATAGCCCTTTTCCATTTTTCCTGCTGTGAGAATAAGCGGCCGCTCGCGGTCAGTGATCCCTTTTCAATCTTCAACGGTCACTGGGGCCCGTATTCTCCTCCCTGGACGCCATCTTTCCCGAGGACATGCCGAAAAGGAAGCTCCTTTCGTTCATTGCGGTGAGATCGGTGTCATCATTTAGCCCGGATTCGGAGTTTCTGACCCGCCCTTGTTCGGGCTCGGAAACAAACTGGCGCCAGTCTTGCAAACTGTATGGCTCAGCAGGTCGTTGCCCAATCTCGGCGGACTCGGCTGCGCCCGACGATTCTGGTCGCATTCTCACTGGCCCCGGAACGTGCCCGGCGGGCGGTGGGACAGCCTCGACTCGGTGGTAGTCTCCCTCAACAAGCATATAGGTCTCTTCCGCCCTTCCCGAAGGCCGGGCGCGAGGGGTCTGGGCGATATTGGACCGCGCCAGGGGATGGAATTGGCCATCATTGGTCCGCAAGCCCAAATCAACACAGTAGGACTTCGCGGGACCCCATAGGTGTACGTACCAGTTTCCCGCGCCAAGGTCGATGTCAACGTCGAAATGGCTGTGCGCATTCGTGCCGTCAAAAATGATAGACGTGATATCGCGGAACCTCAGCACAGGCTGGGCTCGCAGAGCAGGTCGGCCGAGAAGTTTCTTGATCTCCTTCAGGTCGTGTGGCGGCACCTCCCAGTAGACATGGACCAGGTATGGGTTAACAGGGAGGAGCACCACCCGCGTATGCTCATAGAAGTGCGGGAACTCGCTTGGCTTTATCGGAAGCCCGGGGAACACTTTGGAAATCTCAACTTTCTGCCCCCTGACTAGCTTCCTTCGGCGGCCGCCCCTCTTGGACTTGGTCGAATCTCGTTGGCTCACTCTTCGCTCGCTAGCCTGTCTTGACGCGCATTCGAGAGATTACCCTGCATTCCCTCACTCCAGCCAAACCGGACATCCGTTGCGCCTACCGTCCGGGCTGGAATGACTTCCATTCCAGTCGGCAGTCCGAGCACTTGAGTGCGCCATACACGTTATAATAACTGCTGTAGCCCGAACTCGTATCGGTTTTCGCAAGCGTAAACTCGTCGTGAATGTGCGCGTGCTGATGGCAAAGACCCCTACCGCACGCTGCGCAGGTTCCTCTTGCCTCCTGCTCGCAGAACCAACATTTCATACAGCATAGCTCCCTTCTTCCTAAATGACAAAAGCCTCTGTCTACGAGACCTCCACCTGCAAAGCACCCATTGCCGGCCCCGAGTCCGCTACTGCGCTAATCTGTTGATTTCGTCAAGCAATTGGCGAGAGGATGCAGGTTACCCGGCGGTTGATGCATATGCAGACCCAGGAGATGGTACACAGCGGGCACTCCTCATCCCTCCTTATGAAGTCGCCGCCTCGGTTATTGGCTCGTCACCCTACCCTATGCTCGTCGCGGCTAATGATAGTACACGTGCAAGGTCTGATCCGCAATCCGGTTCCAGGTGAAGGCGGCTTCGACAGCCATCCTTCCATTGCGGCCCATCCAGCGAGCCCATTCGAAGTTTGTAAACAGCGTCCCCAAGCCCCACCCGACGGAATTGGGATTGGGATGGATCTTGAGGCCATTAACAGCGTGCCAGACGTATTCATTGGGGCCGCCGTTCACGGTTGCCACGACCGGCTTGCCGGCACTCCAGGCCTCTAACACCACAATTCCAAAAGGCTCGTTGCGGCTCGGCACGCACAGCACATCGCAAGTCTTATAGAGCTCTGGCAGTTCATGCCCGTTCTTGAAACCGAGGAACCGCGTCGCGTGTGCCACGCCAAGCTGCCGCGCGCGATGTTCAAGAGGTCGGCGCAGCTCACCGTCGCCGGCAAAGATGAATTTCACACTCGGATAATGGCGCAGCAGGCCGGGAATGGCTTCCATGAGGAGGTCGGGGCCCTTCTGATGCACCATCCGCCCTACAAACAGGACGACCGGGTCCATGGGACCGATTCCATACCCCGCCTTCACCCCCCCCGGATCAAGCCAGCCTTCGAAGTGGTGAAGATTGACGCCGTTGTAGATCGGTGTAACTTTCCACTCAGGAACTTGGTACATCCACATAATTTCATGTTTTAGGGATTGGGAGACGGCAATCACCCGATCCGCCCAATAGGTTCCCGCGCGCTCCTGGTGGCGAACGCGCGCGCAGCGGCCTCCATAGAAGTCGTTGCCGCAGCGCCCGTACTCGGTTGAGTGCACCGTGAGAACGGTTTTTCGGCCACGGCCTTGCTTGATCCAGATCATCGCGTTGGCCGCTAACCAATCGTGCGCATGTATGATGTCGAACGGGCCAATGAAATCCTCGGTGGCCAAGACGTAATGCACGAACGAGCGGCACATGTTATTGACTTCTTCGACGAAATCCGAGTGCAACTGGAAGGGGCAGCGGTGATAATGGACACCGTGAATGAGCTGATAATGTGATTGGCCCGGACCCATCCGCGTGAAGACATGGACTTCGTTTCCCTTGCGTTCGAGCGCCGCCGCCAACTCGGTGACATGGGCGGCGACTCCTCCCACGGGGATGGAATGAAGAGACTCCCAAACGAGCATTGCGATTCGCATCGGCGTCATCCTCCCTTGATTGGAACTCCCCGTATCTCTCCTGGGCAAAATGGACGTTAGGTTTCCGGGCCAGCAGGCTCGCGGATGGATCCCACACCTCCCCGGCCCGTCACCACTTCCAGGCGGCCCAGTTGTGCGGCCTCTCCCTTGAAAGCCTCACAGTATGTTGTTCCCGCTGCTGCCCTGGTGTTTGGCTTCGGTTAGCGATCGGACGTTTCTATCGTGTGCTCTTAACGATTAACCTTCCGGAGGCCCCGTGTTCTCGTGGTATTAGATGTATTTCGATACAAGAAGGTTTGAAGCGGATCCCCAAAAACTAAAGATTTCCATTCCACCCCTCGGAACCCCTTTTCTGCTGAACAGCCCCCTCAGGCGGAAGGTCTTTGCCATCCAAGAAGTACGCAGTCTGGGTTCACTGGATTGGCGATCTCACGCTGGCGTCGGATGACGATCAGTAGAAGAGGCAAACTGATGGTTGGAAGAAAGGCCCTCAACAGGTTATGATGGTGGTCGGGGAACCAGAAAAAAGCAGGATTTATTATCCAGGAGTGAAACGCATGCGTCTCGCGACCGATTTGACCAGATTGCCTCAATTGTCTGAACTGATTGATGGAGTGCCTTGTATTTCTGGCTGGGAAGAGGAGGTTCGGGCGGTGGTTCAACGCCACGAATCTGTTTTCCTGCCCATTTCGAATACGCGGTTGGACCAAGTCTCTGCGGCTTTTTCGATTGCATTACATATGCACCAGCCTACCATCCCCGCCGGATTCCAAGGGGAGCTGATCGGCAACCTGCAATACATGTTTGAGCACCCCAACGAGGGAGACAATCATGATGCCGGACCCTTCGCCCATTGCTACACCCGCATGGCAGACATGATTCCGGAACTCGTCGCACAGGGCTGCAACCCCCGCGTGATGTTGGACTATTCAGGCAACCTCCTCTGGGGGCTGCGGCAAATGGGGCGAGGAGACATTTTGGAGAATCTCAAACGCATTACCTGTGATCCTGCTTACCAGCCTTACGTGGAGTGGCTTGGGGCAATGTGGAGCCATGCCGTGGTTTCTTCCACTCCCATTCCCGATATCAAGCTTCACATGCAGGCCTGGCAGCACGACTTCGCGGCTATCTTTGGCTGGGATGCTTTGGCCCGGGTGAAGGGATTCTCTCCGCCCGAAATGGATCTCCCCCGGCACCCGGATACCCTCTTTGAGTACGTCAAGGCGCTGCGGGAGTGCGGATATCACTGGCTTTTGGTGCAGGAGCATTCGGTCGAGACTCCTTCCGGACAAGGCCTTGCCTACAAGCATTTGCCTCATCGCCTGGTGGCACGCAACTCCAAGGGCGAAACACTCAACATCACGGCATTGATCAAGACCCAGGGATCGGACACCAAGCTGGTCGCGCAAATGCAACCGCTTTACGAGGCGAAGACTCTCGCCCGTCAGAACCTGGGAAAGGTTTCAGTGCCGCCGCTGGTGACACAGATCGGCGATGGAGAAAACGGTGGCGTCATGATGAACGAATTCCCGGGAGCGTTCCATAGGGCTTGGCATGAGATGGCCCAGCAGGGTGGCGGGACTTCCAGAGTCGTGGGACTCACGGGCACGGAATACCTTGAACTCATTGAAGCGGCCGGTTGTAAGCCTGAGGATTACTCTCCTTGCCAGCCCGTCGGCCAACACCGCATCTGGGAGAGAATTCCTTCCGGCAGAGTCGAACCCCGAGCCGTGGCCAAGGCTATTGAGGAGGTGAAACACCAGAACGCGAATTTCCGCCTGGACGGCGCCTCGTGGACCAATGACAGGAGTTGGGTCAAAGGATATGAGGGCGTCCTGAATCCCATGAACCAACTCAGCGCGCTGTTTCATGAAAAGGTCGATCCATTACTGAAGGCAGAGTCCGAAGGTCGCCTGGCCGCCCCAGGAACCCCTCGATCGGGAGGAAACATCACCAGACAGCATCGCTACCGGAATGCGTTGCTGCACAACCTCCTGCTCCAATCAAGTGATTTTCGTTATTGGGGCCAGGGGCGCTGGACGGATTACGCTCGTGAGATCCACCGGCGAGGCGAGGCTATCCTTCGCGCTGAGTTTTAGCCCCTGGCACCCAGTCCCTGCTTTTCGGCCTTCACTTCCAGGGTGGCTTTTCGGGGAGCAACTTTTCGAACTCATCAATCAGCGAGGCTTCGTAGTAGCCTGCGTAGGTGTGATTAAAGAAGCGCTCGATGCCCTCGCCATAGAACCTCTCCCAGGACTGCTCCTCGTGCCCAGGGTTGATGGGGAAGAAGAGGGCGGCATTGGAACGCGCGGCGGCCAGGTCGCCCGGCGCGTCGCCTATCATAAGGGTGCAATCCTTTGGGTACTTGCCTCCCGCTGCAATCTTCAGGTGTTCCTTCTTGCTGCCCATTTCCTGGCCCGCTATGACGGCAGCGTACTTTGCGATGTCGTGCTCCTGCCATTCGCGCTCCAGCGCTTCGCCGGGGGTGGCTGAGACGCAGATGACGTCGGCTTGCCGCGCAAGTTTCTCCGCGCACTCGCGAAACCAGGGGAAGGGTGGCACTCCCTCGACCAAATCGGCGATCGAGCGGTTGACGGCCTTACTCCATTCAAGGGCCTGCTTTAGCACCGGGTCGCCGGTTTTGGCAACCTCCGCTTCAAGTGCGGGGTTTCCGAGTGTCGCGCCGGAATTGATCCAGGCCTGAAGACTCGCCACATCGGGAATCGGCGCCCCGCGCCGCATCGCTTCGGGCCAGTCGCGCAACAGTTCGAAGGTCTTGGTCAGGGCAGGGAAGCGGTTGACGCCCCTCCACTTTGAATAAAGGTTGACGAACTCGGCTGCGGCACGCGCGTATTTCGAGATGGCTTGAAGTTTCCAGTACTTAACGATGTTGGGGATGAAGCACTCTTTGTGCTTGATTTCCATGCTGTCAAAAACACAACCATCCGAATCAATGCCAACAAAATATGAGTGTTGGGGTTTGAAGGCGTAAAGTCTTTCCTTGGGTGATGATTCCATTATTCCTCCGTCGGGTTCGGGTGAGGGAAAACCGTAGACGAGCTTGTGGCTGCGCAGCGGATCGGCCCTGGAATTGCCCCTCGCCGGGTAGAACGAGTCCGCCCGTTCCCGCCTTGTGACGCGCCATCTTAGCGCAAAACCGGAGGACTTAGGAAGGGGTCAGCATTGGTTCCCTTCTTAAGAGGCTGCAAGGTATAACAACAGGATTCTAGCGCGGGAACTTTTACCTCTACGTTCCCCAAGGACCCAATATCCGTTACGCAATGCTGTCGTTTCAAAACTGAAAGTCCCCGGGTCGCCGAGATTCCTCCGGGCCAAGGCAGGAAACGATACAGACTTAGGCCACGACGAGGTTTTGCAAAGTGGTACAGTTTGAGTTTTGAGGCTTGCAGGGTTTAGGCGCTCCGTGTATCCTTGGATTTTGTTACCGGACGCACGATTAGGTGGGTTCGGAAGCTGACGGTGAATCAGCCCTCCGAGACTTTGACCGCGACACAGCTAATGCAAGGCATGGGCGTGTGCCGTGTCAACCTTTTCAGTTAGCTTTCAAATCCAC
This sequence comes from Acidobacteria bacterium UBA7540, assembly GCA_002478145.1. The sequence goes on from DLMI01000185.1 coordinate 13,061, forward strand.
TTACAAATTGACAAGGGGGCAGCACGGATGGACGAGTCGAAATGGACCGAAAAGCAGGTTCAAGAGACGATTAGCCGGAGAGAAAAGAAGGAACTTGCCGACCAGAAATTCGCTGCAGAGGAAGGCTTGAAGAGGGCACAGGCCCCAGGTCTCTGGTCCGAATTAAAATCATTGATGAAAAGCAGAGTTGAATCGTTCGGGGAGGCTCTTGGAGAGCGAGGAGTTCTCGTATGGTCGAGCCCAAAGGCAAATAGAGTAGTTATAAAAGTCAACGATGGGACGACTCAAATCGAAGCCTTCTTCGATTTGGAAAGATTTCGACTTGTCCTTCAAATGACATATACGGCCGTGGAGTATGGTGTCCAGATTGAAAACAGACAGGCGGTGTTTGCAGAGAGCGGAGAGGCACGCACTACCGAAGCAATAGCCGAGCGATTTGTAGAAGACATTATAAAGTGTTGCTAGCGGGTGGATCGCTTTACAGGCCAACCCCATCAAGCATTTCTTCGATTGTCCAGACATGATGGGGGTCGGCATGGGTTCCCTTCTTAAGAGCCGGCAAGGTATAAGAACAGGATTTTAGCGCGGGAACTTTTGCCCGTACCTTCCCCAAAGACCCAATATCCCTTACGCAATGCTGTCGATTTAAAACTGAAAATCCCCGGGTCGCCGTGATTCCTCCGGGCCAGGGCTGGAAACGCCATAAACTTAGGCCACAACCAGGTTTTGGGCGGTCTTGCAATTTGTTGCTTGCAAGGTCTATACTTATATTGGCGAACGCGCTTAGTGGGCGAAAGCCCACTTTTTTGTTAGTCGCGAATCCTGTCGGGGTTTTCCCCCATCAGATTCGCCACAGGAGAGGAGTGCAAGGCGCACGGCGATGCTCGAAGCCGACTTGGAGAGGATCACGGAGATGGCCCAGCGAGTCGCAGTCTCTGAAGGGTTGACACTAATTGACGTGCAGCTCAAGGGGGGGCGCGGAAGCCAGCTCCTGCGCGTGTACATTGACAAGCCGGAAGGAATTTCCCATGCGGATTGTCAGCTCGTGAGCGAGCAGTTGAGCGCCATGCTGGATGTGGAAGACCCTTTCCCGGGCAGCTACACGCTCGAGGTATCATCTCCGGGTCTTGACCGAGAGTTGGTCAAGGCCAGCGACTTTGCGCACTTTGCGGGGCGAAAGGCGCGGGTGGTGGTGCGCGAGCCAGTGGACAATCAGAAGGTCCTGGAAGGACGCTTGGCGGGCATTGAAACGGGCCGTGTTCGGCTGGACTTGGGAGACGCCGGCCTGAAGGAACTCGAACTCTCCAATATTCAAAAGGCTCGGCTCGTAGTGGAAATCTGAATGGGGATTAGGGACTGGAGCGTAGAGGCTAGGGAAGTCGCCCAGGGGCGGCAATCCCCGGCCGCGGGTCCCCAATCCCGGGTTGCAAGCAGGTGGGAGGACACCGGTGACGACAAGTCTCTTGTTCCAAACCATTGACCAGTTGAGCCGCGAGAAGGGTATTGACGCGCAAATCATCATTGCGGCGGTCGAGGATGCCGTCCTGGTGGCCACGCGAAAGTACTACAAGTCTTCCGAGGAACTCCAATCGCGTTTCAATAAGGCAACAGGGCAGGTTGAGGTCCACGCGGTCAAGAAGGTTGTGGAGGTCGTGCAGGATCCCGATCATGAGATCGCCCTGGAACAGGCGCTGAAGATAGATTCGCTGGCGGTGGTGGAGGGCGAGGTACGAATTCCCAAAGCCACGGATGTGCTGGGGAGGATTGCGGCGCAGGCTGCGAAACAAGTGATCTTTCAGAAAGTCCGGGAAGCGGAGCGCGATACCGTGTACGCGGAGTACAACCAGCGCGTGGGCGAACTGGTCAATTGCACCGTGAAGCGGGTGGAGGGGCCGGACGTTATTGTTGACCTGGGCCGGACGGAGGCCCGCATGCCGCGCAAGGAGCAATCGCGCTTGGAAACCTACCAAATCGGGGATCGCATTCGGGCGGTGATCACGCAAGTGGACCGCGCCGCGCGCGGCCCGCAGGTGGTGGTTTCGCGCGCCGACGCGATGCTGGTCCAGAAGCTCTTCGAAATGGAAGTCCCCGAAATCTACGACGGCACGGTGGTGATCAAGGCCATCGCGCGGGAGGCGGGTGACAGGACCAAAGTCGCTGTCTTTTCCAAGGACCCGGACGTGGATTGCGTGGGCGCCTGTGTCGGTATGAAGGGGATGCGCGTACAGTCCATCATCCGTGAGCTTCGCGGGGAGAAAATCGACATCATCGAATACAACGAGGACCCGCTGGTTTTCGCGGCGAATTCGCTCAGCCCTGCCAAGATCAACCATGTCTCGATTCTGGAATTGGAACAGAAGCATCTGGAAGTGATCGTGGATGACACGCAGTTGTCCCTGGCGATCGGGAAGAAAGGGCAGAACGTACGGCTGGCGGCAAAGCTCCTCGGCTGGCATGTCGACATTAAGAGCGAAGAGGAGAAACGCCAGGAAATCGAATCCCAGATGGCTGCGATGGCCTTGCGCGGCGCCTCCATTTCGGAGCTTCACGGTCTCGGCGACAAGACTCTGCAGCGCTTGCGGGAAAAGGGCATTGAGACGGTCGAGCAACTGGCCCAGATGACTCCCGATGACCTGACGCAAATCCCGGGTATCGGGGAAAAGACCGTGGAAAAAATCCGGCGCGTGGTGACGTATTACTTCGAGCAGGACGATGAATCCTCCGCAGCCCTGGCCACCGCCGCAGAAGCGGAAGCCGTGAAGGTTGATGAACCACTCGGTGAGCATCCCGCCACCCTCGAGGCAGCGGAGATCCCTGAAGAGAAATCAAGTGCCGAAGGCGCCGCAGCCGAGGTTTCTGTTCAGGCGGGAGGCCCCGAGCCGGCGCCTGAGCAAGCTGAATCCAGCGAAGAAGAGGGATCAGCCGAAGGGAAAGGAGGAAAGGAGGAATGAGATAAGACTGTCAGGGTGCCTAGTGCTTCAACCCGCAGATTTCAGCCTGCCCGTCAACTGAGGGGCGGGAAGCAAGGGAGAGTAATCAAGAAGACAGAATGGGCAACATACGAATCAACCTCTTGGCGCGTGAGCTGGAGGTCAAGAGCCACCTCATCCTGGAGTATCTTGCCGTATTAGGGATTGAGAAGAAGTCTCATTCCAGTGCGCTTGACGACGAGCTTGCCGACAAGGTTCGGGAACATTTCCGTGTCTCGAGTGAAGCGGGACAGGCTGCTGAGGAAGCTCCCGCTCCGCCCCCGCCGACTCCTGTCGTGAGCAAAGAGCCTCCTGCGGCGGTCGTGGAACCCAGGAAGCTCCCCGACATTATCAAGGCTGAGCTGCAACATCCTTTGACGCGTTCCCTTGAAGAGATTAAGCACGCGGCGCGGAGGGCGGTGATACCGCCGCCACCTTCAAGAGTGGCTCACGTTCCGGAGACGCTGGTGCAGCCAGCACCGCACGGGCTGAAGCCCTTGCCCCCTTCCCTTGCTCCTCATCCTGCCACTGTCCCGGCTGCTGCTCCAGGTCCAGCCATAGGGGGGCACGTTGCGCCAACACCGCCCCAGGAGCCTCTTGTACGGCCGGGGGTAAGTCCCCCACCTTCTCCAGCGGCGGCGGTGAGGATTGGAGCGGAAATACCTGCGGCTGCTGTGGCGCGTGGCGGCGCGGTGCGGGAAGGTCCACTGGCCCCGCCTAAGGCTGCCGAAGTCTCGCACCTGGCCGCCAGTGCCATCGCGCACGGCAAACCAACGCGAGCCGCGCGGCTTGTGCGCCGCGACCCCTCGGCCAGCCAGCCGATCTATCCGCACGTCGTAAGACCTAAGGTTGCGCCTGTGCGCCCCGCGCTTCCCAGGAGGCCCGGCGAGCCACGGCCAATGCATCCCACGTCGGCTCGGCCGACAGCAAGCGCGGCGGCCGGCGCTCTTGCTACGGGCGGCGTTCCATCGCTACGGCCTCCTGTGGCGCGACCCTTGGGTCCGCCCCAACGTCTTCCGGGCGTGCCCCCACCGCTTGCACCCAAGCCGGTTCCGCCGGAAGAAGTTCCAACCACGCGCAAGATCACGATTACCGAGGGCATCGCCATCAAAGAGCTTTCTGCGAAGCTGGAAGTACGCGCCAAGGATGTGATCAAGCGCCTTTTGGACAAAGGTATCTTCGCGACCATCAACCAAACCCTCGATGGCCAGACGGCGTCCGAGATAGCGCGGGGGTTTGGAGCGGAAGCGAATGTGGTGAGCTACGAAGAGGAAATCCTCCAGGAAGAGGAGGGAACGGATCGGCTGGAAGACCTGCAGAGCCGCGCCCCTGTCGTCACCGTCATGGGGCATGTCGATCACGGCAAGACCTCCCTGCTCGATGCCATCCGTCAAACCAATGTTGCGGCGCACGAAGCCGGCGGAATCACCCAAAGCATCGGCGCCTACCAGGTAGAAGCGCAAGGGCGCAAGTTGACTTTCATCGACACGCCCGGCCACGAGGCCTTCACGATGATGCGCGCCCGTGGGGCGCGAGTCACGGACGTGGTGGTACTGGTGGTCGCCGCCGATGATGGGGTAATGCCCCAGACCCTGGAAGCCATCAACCACGCCCGTGCGGCCAATGTTCCCATCGTGGCAGCCATCAACAAGATTGACAAACTGGAGGCACAGCCGGAACGCGTCAAAAGGCAACTTACGGAGCACGGCCTGATGCCGGAAGAGTGGGGCGGGCAAACGGTAACCGTCGAGGTCTCTGCCAAGCAACGGAAGAATCTTGACTTGCTTCTGGAGATGATTCTCCTGGTCGCGGATCTCCAGCAACTCAAGGCCAATCGGAAACGACTTGCAACCGGAACGGTGTTGGAAGCGAAACTGGACCGAGGCCGGGGCCCAGTGGCCACGCTCCTGGTCCAGAACGGGACTTTGCAGGTCGGCGATTCCTTCATCATCGGCGCGATTTATGGCAAAGTGCGCGCCATGTTCGATTACCGCGGACGGCCGGTGATTGAAGCTCTGCCTTCCACCCCGGTGGAGGTGCTGGGCCTGGAGGATGTCCCACAGGCCGGTGACCGGTTGCAGGTGATTGACGATACTCTCAAGGCTCGGCAGATTGCCCTTCATCGCCAAGCCAAACAGCGTGAGGCCGCGCTGGCCAAGAGCGCCCGCCTGACACTCGAGCAGTTGCACGAGCAACTGGCCGCCGGCGACGTGAAAGAATTACCGCTGATCATCAAGGCGGATGTGCAAGGCTCGGTGGAGGTTTTGGCGGACACACTGAACAAGTTGAGCACGGATAAAGTCAAAGTGAGGGTCATCCATGCCGGCGTCGGCGCCGTCACCGAGACGGACGTGTTGCTGGCCTCGGCTTCCAATGCGGTGGTCATCGGCTTCAATGTCCGGCCGGAGCGGAAGGCGACTGAACTCGCCCAGCTTGAACGGGTGGACATCCGCTTACACACCATCATTTACAACGTCACCGACGAAATCAAGAAAGCGATGACGGGCCTCCTTGCGGTGGTTTTCAAGGAGACGACATTGGGCCGGGCGGAAGTGCGGGACACCTTCCGCATCTCCAATGTTGGGACGGTGGCGGGTTGTTATCTCCAGGACGGCAAGATCACTCGGGAGGCGCCGATCCGCCTGATCCGTGATAGCGTGGTGGTTTTCCAGGGCCGTGTAAGGTCCCTGCGGCGGTTTAAGGATGATGTGGCCGAGGTAAGGTCCGGGATGGAATGCGGGATTGCGCTGGAGAACTACAACGACGTCAAGATCGGCGACGTGATCGAAGCCTTCGTGAAGGAAAGGGTTCCCGAACCTGCCATGGCCTGACGACCGTTAACGCTCAGGGGTGAATGCGATGCCCGTTGGTCTACTGACCCTGGAGATCCAGCTCCCTTACGCCCACTCCCTCAAGGAAAAGCGAGCCGTCTTGCGAAAGATGCGCGATAGGCTCCGGTCGCGTTTCAACGTGGCCGTTGCCGAGCTGAACCACGAGGACGTTTGGCAGCGCGCCACGTTGGGTGTGGCATCAATCTCCGATAGCCAGCCGCTGCTGGAATCCGTCTTCCGCCAGGTATTGGCCGAATCAGAAAAGATCCTGGGTGAGGACGTGGCGAATCATTTCGTGGAATTCTTCTGATTTTTCAATCGTCAATCGGCAATCAGCAATCGGCAATGAAGACCTGGTCCGCGGTTGCGGCCAAGGACCGCGCTGGCTGCCTCGCGGCGCGTTAAGAACTTCCAAAAGGTGTATGTTTCAATGACGGTTCCCGGACATCGGGCAGCGCGATTGGCAGACCGGATTCGCGCTGAAGTGGCGGAAATGATCTCGACAGAGTTGAAAGATCCGCGCATCGGGTTCACGACGGTTACGGGGGTGGACATGAGCGGAGATCTCCACCACGCGCGCGTGTCCGTCTCGGTGCTTGGGAGCGCCGACGCCCAGGAGAAATCGCTGGAAGGACTGACTTCCGCCGCAGGCTATATACGCCACGAGCTCGGCCACCGGCTCAGATTGCGGCGGACCCCCGAGTTGACCTTTGTGCTCGACCATGCCGGAGAGGAAAACGAAAGGCTTGAGATGCTGCTCCAGAAATTGAAGAACGAGCCGTAGCCGAAAATTGTCTGTTGTCCGTGGTCCGTCGTCCGTTGTGAGCGAATCCATGGCTCCCGCACCAAGCAACTGACTACTGACCCACTGACATCCAGTGCCCGAAACTAACTTATGATTGATGCTAATGCTGGAATTTCCGGGGTCCTCATCATTGACAAGCCCGCAGGGCTCACATCGCACGATGTCGTAGCGCGGGTGCGCCGGATTCTGGACATTCGCCAAGTTGGACACTTCGGCACGCTGGACCCCTTCGCCACGGGCGTGCTTCCAGTTTCGGTGGGAAAGGCGACGCGCTTTGCACAATTCTACTTGAAGTCGCGGAAGGCCTACGAAGGGACCATCCGGTTCGGGTTTTCAACCGATACCTACGACTCCACGGGTCAGCCGACCTCGGAAAGCTCGCCCGTGGTGCTTGATCGGGACGTTCTGGAAAAAATCTTTCGGGAATTCACCGGTCGTCTGATGCAGACGCCGCCGCCTTTTTCCGCTAAACACGTGGGAGGCGTGCGCGCTTATGAACTGGCCCGCCAGCAGAAGCCCGTTTCGCTGGCGCCGGTGGAAGTGGAAATTTACGCGCTCGAGCTGCTGGGAATTGAGAGGCAGGATGTCCAGTTCGCAGTGGAGTGTTCCGGCGGAACGTACGTCCGGTCATTGGCCCACGATTTGGGCCAGAAGGTTCGCTGTGGAGCGTACCTGGCAGGTTTGCGGCGTACGGGCGTGGCGGAGTTCAAGGAAAGCCAAGCCGTTACGCTCGACCGGCTCGCCGCAGCGGTCGAGGAAAAGAGGATAGAAAACTGCCTTGTGCCCCTCGAAGCTCTCCTGCCGGAATTTCCGGAACTTGTGGTTCGCGGACGCCAAGAGGTAGGCGTGCGGCACGGACACGCCTTCGAATTGGCGCAATCCGCGCGCGCCAGCCGAGGCGCCAATGCCGGCTGTTCACCAGTTGCTGCTTTGCTGAAAATCCTGAATGGCGAGCGGCGTCTCATCGCTATCGCCCGCCACGTGGACGGTAGCGTTTACCATCCTGACCTTGTTTTGGTTTAACAGCAGGAGGCAGTGGGCAATGGGCGGTATTTGGATAATTTTAATCTGCGTAATATGCCTCGCCAGCCTGTTTGGCCTGTATGTCTACGCCTGGAGTATTCCCACCCTCCAGCTTTTCGGGCCTGCTCTTTTGCGTGGCCCTGCGGCTGGAAATCGAATCGCCCTTACCTTCGACGACGGCCCCTGCTCGAGCTATACGGGACAGATTCTCGACATTCTGCGCTGCCATGATGTGAAAGCCACATTCTTCGTCTGCGGGCAGAACGTAGAGCGCTGTCCGGAGATTCTGCGGCGCGTTCAGGCAGAGGGCCACACCATCGGGAACCACAGCTATTCCCACCCGTTTCCTTTCTTCCGGAGCCGCGCGTTCTTCGCGCACCAGATTGACCTCACGCAGGAGGCAATTGAAAAGGTAACGGGCGAACGCCCAAAGTTTTTTCGACCGCCCTTCGGTGCGCGTTGGCTGGGGCTTCATCCCGTGTTGAAGCAGCGGGGCCTACGGTTGGTGAACTGGTCAGACACCGGGTATGACTGGAAGCTCGAGGCGGAACGAATGGTGCGCGAAACACTCAAGACTTTGGGCCCGGGATCCATCATCCTGCTCCATGACGGCCGCAGAGCCTATCCCCCAGAAAGAGTGGACCGGTCCGCAACCGTGAAGGCGCTGCCCGCCATCCTGGACGGCGCCGTGAAAGCCGGCTTCACTTTTGTCAGCTTGGAAGAGTTGCTGGCGACGGAGAATTAACTTGAGGGCGAGAGGCGCCTCTCCGTAGCACTAGTCTTCAACTTCTTCGCGTGCCGGGAAGAGAAGCAGATCCTTCGTCCGCCGCGGCGGACTCAGGATGACATGTCCCGCCGCGGCGGGAGCGGGGCGCAGCGTAGCGAAGAATCTGCTTTTGGTTGCGGCTGTGCCGCGCTGTGATGCTGACGTATCAGAAGTCAGCTTGGAGACTCACTTACGCTTTGCCTTAGCTTCAATATAAGTGGAAAAGGAATCGGGTTTGCCTGGAGGCGCAATCTCGAATCTGAGGGTCAGGGTATCGCTGCCGGTTTTAACGTAGGTTAAGCGGAATCTGGGGTTGGAAGGCAACACATCGCTGACAAACTCGATCGTCTTCCGGTCCGGGGAGATCGTAATCGAGTAGTTTATTACGTGCCCTTCATTATCAAAGTAGATGGCCCGCAGCGGCGCGCTGTCAGAGTCTTTATATACCACCGTCAGATCTTCATGCCGAGATGCAGGACGGTCTTTGGTGGGCGGATAAGCAGCATAACTCTTTCGTACCAAAATGCGGTTCTGCAAACCAGGATGAAATGAGAATTCGCCTATTCCTTGGCCGGGTTGCCCTCCGCCTTCGCCAACCCAGTCGCCGAAGAGGAACTCGAAGCGGGCCCACCCGCTTGTCGTTTCTTGGGCGCTGCTCGCGATGGTTCGAGGCAAAAGTCCGGCTACTGTAATAAGAAGTAATACGCGCACCGTGCGATTCATTATTGCGGCTCCTGATATCGAAAGCTTATCACAATTCGAGTCGGCAAGAGGAGTTCAAGCGGCCTGCCTCCCGAGGGCATCATGAATGAAATTGTTTGGATAGGAATAGATGTGGGCGGAACTAAGACAGCAATCGTTACTTCTGCAAACCCGCCGGCTGTCTTGGGCCGAACGGAGTTTACCACCCTTCCGGCGAAAGGCGCGGATCGAGCTCTTAAGCTGGCCAAGGGAGGGATTCGCGTCCTGCTTGCTCAGCAAGGGCTCGAGATATCAGCCATCAAGCGGATTGGCGTGAGTTGCGGCGGCCCGCTGGACCGAATCCAAGGCGTTATCCAATCGCCCCCCAATCTTCCCACCTGGGATAACGTCCCAATCAAGGCAATTATGGAGGAAGAATTTGGGGCTGAGTGCCAGGTGGAGAATGACGCCAACGCAGGCGCCGTGGCGGAGCATCGCTTTGGCGCTGGCCAGGGAACACAGAATATGGTCTTCCTAACCATGGGAACGGGCCTCGGTGCGGGGATCATCACGGATGGCCATCTCTATCACGGCACTAACGACTTGGCGGGGGAAGTCGGCCACATCCGCCTGACGCGGACTGGACCGGTCGGACATAACAAAGCGGGCTCCGCCGAAGGGTGGGCGAGTGGTGGAGGCATAGCCCATTGGGCGGCCCAGGCGGTTGCCAGAGCCGCAAAGAACAAGCAAAGAACCACGCTCACCAAACTTCTTCAGTCCGGTAAGGCGGTGACGGCGCGGGATGTGGGTTTAGCCGCACAGAGGGGAGACCGCATTGCCGTTGAAATCATCCAATCAACAGGCCGGCGGCTGGGTGCGGTGCTTGCCATTCTGGTTGACTTGCTGAACCCGGAACGAATCGTGATCGGAGGCCTCGCCATGCGGCTGGGCGACTTGCTGCTCGAACCGGCTCGTTCAGTCATGCGACGAGAAGCGCTAGCCCCTGCGGTGGCAAGCTGCGAAATCGTCCCAGCGGCGCTCGACGAACGCATTGGTGACGTGGCGGCCCTTTGTGTTGCCCTGGGCTTCTAGACGGGCAGGTGTCAGGTTTCAGGGGCCAGGTGTCAGGGGAATTGTGAATTATGAATTGGGCAGTGCTTGGTGTTTACTGCTTACTGCCTACTGCTCTTCCCTAGCCCCTTTTTCGACGGACTACGGACTACTGACTTCTTTGCAGAGGGAATACATATGCGCCACGACATCGCTCTCCTGATTGCTACTTCGATCCAGGAAAGTCTGAAAGTGAAACAAGCCCTGCTCGACGACAAAGACATCCTGAGCCTTATAGCCACTGTATCAAAGCAATTCGTGTCGGCCTTGAGCCGGGGGCACAAAATCCTGCTCTTCGGTAACGGCGGCAGCGCGGCCGACGCTCAACACATTGCCGCGGAATTTGTGGGCAGATTCCAGATGGAGCGAACCCCTCTCCCCGCTCTCGCGCTGACGGTTAACACCTCTGCACTCACCGGAATCGGCAACGATTACGGCTATGAGAATGTATTTGCCCGGCAGGTGGAAGCCCTGGGAGGAGAAGGAGACATTGCGGTCGGCATTTCAACCAGCGGAAAGTCTCCCAACGTGTTGAAGGCGCTGGCGACGGCGAAAGCCAAGGGCTTGGTCACCATTGCCCTTACGGGAAGAGACGGAAGCATGCTGAAGGACGTGGCACGCTACTGCATTTGCGTCCCGGCAGATTCAACTCCTCGCGTCCAGGAAGCACACGTCCTTATTGGGCACATTCTTTCCCAGATCACCGAGTTGGAGCTATTCGATAAGTGAGGGTTTGCGCTTCTTGGAGGGTTTCGCTCAAAGATAAAGTAGTAAAGCACCGCCGAAGTCTCGCCATGCGGGGGGGGCGCAGTCGAATCCATTGCCATGTTATTCAGAAATCGCATTACTGGCTGCGCGTCGCAGCCTCTATGACCTCCTCCGGCGAAGCCGTGCCCGTACCTTTCTTCATGACGGTAATCGATGCCACAAGATTGCCGAAGCACGCCGCGGCGACGGGGTCACCTGTCACCGCCATGGTTAGCGCCGTCCCGGCAGCAAAGCTATCCCCGGCGCCACAGATGTCCACCGGGTTCTCAACCGCGCGGGCTTTGGCCCACGTTTCTTTGCCTTCTTCCACCACCAGGGCGCCCCGGGGCCCGTGCGTCACCATCACCGCCCCTGCTCCCAGGTGTTCGCGCAGCCGCCTGAAATCGACATTCCCAAAAAGTTGCTCACAGGCCGCTTCGGCCTCCGCGCGATTAGGCTTGAGCATCACTTTCCGGAACAGGTGCAGTCGTTTTCGAGAGTCCACTAGAAACACCTTGCTGGTATACCTTCCCGCAAGCTCGATAATTGAGTCACGGAGCGCAGGGGTAACCACGCCGCCGGCAGCCGTCTCTGCCTGGTCGGCGACAAGAACAAGGTCAAAACCCTCGATCGCGGAAACAAGGTTATCAATGACTCTCTTTTCCGCCTCCAGGGGAAGCGGCTTCGTGGAGATGAAGTCCACTCTTGGTTGGTCTTCAATGCCGGTTTGACTGTTCAAGAGCTTGGTGTAGGTGAATGTCTGCCAGCGGCGGATTTCCACCATCAGGCTGGCGGAGATTCCCCGCTCGTTCAAAGCCCGGACCAACTCAAATCCAAAACCATCGTCGCCGCGGATTCCCAGGACGGCTACTTGCCCAGTTCCCAAGGCGGCCAGGTTATTGGCCACCGTCCCGCCCCCGCCCGGAGTGACCTCTGTGGAGACGATGCCGAGCCGAGGGATCCCCGTTTCACGGGATGGTTCCGAGGCGGCGGGATCGTAAGTGCACCAGCGATCCAGGCAGATGTCTCCCACCACCAGTGCCTTGAGTTTCTTAAAGCCGTCCAGAATCTCCGCTGTCGTCATGTGAGCTCCAGTAAGGTGCGTCGCAGGGCAGGCACGGTCGCCCGATGGTCACCGCAGAAGTAAAAGCTTTCTCCCCCATCCGCCACCGTCCTGACCAGGATCGTCTTGTAGGGTCGGAAATAGTATCCGGGGTCACTCTTCGGCAATTCATGGTGGATGTCACCCTGAATTGGGACAAGGTCAAAGACCGCCGTCGTAAAGTGCGTGATCGCGCGCCCTCGCTGATGAGCCACGTTGCGAGCCATGGCCAGGGCCTTCAAATAGACCTCCGGGCTCATGATGGCGGAACCAAAATCGAGCATGATTCCCCCCTCGAGGTCTTCAACCGACTTCGCGAAGATCAGGAAGTCACGGTAGCTGGCTGCGCCGAGGGCTGCCCCATCACAGTTCGGGTGCTCATGGGTGATGTCATATCCGATGCCCACATGCACCGTAGCGGGAATAGAAAGTCGGTAAGCCGTGGCAAAGATGCTCACGCTCTTGTGCGGGAAGGCGCTGGTTTCGATCCGCCGCCCAACGTTTTCACCCAACCCCAGGGAGAGGTCCGCGGCTTCGCGAATCACCTCGTTCAACTCCCCTGTCTCCCGCCACAGGCCAAACTCGCCGCTTCGAATATAACGGGCCACGCTCTCGGTGGTCGCGCCGACTCGGGCCAGCTCATAATCATGAATCGCGCCCGCCCCATTCATCGCGATATGTGTCAAATAGCCACGTTCCAGCAGGTCGATAATGTAACGGCTCACACCCGCTTTAATGACATGCGCTCCCATCATCAGGATGCGGGCTGCCCCCTTCTCCTTGGTAGCGGCGATCCTCCGGGCTACCTCCCTTAGTTGGGGATGCGCGAAGTCCGGTGCCGGGCCCTCGAGCGGCAGAAGATAGTCAAGCTTCATGTCGTGGACGCGGTCGCTCAGAGGCTTGATCAAAAGGCGTGAACGGTCGAATGTTTCATACTTGGATTTCATGTCTTACCATCACCTCGGAAATAAAGCGCTGAAGAGCTGTTCGCGGCAAAGGAAATTCGGAACGATGAAATCTGCACCCGCTTTGACCAGCCGCTCCCGCTTCCACGGGTTTACGACCCCGCATTGGGGTTCATCCGTCGCCACACCCACTGCGACACCACCGGCATCTTTGACGTTCTTGATTTCAACGTATCCGTCGCCGAATCCAACCAAGTTTTCCCCACGGCACTCCATGGAAGAAAGCATCTTGCGGATGAGAATTTCCTTGGAAAAGCTCTTGTAATCGTCCAGGGCGCCGTAAATGCGGCCGTCAAAATATTGCTCGATTTCCAGTAAGCGGGCTTCTTCAAGCGTGTAAACCTGGTCCGTCCCACTCGCGCAATAGAGTTTTAGACCCCGCTCTCTCATGCTCTCGAGGAAGGCGCGAGCGCCGGGGACGAGGTATTGTTCGGAAGAGACTTTTCCCTGGCGTAGGTCTTCTCTGCGATGCTGAATCTTCTGCATCAGGCGATCGTGATACATGCGCTTGTATTGGAGAGGCGCCAGCGGCTTGCCACCCCTTTGTTTCACCTGCTGGGTCAATTCGATCATCTGGTAGATGGTCTGCTCGCCCGTGAGACGTGCCACGAAATCGACCACGAGTGCCCGCAAATCCTCTTCGCTCTCCCCGGTCTTCAGTTCCGCCATGATTTCGACCATCATGGGGACCATGACGTCCACCCAGCCCGTGCGAATCAGGGACAGTGTTCCATCAAAATCAAACAGCGCTACCTTGGCAGGGCCGGCCGAAACACTCTGACGGAGGATTTCAAGCGTGTCGATCCGGACGGTATTTCCCTCCTGATTATCAGTAGGACTCTCACTTTTCAATGTGCTGACCAACTCCCGTCCCTTTCCAGCCCAATACCGACGGGCATAAACTGTGAAGACAAAGGCGCCTGCTGCAAAGAGTCACGGTTGGGAAAAAGTAACAAGGCCGATTTGACCGGAGGTGGTTCCGAGCCACGATACCCACTCGAAACCCAGCCTGAAGCTGAACTTGCGTCATGACGTACGCGAGGGTCTTGAAATCTTTTTCGTATCTTCGGCTGGCATGGACCCTTGCTCGCAGCAGGCGGCGGGCGAACCCACGATGCCTCCGCCTCAAAATCAGGGGTGATGATACACCAACTGAAAACCGCATGTCGATACCACGTATCGCGCAAGCCAAAATGTGACGGCTGGAGGCTAGGGACTGGGGGCTGGGGACTAGGGAAAGGCAGACCACCAACATGCAGCCCTGGTTATGGTGGCCTTCTGCTCACCGCCTACTGCTTACTGCCTTCCGTTCTTCCCTAGCCCCAATCGGAAAGGCGTGCAAAAGACGCTGAGTTGCGGTAGCATCTGGACGATATCTCACAAATTGAAAGCAAAAGGAGGTTCTTATGGAAGAGAGAAAGTCAATTTCCATCACGAGTCTAATCACGATTCCAGCTTTGATTACCCTAGGCGTTACCATCCTGCGCTTGGTGGGTGAGCTTGAACGCTGGCCGAAACCGTGGTTCAGCGCGGCGGCAGGTGGGGGAGGTGCCATCATTGGCATCTCCTGGCTGCCGATCATCTTTGGTCCCTATTTCGCCTTGAAGTTGGCCGGGGTCGGCGACCGGCCCTCGAGCGTGGGTAAGGCCGTGGGATTCGCGGTCTTGGGATTGGTGGTCTTTGTTCTAGGCGGCTTGTTGATTGGGGCAACGTTCTCGCACCCCTCGATTCTGACCCTGGTAGCGTTCCTGGTAACGTTGGCTGCAGCGTTCATTCCCGGTATCGGTTGGCGTTCATTGGGGAACACTTTGCTCGCTTACGCCTTTGCTGCCCGCATCCCGGTCCTGATCGTGATGTTCTTCGCTATGCGCGGGAATGGCGGCCAGGGCTGGGGAACGCACTACGACGTCGCAGCGCCCATGTTCGCCCAAGCCTCTTTTGCCAGGAAGTTCCTTTACGAGGCTATCCTGCCTCAGATGACCTTGTGGATTGGTTGGACGGTTGCGGTGGGCGCCGTCATCGGTGTCCTCGTTGTTGCCGTCGTGCGCCGGGGAAAACAAGCGGCGCCGGCTGCGGTGTAAGCGCCGAGCATCCCGGACGCTTTATTTGCGGACAACGTAGAGACTGTCTCCGATTAACCTGAATTCCCAAGCTGGAGCCGTCTGTCATCCTGAGCCCGCCGTGCTTTCGGGCGGGCGATCCCGCTGCAGCGGGACTGAGTTGTCTTTTGCCCTTAGCATCCAGCGACAGACTGCACGGACGCTTCGCGGAGTTTACCCTGATCCCGCCGGGGCGGGAGAACGGGCTCAGCATGACAGCATTCGCGCACAGCGCGCGGCGCTGATTCGGCCCCGCCCTGTGGGATGGCCCTACACGAAGAGCCGCATCCTACTCATGTGTGCTCACGCTCTCTCTTCTTTTCCGCTCCTCGTTTCACTCGCGCCATCAAATCTCTGAGCCTCTGCCTCTGCTGCCGTTCACCTTCGTCTTTTGGTTCGGCCTGGGGGCGAGGGACCCGCCAGGTGAGCTGACCTGAGAGCGGCCCTTCAGGGTAGGCTCCTGGATCAAAGAGCGTGTAGTTTTGGAATAAAGTGGGCTCTTCTTGATAGCAAGACCAGACGGCCCGGCGCAGCAAGTCGGGGTCGCCTTCGTCCAGGAGATTAATCATCCGGACCTGTTGCCGAAAGCGCGCAATGTACTCCATGGGCAGGTTGAAGAGATAGGGAGTGAGAGCCTGGGCACCGATGATTCGCCTGCGCTCGTCCACACCATTTTCGAGCAGCATGAGGAGAGCATCGCCCGTCTGGTGTCCCTGCGACTCCGGCCCGAAGAGCACCAGATACCTGATGTTCGGGTTGGCAACGATGTTGCAAATGAGCTTTTCGATGCCGATGTTTTCAGTTTGGATGGTACCGGAGAGGGCAGCTCCACTTTCCAGACCAACTCGGACCAGGTTCTCAATATCCGGCGGAATCTTTTCTTGGTCGTAAATTAAAATCACCGCGACAGCGAAGGGCGAGTAGTCATTGCCGCGCAGATAGCGCCCCTCTTCAGGCGGATAGTTGGAAGCTGGCTCCGCCTTCAACATAGCTTCTCCCCCTCGCCTTGAGCAAAGGCTTGAAGCCGCGCTCGCAGCTCGTCGCGGACGCGGCGGAAGGCTGTCAATATTTCTTCTTCGGAGCCTTGCGCCGCGGCGGGATCTTCGATGCTCCAATGAATACGTTTTGTTTTCGCCGGGAAGAGGGGGCAACTCTCCTTGGCGTTATCGCAGACCGTGATCACGTAGTCGAAATCCTGCCCTGCAAATTCATCCACCGATTTGGACCGGTGACCGGAAATGTCGATCCCCACCTCGCGCATCACGGCGATGGCCTCGGGTCGCACATGGCTCGGCTTGGTGCCGGCGCTGAAAACCTCGTAGACATTTCCCGCATCATGGCGAAGTAACCCTTCCGCCATTTGACTGCGAGCCGAATTGCCCGTGCAAAGGATGAGGACTCTCACTGATTTCCCTCACTGTCCGTATAACTGTCTAACAAGCCGTGCCTTCGCGAAATGGAGCAGGAGTGGGGGATTACCCACGAACCAGTTGAACTGCGTTGGCGCCCTCCCGAGGTGACGTGAAGTACGAACGCTGAAAGCGGAGAGCAACTCCCACCAGCCCAATCAGTACTGGCACCTCGACGAGCGGACCGATCACCGCCGCAAATGCGGCCCCGGAATTGATTCCAAATACCGCCACAGCCACGGCGATAGCCAGCTCAAAATTGTTGCTGGCCGCGGTGAAGGAGAGGGTCGCCGTCTTGGGATAATCAGCTCCCAGCTTCCTGCCCATATAGAAGGAAACCAGGAACATCACCACGAAGTAAATCAGCAGGGGCAGTGCGATCCGCAGAACGTCGAGCGGTAATTGAATGATGTATTCACCCTTCAGGGAAAACATCACCACAATCGTGAAGAGCAAGGCGACAAGCGTAAGCGGACTGATGCGGGGAATAAACCTCTTCTCGTACCATTCCCGCCCACGCAGACGAAGCAGGGCAAAGCGGGTGAGCATGCCGGCAAGGAAAGGAATCCCCAAGTAGAAGAAGACGCTCTGCGCAATCTGCTTCATTGACACATCCACAACTGCGCCTTTCAGACCAAGCCAGGTCGGCAATACGGTGATGAAGAGCCAGGCATAAACCGAGTAAAACAAAACCTGGAAAACCGAATTAAAGGCTACAAGTCCCGCGGCATATTCAGTGTCGCCCTTCGCAAGTTCGTTCCAGACAATCACCATCGCGATGCAACGGGCCAGTCCGATCATAATCACACCGACCATATAATCGGGATGGTTCCGCAAGAAGGTAACGGCGAGGGCGAACATGAGAACGGGGCCGATCACCCAGTTCTGCACGAGTGAAAGAAGCAAAACGCGTTTGTTTCGGAAGACTTCCCCAAGCTCTTCGTAGCGGACTTTTGCCAGGGGCGGGTACATCATAAGAATCAAACCGGCTGCAATAGGAACTGACGTTGTGCCCACCTGGAAGGCCGTAAGGGTCCGAACGAGACTGGGCAGCAGATAGCCAGAGATCACGCCCAACGCCATGGCAAGGAAAATCCAAACGGTAAGAAATCGATCAAGAAAAGAGAGCCTTCGCGTAAGATGTGCTGACATACTTCAATGCCTCTTCCTCTCAGTATTGCCTCCGTGTCCTCCGTGGTCAGAAGCGCCTTGGAGTGCGGCAGCTTGCTGCCGCTTTTGCGGCTCGAGCTTGCTCGTGCCGCTCCCGGAAGCAAGCTTCCGGAAAAAGAAAGCGGCAGCAAGCTGCCGCACTCCAAAGCAACTACTTCCCGCAGCAGCTCGGACCTCAGCACGATGGGCTCGGTTTCTTCGCCCGCACGAAGGCGCTCATGAACTTGCCATCGACCAGGGGCGCGATCGCCTCCACGTCAATCCCCGCGCTCGAAAGCGATTCGCGCGCATCCGCAACGCGGTAAATCCGGGTCGGTTCGATGCCGACGACCTCAAATCCTGCCCTCATGAGTTTGGCAAGGTATTCGCTCTCCTCCAGCGCCCCGGCCATGCAGCCTACCCATAACTCTACGCTTCGCCGAATCTCAGCGGGAACTTTCCCGCGCACCACAATATCGGAGACGGCGAATCGCCCACCCGGCTTGAGCACGCGAAACGCTTCCCTCAACACTCGGTCCTTGTCGGCGGAGAGGTTGATGACACAATTCGAGATGATGACATCGACGGAGTTATCGGGCAGTGGAATGTTCTCAATTTCACCCTTCAGGAATTCTACGTTCTCAACTCCGGCTTTGCGCTGGTTTTCGCGGGCCAGCGCCAACATCTCATCCGTCATGTCCAGACCGTAGGCCTTGCCGGTCGGCCCCACCCGCTTGGCGGACAACAGCACATCAATGCCCCCGCCTGATCCCAGATCGAGCACGGTTTCGCCGGGCTTCAGCTCGGCCAGCGCGGTTGGGTTTCCACACCCCAACGAAGCGAGGAGAGCTTCCTCGGGGATTTGGCTGGTTTGGCTGCCATCGTAAAGGTTCGAGGTGATGGGGTCAGGACAACCGTCCGAAGCCGGCGCCGTTCCGCAACAGGAACTCCGGCCCTGGATGACACGCAGGGCCGCCTGCCCATACTTCTCTTTCACCACTTGCTTGATATTTTCAACGCTCATTTGCTTCGCCTTTCCTGGGCTCAATGCCGCACAATAGGTGGGTTTTTGGCCACTTTTTGGCTTTGATTTGAGTTCGTTTGCCTTCAAGAACCAGTTCGTTTTTAGCCCCTGAAAACGCTAACTCCTGTGTTTTCAACACATTCTTAGGTTCGTTCCCACTATTTAGTATCTTTTTTCTGTTTTCTACGCATTTTCCTCTGCCCCCGCGCCGATCTGCAACCCCCTTCGCGCGCTCGATGGCAAGCCTTCTCATGGGACCACTCACATAGGCTACCATGTGTCAGTTCTCCTGTCAAGAGCGAAGTGCGGGAGGCGGAAGGGCGGGTGTCAAGGGCCAGGTGGCAGGCTACAGACGCAGGGTGCGGGGGGAGCATAAGCGCTGACTTAGTTGATTTCGTGTCGCTCCAAGCCCGTCGGCGGACGGGCTTTCGGGCGACCTCGAAGCTTATAGCGCCTATGGGACGAAGCCCCATGAGCGCTAAGGTCAGCCGTGCTCAAATGGCCCCAGCAGGGGCCAACGGTGAATAGCCGCAGGTTTTAACCTGCGGATAACGGAACGCACAGAACTACGCAACGCCAACGGGGTTGACGGGTCAATGGTTCGGCCCCTCCAGGGCCGGAATGCTTTCTGGGCTTCTGTTTCCGTAGGTTTCATCCGTCGGCTGACGGGCTACTCACCGTGTCCCGCTTCGCGGGACGGGAATGGCGCCGGAACGATAGAAATAGTTCTTATCTTAGCGCCTATGGGACGAAGCCCCCAGCTCGAGTCCCCTCTCCTTCCTTCATCCCCCTTTCATAAAACTTTTGACGGAACCTGGCTTCCCTTTGAGGCTTGCACGATCAAAACCAGGTCTCCGGGTTTAACGGCTTTGTTGCGAGTGCAACACTCCGCATAGAGGAAGTTAAGAAGCTCCTGGAGTGCCTCGGTATTCGCCGTGTACCAAAGGAATGTGCCCTCCCGCCGGACTTTGACCAGTTCCTCGTTCTTGAGCTTGTCGAGATGATGGGAAAGGGTTGAAGCAGGGATGCCCAGCTCGTCCTGAATATCTCCCACCACCAATCCCTGGGGATGCGCGGTGAGCAGGAGTTGCATGATGCGCAAGCGAGGCTCGGCCCCCATGGCGGCAAACATGTCCGCGTAGCGTATGACTCGCTCAGTGTCGTCGGCGGTTTTCATATTTCCATTATACCGGAAATAGCGAATCCGTCAAGGGGCTCCCGCCCTCGTTCCAGGGTTTCGTCAAAGTCGGAGTGGCCGGGCCGCCAGCCAGATTACCGGCGAGTGGGCGGGCAGTGAAGGGAAAGGCACTTCACGTCGGGCTTCCCACCTCTACGAGTAGCCCGTGACAAGTCCAAGTGGCGCCCACTTGACGCGAAGCCGACTTAGCAGGCCAGATCCCTAACAGCGCCGGAACTATCCGCGTGGGCACAACTTGCAGTGAAACGAGCCAACAAATTCCTCCGCGACCGCTTGAGAGTAATTTCCGAGTACCCGACCATCCGGGAGTTGCAAGCCTTCCATTTGCACGGCTGCTTCAATCCGAGTAGTAAATGTCCTCGAACTTTGCAGCTGTTCTTTTCGTATACTGTTCTGTCTTGGAGATGCGTCGCGCTTGTCAGGGCAATGTTCCACAGTTCCTGCGCACGCTGCAATACGCCTTCTTGAGTTTGTAGGAATAGAAGGATCCTGGACACGACGATTGCGGTGCCCCTGCGCCCATCCCGATCAAAGAAGAAAGCGCACAAGCGATGGCCGCAGGTTCCGTGCAGCCCGTCGCAGGAGGGCCGCGTGAAAAAGGCACGTTTTTGGCTTCTTGTCTCACTGGCGGTCGCCTCTCGTGTCGTGTCGTTCTTCTTCCTAAAGGCGGCGCCCGCCTACGTTATTGTTCCTCGGAGCTTTGTTGGGGGTGGGTTGCAGACCCTACCGGCGCTACTTGATCTGGTCGTGCCGGTGATTGTCATTTATTGTCTCTGGCCGGGGCGCCGTTTCGATGGAAGGACGATCCAATCTGGAAGACTGGCCATTTGGGATGCCATGTCTTTCTTGTTGTTCCCACTGGTAGCTGGATTGTCGCTGTTTGCCTACCAAGCTGCATGGCAGATCTTGCCGAATGTCACGCTGGCCACTTTTCTCCGCTGGCTGCAATTCATAACCAGTTACCTCGCCTGGAACATGTTGCTGGACGAGGTATCCGTGAAAAGCCGTTGGCAAAGGGTTGCGATCGTGCCGACTCTAGTACTAAGCCTCGGTCTGCTGCAGGATGCATTCCCCGGCGAAGATCCGTTTCTTGTTCTGCTCAGCGTGGGGCTAACACTGACCTGGACAGTTCTGGCCTTCCGACGCCGATACTGCCAATCGCCGCTCGTCGCCACGGTGGCGGCCGCCATCGTCGGTGGCGTCAGCTGCCTGCTCGTCGTAATGGCGCCATCGGATTCTCTTTTCCCTCCTTTGTTGCTGCTGATTGCTTTCCTGGTCGGTGCACTCACCATCCCCAGCCGTCGTTGGTGGCCGCGGTGGGTAGCCTTGGCAAGCATCGCCGCGGTTGGTTTGCTCCTCAGTTTGGCGGTTCCAAGGCTTCTTCCGCCCGCAAAGAGGGCTGACTTTCTCACGCAAGAACCGCCGCCGTCTCACACCGAACAAATCGAAGGTGTCACGGTTCGTTATGACGATGTTCGGGTGCGTAACGTCGCAATACGGCTGGCGCATGTCTTGGCCGCTGCCAACCAAGTCAGCCAGGAAGCGTATGGCATCTCGCCACAAGCGGATGAGCTGGTCGTCCGGGGTTTTGAGGAAGGAGGATTCCAAGCGGAGTTTCCCCATAGGATTCGCGGCAACTTTGTCTCGCAACGCTATGTTGACTTGTGCCTCGACAGCTCGTTTCTGAACGGTCCGAATGCATCCATCCACTTTCCCGATCCTGTGAATGCGATTCTGCATGAATATGGTCATCTTTACGGGACTGTGCTCTATCTGCCTTGGGTGATGGGAGGGACGGAAGAGGAGGGGTGGGCGACATTCAGCGCCACTCGTCTCTCCCGCCGGCTCTATGAGCGCTTCGGATCTGGTCTGTGGAATCCCCCATACAACTACGCCGCCCGTGCGGACGCGATCACACGGTCGAATCTTGCTGGCCATCCCGTTTACTGGTCACATCCTAACGAATATGGAGGCTTTCGCCTGTGGTACTTGCTGAGTCAGCGAGACAGCGAAGCGGCGATCTACCGCAAACGATGGGGCCTTACCCGGCGTGATGGCCGTGGCTGGTGGTTGCAGATCAATGATCCCGACGCCGCAAGACAGCTGGCCAGGGCGTTGGGCTTTGCAGATTTCGTCTCCTTTGGCTCGGGCAAGGTAGTCCGCTACGACCAGGTGTATGCATTGCAGGATCTGCAACCGGTGGGCGAGCTGCTAGGCTGGACTGAGGACAAAGTCAGAGCGAACTACGCCAGGGATGCCAATCGGCTCATCGATCCGACAGTCAGAGTGCCCGCACGGAGACCTCTTGTCTTGGATATGGCGTTATCTTTGGCCTTGCTGGCACTGTTTGTTGTGATGAAGAGAGTCATACCCAGTCATGGTCCACCGGGGGAACTTCGGTAGGACCGAAGACATTTTCAAGTCACAATCCCCCGCGGACAATGCGTAGAGTCAGCTATCGTCGTGCGTCGGTAGCGCCCGAGCGACGGCACCCCGAAAGTACTCACCGATTCTGACGCACAGGGTTCAGCCGTGGTTGCGATTTTGACCTGTCAGATGAATTGGAAAACCAGGGTGACTGGAGACAGATTTTGCGTTTGTGGGCGGCGAGAAAGCCCTCCGTACAACCAAAAAGGATTGTGCCCGAGAAACCACAGGTTTCTATCGGGAG
>DLMI01000127.1 GCA_002478145.1 Acidobacteria bacterium UBA7540
CGCACCATTCCATCTTGTGTCGCTGGCTGGCGCAGAGCGCAGCTCTGCGCTTCAGCGTGCTGTATTAGCCCGCATTTCCCACTACGGGTCTGGAAGGGCGGGTCCCGCAGGGCGGGACCCGCCGCTACAAGGCCCTCCTGATTATTCCCGTGTCCCGTGCCCCGCGCAGTCCGTCAATTGACGGGCTGCGCTTCCGTGCTCAGATTGAGACCAGATTCGCTGACAGGTTCACATAGCCCATCGTGCTCTGCGCCTTCGGCGCGCAGACCTGAAGGTCTGCGCCAGCCGCGGCGCGACGTCGAATGGGCGTACCAAGATGGCACGCTCTATCTCCTCCAGTGCCGCGCCATCACCACCGGGAAGGCGCGCAGCGAGGCGCCACCGCCCGGCCTGCCCCCGCACGACCCCGTGGCCGCCCTCCGGCGCGTCGGGCTCTTCGCCGATATGGACCGCAGGCAGGCCGAGCAAATTGCCCGCCTGCTCAAGGAGCGCCACTTCGCCAAGGGCGAGACCGTCATCGTGGAGGGCTCCGGAGGCGCCGCCTTCTTCCTCATTGACTCCGGGGAGGCCACGGTCTCGCGCAAAGGCGTCCACCTCGCCACCCTCGGCCCGGGCGACTACTTCGGCGAAATCGCCCTGATCGACGGCGGACCTCGCTCGGCCACGGTGACCGCTGCCACCGACCTGTTTTGCTATGGGCTCACGTTCTGGGAGTTCCGCCCGCTGGTCGAAGGCAACGGCGCCATCGCATGGAAGCCCCTACAGGCGCTGGCGAAGCGTCTGCGCGCCGCCGACCCGAACTAGCATTGCGTTCCCGGAGAAAGTGGGGTAGCGCAGAGGTGTCCGTCAGCCGACGGACTCCTCTGCGGTTCTTCCTCGGGATATGACACCGGCCGATGACCATTGCGCACGTGGGACCAGTCGCCGATCGATACGCACAGGTTTGATGGCGTACGAATGATCCACAATAATGACGGCCAGGTGAAAAGCCGCAGAGGAGGGCAAACTGCGCCCACCTCTGCGCTTGTATCTACCTGCTTACGGGGTCCAAAGGAACCCGTGGAAGGCCCCGTTTGTATCTATGCAGTATCCCGTAATCGCCCCTGCTGGGTTGTTGCTTTCAGGGACGGTCCCTTGACCACTTCCCGCGCCTGCGTCTTTGGCTGGGCAGTCGAAAGGTGTGAATCTGCCGTTGGGAGCGCGCACCAAGCCGCGATTCACGCCCTCCGCGTCAATGTACTCTCCCGCGATCTCCCATGCTGGGTTGATGCTTGAACCGAAGGTGCCCTGGCCGGGGGCTTTGCCCGCGCCCGGGTAATCGAACCTGATGATGAATCCATAAGGAGCGCGCAGGAAACCGTGATATACGCCTCTCGAGTCAATGAACTGCCCCGTGATCGCCCCCGCCGGGTTGATACTACTGGTTTGGGTCCCCTGGCCGGAGCCCCTGCCCGCGCCCCAAGCATCTACCGGGAGGATGAAGCCATTGCGAGTGCGCACGAGGCCGTGATAGACGCCGTACGTATCCATGTAGCTTCCCGCGATCACCCGCGCCGGGTTGATGCCCGAGATCCCGGCGGGCCACGTGCCTTGACCGGGGCTTGTGCCCGCGTGGCGAGCGTTGAATCCGGTAAACGTGCCGTCCGGAGCGCGCAGGAAGCCGTGATACACGCCACTGTCGTCTACGATGTATCCCGAGATCCACCCGCTGGGGTTGATGCTGGTCGCGTAGGTGCCCTGAAAGGAGGCGGGGACCGTGCCCGCCCCCGGGGCATCGAACGGGGTGATGTTGCCATCAGGAGCGCGCAGGTAGCCGTGATAGACGCCGCTCGAGTCCCAGAACTCTCCCGTGATCGTCCCTGCGGGGTTGATGCTCTCGGCCGCGGTGCCCGTCGCGCCCTGGACATCAAACGGAGTGATGTCGCCGTCAGGGGCGCGCACGAAACCATGACACGTGCTGGGGTCACAGAATAACCCCGTGATCGCGCCCGCCGGGTTGATGGCGAGGGGTTGGGTGCCCTGGCCGGCCCCTGTGCCCGCACCTCCAACGTCGAAAGTGGTTATTCCCGCCTTGCCGTGCTCAGCATTCACGGAAAGGCCCAGTCCCAGCATGCACAGGGCCAGGCAAAGGGCCAGCGCTCCCTTCCTGCCGAGTGCAGCGTAGAATTGTGTAAAAGCAAGTTGCTTCTTCATGATTGGCCGACCTCCTCTTGAAATGTTTTTCTCGTCTTTTTTCTCCTCGAATGTTTTTTCCGCTTACCGGTCCATTACGGACAGTGACTGATCAAGTACTGAGCGTCTTTAATCAAAATGGAAGCGTCGGCCGCCGGAATTGCCCTCACCTGGAGCATGAGTCGAACGAGGGTGATGAACTGCTCGTAACTGTTGCTGGCGGGGCCGCACTTGCCGGCGTTTCGTTCCCGCAACGCGGCATTCAACTGGCTCAGCAAATGCGACGTGGCGGTCCTGCTGATTGCGCCATGGTGAAAGTCACCGACGTCGAACTCGTGTTGCCGACGTTATGGGCCGCGCTGATGGCAGAGGTGTTCGATCCCGGCGGCAGGGTGGTCAGTGGATTGATGACGGTGCCGTTCGTTAGGCCGCCGCCCGCCAAGAATAATGCCGATATGGAAATCCACTTCAAGACACCCGCGGACATCGGGATACCTTCTTTTGAGTAACGCGACAACTTCACGGCCTCAGCGAGCGAGGTGGGCGCGGGGCCTCGGCAGGGGCGTCGCCGACCGTGCCACCCGCGTCATTGGCGGGCTGGCCCGGCATCCTAAAAGAAACCGACTCCCGTTCCACCGTAACCTCGACGCGCCGATGCACTATGGTCTTGGGGTGGTCTTCCTTTTTATTCACTTCCCTTGCTGGTATAATGCGGGCCATGACTCGTGTGTACAGGCCCCCGATTTTCTGGATCATGTGCTTTACTCCTTCCTCGCTCGCGGGCCACTAAAGCACATGGGGATATTAGGTGTCTTGAAGGTGAGGATTAATTTTTCTGAAAAAATATGAAGGCCTGCGATGTCCTTACCCGTCAAGGACGTGTATCGGTTCGATGAGTTTGTGCTCGACCCTCCCAAGCGGACATTTGCGCGCCACGGCAAACCTGTTTCAGTCTCGCCGAAAGCCTTTGAGGTTCTTACCTACCTGGTGAGCCACTCCGGGCAGGTGGTGACCAAGGACGAATTGCTCAAGGCAGTCTGGCCTGATTCCTTTGTGGAAGAGGGCAACTTGGCCCAGCACATCTCCTGGCTGCGGAAGGCGCTGGGAGACAGGGCGAACGACATCGTGACCGTTCCCGGCCGCGGATATCAGTTCACGGCATTGGTGCGGAAGGAAGCTCCCGCAGAATTGGTCCCGGAAACGCGACTCGGGGACACGCTCGTTCACGGAGTGCGGGAGCGCACCCACGTTGTCATCGAGGAGTCATCGCCGTTGCCCCTCGCGGAGAAGACGGCGCGCGCCTCAACCCGAGCCTGGCCATATACCCTGGTTGCAGTCGGACTAGCCGCTCTGGCGACTTGGACAGTGTGGAAATGGTTGCGGCCCGCGCCTCCCGCCGAATTTCAAAAGATTGTTGTGGCCGACTTTATCAACGCTACAGGAGACCCTGCCTTTGATCGCACCCTCAAACGCGCGCTGGAGATTGATTTGGCGCAATCTCCCTTCCTCGACGTGATGAGTGAGGGGGAGGCCGTGAGTACGCTCCAGCTCATGAGTCGAAAAGGGGATGTGGCCGTTGCTGCCAATGTGGCCATGGAATTGTGCGTGCGCAGCAACCGGCAGGTGTTCCTCACGGGCAGCATCACGAGCGTGGGCCGCGCATACCTGTTGATGCTGGGGGCGACGGACTGCAACTCCGGCAAGGAACTCGTCAGCGCCAAGACGCAGGTCGGCGCCAAAGAAGAAGTGCTAGGCGCATTGGACGTGGTCGCGGACCGTATCCGTAGAGGACTGGGCGAATCCGCGAAGTCCCTGGAACGCTATCAGGTGCCGATCTCGAAGGCCACCACGCCCTCACTGGAAGCGCTGAAGGCCTTCAGCCTGGGCGAGGCACGGCACTCCTTGGGCGAGTTCCTCGCTGCCGTTCCCTTCTACCAGCGCGCCATCGAACTCGATCCCAATTTCGCCCTGGCTTACGCCCGGCTAGGAGTGGATCAGGGAGCTCAGGACGAGGAGCTCTCAGAAGAAAACCTGAAGAAGGCTTTCGAGCTGAGAGACCGGGCAAGTGAGCGGGAGAGGCTCTACATCACCGCGCACTACTACGGCAGCACTGGCCAGCTCGAAGAACAGACTCGAACCTGGGAACTATACAAGCAGACTTATCCTCGGGACCCGATCCCATACACCAATCTGGCTGCCTTGTATTCGGGTCTGGGCCAGTACGACAAGGAACTGGAGAATAGCCTGGAAGCGGTGCCTTTGGCCCCCGATAACGCAATCGGCTACCTTAATGCCGCACACGCTTACATGTGCTTAAACCGCCTGGAGGAAGCGAAAGCCATCTTAGACAGCGCTCTACAACGGAAGGTTGGCGGGCACTTCATTCACCTCGACCTGTCTTCGATCGCCATCGCCCAGGGGGACATAGCTGCCCAGGAGCGCGAGGACGCCTCCATCAAGGGAAACGCCGAGGGCGAACTTGACCTCGTCAGCCGCGACGCCGGTCTGGCGGCGTCCCGAGGGCAACTCAAGAAGGCACGCGAGTTGTTCATGCGGGAGCGCCAGATGGCCCAGCGTCTCAATTTGAAAGAGAGCGCGGCCGGGGCAATCGCGGACGAGGCAGGCATCGAGGCGGATTTCGGATATCGGACTGAGGCCGCGAAAGGCGCTACCGCGGCTTTGGCGATCTCCCGCGGTGTGGTGGATTCAGCAGCCCGAACATTGGCGCTCGCCGGAGAAGCCAATAAGGCAGAAACCCTCATCGCCGAGATGGCAAAGCGTCGCCCCAAGGGTGTCTGGGTCCAGTCCGTCTTCGTGCCGGAGGTCAAGGCCATCAACGAAATAAACCGTGGGAACCCCGCCAAAGCCATCGAGTTGCTTCAGGCGGCCATACCTTACGACGGCGGCACGTACTTCGCCATCCGGTACACTCGAGGGAACGCCTACTTGCGCGCACGGAACGGAGACGAGGCCGCGCAAGAGTTTCAGAAGGTCTTGGCCCTCCGGAATGCGTATCCCGAATCTCCTCTAATGTCCCTGGCACAACTCGGCTTGGCACGCGCCTGCGCGCTTCCGGGCGATAAGCCTAAGAGCCGTATAGCCTACCAAGACTTCTTCGCCCTCTGGAAGGACGCCGACCCGGACATCCCCATCCTGAAGGAAGCCAAGGCGGAATACGCAAAGCTGAAATAATCCGCCGCGCCCCGTGCCCCGCGCAGTCCGCCAATTGACGGGCTGCGCTCCCGTGCTCAGATTGAGACAAGATTCGCTGACAGGTTCATATAGCCCACGATGCTTTGCGCCTTCGCCGCGCAGACCTGAAGGTCTGCGCCAGCCGCGATCTACCGAGCGATCGCGTTTGGCATGGCTCCCCTCAACCACCAACGAAAAAGGCCAAAGCGTAGAACGAGGCCTTCAAGTACTGGACGCCGCGCGCGCTTGCCGCGCCTTATTCTGGCAGAGTGCGCCGTAACTGGGGAGAGATCAGGTTGCAGCTTTCCCATTACCAGGCCGTCGTCACGTCCAGTTTCAGGGAAGGGCGTTCATCATTCCAAATCCGGCGAAGTACCCACTCAGCATAGTTTCCGAGTGGTCCGTAATCCACCCGCAATCGGCGGCTACTTCACTGCCAGCACGAGCAGGGTAGCGTCATCCTGAAATTGCGCGCCGCAGAACTCC
>DLMI01000180.1 GCA_002478145.1 Acidobacteria bacterium UBA7540
TGGCTGCGCAAGGCCATCGAGATTGACGAGCGCTTGGGAGACGAACCCAACCTCGCGATCCGCTACAACAACCTCAGCCAAATTTACGATGCGCGGGGCCAGTTAGAAGAGGCGGAGAAGTGGCTGCGCAAGGCCATCGAGATCGATGAGCGCTTGGGAGACGAACCCAACCTTGCGATCCGCTACAACAACCTGAGCCAGATTTACAAATCGCGGGGCCAGTTAGAAGAGGCGGAGAAGTGGCTGCGCAGGGCCATCGAGATTGACGAGCGCTTGCGAGACGAACCCAAGCTCGCGATTCGCTACACCAACTTGAGCAAGATTTACAAATCGCGGGGCCAGTTAGAAGAGGCGGAGAAGTGGCTGCGCAAGGCTATCGAGATCGCTGAGCGCTTGGGAGACGAACCCAACCTAGCGACCGGCTACAACAACCTGAGCCAGATTTATGATGCGCGGGGCCAGTTAGAAGAGGCGGAGAAGTGGCTGCGCAAGGCTATCGAGATCGATGAGCGACTGGGGGACGAACCGAACCTAGCCATCGAGTACAACAACCTGTGCGCGATCTACGAAGCGCGGGGCCAGCTAGAAGAGGCGGAGAAGTGGCTGCGCAAGGCCATCTCGCTTATAGAACCCAAAGGGCCGTCGGCAATTCTTGAGACACTCCGACAGAATTTGGAGACGTTATCAAGCCAGCGGCAGCTTCAAACCGTTCCAAGGTCCGAAAACCCAAACGGTCCGACAAAGGCTCCGTAGCCTCTCACCTTCTGGCCAGCCGCGCCTTGCGGGCCGATGTAATCCGTCGGCCGCCTATTGATCGAACCCAAGGAACCGAGTACTCTATGGCTAGCGCAGGTTATGGCGAGAGGTTGGGAAAGCAAAGCGGTTGAGTCACAGATCGAAGCCGCCCGGTCCGACCAGGCGGCTTCTTCGGAGGAACGCCTTGCCCCTGAAAAGGCCGATGCGCACCGCAAGAAGGAAACTTTACTTCTCGCCAGGACCTACCTTCTGCAACAACTCCAGTCCAGCCAAAATCCCCGCCACCGCGAGATCATAGAAAAGGCGCTTGCCGATTTGGAGAAACAGCTCGCGTCGGCCGAAGAAGTTGATCGATCCGCTGGTGTTCCTTGATCCGAAGCACCGACCTCATTGGTCAGTGGTCCGTCGTCAGTGGTCCGTTGTGAACAGAAAAAACGAGGCGTGGGATTGCAACCATTATGATCCGCCACATTGTGGCGAGCGCAATATGTCTCTTGCTTTTTAATGATCGAAACTGTTAGCATGGCGTTTTGACCTGCAATCGGTTCCCTCGCAAAGGAAGCAGGTATCGTTGAAGCCGGAGAACGTCTTCCTTAATTCCTCGAGCGTAGTTCCCCTGGTTGAGTCCTTAGCCCACACCCGGATTCGTGACTGTTATCAATGCGGGAAATGTACTGCGGGATGCCCGATGGCCGCTGGGATGGACACGCCGCCCAGCCGCCTCATTCGCCTGCTGCAACTCGGCCATGCAAAGAGGGCGCTGCAAGCGCAAGCCATTTGGCAATGCGTCTCCTGCCAGACCTGCGCCACACGTTGCCCGAAGTCCGTGGATTGCGCGGGAGTAATGGATGCGCTGCGGCAACTGTCGGCGGAGCGCGGGGTCACCACACCCAAGCAGCAGCGCACCGTGCTTTTCCAGAAGGCCTTCCTCAGAAACATCCGCCGCAACGGCCGCCTGAACGAGTTGGAGCTGATCGCTGAGTTCAAATTTTCGACCTTCCTACACGGCCGGAGCCTTTCCTTTCTCTTCAAGGACGCGACGCTTGCCCCCGAATTGCTCAAAAGGAAAAAGTTCCATCTGGTGGGCGAGAAGGCCCATGACCGGGCCGTGGTGGGCCGCATCTTCGCGCGCTGCATGGACAACTCACTGTTATGAATCTGGCCTACTATCCCGGCTGCGCCTTGCACGGTTCTTCGAACGATTACGAGCAATCGCTTCGGGCTTGCCTGGAGACTCTGGACGTCCAACTGAAAGAAATCGACGACTGGATTTGCTGCGGCGCCACCGCTGCGCACTCGCTGAACCAGAAACTCGCCGTCGCCCTGCCCGCGCGCAATCTGGCCCTGGCGGAGGGCAAAGGTTTCCGGGAGATGCTGGCGCCCTGCCCGATGTGCTCGATGCAACTGCTCAAAGCACGCAAAGCTCTGGCGGAGGATGAGGCGCTTCGCCGCAGCGTGTCCGAGATCGTGGAATTGGAAGTCCGCGGCGACACGCAAGTGCTGAACTTGATCCAACTCTTCGAGACGATTGGTTTGGACCGGCTCAAGGCCGCGGTGAAGGCTCCACTCGGGTCGATTTGCGCCGCCTGCTATTACGGCTGCCTGCTGACGCGGCCCGCAAGCGTGGTGGAGTTCGATGATTGCGAGCAACCCCGCTCCATGGAGAAGATTCTGGAAGCCCTGGGCGGCAAGACTGTGGATTGGAACTACCGCACCGAGTGTTGCGGCGCCGGGATGACCATGGCCAACGAGCAGACGGTACTGGACCTCTCGCACAAGATCCTGAGCAATGCGGCCGCGCACGGCGCCAACTGCTTGGTGGTGGCCTGCCCCATGTGCCACGTGAACCTCGACATGAAGCAGGTCAACATCGAGCGGCGTTACGGCGTGCGGCACGCGATGCCGATCTATTACTTGTCCGACGTGGTGGGACTGGCGCTGGGATTCAAGCCCGAGGCCCTGGGCATCAACCGGCATTTTGTGGGGAAAGCGTAGGAGACCATGTCCCGAATCGGCGTCTTCATCTGCTGGTGTGGCGAGAACATCGCCCGCACCGTGGACGTGGAAGAGGCCACGAAGCAGGTGGCGCAGTTTCCGGGCGTGCGTTGCGCGCTGAACTACAAGTACATGTGCGCGGACCCCGGCCAAACGCTGGTGCGCGATAAGATTGCTTCCGAGCGCCTGGACGCCGTGGTGGTCGCTTCCTGCTCTCCGCACATGCACCTGCGCACCTTCCGCAATGCCGCGGCGCTTGCGGGCCTGAACCCTTACCGCGTGGAGATGGCCAATATCCGCGAACAGTGCTCGTGGGTTCACCCGGACCGCACCCAGGCCACGGCCAAAGCAGTGCAATTGATCCGACTGTCGGTGGAGAAGGCGCGGCGCGACCACGAGCTTCAGCCGATTCGTGTGCCGGTGACGCGTCGCGCGCTGGTGATCGGCGGTGGGGTGGCGGGGATTCAAGCGGCGCTGGACATCGCCAACTCTGGCTACCAGGTAGTGATGGTGGAGCGGGAACCTTCCATCGGCGGCAAGATGGCGGGACTTTCAGAAACTTTTCCGACCCTCGACTGCTCGCAGTGCATTCTGACGCCGCGCATGGTGGAAGTGGGACAGCACCCCAACATCCGGCTCTACAGCTACTCGGAAGTGGAAGCTGTGAGCGGCTACGTGGGCAACTTCAACGTCACCATCCGCCAGAAAGCGCGCTACGTTGACATCAGCAAATGCACTGGCTGCGGCGAATGTTGGAACGTCTGCCCGCTCAAGAGAAACCGCAGCGAGTTCGATTACGGCCTGGGATTTCGCCCGGCCATTTACGTCCCGTTCCCGCAGGCCGTGCCGGCCCGCCCGGTCATCGACCCGAAAACCTGCGCCAAGCTCATCCGCAACGGCTGCGGGTTGTGCATTAAGAAATGCAAGGCGGAGGCCATCAACTTCAAGGACCAGGACAAGCTGGTGGAGGAGAAGGTCGGCGCCGTCGTCATCGCCACTGGTTATAAGTTGTATAACATTGGGAAAACCCAAGACAGACCCGGCCTGGAAGGTTACGGCGAGTACGGTTACGGCAAGTACAAGGACGTCATCGATTCCCTGCAATTCGAGCGCTTGATGTCGGCTTCCGGCCCCACCCTCGGCGAGCTCAAACGGCCGTCCGACGGCGCGCTGCCGAAATCCGTCGTTTTCATTAGCTGCGTGGGTTCCCGCGACAACGCCAAGGGTCTGGCTTACTGCTCGAAGATTTGCTGCATGTACACTGCCAAGCACGCCATGCTTTATAAGCACAAGGTGCACGACGGGCAGGCCCACGTCTTCTACATGGACATCCGGGCGGGCGGTAAGGGTTACGAGGAATTCGTCCGCCGCGCCATCGAGCAGGACGGCGCGCAGTATTACCGTGGGCGGGTCTCGAAGATCACCGAGGAAAACGGCAAGCTGATTGTGCGCGGCGCGGACACGCTGGCCGGCGAGCCGGTGACGATTGAGGCAGACATGGTGGTGCTGGCAGCCGCTATGCGCCCCGCCGAGGGGGTCGAGCAACTGGCCCAAAAGCTCAACGTTGGGTACGACGAGTACGGCTTCCTGCTCGAATCGCACCCGAAACTTCGCCCCGTAGAAACCAGCGCGGCGGGCGTTTATATCTGCGGCGCTTGCCAGGCCCCCAAGGATATTCCCGAATCTGTCGCGCAGGCCTCCGCGGCGGCAAGCAAGGTGCTGATAACATTCTCCGCCAGCGAACTGACGCGCGAGCCGGAGATTGCGAGAATCAACGAGGAGACCTGCGCTGCCTGCTTCACTTGCCTGCACGCTTGCCCGTACCACGCCATCGAGCAGGCGGAAATCCGCACCCCGCGTGGAGTCTTCGTCAAGCGCACGGCGCGGGTGAACCCGGGGTTGTGCATGGGTTGCGGGACGTGCGTGGCCGTCTGTCCCTCCAAGAGCGCCGATTTGGAGGGCTTCACCGAGCAGCAAATCTATTCCATGGTCGAAAGCCTGGTATGAGCGAAAGAGCCGAGTTCGAGCCGAAAATCGTCGCCTTTGTCTGCAACTGGTGTACGTATATGGGCGCCGACTTGGCGGGGACCACCCGCCTCGAGTACCCAGCCAATGTGCGCATCATCCGGCTGCCGTGTACCGGCCGGATCGACTTCAACCTCATCATCAAAGCGTTTGAGATAGGCGCAGATTCGGTGCTTGTCTCCGGCTGCCATCCCGGCGATTGCCACTACACCTCAGGGAACTATCACGCGCGCCGCCGCTGGATTCTCTTTCGCGAGCTGCTCCAGACGCTCGGTTTCGACCTGGAGCGAATTCACTTTACATGGATCTCCGCCGCGGAAGGCCACAAGTGGCAGCAGGCCGTCAAGGAGATTACCGAGAAGACGCGCAAGCTGGGACCCTATAAGGACCTCTACCAGATTTCCGGTGCGGAGGGACTGGAAGTGCTGTCGGATGCGCCGGCAGTTGCTCCGGAGCCGCTGCCGGGCGGGGAGGTGCACGCGGCCGAGACGGCTGTGCCAGGTTCGACGGGCGTGGAGGCTTTGCGCGAGACCTGCCGGCGCCTGCTGGCTGAGGGCAGCGTGAAGGTGGTGATTGGCTACGGGAGACGCGGTCCGGTGTTCGTGACGCGGCCTGAGGAAGTCGAGCAACTGATCTGGGACAACCACTGCCTGGCAAACCTCACCGTCTATCTGAAGCGCAAGGAGATTCGCGGGCTGGGGCGGCCGGCGATCGTGGTGAAAGGGTGCGACGAGCGCGCTTTGTTGGTGCTTGAAAAGGAATCGCAGATTGACCGCAAGGAAATGCACGTCATCGGCATGGCCTGCAAAGGGATGGGCCAGGCGAAGTGCGAGACTTGCGATGTTCACGTGCCGCGTTTTGCGGATGAAGTGATGGGTTACGCGGACAAGCATCCCGCTGAGACCGGCGAACGGTGGAAAGCGCTGGAGTTCCTGCTGGCGCTGCCTCCGGCTGGGCGGATGGCGTATTGGGCAAGGGAATTCGAGCGTTGCGTGAAGTGCTATGCCTGCCGGCAAGTCTGCCCGATGTGCTATTGCGAGCGCTGCCTGGTGGAGAAGAACCGGCCCACGGAGATTGAGCCTTCGGCCACGGCCAAGGGCAACTTCGCCTGGCACATTGTACGCGCGTTTCACCTGGCCGGCCGTTGCGTCGGCTGCGACGAATGCACGCGGGCCTGCCCGGTTGGAATTGACCTGCGCTTGCTCAACCTTTCGCTGGCGAAAGCGGCGGAAGAGCACTTTGTCTACCGCGCCGGAATGGACCCCAAGGCCGAACCGCTGATCGGCGCTTACTCGCTTCAGGACAAGGAGAACTTTATCCGGTGAGCGCAACTATTTCCCAACAGGCGCTGCGAGAACTGGTGACAGAGTGGATCAGGCAAGGCAAACGTGTTGCCGGTCCGCGCCAGGTGAAGCCCGGCTGCGTGTTCTACGCGCCTTTGGAGTCTTCCGCCCAGTTGGCGCTCGCAGGGTTCATCCGCCCTGCCAACTCCGTGAAGGAGTTCATCTTCCCAAAGCACGAAGAGCTTTACGGATACCGCATTGCAGGGAATGGGATTGAGCTCATCGAGGCTAAGCAACCCGCCGGCGAGCAGGTGCTGATTGCCGCGCGGCCATGCGACGCGGCCTCGATACCTATCCTGGACCACGTTTTCAACTGGGATTATAAGGACGAGCTGTATAATCTCCGCCGCCAATTAACTACGGTCGTAACGCTGGCCTGCACGGCGCACGATGACGCGTGCTTCTGCACATCGGTGGGCTTGGGACCTGCTGCCGAGCGCGGCTCGGACGCGATGCTGCTGGAATTGGGGGACGGCGAGTATGAAGTCCGCTGCCTGACAGAGAAGGGGGAAGCCCTCTTGGGCGGCAAGGTGCAGGCCTCCGAGCGCGTGGCGAGCGTTTCGGCGGGGCCTGAAAAGCGCTTCGACGCGGAGGCGGTGCGGGCTTTTGTGAAGGAGCATTTCGACAGCCCCTTCTGGCCAGCTCAGACTCTGGCCTGCCTGGGCTGTGGCGCTTGTGCGTACACCTGCCCGACGTGCCATTGTTTCGATATCGTCGACGAGGGAAATATCGAGCGCGGCGTGCGCGCCAGGAACTGGGACTCGTGCCAATTCGCGATGTTCACGCTCCACGCTTCCGGCCACAACCCGCGCCCCAACCAGCCTTCGCGGCAGCGCCAGCGCATCGATCACAAGTTCCACGTCTATCCGGAAAAATTCGGGGAGATTCTCTGCACCGGCTGCGGAAACTGCACGCGCAACTGCCCGGTGGGGATGGGCGTGCTGAGTGTTCTTGCTGAGATCGACCATGCACAACATATACGAACCCGACCTGATGAAGGTCATTGAGACACGCCAGCAGACGCCGGATGTGAAATCCGTAAAGGTCCGCTTCCTCGACGAAGCGCGAGCGACGGAGTTCTCCTTTCGCGTTGGCCAGTTTGGCATCTTCTCCGTGTTTGGCTACGGTGAAGCCACCTTTAACATTTGCTCGAGCTCCAACTGGAAGGACAACCTCGAGTTCTGTTTCCGCCGCGTGGGTTGCGTGACCGAAGCGCTGTGGAGCATCGAGGAAGGTGATGTGATCGGTTTCCGCGGCCCTTACGGAAATGCCTATCCGACGGAGGAGTGGAAAGGAAAGAACCTGATCTTCCTCGGCGGGGGCATTGCCATGCCACCCGTCCGTTGCGCGGTGTGGTATGCGCTGGAGAATCGCGCTGACTACGGCAACATTACGATTGTCTATGGAGCGCGCAGCGTCGCAGACCTCGTTTATGTGGACGAGCTGGACGAATGGGCCAAGCACCCGAAGGTGCGCGTGGTGCGCTGCGTCGATCCTGGCGGAGAGACTCCCGACTGGAAGGGTGAGATCGGGTTCGTGCCCACCGTATTCGAGCGCGCCGGCGTGTCGGCGGAAGACTCAGTCGCTCTCGTCATCGGCCCCCCCATCATGATCAAGAATACCCTTCCGGTGCTCTACCGGATGGGGATTCTGCCCAGCGTTGTTTACACCAGCCTCGAAAACCGCATGAAATGCGGGGTAGGGAAGTGCGGCCGCTGCAACGTCGGATCGTTCTACGTCTGCAAGGAAGGTCCGATCCTCACCATGGCTCAGCTCGAGCGCCTGCCGGCTGACTACTGAGGCTGTGTTGTGGCGAGAGAGCCACTGCAGGCCTGTTGCATTTCGAAACCCGCCCGTACTATTATCTCGCCCGATGGCAGAGCCTTTCCTCAGCATTGTGGTTCCCGCCTACAACGAAGGACGGCGTATCCGTAGCACACTGGAGAAACTCTGTCACTTCAAGGAGTTGGAGCCTTACTCGATTGAGCTGATGGTAGTGGATGACGGCTCCACCGACCGGACTGTCGAGACAGTCTCGGAGTTCCCCGGCATCCGTCTGGTTCGGAACGACCGAAATCATGGCAAAGGCTTCACGGTTCGCCACGGAGTTTTGGAAGCGCGGGGCGAGTTCTTACTTTTCACAGACGCTGACCTTTCCACACCGATTGAAGAGGTGGACAAACTGCTTTCGGCTCTGCAATCCTCCGGCGCCGATGCCGCCGTGGGTTCACGCGCCCTGGAACGCGAACTCATCGGAATTCATCAGCCCTGGTTCCGTGATATGGCCGGGCGATTTTTCAATCTGCTGGTGAAGATCTTCACGGGCCTCCGGTTACACGATACTCAATGCGGATTCAAACTCTTCAAGCACAGTTCCACTCGCAGGGCGTTTGAAATGATGCGCGTGGAGGGTTTTGGATTCGATCCCGAACTCTTATTCCTCATTGAGAGACAAGGTGGAAGGGTGGTGGAAGTACCGGTGAGATGGAATGACAACCCGGCCACCAAGGTACGGTTTCTTCGCGACTCCGCACGAATGTTCCTTGATTTGATGGCCATCCGCTGGCGCGCCTTCATGGGAAAATATCAGTGAACATTATTGAATTCACTCTCCTGGTTTGGGTGTCGTCGCTCCTTGCCGGATTTGTCGGATCGTTAACGGGTCTGGGCGGAGGGATCATCATCACGCCCGTGCTGACCCTGGCTCTCGGCGTCGATATTCGATACGCCATCGGCGCCACGCTCGTTTCGGTGATCGCGACTTCCTCGGGCGCGGCTGCCGCATACGTTCGCGAGGGTTTCTCCAACATCAGAATTGGGATGTTCCTTGAGATTGCAACCACCGTGGGAGCGGTCATGGGGGCTTTGCTGGCCGCCAGGATTTCGACAGGTGCGATCTCCATCATCTTTGGACTCGTTTTGCTTTACTCGGCCTACGCCTCCAGCCGCCCGCGACACGAGCGAGTTGGCGATTGCCAGCCCGACCCTCTCGCCACCCGCCTGAAAATGAACGGCAGCTATCCTACACCCGATGGGCCGAAGAGTTATTGCGCACAAGCGGTGCCCACGGGGTTCAGTTTGATGTTCGGGGCGGGGATTCTTTCAGGTTTACTCGGGATTGGGTCGGGAGCCGTCAAGGTGATTGCCATGGACCAGGCCATGGGCCTTCCCTTTAAGGTTTCGACCACCACCAGTAACTTCATGATCGGCGTGACGGCTGCCGCAAGTGCTGGCGTCTATCTCAGCCGTGGATACATTGATCCCGGTCTTGCCACGCCAGTGATGTTGGGGGTGGTGGTCGGCGCGTTGGTCGGAGCACGTGTTTTGACTCGCGCCAAGACGCGGTGGTTGCGACTTGTCTTCGGTCTCGTGATTGGCATTATGGCGGTCGAGATGATTTACCACGGACTGACGGGGAGGCTATAACGTGGCAAAGCAGACACTACAATGGACGGACCAGTATGTTGAAGAATTGATCGGGAATCTTCTCCGGGTGGGCGTAACGCTGGCTGCGGCAGTGGTTCTTTTCGGAGGGATTGTATACCTGTTTAGGCATGGACGTGCGGCGCCTCAATATCACGTTTTCATGGGTGAACCTACGGACTTGCGCAGCGTGTCAGGAATCGTGAAAGACGCTCTAGCCTTTCGGGGACGCGGTTTGATCCAGCTCGGGCTGCTTCTCTTAATCGCAACTCCTGTGGCGCGCGTTGCCTTCTCGGTTGCTGCTTTCGCCATGCAGCGTGACCGGCTTTACGTCGTGGTTGCGCTCATCGTCCTTGCGGTACTGATGTGCAGCCTCACGGGTGGGCGCGCCTAGCCCACGGCCTCATGGGCAGCAGGCGCGAGTTGTTGGGTGCGCCGGAGGTCGGCTGGAATTGCCGATCTTCGATTGCTGATTGTCGATTGACAGCGGAGGAAGTTGCCACGCCGCCTTTTCAATCGGCAATTAGCAATCGGCAATGAAAACTTGGTCTTGGGCAGCGGCTGAGCGCCAGGCTGTAGGACGAATCGAATCCTCACCCGGCGGGCGCCGAATTCCAGGCTGGGCTTACGTTTCCGAAGCCCGTGAATTTCGCCCCAGTTTCGGGCAACCGAATCAATGCCTTCCGAATCGAAACACCAGGCGTTGCCACGAAGGGGAGAAGAGTGTATGCTCTGCAGTAGGAGTATAGTTAGGGGTTGTACCGGTGCCTGGGGGGCATACTATCCTGGGGTTAGGGCAAGGCGATACAGAAAGGAGCATATTATGCTAGGCCGGACGGTGAGAGTGATGGGCATCATGACGGCATTGGTTTACCTTGCCACTTCCGCGTTCGCCGATCAGACGGACGTGCCGAAACAAGCGCTTTCAATCCCGGCGGGCAGTGTGCTTCATATGAAGCTCACCACAACGCTTACCTCCAAGACCAATAAGACAGGCGACCCATTTACGGGTCAGGTCACCCAGCCGATCGTTGTGGACAGCAAAGAGGTGGTCCCGAAATACAGCCAAGTCCAAGGACATGTCGCCTTCGCAAAACCCTCGAAACGTGTTAAGGGCAAAGCCCTAATGCGACTGGTCATCGACAAGGTCGTGACCCCTGACGAAGACAAGCAGTTCCTGCTACCGAGTACCTTGGACGATTCAAACAACGCGCCCTGTGCTCACACCAAAGACGACGAAGGCACGCTCGAGGGGTGCGGCAAGAGCAAGAAAGATGCTGCTGAGGCTGCTGGAATTGCCGGAGCCATGGGAGCCGGGGCGGGCGCCACTGTCGGCATGGGTCACGAAATAGAGTGCGAATATTATGGGATGTGCGGTGGCGCAGGCATGGGGACCGACATCGGCTATGGTGCCGCGATTGGCGGTGGGACCGCATTGATCTATATGCTTTTCAAGCACGAAAAGGACATCATTCTCGTGCAAGGAACGGAATTGACCTTTATCGTGAATCGCACTACGGAAGGTAAGGATTTGCCGCCGCCACCCCCAGAGCAAGCTCAATCCCAATAGTTTCGCGCCAAGTCAAGGCGTGCTGGCCTGCAAAGCTCTCCAACCGGTCAAAATTCATGCCAGTAAGGGTGGAGGCGGTCCGGCGAGTCTAGGGCCTGGCAACGTGCGCCTGCGAAACACCCTCCAGTGGGTTTTTCAATAGACAACGTCCAGTGACACGTCATAGAACCGGTGCAGAAGGCCGGCATATTGGCCGAAATATGCGGATGTAACGTTGTTGTGGACGTCGCGGAAGTTCCCATGGTTGGTGATATTGAAGATCCGTAATGCCCCGCGAAACTTATGATTCTTGGCCCAAGGAATCCAGCGCATGCGGAAATCCTTGGAAAGTCGCAGGTCGAGCGAGAAATAGGTTGGGAAACGAAGGCTGTTCGGCGTACCGACGTAGTTCTGAAGAACATCAACGGCGGAATAAGGGAAGCCCGTATGGAGGTCAAGTACCGGGCTGGCGGTAATTTTCCAGGGGACCTTGAACCGGCCCCAGGTGACGAGCCGGTTGGGGACGTTGCTGGGCAAGGCCCCGAAAAAATCGGGACGGATGACCGGTTGTTCAAAGGGCACGTAAACGGCGGAGAGCGTGTTCAGGTCTCCGCGGGAAAGGCTGTAAACATACGAAATGTTGAAGTCGGCATTCTCTCGAGCTCTGACGCGCAGGGTGGTTTCAAGCTCGTGATAGCGCGACGCGCCGGTGTTGCTGAGGAGGAGGACGGGGCCGCCGGGGGCATTGTACAGCGAATTGACAATGAACTCTTCGTAGGAGCGACTACTGAGATAATTCACCCGTGCCATCACGTTGGGCCGAATCTCCTGGTCCATCTCCACGTTCCAGGTCAAGTTGAACGGCGTGCTGTCGAGGCGGTTGTTCGAGGGCACAACGATTCCGTGCTCGTCCTTCTTCTCGTAGAAGTTCTGGAGAACGATGGGCGGGCCGAGCGGGTTTCCCAGAGTGTCGTAATAAGTGACAACACGCGTGAGATTCTGGGTGAAATCACCGGCCAGCAGCGGCAGGCGATCGTAGAAGAGGCCGATACCCGATCGGATAATCGTCTTGGCATTGCGTCCCGGAGAATAGGCCAAGCCCAGGCGGGGGGCGAATGCAGCATGCGCGCCGAGCGTCTGCCCGGAAAAGCGCGCCCCGTAATCAAGGGCGATCTGGTCGTTAAAGGCCCAGTGGTCCTGGGCGAATGCGGCCAATTCCGTATCTTTAGCGTTCAAAACACCTCCTCCCTGGAAGGTTATGAGTTCGGCAAGCGAACCGTCTGGCCTCAGGAGTTGCACAGGATGGGATTTGCTGAGGTCGTTATAGGAGCGATGAACGAATTCCCCCCCTACCCTGAGGGTGTGTCGGCCGGCCCAATCTTTCTTCCCGGATTGATAATTCTGGAGCAGTTCTTGCTGGGTGCTAGCCCGAGTCCAGGCGTTGAAGAAGTTTCCTTCCCAATTGTCCGGCGTCAGGACCATATCCTGTGAACCTTGCCCGTGCGCATAGCTGTCGAAGTCGGTGTACTGGAAGAGGGTCGTCAGCACCCCGCCGTTGGAGAACATGTACCTGTCTGTAGCGCCAACTGAGAATCCGCTCTGCGCATAGTCGGAGGATGCGGACTGCTGTATGAAAGAGTCGATATTGGCGTATTGCTCGCGCAACGGAAACACCTTCAAGTTGGCGGTCATGAGATTTTGGGGAGAAGAAACGTAATAGAGATCCGTGAACGAATCGACCCCTTGCTTTTTGATCTCGTTATGCGGCCAAGCCAACCCGCGCACAGGCTGCTTATTGAGGTCGTACATGAAGGATTCTGAGAAACTCAGTTTATCTCCGACGACAGGGCCGGTGAAGCTAAGGCGTGGTGAGTCGTCGGAAATACCCACGATGTGGTCGCTCTTGATGCGCACGCTGGGAAGAAAGTCATTCAGTTCCCAGTTCCATCGGTCCAGTGGAGCTTTGGTTTGGACGCTGGTCAGCCCGCCGCTAAAGCGGCCATACTGCGCTTGATAGGCGGTCTTCTGAACTTCCACAGATTCCACCGCATCGATGGGAACCTGAATCGAAAAACTTCCCGTAACCGGATCGACGGTCTCCGCAGAGTCAATGAGCAACATGCCTTGATTCTCAGTGACGCCTTTGATGTTTATTTTCCCATCGGGGGTCCGAATAACTCCCGGCACAAGCGGCAAAGCCGCCAGGAATTTTTGCTCCACCAAGGGCAACGTCCGAAGCTCCCCTGAGCTGATCGTGGCCGGTGGTGCGGTGGTCTCCAAAGAGACAGCGGGCGCCTTCTCCTTTACCTCCACCTTTTGATGGACGACTACCTCGCGGGGCAAGACGACCTGGACAAACGGCGCCTGTCCTTCGGCGATCCCGATATCCTTCTGAATCAGAGGCTGATATCCGAGCGCTGCGCAAGTCAGATCATAGCTCCCAGGGGTCAGCCCCGTGAATTCAAAGCCGCCTTTTTCTCCGGTTGTTTGGGTTCGCCCTTCT
Organism: Acidobacteria bacterium UBA7540; assembly: GCA_002478145.1. The sequence continues at coordinate 13,595 of DLMI01000180.1, forward strand.
TCGGGCAACCCGGGACCGGCGAGCGTGCAGGCTGCCCCTGCAATCGGAGCGTTCTTGTCTCCCAGCACCTCGCCCTTAAGGGTCTGGGTTGGCGGCATCGCAGCACAAAGGCTGAGTGCAATCTCCAGGAGGATTGCTATGGTGAGGAGCGGGACTGCGTATCGGCATCCATTGTTTCGCGGCATTAGTTACTGTTAGATGCTCAACTGAGTTGGACCGAATCTCCCTATTCTACTGTGACTTCAGCCAAGAAGGCTAGCTCTGCAACAAGAGCCAGACCGCTCTCGGACATCCTGTGCTTGCTTTTTTTGCTCCATTTGGTGCCAAGGACATACGAGTTCGTGTATGACGATGGACTTGGGTCTCGCGTCATCTAGCGCCGGCTTGCACCCGAGTACTCATAACTTCTGGTATTTGAGTTGTTTGGCGCTATCCAGTGGAATTGCGGAAGAGTGGCCCACGCCTTGCCCGAAGCAGAAGAGAAAGAAATTCATAAGGAGGTTTAGACCTAGCATGAAGAAACTCTTGATATTGCTGTTCACGTTCACGGTTGCGTTCGCGCTGGCTATGCCGGCGTTCGCACAGGAGACTCAGACGAAGACTGAGACGACCACCACGACCACCACGAAGCTGATGACGCTTCATGGCACCGTAAGTGACGACGGGAAAACGTTCACTAATGACAAGGACCAGAAAGCTTGGACGGTCCGGAATCCGGAAGCGCTCAAGGGTCATGAAGGTCATCACGTCAGCGTAAAGGCCCACGTCTATGCGGACAAGGGTGAGATCCACGTCGTGTCGGTGAGAATGGTGAAAGCGTCACAGACGACCACGACGAAGACTGAGACGAAAACTGAAACCACTCCTGCGCCCCCGCAGTAACCTTCGCTCCTACTTTTGCCGGTCTGGATAGGATTTCAGACCGTAATTCCCAAGCCCCCGTACTTACCTACGGGGGCTTTGCTTTTGGTTTTGCCTTTGCCAAGGAATCCCCGCCAAGGAATGATCCGATTGCAATTCCCGATCAAGAGTGGAGGCAACGCTTCGCGTCTAAACCGGTTGACAGTTCATCCACCGGAAGCGAAATCATACTATCGCCTATCGTGGCAATCGAAGAGGGGTGGGGCTCATGCCAGGTGAATCGAAGGATGTGCGGCGTTCTCTCGAGCCTGAGTTGATTTCCCGCGGGGTGCGGATGACGCATCAGTGGCGTCTCCTGATTCATTTGGTGCGCGGCACATACGAATTCGTGTATGACGATGGACTTGGGTCTCGCGTTATCTGGCGCCGCCTTGCACCCGAGTACTCATAACTTCTGGTATTTGAGTTGTTTGGCGCTATCCAGTGCAATTGCGGAAAAGTGGCCCACGCCTTGCTCTAAGCAGAAGGGAAAGAAAATCATAAGGAGGTCTAGACCTAGCATGAAGAAACTCTTGGTATTGCTGTTCACTTTTGCGGTTGCGTTCTCGCTGGCTATGCCAGTGTTCGCACAGGAGGCTCCGGCGACAACGGAAGCCCCGAAGACTACTGAGAAGAAGACGAAGAAGACGAAGGCGACGAAGGCGGCGAAGGTAAAGAAGACCACTACCACTACCGCTCCTGCTCCCACGCCGTAACCTTCGCTCCTACTCTTGCCGGTCTGGACAGGATTTCAGACCGTAATTCCCAAGCCCCCGTACCTACCTACGGGGGCTTTGCTTTTGGTCTTGCCCTTGCCTGGAATCCCCGCCAAGGAATGATTCGATTGCAATTCCCGACCAAGTGTGGAGGCAACGCTTCACGCGTTAAAACTGGTTGACAGGTCATCCACCGGAGGCGAAACTATGCTATCGCCTATCTTGGCAAATCGAAGGCGGCTGGGGCTCATGCCAGGTGAATCGAAGGATGTGCGGCGTTCTCTCGAGCAGGAGTTGATTTCGCGCGGGGTGCGGATGACGCATCAGCGGCGTCTCCTGATTCAGATAATCCAGAGCGCGGAGAGCCACCTGGATGCCATTGCTCTTTGGGAGCGTGCCAGGGGCCAAGATCCCACACTGAATAAGGTGACTGTTTATCGAACCCTGGCCATGTTGAAGAAATACGGCTTGGTGGACGAACTTGACCTGATGCATTTGGAGGGTGGGAAGCACTTTTACGAGGCGAAGGCGAGTCGGGATCATATTCACTTGGCATGCCTCAAGTGTGGTCGTATTCAAGAATTTGAAAGTTCGCTTTTCGAGAAACTTAAGGGGCAGATCGAACGCGAGCGCCGCTTCAGTATCAAGGTTGTTCGGGTGGAAGCCGGCGGTTACTGCGATAAGTGTCGCGAGCAGTGAATAGCGACTGGCAGTAAGTAACGAGAGTCAAGAGGAACAAGGAAGGAATTGGAGCTCGAGGGTCCCATCCTGCCATCTTCGGTCGAGTGATGATCGCAGAAATTATTCGCGAGGTACGAAGAGTTTTGGAACAAGTGCTACGGGCACCAAATCTGCCGCCAGCACAAACCGGCAATCACCGCTTGACAGGACGACGTCAGTTTTGAGGTGATCGCCGTCCCTAAACCCAGCCCCAACTCCCGCTCGGCGAGCGCCTGAACGTCGGCGCGGCCCTGGTGCTTGCGGAACCGCCTCCACCGAGCCAGTAGTCAAACTCGAAGATTACCCGGCGTGTCGTTTGGAAGCCTTGAGGGCGCTATTCGTCTTTGATCGAGGCTTTCACCATTGCCATGATAGAGGGCGGTATCATGGAGGGGGGAAATCCGTGATCCTTTTCAGCATGTTCGGCAGCAAGTTTCAACAGTTCGTCTTCGGTCTGGGCGCAAATTTCCTTGGGGCAGTTCATTCCCAGATCACGACAACGCAAGACCTTTGCCACGATCAGCTCCTTTCTCCAGCTCGGTTGTGGGCGGTATTGTACCACTGCACGCCATGCACCGTCTCCCGTTTCTTCTTCGCCGGCCTTTACGACCTCTGAAGGGCGCATGACAGGGAAGTGATGCCTTGCGTTCAGGATGACAGCAGTCGCGCCAGCCGCGAGGAAGTCAGGAGAGAGGGTTTGAGGTCACAGGGGCTGGGTACTGGGGACTAGAGGTTGGGGAAAGGAAGGGGAGCAGGGACTTGGCTTGTCAGGGTGGCTTTTGCTGGGATTCCACGGACCGCTTCTGCTTTGTGCCAACCTTCTGGCTCCTGACTCCCGCATTTTTGCCCTTGACACGAGGCGCGAGTTGTGATAGGCTATGGCGGTTGACCTATGGAGAACGCTGCCGCGGAACGCGCGAAAGAGGTTCGAAAGTCGGCCCGGCCGTCGCGGAAGATAGAGTGAAGATTCGAAAAAGATACTAAATAGATGGAACAAAGCTAAGGATCTGTTGAAAAGAAAGGAGTTAGCTCTTCTAAGGGCGCAAAACGAACTGGTTTTTGAGCGCCAGAAAGCCCCATCAAAGCGAAAAATATGGCCATAAACCGGTGATTTGTGAGGCATTGAGTGGACCCCGAAACCAGAAATCTGAAACTAAAGGACCAAGGTTGCCAGTTTCTAATTTCGAGTTTCTGCCTTCGTCGATTGCCCCAAGCGCAGCCGGGAAGAGTAGGGCTTCAGTTGGTGACTCGAGAAAACTCACGAGGGAGCTAACCGCGGGGGATGCTTTTGGCGTCTAACTCTCTGGGAGTGCGCGGTCGGAGGATTTGCTTGGCATCGATCTCCTGGTCGATCTTCCCGACCGCAGCTTGAAAAAGGTTTGGCGCAGTGCTGGTACGAAAGTAACCTTACAGACACTCGTGCCCGCTTGTGTTATTGCTTACCGTCATTCATAATGGCGACTGTAAGGTAATGGTTTAGAGTTGCGGGAGCAGGAAATGCTGGCAAAAGAATTGCGCATCTTCGCTTCTTGTCTCGGCTTGTTAGGGCTGGTGGCATGTAGCGCCGGCAATGTGGCGTTACGTGAAGCGCGAAAGGCGGAACTTCGCAAGGACTGGGATACCGCATTGGTCAATTACGAAAAAGCAGGCCGTGACCAACCTGAAAACGCCAAGATCATCATTCACGAAAGGCTGGTTCGGGTCCAAGCCGCAGCATTACACCTCAAGCAAGGACAGCGTTTCTTGAGGGAGGGACGCCCGGACGATGCGTCCGGCGAATTCCAGAAGGCCGTTAGCATTGATCCCACCAATGAGGCCGCAGCTCAGGAACTGGCCAAGGTGGCGGCGGCCCAGATTGCGGCCAAGCAGGCCCGCGAGACCGCGCTCAAGCAAGCCCTGAAGGCCAACGACGAAGCGGCGAATGCGCCGCCTATTAAGTTGAAAGCCTTCCCTGAGGAGCCCTTGGCCCACTTCCGCGTCTCGGCCGACAGCCGCAAAGTCTTCGAGGCCCTGGCGAAACTTGCCAACCTGAATGTTGCCTTCACCTCTACCTTTCGGCCCGGCCCGCTTTCTGAGGATTTTTCCAACGTGAAGGTTGAGGAGGCGCTGAATATTGTCGCCTTGCAAACTCACACCTTTTGGAGAGCGATCACGTCCAACACAATTCTGGTGGTTCCGGATACGCCCACCGATCGCCGGGACTACGATGTGGATGAACTCAAAACGATTTACCTCTCCAACCCCTTGGCGGCAGCGGACCGCACCGCCATCACCACAGCTTTGAAACAAGTTCTGGGACTGCAAAGAATTGTCGACAACCCGGATTCAAACGCTATCATAATCCGCGATACGCCGCAGAAAGTTGCGGCTGCTGAACAGCTTGTCCACGATCTTGACCGCAGCAAAGCTGAGATCGTGATGGATGTGGCGGTCGTGGAAGCCGACCACGACCGGGCTCGAGACCTGGGCCTGTATCCTGCCACGGTCACGTCCTCGGGCACGATAACACCTGGATTGCAGGGTGGACTGGTATTCGCTCCTCCTAGTTCATCGTCATCGACCACCACTTCGACTGGCATCAGCCTGAACACCCTTGGCATCAAAGACTACGCCCTCGTGGTGCCCAGTGCTGTTGCTAACGCGGTATTGAACGACACCGGTACTCATATTCTCCAGAACCCACAGGTCCGCTCCACGGATGGCCAGACCGCCAAGCTCAGCATTGGCCAGCGCGTTCCTTACGCCACGGGCAGTTTCCTGCCCTCGCTGGGCGGCACTACGTCGAGTGGGACTACCGGCCTGCTGGCCAGCACGCAGTTTCAATTCCAGGACGTGGGCGTAAAACTGGAACTCACGCCACACCTGCTCGCTAATGGCGAGGTGGCGATCCACGCCTCGATCGAGATTTCTTCCCTGGGCGCGAACGTCACCATCGCAGGGGTGAGCGAACCCACTTTCGGCGAGCGCAAGATTGAGCATGACATTCGCCTGAAGGAAGGTGAAGTGAGTGTGCTCGGAGGCTTGATTCAAACCAGCATGATTAATACTGTGGCTGGCGTGCCGTTCCTCGGCGACGTTCCGTTTTTGCGCTACCTGTTTTCCACCGAGCATGTCGAACGACAGGAAACGGAGGTCCTGGTCATGTTGACTCCCCGCGTCGTCCGCCTGCCTGAACCCCCTTTGGGCGCACGAAGCAACGTGACCTTAGCCGGCGAACCCCAGCCAGCAGGATTTCAGCCGGTACCCGGACCTGAAGTCCCTGGACAACCGCCCGGCGAACCGCAATGAGCATGCACGAGCACACAACTGACTACCATCACTTGGCAGACTCCGCTTTTACGTTTGTGGAGCTGATGGCGTCAATTACTATCATCTTGCTCCTGACAACCGTTGCTCTTCCTTTGGCCCGCGTGCAGATCCAGCGGGCTAGAGAGGTTGAGCTGCGGAGAGATCTGCGGGAAATGCGGGAAGCCATCGACCACTACAAGGACTTTGCGGACCATGAGATGATACCCGTCAAGGCAGACACCTTTGGTTATCCTCCGGACCTTCAGACGCTCGTTGATGGTGTCACGCTGAAGGGAACTGCTACGGCGAAGTACAAGTTCCTTCGCAAGATGCCTGTCGACCCGATGACTGACGCGCCCGAATGGGGGATGCGCTCCATGCAGGATGACCCTGACTCGCGGAGCTGGGGCGGCGAGAACGTTTTTGACGTTTATTCCAAGAGCGATGGGACCGCCTTGGATGGGACGAAGTACAGTGATTGGTAAGAGTTCGAGATTCGAGACTCGAAACCGGAAACTCGTCTTCAGGGGATGGCCTTGGGGGCCCGGGCGGGCGTGTCGTCCAGCGAATTTCAAATCTCAAATCTCAAATTTCGATTTCCAAAGGCAGCGGGAGAGCAAGTTAGGTTTGGAGCCATCGCCGGTTCACCCCCTGCGAATTCCGAATCTCAAATCTCAAATTTCAAATTCTGAGCTCCCAGCTTCCCGTTTCAAATTTCCAATTTCAAATTTCGAACTCCCAGTTTCCCGCTCCAACACGCGGGGCTTCACGCTTCTCGAGCTGATGGTGGTCCTGACGCTGCTCCTGATCCTCGCTACCATGTCCATGCCTCTTTTTCAATTGGCCATCGTGCATGCGCGGGAGGCGGTCATGAAGGATGATTTGTACACGCTCCGGAAACTCATCGACGAATTTACTCTGGATAAGCAACGTCCACCCACATCCCTGGATGAGTTAGTGGATGCGGGTTACCTGCGGAGCGGGCTTCCTGTGGATCCTTTCACCGGGTCGAACCAAACCTGGCGCACGGATGTTGAGGATGTCCCGGTGAATCCCAGCCAAGCCGCGTCCGGAATAGTGGATGTGCATAGCGGGTCGGATGAGATTGGGCTGGATGGGACGCCTTATAGCGGTTGGTGAGGAGGGCAGTTGAGAGTCGAAGAGTCGAGGAGTTGAAGAGTTGGCGGTCAATAGTTTCGGCCAATGCGTCTTCAACTTTTCGACTCTTCGACTCCTTGACTCCTCGACTTGCAATGGCTGAATTCGTTTGCAAAATCGGGACGGGCACGGGCAAGGTCTTGGTCCAGACGGAGCAGGCTGGTTCGGAAGCTGAACTACGTCATCGGCTGAGAAACGAAGGGTTCTACGTTTTCTCCGTTCGGTCCAAAGAGACCTTGAGCGCGCGGTGGGCTCCTGGAAGGGGAGGCCGCATCAAGCCGGACGAATTCCTCCTCTTTAATCAACAATTCCTGACCCTTTCGAAATCCGGACTGCCTTTGCAAAAATCCCTGGAATTGTTGGCCGGTCAAGCCCAGAGCGAAGCGCTCCGGGGGGCATTGAACAAAGTCCAGGAGAAAGTTCGGGCGGGGGCGCTGCTTTCCGAGGCATTCGAATCGGTGGGCCGGTTTCCCAAAATGTATTGCGCGACACTCAGTGCCGGGGAGCGGAGCGGCAGCCTGGACCGGGTTCTCGCTCACTACCTCACGTATCAGAAGACTTCGCGCACCTTCCGCAAGAAGTTCCTGTCCGCCCTCATTTATCCTGCCTTCCTGATGACCTTCCTGGTGGTTTTGATTTCTTTTATTATCACTTTCGTCGTTCCGAAATTCGCCATGCTTTACGCTGAGCTCGAGGTGCAATTACCGGCCTTTACAGTCTTCATGATCTCCCTGTCACAGGGGGTGAAGCATTTCGCGCCGGTCATTCTGGTGGGGATCGTGCTGGCCGTGATGGGGACGCGCGGGGTATTTCGTTCCCGGCGCGTGCGCCTCGCATGGGAACGCGCAAAGTTCACCATGCCCCTGGTGGGGAAACTCTTGCTGAAGTTCTCCGTGGCGGAATTCGCGCGGACACTCTCCACTCTGTTACAGGGTGGCATCCCCATTGTTTCCGCGCTGGAGACCGCGAAAGACTCGGTGACCAGCCCCCTGATGGCAGAGGCGATTGCGAAAGCTCGAAAGGAGGTGATCGCCGGTCGCGCGCTCAGCGCCAGCCTGCGCCCATGCGGTTTGTTCCCTCCCCTTGCTCTGGATATGATGGAAGTGGGCGAATCTACCGGTGCCATGTCCAATATGCTGGAGGCCCTGGCGGAGTTCTTTGAGGAAGATGTAAGCGTTGATCTGGGCACGCTCGTGGCTTTAGTGGACCCGATTATGATCGCCGGCATGGCTATCGTGGTGGCGACGGTGCTGGTGGCATTCTACCTGCCCCTGTTCTCCATGGCAGCGCAGGTTCACTGAAGGATTTTGGAGGTTGTTGAAAGCAACTTGTTGGGAGGTGGAAGTTGGGAGAAATGACTCCGGAGTTAAGCGCCGAATTCGAGCAAGTGCGCCAACTGGCAGCCCGCTATCATTTTGATTTTGTGGATTTGCGGGATTGTCGTCCAGACGGGGAATTACTCCGCACGATCCCGCTGGACACGATGCTCCATTACCAGTTTCTCCCGCTTGAGGCGCACGATCACCAGTTAGTTATCGTGGTGGCTGACCCCACCGATTTATCCCGGCTGGATGAGTTGGAAATGAAGCTCGACCGGCAATTGGTTGTTCGTGTGGCCCCGCCGAGCCAAGTGCGTGATTTCCTGAAAAAAACAGAGCCTTCCCAGAGGGTGCTGGACGAGGCCACCGAGGAGTTTAGGCTGGACGTCATCAGCGAGGAAGAGGCCGCCGGCGAAGGTCTTTCGCTCGAGCACTTGGTTGAGGAGCGAGACGTCAGCCCCATGATCCGGCTGGTGGATTCCATCATCTTTGCCGGGCTGGAGCGGCGCGCGAGTGATGTCCACATTGAAAGCCGTGACAACTCCGTGGTGGTGAAGTTCAGGGTTGACGGCGTCCTGCAGCAGGCGATGGCCCCCTTGGCGAGGGAATTCCAGTCCAACCTCATCACCCGCATCAAGGTGATGGCGGAATTGGATATCGCCGAACGCCGCGTCCCTCAGGACGGCCGCTTCCGAGTCCGCTACCGTGGGCGTCCGATTGATTTCCGCGTGTCCATTATGCCTTCGATCCATGGGGAGGACGCGGTGTTGCGCATCCTGGATAAGCAATCGCTGCACGAGAAGTTCCGCCAGTTGCGGCTGGAAGTCCTGGGGCTCGCGGACCGCGAAATCAAGCGGCTGCGAAAATTCATCCGCGAGCCTTACGGCATGGTGCTGGTGACCGGACCGACAGGTAGCGGGAAGACCACGACGCTTTACGCCGCGCTTTCAGAAATCAAAAGCGACGAAGATAAGATCATCACCATCGAAGATCCGGTTGAGTATCAGCTCCGCGGCGTTACCCAGATTCCGGTAAACGAAAAGCGCGGACTGACTTTCGCTCGCGGTCTGAGGTCCATATTGCGCCATGATCCTGACAAGATCATGGTGGGCGAGATTCGCGATAACGAGACGGCACAGATCGCTATCCAATCCGCCCTGACCGGCCACTTGGTTTTCACCACCGTGCACGCGAACAACGTGGTCGACGTGCTGGGCCGCTTCCTGAACATGGGCGTCGAACCTTATAACTTTGTATCCGCGCTCAACTGCATCCTGGCTCAGCGATTGGTGCGGACGCTGTGCGAAGAGTGCAAGCGTGGCACGGAAATGTCTCCAGAAATGTTCGAGGAGTCCGGCCAAGCCCCTGAGGCCTGGCGCGGCATCACCTTCTACGAGAGCGTTGGGTGCCAGGCGTGCAACCAGGCGGGGTTCCGTGGACGTACTGCCATTGGTGAATTGTTGGCCCTCTCGGACCGCGTGCGCGAACTTATTCTCGACAAGAAACCGAGTTCGGAGATTCGCCGGGTGGCACGGGAAGAAGGCATGGTGACACTGCGTGAGTCGGCGCTGGAGAAAGTCCGGCTTGGGGTCACCACCTTCAAGGAGATCAACAAGGTCACCTTTGTGGAGTGATCCGGGTGGGCCGGGGGTCAGAGAAGAGATGAATTGGGGAACGTTAAGAGCCAGACTCTTGCCCAGGCGGGGGGAAAGAACCGGCGCCTTCCTTTTGCCCTCCGTGGTTCTCGATCTGCAGCCTGGTTTTGTCGCCGGCGCAAGATTGGATAGGTCATCGCGTCAGGTACGCCGGGTGGCCGTACGGCAGCTTGAGGCCGGAGCGTTGGAACCCCTTCCCAGCCGGCCCAACCTGGCCAAGCAGGAGGTGGTTCGGCGGGCTGTCCGTGAAGTCCTGGAAGCAGTCGGCAATGGCAGTGGCCGGCTGGGCATCCTCTTGCCGGACCCTTCCGTGCGCGTCGCTATCCTGCGCTTTGAGACGCTCCCTGACAATCGTGACGAAGCGGAGGCGCTGGTGCGATGGAAGATGGGAGGCATTCTTCCCTTTCCACCGGAGGAAGCCAGAGTCAGCTACCAACGGCTCTCCAAGGGAGACCAATCCGTCGAGTTGCTGGCTATGGCATTGCGGAATTCCATAGTGGCGGAATACGAGGCGGCCTTCGAGACTCTGAGTTCCGGCCCGGCGCTGGTCCTGCCTGCCACGGCGGCCCTTCTTCCCTTGTTACCCGCCGGAAGCCAAGGAAGCCAGGTCCTTGTGCATGTCTGTTCGGGTTCGGTGACCACGGTGGTGATGGTAGGAGACGGCATTAGCTTCTGGCGCAATCGCCTGCTTGAGGCCCGCACGGCAGAAGGAGACGGGGAAGTGGTCCGCGAAATCGCGCGCGTAGTGGCGACTTGTCGCGACCACCTTAAGAGTGAGATCGAGGACTTGTGGATTTACGTCCGACCGCCGGCAACACGCTCACTGGACAAGGAAATCGCGGAAGCCACAGGTCGGCATGTTCGGCTCCTGACCAACTCAGCTTCGCACGCGGCGACCCTTCCCCCCGCCGAGAAGAAGATCTTGGAAGGTTTCGGCATGACGTTTGCCGGACTGCTGGAGAACCAAAACTAGGCCCATGAAAGTCGTACTGAATCTGGCTATTCCGCCCAGCGCGCGCGAGCGCTACGCGCTCTATTGGGCTATCCCAGCTACGCTGCTGGGTGTTACAGGATTGGCCTTTCTCCTGTTGTTCACGGTTCGTTCATTCCGCGCATACAGGGCCGTGCAGAAGTCCGTCGCCGAGCAGCAGGGACGGGAGAACACTCTGCGCGCCCAGGAAATGGCGCTGCGCAAACAACTGGAGGAGCCGGAGTATCGCCGGCTTCTCGACGACGTGCAGTTCGTTAACGCGCTGATTGAAAAGAAGCGGGTCTCACTGCCCGGCTTGGCCGCAGACATTACCGATCTCATGCCGGATGAGGTGCGCCTTACGGGGCTGGCCTTGGCGCCGGAGGGCCAGGAACTGGCCGTCCGGTTCGTGATTACAGGCAAGAGCGAAGAAGCCATCGAGCGTTTTCTGAGCGACCTCGAGGACTCGCCCCACTTTAAAGATGTAGCGATTGTCAATCAAGGGTTCGAACAGACAGGTGCCGCTTCCGAGCTGGAGAACATCGCCTGCACAGCGCATTACCTGCCAGGCGAGAGTGAAGCATCGGGGGAATAATTGCCAAGGAGTCATCGCCAGACCGTAACCCGCGTTTTCCAAATAGCCGGCGCTTCCTTGGTTCTGCTCGACGTGTTGCTTTATTTCGGAATGTTCCGATCCACCCAAGCGCTGGTTTCCTCGGAGCAACAACAGTTTGCCGCCCTGCGCCGGCGCATCTATGACGCGGAGGTTCGTATCGAGCGCCTGAAGAAGTTCCGCGAGGCATTGCCGGAGGCGGGCCAAAGGCTTGCCGCGTTGGAACGAGACTATGCTCCGCCCCGGCGCCAGGGATTCTCGCAGGCCGCCAAGCTCGTGCGACGTGTGACGGAGCAATCCGGGACGCAGCTTACCAGCGTCGCTTACAAGTTGGACAACAACGCTTCCGGACCGCTGCAGCGTCTGGGATTGGTGATCATTGTTGGGGGGCCCTTCCCGGCTCTGCTGAAGTTCGCACATGCTCTTGAGACAGCGAGCGATTTCATCGTGATTCGGAGTTTCAACATTGCTGCTGCGGGTGATACCCACGATTTGGAGTTACGGCTGACTGCCGACCTATATTTGACGCGATGAAGGCAACTGGACACTTTGAGAAATGGGGCGCGGTCGTTCTGGGCGTAGTGTCGTTCGCCCTGCTCGTAAACCTCGTGCTGCATATTAACCGGGGGCACGCCGGGGACACGCGTCCCCGGGCGACGACTCCCCCCCGCGCCAAGGCAACCACTCTCCCAGGCCCCAAGGCCCCCGCCGGCAAGCAGAGAGTATCGGATGAGCTGTCCCGCTACAACCCCGTCGTAAAGCTGGACCTGCTGAAGGAACTCGAAGAGCGCCCGCTCCCAGAGTTGGACCGGAACCCCTTCGAGTTCGTGGCGGCTCCAGCCCATGCGGCGCCGGGTCAGACCGCGGCCGCAGGACCGGCGGCAGCGCAGCCTACTCCTCCCCCCCCGGTGACCTTGAAGCCCATGGGCTATTCCGAGGGGAAGGGGGGAGTCAAGGAAGCAATGATTTCTGATGAAGACCAAGTTTTCGTAGTCCACGAGGGTGATTCCGTCGGGACTCGATACAAGGTCATCAAAATAACACCCACGGTGATTACCGTCGAAGATGCCACCATTCACCAAACCGTTGATTTGCCCGTCCCGCCGTAACTCTGTCGGCGGTCCAGGACTCGATTCCGGTTTCGCGCTGCTGTTTGTCATGCTGGCGGCCACCGTCTTGTTGATCGGCCTGACTGCCGTGCTGCCCAGCATCTATCTGGAGGGCCAGCGCGAGCGCGAACAGGAACTCATCTTCCGCGGCAAGCAGTACGCGCGCGCTATCGCGGGCTTTCACCAGAAGTTCCAAAGATACCCAACCAGCGTCAACGAACTGACAAAGCTGACCAATGGATTCCGCTTCCTGCGGAAGGAATTTACTGACCCGATGACGCCCAATGGGAAGTGGCGGTTCATCCACGCGAATGCGCAGGGAGTTTTGCTGGACTCGAAGACGCAAGGCCCTTCATCGGGGGGGCAGGGTCAACCGGGCGCAGGCCAAGGTACAGGCGCGTTCGGGATGTCCGGCACTCCGAGCATGGGCGGAAGCCCATCTGGCCAGCAGGGAATGGGCGATAGTGGATTTGGTCAGTCAACGGGAGGTTTCTCTCTGAATTCCACCTCCGCCGGAAGCACCTCGACCGCACAGGGGAATTCCTCTTTCTTTGGCGGGGGTATCCAGGGCGGGGGGACATTCATTGTCGGTGTTGCCAGCAGCAGCCATAAGCAATCGATCCGCATTTGGAATCAGAAAACACGCTATGACGAGTGGGAGTTCATTGGCGTGGATCTGGGTGCGCTTGGCATCGCGACCTCCATCCCGGGGCTCCCGCAAGGTGTCGGTGGGCAGCCGGGTCAAGGAGGCCAGCCAAACACCTTCGGCCAGCCGCCTACGGGAATTCCTGTGCCGCCGGGGCAAAATCAAGGTACGTCTCCGCCCTCAGATGGGTCCACCTCTACGCAGCAGTGATCAGATTTTTTGATCTTTGAACTGTCGGGCTCCGAGACAACGGCGCTCTTTGGGAGAGCATCGAATTTTTGAACAGACAGGCGGCCGTGCTTGTCAATGGCGTGCTGCCGCCCTTTAACGGAACATGCCAGGTTGATCCGTCCCGGTTGGTTCGGGAACTCCCTGCTAGATGCTGGGTAAAAGGCCTATTTGGTGACTCGATCATTGCACCTTTTCGACAACGCCGATAATCGAGCCCTCTTGCAGGAAATGGCGAATTTTGGGGTTTTCATATAGACTCTAACTGGATGAGGCGATTTTTAGATTTTGGATTCAAATCTCAAATTCTGGATCATGAGCCTTAGCCGGTTGCAGAAAGGCGCGACTCTCTTGGCGCCTTAAGGTGCCAGGATTCAGGAGCCAGGAGACAGCAATCTGCTAAAGCAGTTATGAGCGGGGTTCGCCGAATGATTCGCGGCAATTGCGTGGCAAGAGTGTTTCTTGGTTTTGGCCTTGCTGTGTCGCTGCTGGCCGCAGCTTGCGGAGGTTCGACCCAGACACCGATTATAGTTACCATTAGCCCCACGACTGCTTACGTCCCGGTGTCGTACGCTTTGCAGTTTAGTGCCACAGTGGCAGGGACAGCGAACGCTGCCGTTGTGTGGAGTGTAGGTAATGCGGTAGGTGGGAGTTCCACTGTCGGGTTCATTTCACAGGCGGGTTATTACCAGGCGCCGGTCAAAGTGCCTTCGCCCAACCATGTAACCGTCATGGTTACCAGCCAAGAGGACGATACCAAGTCTGCCTCCGCCACCGTGACCATTGTGACGCAGTCGTCCGGTGCGAATACCGTGCAGGTGGCTTCCGGCCAAGCGATTTCAAATGTCAATATACAGGTTTCGCCGCTGACTCCAACCTTGTCCATTTACGGTGCGGGTACGTGCAGCGGTAGCACATGCTCCACGGCGGCTGCCGGGGTGGAAGTTGCACAGGGAAGCTCGGCGATTATCTTCGTGGTCGGCAATGGGATAGTTTCGGGGACTGTTTACTCGATCAGCGGAAACCCGGCCGATGTGACCGTAGTGCAGCCCTCTGGCTCCCAGTTTGGTCAGACTAACGATGGCACGCCGTCGGTAACTTTCGATATTAGGGTGAGCTCCAACGCTGTGCTCGGGCCGCGAAATATCATGGTGACAAATCCAATTACGGGCGAACTTTCCGCCTTTGTGGGGGGGGTACTGATTACCCCCTCGGGGCCATAAGCGATGAAGATGCGCGCTCGGCTTTTCGTGGTATTCGTGGCAGTCTTATGGGCTGCCTCGGCGTCCGCCAGCACTCTGGTGCGGATGAGTCTGGACCAGCTTGCGCAGGCGTCCACGGAGGTTATCCGCGGCCACGTAGTCAGCCAGGAGACCCTCTGGAACCCCGCGCACACTCGAATTTACACCTACACCACCGTCGCTGTTGACCAGACTTACAAGGGGAATCCGGCTTCCACCCTGATTGTCCAGCAACCCGGCGGTACGATCGGCAACGTGCATGTCTTTGTGGCGGGGACCATTCAATTCCATTCCCAGGCAGATTACGTGTTGTTCCTGGAACGTTCGGCGGCGGACCCCTCCAGATTCCTCCCGGTCGGCATGATGCAGGGGGCTTACCGGATCTACCGTGACGCGACGACGCAGGAGGAAAAGCTCATCCTTCCCTTGGGTTCTCTAACGCGTGGCGCCCCGGCTTCTGGAGCTGCCTCGACCATCGCGGGGCCGGCGGTTCCAGTCCGTCAATTCCAAAGGGAGATTTCGACAGCGCTCAGCAGGCCATTGAATATCCCGCATGGAACAGCGATTACCCTGGCCATCAGGTCCACGCAGTTTGCGGGTGTGAGGCGCATGGACGTCCAAGGGCGGACTACATCTGACCTTTTCCCCAACGTGGGCCTGGTGATCCCCGCAGGCAGCGCCCTCTCGGGGATGGCGGAGCGAGTTGGGGATTCATGGGAGATCTCCTGGACCGAGGTTTCTATTCGCGGGAAGCAGGTCCTGCTTTCGGCGCGAAGCACTGCGCCTGCGGTTGGGTCGTTGCGAGGTAGATTACTTGTGGTCACCGTGAGGTGAGGATGGTGCAAGTGAAAAGAGCCTTTCGCATTCGCCTTCAGGTCTTAGCCGCTGCGGCGGGGAGTTTGACGCTGCTGGGTGCCATCCTGGCCTTTGCCTACACCACCTTTCAAAATGATGTCGACGGAGTTCCGATTCCTTCTCGATGGCCGAATGCCTCCTTCACGTGGGTGTTGGACAACCCCGGTACACCACCGGAGAATGTAGACACCGCCGATGGCACGAATCCGCTGCCCCTCAAGACGGTCCTCATCAATTCCTTCAACTCCTGGACGACGGCATCGCTGAACGGGCAACAGTTGACGAACCTCAGCATCAGCAACGGAAATGACGTCACAAATCTGCCCAATCCGCAAATCGATTGCGTGAACGTCGTTTCGTTCAATGACAATAACCCTGCCGATTTTCCTACGGGGACCGCTGCCATTGCTTTTACAACCGTAAGCACTGACTACCTGAGAAATGGTGCGCCGGGTACGCCGGGGACAACCTACACATTTACCGAATGCAACGGCCTTGAAACTATAACGACCACTTCACCCTCCATCGTGTATGACGCGGACATCGTCTTCAATCCTCACGCTCAATTCTCTACTTCCACTCCGCCGCTTTCGAATGACTTTGACCTGCAATCCGTCGCCGCCCACGAAACCGGCCACGCCCTGGGGCTTGACAATAGCGGCGTCGCCCACGCCGTGATGTTTCCTTTCGGGGACACAGGCGAAAGCCAGCAACGAACCCCTTCCACAGACGACCTCATTGGCATATCTTTCCTGTATCCGTCGTCCAACTTTGCAAGCTACTTGGGAACAATCTCCGGACAGGTCACGTTCGCCAGCATTGCCGGTGCCTTTGCAGCGCATGTGGTGGCCATCGACGCGAACACCGGCAACGTCGTCTTGGACGGCCTCACCAATTCGGATGGCAGTTATAAATTATTCGTTCCGCCCGGCAGCTACAACGTGCTTGTCCTTCCCCTCGCACCAGACGATAACCACGGCATCTATTCTTTAAGCGATTTTTCCGGATGGACGTGCGGCTACGACGAAAGCGCCCCACCTTGCTGTGACACTGGTGCAGGCCAATGCCTCGACAAGCCCCTCGCGAATCCAACCAATTACACGGGGAAGTTTTTCTAGCCGTCGTCCCTCGTCCCGCCACGGCGGGTCCGTTGTCCGTGGTCTGTTGAAAAGAGGGCGCCGGAGCAATTTAGAATTCTCGATTTTCAATTCTGCATTTTGAATCTTGCATCTTGAGTATTGAATTCTGAATTGTTTCGTTCCCCCCACTGCCGGCGGCCTTCTACCCCTGACAAACACTCGCCAGGGCGCAGTGCAGCGAGTCGGTGTGCGGAGAAGTTCTTCGCGCCGCAGCGTGGCCCGGTTACTTCCAACATTCAGCCCCAGGAAGACTTCCTTCCATCAGGTAGCCACCGCCCACCGTCAGACAAGGGGCAACCACCTGTGCGAGCTTCTGCGTTCTTGGCTGCGGCCCGCTGCCTGCCGAGTGCGGTGTATACTGTTGGGGGAGATTTGGGCAGGAGATTGAAAGCTATGAACGCCAGAAGAGAAATATCGGGTATTTTGTGGTCTTCGGTTGGCCTCGTGGTGGTGGGGATTTGTGCTTTGGCGCTGGGTCAGCAGGCGCCTGCTGAAAAGCCCAACCAATTGGTTGTGGGAAAGGTGATTTACGTCGAGCCCATGCCCGATGGTCTCGACCAGTGGATCATCGACTTCCTGCGCCGCTGGGGAAAATACAAAGTTACCAGCGATCCGGAAGGAGTGGACCTGGTCATCCAGGCCACCAATCCTGAAAAGGAACTCCGGCTCGAGAACCGGGCGGGGACCGCCCAACCGCGCGGCGCAGACCGGCCACCGTTGCCCGGCTCGAAGGGAAAACACGACGAACTTCCGGCAATTTCGATTAGCGTAGTTGACTGGGTAACCAACCAGCCTGTCTGGTACGCTGATATCCTGAACCGTAAGCAGAAGAAAGACGAAGCTACCCCTCCTGCGGGCCCGCAGACCAAGATCTTTGCTCGCGCCATGACCTCCGACCAGCTTGCGCAGAAAGTTATAGCAAAGCTTCGAGAATACGAGGAGGCATTGGAGAAACCTGCTAGTGGAAAGAATTAGTCCATTGTTGAGGATTGATTGATGAAGGTTGCGATTACCGGCGCGGCGGGGTTGTTCGGGCATGCTTTGGTGGCGGTTTTCTCCTCCCGGCACGCGGTCTTCCCGTTGACCCGGGCGGATGCCGATATCACGGACGCGGAATCTGTGCGCGCAGCGCTGGAGCGAATCCGACCGGAGGTGGTCGTTCACTCCGCGGCTATTCCTGATTTGGATATCGCCGACGCTGACCCCGCGCGCGCTTATTTGGTGAATGTCGACGGAACCCGGCACGTGGTGGAGTCGGCGCACGCGGTTCGCGCTGAGGTCGTCTACATTTCTACCGATGCCGTATTCGATGGAAAGAATACGAGCCCTTATGTCGAGTCTGACCGGCCCTTTCCGACCACTGTTTACGCACGGACAAAACTGGGTGGCGAAACAATCGTCCAAACCCAGCCGAGGCATTGGATCTTCCGGGTCTCCGTACTGTTTGGATCGGGGAAGACGAATTTCGTCGAAAAAGGTTTGCGCAAGGTCGCAGCGGGCGAACAGTACGTCGTTGCGGGTGACCAGGAGGGTTGTGCAACCTACACGCTCGATGCCGCTTACAAAATCATGGAGGTTGTCGAGGTTCGTCGCTACGGCCTCTACCACCTTGCGAATCAGGGAGCGTGTACTCGATACGAACTCGCCCGGCGCGCCGCCGAGTTGGCCGGGCTGGACCCCGGCAAGGTAGTCGGTGTCCCTGCCGATCAGATGGGACGTCGAGCTCCCCGGCTGAAATACGCGGTGATGGAAATGGCCGCGCTCAAGGCAGCGGGATTCTCACTGCCCCGGCCTTGGCAAGAGGCACTTGCGGACTATATTCGCACGCTCTCCCTGTAAGGAGAGTTGAGGATGAACGTCAGGAGGCTGAATCGGCAGAGGATTGCGAGACGCCCAAGAGGGCACGGAGTCGCCCCCAAAGTTCTTGCATCACCCGCTGCCGGGGGATGCAGGGCCAACAGTTCTTTTTTATCATTTCCATGGCTTGGGGGTCGGAGACTTCGCCCGTGATGACCAAAACCCTCCCCACCAAATTGGGACGAAGCTCCCTAATTGCGGAGACCATTTCCCCAGCGGGCATTTCCGAGCACCGGAGGTCCAGTAGGACCGCGTCAAAGCTTTCCTTCTCGATCATTGCCAGCGCTTGGCGACCATTGTGGGCAATGTCGCCTTCGCATCCCAGTCCGGCCAGCAGAACGTAGAGGACATTGCGGATGGAGGGTTCGCCCTCGACGATAAGAACATGGCGAGCTCGAAGGCCGTGGTTCGAGGCATCCTCTATGGGGTTGGATGAAGGGAATAAAGATTGCTCGGTCAAAACTATCCCGCTCCTTGGTGCCAACTAATCGATTCCTTGTAGATTAACGCATTTATTAATCCTAAAATCAAGAGCAATTAAGGTCGATTCAATAGAATTGCCGCCTGATCCTGCTCGAGGCCGATGCATCGCCCCTATTCTAGGGTGGATGAGCTATTTGCGGGACCTGAAAAGAGGCGCCTGTTAATTAGATAGGTCCAGGATTGTCAGGAACGGGGCGTCGAGAACTCCGCATCATGTCCGGGGAGGATTCGGGCTCGCATGGCAAGTATGCGCGCCCGGTCTTGTTGGAACTGCCTTCGGCGGTAGGGAATCATGGTCAGAACCTTTTCATCATGCTGGCGGCTGAGCAGGGCGTCTCCGGCGATCACCGTGCGCTGCTCTCCCCCGTGGACAATGATGGAGGCGTGCCCGGGAACGTGACCAGAGGTGAGAAGGCCCTCCAGGTCAGTCGGTAGGGCATGTTTCTCAATCCAGCGGAACTGGGAAGAGTTACCCAATCGTTTGGGATCCCACCAGCGCAGCGCCAGTTTCCGGAGTTTAGTCATTAGTTCCTTTGCTCTCTCGTATTCGAAGGTTTCGGGGTAGTACTTTAAGATGAGGGTTTCCCAATTCTGCTTGTCCAGGAGATCAGAATAGACAGCCCGGCACCAGTCATAGGATTCCTGCGAGCCGAAGATTTCGCTGCCCGGGAATAGCGTATTGTTCGACACATGGTCAATATGGAAATGAGAGTTGATGACGATCCGGATGTCTGTGGTTCTCAGGCCGCGGAGTTCCAAAGCTTTAACAATTTCGTGCGCCTCGTGAGGCATTCCGGTGTCCACAACGATGTGATGGCGCCCCTTGGAAAGCAGCACTGAGGTCGCGCCACGCCAACTCCCCGGCAAGAGGACATCTACTTTCCATCTGCTGTTCTGCATGCGACTCCTTCAGCAAAGCTCGCAATGCTATTCTAACAGGAACAGTAATACAGCGGGCGGGCAAAATGATGATGAGGCAGCTTGCGTCCACGCGGCTGCAAAGAACCGGAGCGAGGCATGCCCCACCTTTTGAGGGTCCGCCAGCTAAGCGCAGCCTGCCGGGACGGGTTCTGGGGATTGCTCATTGCGGAACGCTCCGGAGGGCTATTCAATTTCTTCCTCCACAATCCAACTTCTCAATCTGAGAATGTCTGCCGCGCGCGCCACGCCGATGGGTGTAGCCTTAACCATGAGGTGTAATCAGGCTCCTTCAGCCGGCTTGATAATCTGCGGCTTTGCCTTCAAGGCATTGCCAATGTCAAGCTCCATGCGTTTGAGCTCTTCCAGGTGGAGGTTCGCGAGGCTGTTCAAGGCTGCGGTCCCTTGCCGGGTAAGCCGAACGCGCACGAAGCGGCGGTCGCGCCCGCGTTGGTCCTTGCGGACCAGTCCTTTCCGGCCAGCCCTCTGTACAAGTCCCACCACGGCGTTGTGACGTTCCTGCAAAAACTCCGCCAATTCGGTGATGGTTGCCCATCCGCGGCCGGTATATCCTGCGATTCCCAGAAGCAAGAGGTACTGCTGAGGGGTCACGCCGTGCTTGCGAGTGGCCCTTTCGCTAAAGCGAAGAAAACGGCGAAGATTGTAGCGGAACCAGGCAAGCCGACGGAGCACGACAGAGTTCTCAGACGTTTGCTGTGGCCGCGAGGCACGGTGCATCATATTCAGAAATTATATCACAGTGTGATTTAGATTTCTCGGGAAGGGATAGATTCGACCATCGCCCTTTGAGGGTCTTCAACCTGCCGCGCTGGGGGGGGTAAGAGAATTCTCCAGTACGACCAATCGGGTGCGCATGTACCGCAGTTCCACTTCGCCAAGGTTTTCTGCGCAACCCGCGACAATTCGTCTTCCCCGCTCAGTGAGCGTCCGGCGGATCTCTTGGTCGGTGGTGGTGGTGGAGATGTCACCGAGGGCACGCAACAGCCGCAGGCTAACCGCCATGTCCGCTTTCGAATATAGGCGTATCTGCTCAAACGCAGAGTCCAGCATTTGCTCAAAGCCCATCCATGGAATGCTCACGCGAAAGACGCCCGGCGGATCGTAGAGGATGGAATTTGGCACCTCTCTGGAAGCAAAACGGATCAAGATCCGGCTCAACTGGTCCACGCAGCTAATAGCAGTGGTAGGGTCATTTACGGCCGGCGATATTGCTTTCAGCGCGATGTCAACGATCTGCAAGACCCCGAATTCCACATCCTGCTGCAAGGTTCTGGATGGACCGAAGTCGAAGGCTTGGCGAATCTCAGCGCTTGCCTCAGGGGGAAGGCGATCCGCCTTCGAGACCATCAGCAGCGGGATTCCTGCTGGAACGAATTGGCCGACACGCCGGAGGACACGGAGTTTTACCCGGCAGGACTTTGCCAGGACGACGAGCCTCGTGGTGTCGATGAAGCGGATGTAACCGGAGACATCACTCAAGACAGTTGCTTCCCAGATAGTTGACTGAACCGGATCGGGCGCTTCCATGCTGCTCAGCCTTCGGGGCCATGGCATCAGCTCATTGATCATGGCCTCAGTCTCAGACGCGATCCGATCCACGATATGGCTCACGCTGATTGCCCGCGAAATGTGAAAGATGAAGAAGAGCAGCCATGCCACACAGGCGGCGGCTAGCACCATCGCGCCCAGGACCGTGGCAACCGGTGCGAAAGGGGTTGGGAAAGAGCGCGCCGCGGGAAGTGCGGCCATGCAGTACGAGAAGGTGCCGAGGAATATGCCGAGGGTCCATTGGGTCACCCGGTCCCTTGTAAAGCTCACGATAATGCGTGGCGAGAACTGCATGGAGGCCAGGGTGAGTGTCATCAACAGAATGGCGAAGACGATAGACACGACGGTCATAATGGAGGCGGCGATTCCTCCCAGGATGACCTGAGCCATTTGGGGATCAGCGTGCGATGGGAACAGCGCCTTGGGCACCCATGCGCTGATGGCGGGATCGGCCTCCTCCAACGACGAGAGAAGTGTACCGGCGCAACCCAAGATAAGCGCGATAGCCAGCGGACGAATTAGGAAGCCACCACGCAGGTTATATCCCACGCGGCGGAACAATAATCGGAAGCGTTCATTCACGGTTTCATCTGCTCGACGGTAGTAGTTCAGACTCGATCTGGCAAACGGTAAGTATCCTTTGTGTATGATTTCGAACCTGAAAGAGCATTTCTTGCGATCCACAACAAGCCTAGCAGATTTCTCGTCCTGTGGGGTCATTTTGCGCTTGAAGATTTCCTTAGAACTGCGTTCCTAATTCCAGCGTTCTGGGTTTTTCACTCCTGGCGTCCTGCCGCGCCAGCGTGCCTGCTGCCGTGAAACTCGCTGCCAGTTCGATGCTCTAGCTGAATCTACCCACAAATTCCGCCCTGGAGCCCACTTTTCCTCATCAGGCTGCCTGCCAGTGCCGATAGGTTAAGTTTGGAGGCAGCAGGGGGAGGCGGTAGATGGGAGAAGGAAGGTCGGAGTTGTAGCTCCCACGCCGAGGGCGTCCTCCTGCATGAGGAAATCCCCATTAACTCCCTATTGTTTCGGCGGATGATGCCCCATATCAGCGAGCTCGAGAGGATGAAGGAAGAGTTGCGCCGCGCCCAAGATGAGGCAAGCCGCGCCCAGCGCCGGCTCCTAGCCTTCACCCAGGCCGCCCAGGCTGTACAGCGCGCCCGCACGCCCGCTGAGGTCTACCGCACAGTCGGTGAGGAGGTGGTTCGGCTGGGTTTCAATGCCGTGGTCTTCAGCCTGACGCCGGACCGGGCGAGCCTCACCGTCTCCCATACGACCTTCGATCCGACCTTGCTCCAGGCGGCCGTGAAACTTACTGGGATCGCGCTCCAGGACTACCGCATGCCGCTGGTGCCGGGCGGTTTCTACCAGCGGATTATCGCGGAGGGACAGACCATCTTTACTGACCGGAATAGGACCGCCGAGATCGTTGCCGAGGGTTTGCCCGGGCCGCTGGGGCCGCTAGCCAGTCGGTTGGCATCCTTGCTGAGGATTGGACAGGGCATCGCCGCTCGGTTGACGGTTGGCGGCGAGACGCACGGCGTACTGCTCATCACCGGGACCGGCCTGACTGAGGCCGAAGTGCCAGCCGTGACCGCCTTCGCCAGCCAGACGGCCGTCCGCCTGGAGAACGCGCGGGTGGAGGAAGCCCTCAGAAAATCTGAAGAAAAGTACCGGACCCTGTATGAGTCCAGTGTGGATGGGATCATCTCCACTGATATGAAAGGGCAGATCCTGGATGCTAACCAAGCTTACTTGGATATGCTCGGCTACTCGAAGGACGAACTCAGAAGGTTGACCCATCAGCAGTTGACACCGCTCAAGTGGCATGAATGCGAAGCAGATATTGTCAAGAATCAGATTTTGGCGAGAGGGTATTCTGATGAATATGAGAAGGAGTATATCAGGAAGGACGGAACGGCATTCCCCATCAGTATCCGAGTTTGGCTCGTGAAGAATGAACAGGGGCCGCCCGTGGAGATGTGGGGGATCGTGCGAGACATCACCGCGCACAAGCGGGCAGAGGAAGAACTGCGGAGGAGCGAGGAGCGCTACCGGGCATTCACCGTGGCGACTGCGCAAGTGGTGTGGATTACAAACGCTGGCGGAGAGGTCGTTGTGGATTTGCCCTCATGGAGGGAGCTTACAGGCCAGAGCGAAGAAGCGATTAAAGGATGGAGATGGATTGAAGCAATTCACCCGGATGACCGTGAGCGAGTGGCACAGGTGTGGGCAAAAGCAGTTGAAGCGAAAGGTCCCTACGAAAGCGAATTCCGCGTGCGCAAATACGATGGTAGCTATCGGCTCTTCTTTGCTCGTGGCATCCCTGTGCTCGAAGCCGACGGCAGTATTCGGGAGTGGGTTGGTACCTGTACCGACATCACCGAGCGCAAGCGAGCGGAAGCGGAATTGAAAAAACACCGCGAACATCTCGGGGAGCTGGTAGAAGAGCGCACGGCCAAACTCAAAAGAACCAATGAGGCACTTGAAGCAGAAATCACCGAGCGCAAGCAAGGGGCGGCGGCGCTGCGGGAGTCGGAGGCAAAATACCACGCGCTTTTTCAGGCAAGTGCCGATGGCATCCTGGTCGCCGACCTTGAAACGAGGATGTTTAGTTACGCGAATCCCGCCGCATGTCGCTTGCTCGGATATTCCGAAGCGGAATTGACAACCATGGGCGTGGCCGACATTCACTCGAAGGATGATCTGCCGTGGGTCGTGGCCGAGTTCGAAGCCCAGGCCCGCGGAGACAAGACGCTGGCCGCGGGCCTTCCGTTTCTCAGGAAGGACGGCGCAATTGTCTATGCGGATGTCAGCGCGGTCGGCATGTCTGTTGATGGCAGGGTGTGCATCGCGGGCTTCCTCCGGGACATCACCGAGCGCAAGCGCGCCGAGCAAGCTTTGCGCGAGGCGGAAGAGCAATTTCGCTCGCTGTTCGTCTCGACCCCCCTGCCCACCTTCCTTTGGGATCTGGAGACGCTTCAGTACCTCGAGGTTAATGACGCTGCCGTCTGCCATTCCGGCTACTCCCGCGACGAGCTCCTGAGGATGCGGGTCACGGACCTCCTGCCGCCAGAAGCCGCCCCCAGCGTTCTCTCCCAAATGCAGGTGCTTCGCACGCAGTCACGAGATCGCGGCCAGGGGCGCCATAGACTTAAAGACGGACGAGTCGTTGACGTGGAAGTTGATGCCCATGCTCTGCATTTTCGCGGACGAAGAGCGGTCCTCGGCATCATTCAGGACATCACCGAGCGCAAGCGGGCGGAAGCTGAGATCTTGGCGGCCAAAGAAGCTGCCGAAGCCGCCAACCGAGCCAAGAGCAACTTTCTGGCTACAATGAGCCATGAAATCCGCACGCCCATGAACGCCATCGTAGGCATGACGGACCTTGTGCTCGATACCGACCTCAGCCGCCAGCAGCGTGACGACCTGAACACGGTCAAGGCCTCGGTGGACTTTCTCTTGAACATCATTAACGACATTCTCGATTTTTCCAAGATCGAGGCGAGGAAGCTGGACCTTGAATGCATCGAGTTTAGTCTGAAAGACAGCGTGGATGCGGCCGTAAAATCTCTGGGCATCCGCGCTGCTGAGAAGAACCTGGAGTTGGTCTGCCGCTACGAGCATGACGTGCCGGCGGCAGTACGGGGAGATCCCGGCCGACTGCGTCAGGTGCTCGTGAACCTGATCGGTAACGCGGTCAAATTTACGGAGCATGGCGAGGTGATGGTGCAAGTGGCGAAGCTGTCGGAAACACCGGAGGACGTCCAATTGCACTTCAGCGTCAGTGACACGGGCATGGGCATTCCGCACGAGAAGCAGAAGGCCATCTTCGAAGCCTTCACTCAGGCCGATCCGTCCTCCACCCGACGCTTCGGGGGCACAGGGCTGGGTCTGACGATTTCCTCTCAGTTGGTCGAGATGATGGGAGGACGAATCTGGGTGGAAAGCGAACTCGGTAAGGGCAGCACTTTCCACTTCGAGGTGCGCCTGGGGATGGCCGAGCCGGTGACGGAACGCGCCGCGCCACTTGACACCGCTTGCCTGCAAAACATGCCCGTGCTAGTGGTCGACGACAACTCCCTAAACCGACGCATCCTGGCAGACATGCTGAGTTGGTGGGGAATGAGCCCCACTTTGACGGCCGGTGCCGCCGCCGCGCTGGCTTCGATGCAAGAGGCTCAGGCGGCCGGCAAGCCGTTTCCGCTCGTCATCGTCGACGCACAAATGCCGGGAATGGACGGTTTCACCCTCGCCGAGCGCATCAAACTGGACCCGCGACTGGCGGGCGCGATCATTATGATGCTGACTTCCGGCGGTCAGCGAGGCGACGCTGCGCGCTGCCGGGAACTGGGCGTGTCGGCCTACCTTACCAAGCCGATCGGTGAGTCGGATCTCCTGACGGCCACCTTGCAGGTTCTGGGAAAGGGCGAGCCCGCCGCACGGCAAGCGCAGTTGGTCACTCGCCATTTGCTGGGGGAAGGGCGGAACCGACTGCGAGTCCTGGTGGTCGAGGATAGCGCCGTTAACCAGCTATTCGCGAAGCGTCTGGTCGAAAAGCAGGGCCACTCGGCGGTGTTGGTGGCTAGCGGCCGGGAAGCACTGGAGGCTCTCGAAAGAGGGACTTTCGACCTGGTGTTGATGGACGTGCAGATGCCGGACGTGGACGGGCTTGAGGCCGCCGCCGCCATCCGTCAGCGGGAGCGTCACACCGGGGCCCATCTTCCCATCATCGCCATGACCGCCGGGGCCATGCAGGGCGACAAGGAACGGTGCCTCGAGGCCGGCATGGACGCCTACGTATCCAAGCCGGTTAATGTGAACGAACTGTTTACGGCCATCGAAAGAGTGATGACCCTCGCTCGCGTAATAGAGTGACAACGGGTTGCTTGTATCCTACGTGAGACCCCGTCGTGGAGAAACAAAGTCTGTCACTGTATTGTGCGAGATTCAGGGAGGTCGCGTGCCAGATCGAAGGAAGCGCTCACACATTCATTAGAATAGATCGATACTACAGCCCTTCTCGGCTGTCAACACATCGGCTTGATCGCCAAGCTCCAAACTGCGGGTCTACCTTGAATTGGCCCTGCCGGCTCGCAACCCTGCTGTACGGCTCTCAGCAAAATCAATAATCCACGTTAATATGATATCCTTCCCATCCGACGGGCTGCGCATACACTTTCGATGTGCACGTCCATGCCAGAGGTAATTGAGCACATCCTCAGGATGCTTGCCTGGGCAGCGATGCACTGGATTCAACGGTACTACGACGTCTCCTGGTGGGTCGCGGCGCTCATGATCTTCGCACTTATTGCTTGGAAAAGGGGCAGTTTCGGGTTTTGGGATTCTCCGCAGGGGTAAGACTGATCCCTTCCGTGGTCCGTGGAAGCACCCGGCAATGACAACTCGACTTGACCTTGCACTCAGAGGCGGTCGGGTGTACGTTATCGGCAGGGCGGAAAATGAGAACGGAAATTCCAGGTGATGTGCGCTCAAACCATCGGACGTGAGGGGGCAGACTGTATAAGTTCGCTGCGGATGTATACAAGCTACTTGACCGAACGGCGGATGCGGCCTTCGTAGTAACGCTCGGAGGCGAGATTTGTTTTGCAATGCGGTCGCCGAACGGCTGTTCAGCTATACAGCCGGACGTTCTGAAGGGCAATGATGCGGGGGGCATGGCTCGATAGTATTCTCGGTAGACCCTTGCCTCAAATACAAGGAGGGAAAAAGATGAACAAGTTGCTGGTTTTCGGTGTCCTGTTTCTGCTGCTTTGTTCCACTGCCTTCGCTATAACTGCGGTCAAGGGCAAGGTCGAGAAGATCGACCACACGGCCAGGACCATAGTGGTGAAGGCGGAAGATGGTACTGAACACACGTTTCATTTTGCCGGGCGGACTGCGGTCCACGGCGCTGAGATGGCGGCCGCGGCCGCGAAAGATTCATTCCACGGATTAAAGGAAGGCAGTGACGTGGTTGTGCACTATACGGTCAAGGGAAGCGAAGAGACCGCCGAGGAGATCGACCATGTTGGCGAGGGTGGTCTGAAGACTGCCGAGGGCACTATCGCCCACCTTGATCGGAGCGCAAAAACCTTTACCATCAAGGCGGAAGACGGAACCGAGCATGAATTCCGCTTAACCGACCACGCCGCGGAAGATGCGGGCAAAGACGTTTCTGAAGAAGCGGAGAAATCCGCCAAGGTCACCGTTTACTACACGGAGCAAGCCGGTCACAAAGTCGCGCACTTTTTCAGCAAGACTCTTTAGCAAGGGCGCAGGCGTCCAGAAAGCGTGGTGCGCGCCTACTTGACGGTGATTGATGGAAACCCGGAAGCAGTGGAAAAAGCGCTCATGAACAAGTCGTCAGGTGCCAAGGGCATCAGGCACGAGAAAAGCCCACGGTCATGACTGCGCCGCCTGCCATTAAGATTGGCGGACTTCCAGCCGCGGTGACACCGTCGCGACCCGCTTGCCGGTTCGGAATAAGCCTGAGCCCCATAGGGGCGATCCATCACAGCCCAGGCCAACGGCCTGGGACACACGAGGGATCAGGTGAATGTCTGCGCCCTGAAGGGGCGCGCCAATTAAAACCCATGCCACAATCGCTATCAAAGTCGTATGTTCACCTCGTATTCAGCACTCGAAAAATGGTTATGGCGGCTTTTCGTTGAGCCCGTTGGCTGGCGCAGAGCGCAGCTCTGCGCTTTAGCGTGCTATATTAGCGCTGGTCATGCCCACCCACAAACGGCATCTTGCGCGCGGACGGCTGCAACTCCTGACCAGCAGCACCTATCGCCGCGCCAGGCTTTTCGAGGGTGATCGGCTCGCCTGATTTCAGCCTTTCTCTGGGCCGCAGAGCTGCGCTCTGCGCCAGCCTGCGTTGAGTACGACGAACGATATGTGTGGGATTGAAACAAGGTCGTGGGTCCTTCAGGGCTCACGGGTTGAAATGGATTGGCCGCTTAACCCAGGCCGATGGCCTGGGCTGGGATGCGTCGCCCCTTTGAGGCTCAACAGCGTCTCCCCATGCGCTGCTGCGGGTTAACGATTGCCAGTCTGCCCTTGGATTCAAAAGCGCGAATCTGTTCGCGTAGCGCGGACCCCCGCTTTTGGGGTCCGCGGTTCTTCAGTAGGGAAAAGCTCAAATCTCAAAAATAGCGGGCTGCCCTCGGATTCGGAAGCGTGAATGTAAGGAAGAACCGCAGACCGCGAAGACGGCGGTCTGCGCTACGCTTGCTGCTCAAGGTGGAAATGGCAGCGCAAAAGTTAACCCTTCGCCCCAAAGAACAAAACGATGCCCCGCCGCTCAATCGCCGATCTTGAGGATTTGCGACAGCGGAAGATTCCGGGAAGAACCGCCGACCCAAAACTTGTAGTCGCCGGCCACGAGTTCCCATGCGCCCTTGTCAGCATTGAAGACCGACAGGTAGTGAGGGTCCAACGTAAGGTTGACCGTTTTGGCTTCACCAGTAGCAAGGTAGACCTTATCCCACCCCACCAGCCGCTTCGGGGGTTCGCCGGCGCTTGCTGGCAGCGAGACGTAAACCTGCGCGATCTCCGCCCCAGGACGCGCCCCCGTATTCTTCACGTTGAAGGTTACCGTCACCGCCCGTCCCGGTATGACCTTCAGATCGGAGTAGGCATAACTCGTGTAGGAAAGTCCATAACCAAAGGCGAACAGCGGTTGCTTGTTTTCGGCGTCGTACCACTTGTAGCCGACCTTCAGGCCTTCGTTGTAGTCGACTTCGAACTGCGTCGTATTCATGCGGAAAGGCGCACCGGGGATCGGAGTCTCCATGCCAGCCCCACCAGCCGGCGGCGGCTGTTTCGTAAGCCTGGGATGCGGGAGGTCCGCTTCCGCTCTGGCGATTGTAAGGGGCAGTTTTGCTGAGGGGTTCACGTCCCCGAAGAGGATGTTGGCGATGGCGTCAGCCCCGCGAATCCCCGGATACCAGGCCTCCAGCACGGCGCTCACGTTGTCGATCCAGGGCATCGTCACAGGACCGCCCGTTTCCAAAACGACGATGGTGTGCGGATTCGCAGCGGCCACCGCGTTCACCAGTTGGTCCTGATTGTCCGGCAGCGAGAGACTCGGCGCGTCCTGCCCTTCGCTCGCGGGCTGGTTGACGAACACGATGGCGATGTCCGATGCCTTGGCCAGATCCGCCGCGGCTCCGTGGTCTAGGCCCGCGTTGTACTCCACTTTGGCATTCGCCGCCTTGGCACGAATCGCCTCCAGCGGCGAGGAGGGGTCCCACACCACTCGATCAAAGTAGGGCATCGGAGGCGCGCCTGGGGGCCGAGGCGGCGCCGGCACTGCGTTTCCTCCTGGCGGATCGACCTGCGCCGAACCTCCCCCCGAGAGCACGGCGATGTCCGCATGCGATCCGATAACCGCAATCGACTTGAGGCGCGACGCGCTCAGTGGTAATTGGCCCTGGGCGTTCTTCAAGAGAACGGTGCCCTGCTCGGCCACCCGCTGCGCCACTTCGAATCCGGCGAAAATATCCACCACCTTGCGATCCGGCGGATGGTCAAAGAGGCCAACAGCAAACTCTGTCCGCAGGAGGCGGTGGACCATGTCGTCGAGACGCGACATGGGCACCTCCCCGCGCTTCACCGCTTTCTCGAGCGCATCGGCGAAGTAAATATCGTCGGGCATCTCCATGTCCAATCCCGCCAAGGCGGCCTTGGTCGTGCTATGAGTGGCTCCCCAATCCGATAGGACGAAGCCCTGGAAGCCGAAATCCTTTTTCAGCGCGTCATGCAGAAGGTAACTGTTCTCGCAGGCATAGTCACCGTTGACGAGATTGTAAGAGCACATCACCGCTCCCACGCCCGAGTCCTTGACGGCAATTTCGAAGGCCAGCAGATCGCTTTCGCGCATGGCACGTTTGTCGATCTTGACGTTCACGAAATTACGGCCACTCTCCTGGTCGTTCATGGCGTAGTGTTTGACGTCGCCAATGACGCCCTGTTCCTGGAGGGCCTTCATCTCCTGGCCGACAAGCTTCCCAGCCAGGATCGGGTCTTCACCTTTGTACTCGAAGAGGCGGCCGTTACGCGGCTCCCGCGCCAGGTTGATGCCGCCGCCTAGTGACATGTTGAAACCCTGGTCGCGAAGCTCCCGGCCAATCAACGCTCCGTAGTCGTGCGCCAGCTTGAGGTCCCAGCTCGACGCCTCGGATGTGCCGGACGGCAATGCGGTCGAGTACCGGCTGAATCGGGCGCCGCGGGTGACGCCGACAGCGGCATCCGCCATCTGGAGGTCAGGGATGCCCAGACGCGGAATGCCGGGAATGAAGCCCGCCCCGCCCAGCGATCCCGGCGGCGGTTGCGAGCCGGGAAATTGGGAAAACGCCTTCCGGCCGACTCCATGTAGGAGTGAGATTTTCTCCTTGAGTGTCATCTGCCCCACGAGGAGTTCGGCCCGCCGGTCGGGTAATAGACTCCGGTCCATCCACGGACCCTGGACCGCAGGCGCCTGATCCCCTGGCCGGCCTTGCCCTTGCGCCGAGACCGCTAGAAGGGCGAGCGTGAGAATCCAAGCCATTACCGAGCAGATCGTTAGCCGTTTCAGATACATGTTAGTCTCTCCATGACAGTTAGAAGCTAAGAAGGGTGGGGTTCGGCAAGCTACGACCGAAGTTGAGTTGGCGCCCAAGTGCCCGTTCTTGAGCATGGTTCCGGCTCTTGGTGGTCTGTGACTTACTGGCAGTTCGCTGTCTTCGGACAGGGGACTTGACCCCGTTGGTGAGACTCTTAAACCCATCCGCAACCGGGCCGAGCCCCGACTATCAACAAACGAGGACAGGATATGCCGAAAGCCAAGAAGGGAGCAAGCGAAAAACTGACGAGGCGATCCCTCAGGCCGACGAGTCATGCCTCGTTAGGGATCGGAAGGGCGGGGCTTCAGCCCAGCCGCACGCGGAGGCAGAGAGTCGCGGCTTTAGCCGCTGAAGCTACATGTTCCCTAATGGCATTGGTTAGTGCTTCAGGGGCTGAAGCCCCTTTCTGGTGCGCGCCCGGCGGCGGGGCTGAAGCCCCGCCCTTCCCCTAGAATTGGACGCAGAACTTGACTCTTTTACACCAAGTTCCAAACCTCAAGACCTGTAGGAAGGAAGGATGTGATCGAGGGATCGCTTGGAATTGCGGATTCATAGTTCAGGTTTACCCCGGCACCCAGCCATTAATCCTCAGGGTGAAGGCCATCCGGCGAGTTTCGGTCATTCGCTGTAGAGGGAAGGAGGAAGCAGGTAATCCAAGTCTCCTCGAGCTACCTGCTTCCCCAGGTAGTCATTAGAGTTGAGTTACTCATATAGACGTAGAATTCGCCGAAAAAGTTGCATGCGTCAAACAATTTGTCCTACAAATTGGGCCGGAACTTTTGCTGATTCGTTGGATGCCAAAGCCTCGGGCAGGAAAGGACTTACTGGCCAAAGGCTCCGCCCTCCTGAGGCGGTCGAGGGTCGAGAGTCGAAAGTCGAAAAGGGCGATACCGCAAATGTGTGCGACAACCTGCACAGCGCGGCGCGGCCGCAACCAAACACCAGGTTTTAGTTGCCGATTGACGATTGAAGAAGTGGTGTGGCAACCTTCTCCCCTGTCAAGCGATCCCGTCTCGGCGGGATCAATCGAAAATCGGTTGCTTATTCTGACTCCTGACTTCTGGCTCCTGCTTTTTCATCCCCTCGTCTTCAGCACAAGAGCCTCGAATCGAGCCATTGATTCATTGGCTTATTGAATCATCTCAAGTGATGGGTGGCCTAACGGGCGCTTTGTGTTTGGGTTCGCTGATAGCTGAGAGCTGACGGCTGAAGGCTCAAGGCTGCTCGTTGCGCGGCCGGCATTCTCGGCTCGCTGCTTGATACCCAGCATCATCTTGCGTTCCATGATGAAGTGGACGGGATCAAACACCAGGCGCCCGAAGAGCATGGCGCCGAAGCTCTCGTCCTGGGCGCCACGCGAACGGAGGATCAGCCGGGTGGCGTGGTTGTTAATGGGTTCGAGGATGAATGTCCAGGTTCCGCTTTGGGCGTGGCCACCCCTGGAGATTCTCTCCGCGTCGCTGGGCGAGACAAGGACCATGGCGCGATTGGGTTCAAGTAGCGCGACCACCACGCGTCCTCGTCCGCCGTACCGGTCTTTTCGAGCTAACCAAACCGTGTCGCCGGCCTGGCGCGTCTGCCACTCCGGATGAATCCGGTCCGCATTGTGCATGTCAACGAAGAAGAGATTCTCGAGCCACGCGTAGCTGTAGCATCCCCCGCGGTCCTGGCCGATCTGCACGATCCACGGCCACACGTCGGTGACCGGCGCATTAATCGTCAAAGCGCGTGTGGCCAGGCTTGCGGGCCGGGGTGAGAGTTCATCCCCCGGCCATGTCCGGCTGATCTCGTCGCCCGTCGCCCCCCAGGTGAGATACCATGGCCGGATGAACCACAGGTGAACCAGACCAGCCACCACCAGCCCTAATGCCAACCACGCTGCGGCCCGCGCCAGCCGGATCGCCCACTTCGCTTTTGTTTCCGCCTCGTGGGTTTCACTAGCCTTGGTCATTGAACGTAGTCCTCCGCGTTCGGGGCGAACCTCAGAATCCGGTACTGGGTCAATTTGATGCTGTAGCGGCGATCCCGCAAGGCGGGATCGCCAAATGGCGGCATAAAGCCGCCTCTACATCAAATTGACCCATTACCCAGCATCCCGTCACGTTCAGCTTCCGTGAGCGCGGTCCAGTGGCGGTGGGCCCATCCAAAATGCCACTATTGCCCCCAAGGCCAATCCCTGCAAGATGATCTCCGGCTGGACCTTCAGGTGCACGACCGGAGTGAAGATGGGTCGCATGTATACCATGCCTTCAATTGTTCCGGGCGCGGCCACCGCTGTCGCCCAGAATCCCAGCACAATGTACAACCCGGAAATGGAAAGGAAGCGCTTCTTGAATGACCAGTTCATCAGCGTGTTGAAGAAAGGATAAAGCGCCGCGGCCATCAGGAAACCCCGAAGAAACTGGGCTGGGAGAAACCAAGTCACTACATGTCCCCACAGCTCCGGCTCCGCCTCCGTGCGGATGAAGACCTTGAAGATGGGGTTGGGGCCAACGTAGAACTCCTGGGTGAGGAGCGGGTAGGCGATTGCCCCCGCGATGAAATAGGTGATGATATGGGCTGCCGTAACCTTGCCGGCAAAGCTGAGGAAATGGCCAGTCCTCATGACGTTCCTCCGGGCGCGAGTCCATGACGCCTTTACAGCCCGGCTGCTCCCTCCGCTCGCGCCTTGATACCCAGGAGCATCTTCCGTTCCATAATGAAACTGCCGGGCTCGAGGATGACGCGATTAAAGAAGGCGTTCCTCCGCGTCGGATTGTAGTCGGAGTGAAAGCGCTCGATCAGCCGGGTGGTGCGTTCGTCCACGGGCTCGATGTAAAAGGTCCAGGTGGTGGCGGCATAATCCCCGGGCTTGACCAGGTTGGAGGGAGGGCCTTGCCGTGTGTCCCCGTGCAACACAATCACCCGGCGCGGTTCAACGATCACCGCGGGAATGGGCGGAATCTTCGGGTGCAGGAGGATCTGATCACCGGCCTTCAAATTCTGCCACTCCGGATGGACCCGGTCGGCATTGTGAATGTCGCAGCCCAGCAGGTTCTCGATCCATGTGTAACTGTAGAAGCCGCCCCGTCCTTGCCCTATCTGCGCCAGCCACGGCCACACCTCGGCCACCGGCGCATGGATTGTGATGGCGTGGGTTGCTGACAACTTCGGGTTAGGCAGCAGCTCGTCGCCGGGAAGCGCGCGTCGGACCTCTGCCTCCGTCGCACCCCAGCGAACGTGCCACGGCCGCAGCCAGTGCCAATAAGCAGCAAAAGCGACCGCCCCCACGATGAGCAGTCAAGTGAGTCCCAAGAATGCCCCAATCAGCCAGTTTGACTTGCCCACATTCGCCATTGCCGTCCAGCCTCCTTAAGATACCCGCCCACCACGGCCGGCTCTACTGACGCGACTTCGTCGTCAGTTGGTAATGCTTTTGTCCACCTGGCCAGCGCCACTTGCCTTTCCAGCCGGGACTTCCATTTGACAACTCCCGACGAGTATACACCCCACAGCCTCGTCCTGGAACGTTCCAGCATGGTTTGGTCCGCGGCCCCTCTTGGGCATTCTTCAACAACCCTGCTTCCACGCAGGGGCAACGCCGAACGCCCAGTCGAGGCGGACTCCCTGTCTCTTGACATGACCAAAATGATAGGCTAGTATAGTAAGTGGGGTCGTGGAAGAAACAGGATTCATTCGGGATTCAGGATTCAGGAGTCAGGGTTCAGGAGTCAGAGTGAAGAGCATCTGCTTACTGTCGAGTGCCTACTGAACTTGAGGGGGCTCGAGACGGCGGGACCCTTGGCCCGTGCCAAAGTCTACGACAAGATGTCACCGCAGACAGGGAAGGAAAGAACTACTAACTTCAAAAAATGGAGGACAATGCGGGAATGTTGTTGAAAACAAAGGACCGGCCCCCAGGAGCCGAGGGTGAAGCGGGAATGTTATAGAAAACTAAGGTAGTTACGCGCTGAAAGCGGGAATGTTGTTGAAAAGACAGGGGTTCCGAATTGTGAATAGTGAATGTGAATTATGGATTGACTTCTTACTTCTGGCCACCGCCTACTGCCTATTGCCTACTCTTCAGGCGGGTGGCAGGCAGGGCAATTCACAATTCAGAGTTCGAGATTGCCAACTGACCACGGACAACGGACCCGCCACGGCGGGACAACTGACGGCGGCCACCCTATATGCGTTATAATACGTAGCCGAGTTGGAAATCATCAATGGCAGACGGCAGCAAAGTTGAGGATCAGGAACGATGAGCTATATCGTGACACCGTTTGAGGTCAGTTCCAAAGGCTTGGAATCGCCGGTCAAAGTTCATTTTGTTCACCTTTACTCAGCCATCGCCACGCGGCATAGCGACACTATGGACGCAGTTTTCTTGGCGGACGGCCAGAAGGTGACCGTCGCCATTTCCTGCGCGACACTCGCCGAATTGCAAGAACGCGATCGCAAGAATCTTACCGACCAACAACTGGCGGATATTGCCGCTCTGCATCTGCGTCGAACGCTCGAGCACGGGTACGCGGCTACCGAGGCGGAGCTTTTCCTGAGCGGTGAAGAATTCCGGGCCTTGGGTCGCGAACTCGGGTATCTGTGAGTAGGTGTCAGTACCAGGATTCAGGAGTCAGGAGACAGAAGGTGGGAACTAAGCAGAGGGCAACAGGCAGTGGGGAGAAAACAACTCATTCCAAACTCCAAGTTGCTTCATACCCCGACTTGCTGGCGAAGTGCTTTAACTGACCACTGACGACTGACGACTGACAACTGACAACTGAGGAGTGAATGTATGTGTGGCATTGTAGCTTATACGGGCAAGCAATCCGCCCGGGAAGTTCTGATTGATGGTCTAAAGCGCTTGGAGTACCGCGGCTACGATTCCAGTGGCATCGCCATCCTCAACAGCCCACCTTACTGGGTGCGCACGGTGGGGAAGGTAGCTGCACTCGAGCAGCGCGTCTGGCAGGACGCTCCCGAGGGCGTGGTGGGAATCGCGCACACGCGCTGGGCGACGCACGGCAAGCCCTCAGAAAGCAACGCCCACCCGCACATCGATTGCACGGGCAAGATCTTCCTGGCACACAACGGCATCATTGAGAATTACCTGCTGCTCAAAAAGCGGCTCGCTGCCGCGGGACACACCTTCCGCTCCGAGACCGATACGGAGGTTCTGGCCCACTTGATTGAGAGCCTTTACCAGGGGAACCTTGAGGCGGCCGTCCAAAAGGCACTCTTACAGGTCCAGGGCACATTCGGTTTGGCGGTGCTGCACGCAGCCCACCCGGGGCAGATTATTGTGGCGCGTCGAGGAAGTCCGATTGTCCTGGGAGTGGGTGAAAACGAATCCTTCGCTGCCTCCGATGCTTCCGCGTTGGCACGGCACACGGACCAGGTTGTGTACCTTGAGGACAACGAAGTGGCGCGGCTGGAGCCAGGCCGGTTTTCAATTACTACCCTCGAGAACCGCGCTGTGAACCGGGAAGCAACCACGCTGGAGGTGGGCCCGGAGGCGATGGATCGCGGGAGTTATCCGCATTTCATGCTCAAGGAGATTTTCGAGCAGCCCGAGGCGGTCGAGAACGCGTTGCGGGGACGGGTGAATCACGCGGAGGGAGTAGCCAAGCTGGGCGGGTTAGAGTCTGTGCAGGAGCGACTTCAACAGGCTCGCCATCTCATCATTGTCAGTTGCGGTACCAGCTACTATGCCGGCCTGTTTGCACGCTACGCCTTCGAAACCCTCACGGATTTGACGGTGGAAACGGAGTTGGCCTCGGAATTCCGCTATCGCAAACTGAACTTGCGGCAGGGCACCGTGGTGCTAGCCATCAGCCAGTCAGGAGAAACCGCAGACACGCTGGCCGCTCTCCGCGAGGCCAAGCGCAAGGGGGCATTGGTCCTCGGACTGGTGAATGTGGTCGGCAGCACCATCGCCCGCGAGACCCACGCCGGCGTTTACTCCCATGCCGGCATCGAGGTGGGGGTGGCTTCCACCAAGTCTTTCGTTTCGCAGCTCACCATACTCACCCTGATGGCGATTTTGATGGGACGAAGCCGGGACCTTTCTTATGAGGAAGGAGCCACGGTGCTGCGGGGGCTGGAAAAGCTTCCTGACCAGATTCGAGAAACCTTGCAGGAATCCGAGCGCATCCGAGAGTTGGCGCAGAGATACTGCGGCTTCTCTCACTTCCTTTACATCGGCAGGAAATACCAATACCCGATTGCGCTCGAAGGCGCCTTGAAGCTCAAAGAAATTGCTTACATCCACGCGGAGGGTTACGCTGCCGGTGAGATGAAGCATGGCCCCATCGCGCTCATCGATCCTGCCTTCCCTACCATGGCGATTGCCCCGGAAGATGGCTCCTACGAGAAGGTCATCTCCAACATGCAGGAGATTCGCGCCCGCGAAGGCCGCATTATCGCCGTTACCACCACCGGTAATGCAAAGCTCGGCTCCCTGGTGGATGACTTTATCGAGGTTCCCCGGAACCACGATCTTCTGATGCCGGTCCTCACCGTCGTTCCCTTGCAGCTTTTTGCGTATCACTGCGCGCTGTTGCGCGGCTGCGACATTGACAAACCCAGGAACCTGGCAAAGAGCGTTACGGTCGAATAGATCTGCGCCAGGCGGCGCGCAGCCTGCCCTCAGGTGGTTCATTATATCTATATTATTCACTCACGTTATAGTTTTATGAGGAAGACCTGCCCAGGACAAACTCCAAGTTTCGCAGAATTCGATCCACGTGCGAGCCGTGCCAGTAGACGTGGCCGCAGCCGGTGCAGCGGTAGAAGTCCTCGTAGAGTTGGAAGATCTTAGCCTCGACGAGCGCTTCCACACCTGCCTTCTCCGCGCGTTCAATGGGCGCGTTGCACAACGTGCAACGAGTCCAGAGCCCCGCGCGGGTGTCCAGGCCAAGTCGTTCCACTACCTCGCGGAGCTGCTGGGGGGGATATTCACTTTTGAGGCTGAGCACCTTATCCAGGTGCGGAAACCGCTGTGCTGTTTCGCCCCGGGTCAGGATCACGCGCTCGCCGCTCCGTCCCATGGCAAGCAATTGCGCGGGCGTCATATCGTTCGCATAGTAAGTGTCGTATCCCAGCAGGCGCAACATTCTCGCCAGCCGCCCGAGCATCCTGTCGACTGCAAATCGAATCTCGGAGGGGTTCATCCTCGCCCCAGCTTTCTTGAGTCAGCGAAAGAAGAAGCGTCGCGTCGCATCTGGCTTCATTGGCCGCAACGAGCGGGAAGGCGACATTCTAACATGGGATTCTGGGGAGAGGCGGCCCTAAGAGTCTAGAAAAGGGTAGACCCGTCCGGCTCAGGGCTTATCAGGCAGGATTGTGGGGTTGCTATATAATCCCGGACGGGTCGGTGGGCTTGTTTGTAGCGAGTGGTCGCTACGAAACTCTTGAGGCGCCGGGGTCCTGTCCCCTTCACCGGGGCTTACGTCCGAGGCAGGGTCACCCAGCGTGTGAGTTTTCCGTTGGGTGCCGCTCATTACCTCGCGCCCCGAATCTTTCTTCCTGGGCTACCGCGACGGCTGACGCTTTCCGCGTTCCCTCGCCTCCGCTGGCACCGCCTTATGCGTCGAGCCGACGCCAAGGCTAGCAGGATCCCGGCACACCGTATACGCTCAACATCACCTCCGTCTTGTTTCCCTTGTATACCGCTTCTAACATAGCTCACTGCACAGAAGAGTCAATAGGTATTGCATACGGCTTACGCTTTTATTACATTTATGTTAAGATTAGCCTCGAAAAAGCATGGGTGGGAGGTATCTATGAGCATTGGAACGCGCGTCATGCAGATACGGAACCAGAAGGGCATCAGCCAGCGGCAATTGAGCCAACGCTCGGGCATTGCCGGCTCATACCTCTCAAGGATTGAGAATCGCCACCTTGAGCCACGTCCTAAGACCCTGCGCAAGATAGCGGACGCTCTCGATGTACCCTTGGCCGAGTTCTTCCAGGAGCGCGACGAGAACCTGGCAGGCATCCAGTGCCTGCTTACACCCTCCGGCAGATGCATTATGGACATGATTAGCGCCGGCCATGGAAAACCCCCACAACCTGGCGCCGAAGTGTACACGCCGCGTCATCTGCAATTGCTTCGGCTGGCCGGCTATCTCATTCAGAGTGGCGACGCACGCTTGCTCGACGCGCTGGAAGTGGTTCTCGGAGCTTTGCTGAGCACCGACCGAAGCCACCCGGACGGCCTCCCGGCAACCCTTCCGCGGCCGACTTCAGAACCTCCCCGGCGACCGGATTAGGGGTCCGAGTAGGGAAGCTCGTTGAGAAGCCGCTAGCCCTTCCGTAAATCAACTCGAGAGAACTGGCAGGTCCGTCCCGCCAGCCCGTCATTGGGAGGCTCGCGTGGCCGGGCTACTTTATCGCCTTCTCCAGTTCCGCCGCCGCCGAGTTTATAAGTGCGGCCTCGGCCGCGAGAATTCTGCCTACCTCGATGATCCCCTCGTCGGCCTGTTTCCATTTCTTCTGCTCGATGGATTCGCGAACCGCGGGCATGGTTTTGACTCCATAGCCGGTGTATACGCCGGGCGCGTAGATTTCATGCTTGTACCAGGGGCGTCCAGGCAGGCCCTCAGGGCTGGTCAGCTTCCGCTCGCTCTGGACGAGCAGCGCATTGAGCGGGCTTAACGGAGCGCCGGCCAGCGCCGCGCCGCCATTGGCATTCGCTTTTTCAACCGCCTTCCGGTAGCGCTGGGCGCTCTGAGTAAGCGCATCCGTCGCATTCTCGAGTGGAGCGAAGTTCAAATAAGGCGGGACCTCTTCCGGTTTCGGAGGAACGAAGCTCTTTTGCGGGTCAGCGGTGGCCGTGAAGACTCCCTCCTCGATCTCTTTGTTCTGCTCCCGAACTTCATCCTGCTTGCTTTTCAGAAGCTTCTTCAAGTCGTCCGTGTATTTGTGAATGGTGTCGGTGAAGTCAGAGAAGTCGAAGGGCAACAGCTCGGCATCCGCCAGGCGCATGACCGCCGTTCCAGCGGTCTGGGCCAGGGCGCGCCCGTAGACAAACGAAGTATCGCTAAAGTGCGTATACCAATAGAAGTCATCGTAAATGGAGTGGTAGACTCCGCCACCGCCTTCGCCGCCGTAGCCGAGGTCGAGCGAGGCGATGCCGAGATGATCGACGAACGCGCCATAGTCAGAGCCTGAGCCCAGGGCGCCAATCCGCAGGTCGGGACGCTCGCGCGCTTCCTGGCGCTCTTCCGGTGAGCTGGCGCCCTCGATCCGCCTGAGTTGGCTGCGCTTCCATACGCTGATCTTCTTCTCGGGGTCCTCGATGTCGCGCGCCACCCCGTTGATGAATTTCTCGAGTGAATGTGATCCCCCCATAAAGAGATAGCCGCGGCCGTTCGAGTCTGAATTGAGGTAAGCCACCGCGTGGCGGCTCAGTTCATCCGCGTGCTCCTCCGCC
Organism: Acidobacteria bacterium UBA7540; assembly: GCA_002478145.1. Next base: position 54,008 of record DLMI01000180.1, read on the forward strand.
CACTCGGTTGAGCCGAGAAGCGCCGGCTCTTCACCGTCCCACGCGCAGTAGATGAGGGTCCGCTTGGGTTTCCAGCCTTGCTTCAAGAGTTCGCCGAAGGCCCGAGCTTCCTCGAGCTCAGCGACCAAGCCGGAGATAGGGTCCTCGGCGCCGTTCACCCAGGCGTCGTGGTGATTGCCGCGCACCACCCATTCGTCCGGATACTCCGACCCGCCAACCCGCGCAATCACGTCGTAGAGTGTTTTGATATCCCAGTTTGATTTGACTTTCAGGTGCACCTTGGCGGGGCCGGGACCGAGGTGATAAGGGAAGGGAAGCGCGCCGCGCCACTGCTCAGGCGCCATCGGCCCCTTAAGAGCAGCGAGCAAAGGTTGCGCGTCGCCGTAAGAAATGGGGAGAACGGGAATCTTGGTGATGGTCTGGACGTCCTCGAGCGGCAGTCGCTTGGCGTCCTTGGTGGCCCCAACGCCGGGCGTGAGCGGGTCGCCGGGATAAAGGGTGTCATCCATGACGCTGCCGCGTTGCACGCCTTCGCGGGGACGAAAGGCTCCAGCGGGGAAAACGTCGCCCTGAAAATAACCGTCTCCGCGTGGGTCGGAGTAGATCAGGCAGCCCACCGCCCCATGCTCTGCCCCTACTTTCGGCTTGATCCCTCGCCACGATCCCCCGTAGCGAGCGATGACAATGGCGCCTTTCACGGAAATCCCCAGCCGCTCGAGTTGCTCGTAATCCTCGGGCACGCCGTAATTGACGTAAACCAGCGGCCCCGTAACGTCCCCATCCGCCGAATAGGCATTGTAAGTGGGTAGCTGCTCATCATGCTGGCTGGAGGTCGGGTCCTCGGGGACTGCCGGCTCCTCCAGCTTGGCCGTGAACTTCGTGGGCTCAACCAGCTCAACCAACCGTTCTTTAGGAGTGGGGAAGAGCACTTCGAAGTTCTCGATGTGCGCATCCCAGCCCCACTCTTTGAAGCGGGAGAGAATCCACTCCGCGTTCTCCTTGTCATACGGTGAACCCACATGGTGCGGGCGGGCGGAAAGACGCTTCATGTAATCACGTAGGTTGTCGGGAGAGGGTATGGAGCGAAACTTTCCTTCCCATTCTCGCTCCGCCCGCGCGGCGTTCGAAGAGAAGCCTTGCAATGGAACCGGTTCTTCGGCCGGGGCGGCAGCGAGCGTTAGGGTCGAGAGCAATAGGATTACAGTGAAATGCCAACGGTGCATGAAACAGCCTCCTCGAGAAATCGCATGAGAGTATAGCGCATTCCGGCGGGTGGATGTGTCCCCTCCTTTTCCTCCCGCGCTGCATCTGAGCTAACCCGGATTTCTCACTAAGCCGGGACGCCTTTAGGAGCGGTGCCGGAAGGGCGGGGCTTCAGCCCCGCCGAAATCAGGGCTCCCGCCCTCTATTGGTCCCGCGCCCCGCGCAGTCCCGCAGGCGCGGGACTGCGCGGGGCATGGGACACGGGAATAATTTGGAAGGCCTTGTAACGGCGGGTCTGAAGCCCCGCCCTTCCAGACCCGTCGTGAGAAATGCGAGCTAAGTGCGTGATCGCTTCTTGGGAGCTGGAATTGTGGTAATCTGGACGGAGCCGGGGCAACATTGTGCTCCGGCCTTGCAGGATGCTGAGGCAAGGTATTGGCATGTCATCTTGAGCGAAGAGGTCAGGAGTCAATCTGGCGGGCTAGGGATTAGGGGCTGGGGAAGCGGAACCCAGTCCCTAGCCCCTAGCACGCAGTCCCCAACCGGAGGGATGGGTGAGCGGTTGAAACCGGCGGTCTTGAAAACCGTTAGCCTCGAAAGGGGCTCGAGGGTTCGAATCCCTCTCCCTCCGCCACTCTTTTGATCCCGAATCCCGAAGTTGGAGTCATCTGTCATCCTGAGTCCCGACTTGTCGGGGCGAAGGATCGCGGCAGTTGTTTTTTGCGCTCACCAGCCTACGGCGAACTGCGGAGATGCTTCGCTCAGAGGCTGTGACTTTTTTCGAATTTCGATTGCCTTGCAGTCACAAGCTCGTCTTTCTACGGTCGTCCGCGCGGGCTGGCGGAGGGGGCGGGTCTCGCGGCTCTCCTACGCCCTCGTGATTCCGAACGGGGCCTACAATTTCGTTGGCGGCATCGCAGGGGTTGGTCTTGCGTATAATACGTTAGAGTAAATCTATGCACGCTCGCTGCCGGCGGGCCAGTTAATCCCATCACATCGCGAGGTTGGCGTTCGCAACCAAGTCGTGCCAGGATCCGCACGCTACACCTGAAGGACATCGCCCTCGCGCGCCACCATTTGGTACAGGACTGGACTCACAATGCGGCCGAGGAAGAGTCTCGAGACCAGGCCGGCTACAATGACGATGGCAAAGGGCCGCTGTGAGTCCGACCCGATACCGTGCGAGAATGCGGCGGGCAGCAGGCCAAGGCAGGCCACGAGCGCCGTCATCATGATGGGCCGCAGGCGCACCATGGAAGCCTCGAAGGTCGCTTTTCGGATTTCCTGCCCTTCCAGCCGCAGTTTGTTGATGTAGGAAGCGTCGATGACGGCGGTTTCCACCGACACACCCATCAGAACCAGCAGTCCTAAGATGGAAGAGACGCTGAATGGCGTGCCGGTCAGCTTCAGCGCCAGCAGCGCTCCTACGGGTTCGGTCAATACCACGCTCAGCACGACGATGACGGGAAACTTAAAATTGCCGTAGAGGGCGAACAGGATCAAGAAGATCAGCACCACAGTTAACGGTCCGATGATGTCAAGTTGAGCTCTGGCGGCCAGAAACTCGCTGTATTCCCCGCCCCATTCGAGGCGGTAACCGAAGGGCAGTGTGACCGCCCTTCTCACGGCTTGTTGTCCATCCGCCACTGCGCGCTCGAGGTCCCGTCCCACGATGCTGTACTGGATGCCGATGTAACGCGAGTTGTTCTCGCGGTAGATGAACGAGGCCCCGTTACCCTGACTGATGCGGGCGAGCTGGCTCAAGGGGATCTGCTGGCCGGTGGGCGTGCCGACGAGCAGATTGCCAATCTCGCGCTCGCTGGAGCGGAACTGGGGCTGCATGCGCACGACCAAGTCAAACAGCTTCTCGCCCTGGATCACTTGCGTCGCCGCCTGGCCGCCCACCGCCGCCTGGACGACGGCTTCGACATCGGCAACGTTGATCCCGTAGCGGGCGATCTTCTCCCGATTCACGTCTACGAGCAGGCTGGGCTGGCCGAGCTCGCGAACTACGGTTAATTCGGTGAAACCGGGGACTCTCGCCAGGGCGTTCTTGATCTGCACGGCCTTATCCTGGAGCACGTTCAGGTCAGCGCCATAGATCTTCACGGCCAGGGCGCTCTTGAGTCCCGTCAGCGCCTCGTCGACGGCGTCCTCGGCGGGCTGGGTAAAGTTAAAAATGATGCCGGGGTAGGACTCGAGCTTAGCGCGGATGGAGTCAATCAACTCCTGCTTGTTGTGAATCCCGCCCGCGCTCTTCCAAGCCTCGTCCTTGTAGGGCTTGAGCCCGATGTAGAACTCGCAGTTGAAGAATCCGGTGGGATCGGTGCCGTCGTCCGGACGACCGAGTTCCGAGCCCACGACGGTGACCTGGGGATAGGACATCAGAATCTTGCGAATCTCGGGGGCGATCTTGCTCGCTTCCTCGAACGAGATGGTGTAGGGCAGGGTGGCCCGCACCCACAACGCGCCCTCGTCAAGATGGGGCATGAACTCGCCGCCGATGGTGGGGACCAGCAACAAAGTGGCGCCGAAAATGAGGACCGCGACGAGCATGCTCACCTTCGGGTGGTCGAGGCACCAATCGAGTTCTCCTCCATACTCGCGCTTGATCCACTCGTAGGCGCGGTTCGTCCTTTCCCGGACGCCGCTTTTGAACCAGTAGGATGCGAGCACCGGAACCAGGGTCAGGGTCAGGACCAAGGCGCCAATCAGCGCGAACGACATGGTGTCGGCCATGGGGTGGAAGAGCAGGCCGGAGGGACCGCTCAGGACATAGATGGGAAGGTAGCCGGCGATGATGACCGCCACCGAGTAGAAAATCGGCCGGTCGACGTCGCGCGCCGCAGCCACGATCACTTCGTGCAGTTTGTACGGCTGGCCCTGCCTCAGCCCCAGTTCGCGGTAGATGTTCTCCATCATGACCACAGTGCCGTCAATGAGGATGCCGAAGTCGATGGCCCCGATGGAGAGCAGGTTGGCCGAAACGCCGCGGGCGTGGAGGAGAATGAAGGAAAAGAGCAAAGCAACGGGAATGGTGAGCGCCGTGATCACCGCGGCGCGCACGCTGACCAGGAAGAAAATCAGCACGACCAGCACCAGGACCATGCCGCGCAGCAGGTTGTTTTCCACCGTATCGGTGGTCAGACGCACGAGTTCGCTCCGATCGTAGTAGGGCCTGACCTTCACGTCGGTCGGCAGCACTTCCCGGTTCAGTTGTTCGGTCTTGGCCTCCACGCGCTTCAGCACTTCCTGGGTCTGCTCGCCCCGGCGCATGAGGATGACGCCCTCGACGGCGTCATCATTGTCCTTGGAGTTGTTCAGAGACTTTTCAACGTAGCCGAACTCGCCCAAGCGTGGCGCGTGCCCGATGGTGACTTCGCCGACGTCCTTGATGCGCACCGGCGCCCCGTTGTTGCTGGTCACCACGATGTTGCTGATGTCCTGGTTGTCGCGTGCCAGACCCAGGCCACGCACGTAGTAGAACTGCCCGCCCTGGGAATAGAATCCGCCACCGGCATTGGCGTTGTTGGCGGCCAATGCCTGGATGACCTGCGGCACGCCGAGGTGATAGCCGTAGATGCGGGCGGGATCGAGCAGCACCTGGTACTGCATTACCGTCCCGCCGAAGCCCGAATCATCCGCTACTCCAGGCACCGACCTGTAGGCCCGCTCGAGCACCCAATCCTCGATGGTTTTCAGCTCTTGCGGTGTGTGGTCGGGGCTTTCGATCACGTAGCGGTAGACGAGGCCGCTGGGGCTGAAGAGCGGCGCCAGGCTGGGCGTCACGCCGCTCGGCAAGTTCGCGTTACTCAAGCGCTCAAAGGAGACCTGCCTGACGAAGTAATTGTCGGCGTCGTCTTCGAACGTGAGGATCACGTCAGAGAGCCCGTAGAGCGAGATCGAGCGCATGAAGACCAGCTTCGGGACGCCGTTCATCTCGACCTCGATGGGCAGGGTCACCAGGCGCTCGATTTCTTCGGCGGCGTGGCCCGGCCATTGGGTGATGATCTCGACCATGGGCGGCGAGAGATCGGGATAGGCATCCACCGGCATGCGCTCAAAGGAGACGACGCCGACCACCACGATGAAGGCAGTGAGCATCAGCACCATGAAGCGTTGGTTGAGGGCGAATTGGACGATGCGGTGAATCATACGTATCAGTCTCTAGTGGAATGCTGAAAAACCCGTCTAACCTGTCATTCCGAGGAGTACCGCCTTGCGGGACGACGAGGAATCTCGCCCCGATCAGATCGGGGTTTCCAGAGCGAGATTCCTCGCTTCGCTCGGAATGACAGCGATTACAAAGAAAGTGGCTCCCTCACCTTAGTTCGCTCACTTCTGCAAGGAGTTGGCGAACTGCAAGAACAGGCTGCCGTCAGCCACCACCTGCTCGCCCGCCCTGAGGCCGCTCAAGATCTCGGTCTTTCCGTTCTGGCTGTCGCCGATTTCCACCGGTCGCTGGCCGAACTGTTTGGCGTGATTCGTCTGGTTCGGCTGGCTTGGGCCCGCCTCGACGTAGACGAAAGGCTGGTTCTCGGGCGTCCTCAGCACAGCCGCGTCCGGCACGGCTAGCGCGTTCACCTGTCCCGCCTGCACCGTGGCCGTCACGTACATATCCTTCTTGAGCTTTCGTCCGGGATTGTCGGTCACGATGCGCACTTGCAAGGTCCGCGAGGTGGGATCGAGCGCCGGGGCGATGTAAGAAATCGTGCCATGGAATGCGGTCGGATAAGCATCGGTCTGGATCGCGACCGGATCGCCGAGTCGCACAAAGGCAAGGTCGTGCTCGTAGACGTTGGCCAGCACCCACACGGTCGACATGTTGGAAATCGTGAACGCCTGGGTCGCGCCCGCCTGTAGCACCTGTCCCGGGCCCACCAATCTTTCCACCACCTCGCCCGCGAGGGGCGCGAGCACGGGGATTTCCGCCGATACCGGAGCCTTCGGGAGGGCCTCCGGATTTACCCCCAGCACTTTCAGCGCCTGCTCCGCCGCCTCGAGATCAGCCTGCGCCTGGTTCCGAGTAAATTCGGCCTGCTGGAGGTCGGCTTCGGCGATGGCGTGATGCGCGTATAAGTCCTGCGCGCGGGCGTAGCTCTTTCCGGCGAGCGACAAGGCATCACGCGCCTTCAGGTAATTGGTGCGGGCCTGGGCGTAGTCGGGACTCGCGACGTACAACATGGGCTGGTCCTTGCGCACGACTTCGCCGGGCGAAACCACGATGCGCGCCACCGGCCCGCCCACTTGGGTGATCACCGGAGTGGTCTGGAAATTATTGTAGGCGACCGAGCCGGTGAGCCTCAGCACCCGAGGCAGGCGCTGGGTCTCGACGATCACCACCTGGACGTGCTGCATCTGCTCCTCGGGCACGGTGAACAACTGGGCTTTGTCTTCCCCGCTGACGGCGCCGCCAGAAGAAGTCGAATTCGACTGGGCGTCGGCGGGGCGATGAGAGCAACCTGCAAGCGTGAGGGCAAGAAGGGCAACGACGACAAGCGCCGGCAGCGCGTCGAGCGGCTTTGGCATCGTGCGGTGCGGAGAACCGCCGGCCCGATCAGAACACGTCCTCGCCACTGTCGACGGTTGACTGGGAACTGTGGCCTGCTTTTTCATGGTAGCGTCCTTGATCCCACCGCCTCCCGCAACTGCTCGAGCGCCAGCATGTAGGTGGCCAGCGCCTGACGATAGGCCAGTTGCGTAGCGCGGTAACTGCGCTCGGCGTCCAGAAAGTCCAGCAGGCTGGCGGCGCCGCGCTTGTAGGCGTACTCCGAGATGTCGCGCGAGTCCTGGGCCTGCTTCAAGTACCCCGACTCGTAGAGCCTGACCACGGTGTCGCCCTCCTTGGCCGCCTCGTAGGCCGTGGTCACATCCGTCATCACCGTCTCCTGGGCCGCGATCTTCGACTCCTGCGACTGGGTGATGGCGTAGTGGGTGCGCGCGATCTCGCCCTGGTTGCGGTTGAAGATGGGGATTTCCATGCTGAAAATGAAGCTGGCGCTGTTGATCCCGGTGACGTGGGTGTAGTCCAGCGTGGTGGTCGGGTCGCGCTTGCCGTTGGCGACGGCGAGCTGATGCTGGCTCTCGGCCGCGGTGACTCCCTGGATCGCGGCCCTGAGGTCCGGGCGCAATCCGAGCGCGGTCACCTGCATGTCCTCCTTATTGCCGTGCAGAGGAACGTAGCTGAGGTCACCGACCACGTCGTAGTTTCCGGGCACGGTGTCATAACCGAGCTGGCTGCGCAGGCTGGCCAGCGCCTGGACCAGGTTCAGCTCCGCCGAGGAGACGTCGGTCTGGAACTGGAGCAACTGCAGCTTGATCTTAAGGAGGTCGCCCTCGCTGATGCCGCCCGCCTTGTAGCGCGCGGCGCTGATGTCCACCGTCTCCTGGAAGCTCTTGAGGTCCTGCTTGGCGAACTCAAGATTCGACTTGGCCAGCAGTATGCCGATGAACTGTTGCCCGACGTTGAAGGAGAGCGAGCGCTCGTTGTCGCTCACTTGCGACTGGGTGACCGCCGTCTGGTCGCGCGCCGCCCGGATGCGCGCCTGCCGTTTGTGCCCGCGCTCCCAGGTGTAGGAGAGCCCGACGTCAAACTCGGTGATCTGATTCAGGTTGGTCGAGTTGAAATCGTGAGGGGTAAGGGGCACAAAAAGGTCGTCGTAGTCAAACACCGGGTTCGGGCGGATGGCCGCGGTAATCTCCTGCGCTTGGCTCTGCTGAATCTGGGTGCGCGCCGCCTTCAGGGCGTGATTGTGCTCGATCGCCAGCCGGATGGCCTCGTCGAGGCTGATCTTCATGCTAGGCGGAGGCTGGCTCTGCGGCCTCGCGACCTGCGCCGCCGCAACCACCATCAGGAGTGAAAGCGCCATCCGCCTCGAGAGTCGAAATCGCTTCAAAATCAACGTGAATTGAATATACATTTCGGCACCTGATATGGCCCACCGGGATGAATGCACGCCAAGGAAGACGTGGCTACAGACTCATCTTCCTTTGGGGCTTGCCAGGGGCAAGCATGAAACCGGGGATAGACCTAGGTGAGAGGCGGAGCGCGCCCGTAGAGAGTGGTGGGCCGAAGGGAATGAAAGACGCTGAACGAAAACGCCGCCAGGACGAAAACCGCGCCTCGAGCTTCGGGTGCCGTGGCGCTTGGGGCAGGCCGGGCAGCCGCGTGCCGTACGATCTGGCAGGCGGTGCAGAGCAATCCGTTTTCGACAACACGTTGCTGTGCCTGGCTCGCCCTGCGGACGGCCGTCGGGTGCGGCGCCGAAGTCCAGAGCGTTTCATGGCGGTGAAGTGCCACGACCCACAGCAGGTTCACCTGGAACAGCGCTAGGCAAAGCGTGGTCGCGACCTTCACCCATCGACGACTCAAGTAAGCACGCACAGGGCTCCATTATAGCGAATTCATATACGGCCACGCCAGGGGGCGCATCCAGTCATGTCAAATGTTACTGGTGAGGCGCCGTCAAGCCATTTAGAAATGTAACCCGTCAAGCCGTCCGCAACGTAAACCAGTGGAGCAGTTTGGAGGAGGGGGTTAGCATGGCATGTCAAGGCAAATGGGAGTACTTCCGAGCCGTTTACGTCCGTTATCGACGGGCCGACCGGCGGGGGAGGGAGAGGATCTTGGAGGAGTATTGTGCGAACACGCGATACCAGCGCAAGTACGCCCTGCGGGACTGCGAGCCCGTAAGCAGCGGTTGAAGAAACGCGTCTACGGGGGCACCCGGCCGGGTCGCCTGCTGAAACATCAGGTTGCCATCAAGAGCGAGCGCTGGGATGCGCAGGTTCCAGGGTTTGCGGAAGACGACCTAGTGGCGCCCTCGCGAAGGCGTGAGTTGACATCTGAGACTCTGATGGGGCGAACCCCCGCTCGGAGTCCGAGTAGAATCCCATAGTTGGCCTCACAGCCACCTGGGATACCCGCCGGGGAGGCAGCCTACTGAAGCACGACCCAAGAAGGGCAGCCGGAGCGAATTGCGGAGAAGTGCTGCTTGGTGGCAAAGAGTTCGGTCGCCGGGAATTTGCCTGGAGTTGTGCCCAGTCTGTGCTCGGTCTACTTGGAGGTGGTTGCATTACTGGGCTGGGTCTGATGAATGAAAGGATCTGATTCAGCAGCAGGTAATGGGAAACAAGGTGGCTGGGAGGCAGGGATTCGAACCCCGATACGCAGATCCAGAGTCTGCAGTCCTACCGTTAGACGACCTCCCAACGGGGCACCCTGATAGAAGTAAATGGGGTTGCCTTATTTTGTCAAGCGATGATTTCTGTTGCGGCCACCCCATCCGGCCGGGCAGGGAGCAGCAAGGATGCAGAAAAATCAGAACAAGCGGAAACTGACTTCGACTATGACGCGCACTGGGACGGGAGACCCGTTGCGCAGAGCCGGTTTGAATTTCCAAGTCCGCACTGTTTCCAAAGCCTTTTCGTCGAGCCCGAGGCCTAGAGGTCTCACCACCCGGGGATCGGTAACATTGCCCTGGACATCCACAACAATCCAAAGCACCACGGTGCCCTGGTACTTCGCCTTGCGGGCTTCCTCGGAGTAAGCGGGCTCGGGTTTGTAAATCGGTATCGGGGCGCTGACGCCGCCACCCACGCTATAAATCCCGCCGCCGGTCCCGCCACCTTCGCCGGGGCCCAGGCCGCCTCCTTTGCCAGAACCGATGCCGGTCCCTTCACCGGAGCCAATACCGCCGCCCGTCCCCGGCCCGTTGGAGGGCGGGCCCAAAACGCCTTGCGGATCGCCCCAGGGCATGTTCGAAGCCATCTGGGGCAGCTTCAGCTCCGGCGGGCCCAGCAAAGTGGGCTCGACCTGCAACTTGGGGTTTGGGTTTCTAATCACGGCCAGCGGGGGAGCGAGTTGTTGCTTCGCGAACCTGGGAACCGCACCCTTTGAAGCCGGTGTCGGCGACCGGTCGCCTCCTCCACCACCACCCCCTGTCCTCTTGCCCGCCGCCTGTAATTCCGCCAAATAGGGCGATATATCAACCGCTTCATACTTGGTCGACGCCTTGACCTGCTGGGTCATGTGTTCCACGAAGAAGGGCAAAATAATGATCGCAACTGCCATCAAGTGAAGGAGCAGGGCATTCAGCCACGAGCCAGACTGCGGCTGATAGTCCTGCCAAATCTCCGGGACATCGATGGGCTTTGAAGTAATCGGAATCGAAGGAGGTTTCGGCTTCTCAAACAGTGTCCTGAGCTCGTTCCGAATATCCAGAATCCAGGGAGGCATGTCCGTGGCAGGCAGAGGGGCCTCTCCCCGGTAATACTCTTTCGGAACGGTGATCTTCGGTTCGCGGAGCCTTTCCAAAATCTGCCGGAAAAGGGAAACGGGTGCAAGGGTGGAATCAACGAAGGTGAGGTGGTACTCAGGCTCGGGTATCCGGGGACTTGCGCTCGGAGTAGCGTCCCTGCTGATCTCGACCTCGGTATCACTGCTTGGCATTACACTCATGTCCTGTCCCTCGGGCTTCTCGGCAGCCCGGATATGATCCTGTCACCCTCTCTCGTTGAATGATGGCCGCCAGCCCTCCGAGGTTGCATGCCGGAACAACTATTCCTCTGTTCGCCATTACTCAAGGGCATTGTTCATTTTACCACAGTCAATCGCCCCCCGGTCACTGGAGAACTGCTACCGCCGGCAAGCCGCAAGCCACCTCCCACTAAATCATTTGACGCAGCAACCCCGCATGAAGTTGCGTAAGAAAATGACGAACCGTGGGGATAAGGCAAGTCATCACTTCAGCGTCGCGCGCTCGCCAACGCCGATTTGCTAGACACTCTCTTTATACGTTCTCTATAATACTTGGCTTGCGCACTCAGTGGAGGACGAATGCAGAAGACGCTTGACCTGAAGCACACTCTCAATCTTCCCCAAACCCATTTCTCCATGAAGGCCAACCTTCCGCAGAACGAGCCAAGGTGGCTGGCCAAGTGGGCAAAGGAAGATCTCTATGGCCAGATTCGCGCCGCGCGGAAGGGTGAACCGATCTTCACCTTGCACGATGGACCTCCTTATGCCAACGGCCGCATTCACCTCGGGACGGCGCTCAACAAGATTCTGAAAGACTTCATAGTCAAGTCGAAGACTCAGGAGGGATTCAATGCCCCCTACCTGCCGGGCTGGGATTGCCACGGGTTACCTATCGAAATCTATGTGGACAAAGAACTAGGGCCGCGCAAAGCGCAAATGAGCATCGTGGAAATCCGCCAGGCCTGCCGGCGCTATGCGGAAAAATATGTGGATATTCAGCGGCAAGACTTCATGCGCCTGGGAGTTTTTGGCGAGTGGGAAAAACCCTACCTCACCATGGACTTTGAGTATGAGGCACAGACGGCTGAGGCCTTTCTGAAGTTTCTGGCGGGCGGCTATGTCTACCGTGGCCGCAAACCGGTTTACTGGTGCATCTCTGACAAGACCGCCCTGGCGGAGGCTGAGGTCGAGTATGAGGACCACCGCAGCCGCTCCATTTACGTGCGATACCCTGTGCTGACAGACCCTGCGAATCTGGACCCCGCACTCGAAGGGCGCAAACTCTACGTCATCATCTGGACCACCACGCCCTGGACGCTTCCTGCCAGCCTGGCGGTGGCGTTTCATCCCGAGTTCGAGTACGTGGCGGTGGCGGAGGATGGCGGGGATGTGTACCTGGTTGAAAGCCGGCGACATGCTCCGGTGCTGCATGAAACGGGCCTTAAGGCCTCGAAGGTGGTAGCGAGAATCCCCGGTCGGAACCTGGAGCGCCTGGAAATGCGGCACCCGTTTCTGGAGCGGAAGATTCTGGGTGTGCTGGCGAACTACGTGACGGCCGAGGACGGCACGGGCTGTGTCCACACAGCGCCTGGCCACGGGCGCGAGGACTACCTTACGGGTGTGCAGTACGGGTTGGAAATCTATTGCCCGGTCGGGGATGCGGGAGAATTTACCGAAGGCCTTCCGGAATACCTGGGGAAGAAGGTCTTCGAGGCTAATGAGCCCATTGTCGAGTTACTGAAGAAACGGGGCGTGCTGGTGGGGCCGCCGGAGTGGCTGACACACTCTTATCCGCACTGCTGGCGATGCCACAATCCTGTGATCTTTCGTGCCAACGAGCAGTGGTTCATTAACATTGACCACCGGGAGTTACGGCAGCGGGCGCTGGAGGAAATCAAGAAGGTGCATTGGTTGCCGACTTGGGGTGAAGAGCGCATCACGAACATGATGGCTGAGCGGCCAGACTGGTGCATCTCCCGGCAGCGCTTCTGGGGAGTGCCGATCACGGTCTTCCACTGTGAAACCTGCAAGAAGCCCTTGCTGGACGCGGCGCTGGCGGAGCGGGCGGTGGAGCTTTTCCGGAAGGAAGGCGCGGACGCCTGGTACGCGCACCCCGTCGAAGAGCTTCTGCCCCCGGGGGCAAAGTGTACGGAGTGCGGCGGGGGGCGGCTGCGGAAGGAGACCAACATCCTCGACGTCTGGTTTGATTCCGGCGCAAGCCAGTTCGCGGTGCTGGGACATCGGCCGGACCTCCCCTGGCCTGCTGACGTTTATCTGGAAGCTGGGGACCAGTACCGGGGATGGTTTCATAGTTCGCTTCTGGTGGCGCTGGGCACGCACGGCGCGGCGCCCTACCGCACGGTCCTCACCCACGGCTGGGTCCTCGACGCCGACCGCCGGGCCATGTCCAAGTCCCTTGGAAACGTGATCGACCCCAACGAAGTCATCAAGACCCATGGGGCTGAAATCCTACGGCTCTGGGTGGCCTCAGTTGAGTTTGGAGAGGACGTGACTATCTCGGCGGAAATGTTGGCCCGGCTCTCCGAGGCGTACCGCAAACTGCGCAATACCTTTCGATATTGTCTGGGCAACCTTTACGACTTTGATCCGCAAAGGGATTCCGTGGAGGGCTCGCAGCTCGAGGAGCTGGATGCTTGGGCATTGGTGCGGACGGCGGAATTGCTAGGGCGAATCCGAGCTGCCTATGACGAGTACGCTTTCCACAAGGTGTACAGGGCGATATACGATTTTGCCACTGTGGACCTGAGCGCGTTTTACTTCGACATCCTGAAAGACCGCCTCTATACTGCCCCGGCCCATTCGATGAGGAGGCGTTCGGCACAAACGGCGATTTATCGCATCACGGAGGCGTTGGTTCGTGCCGTGGCTCCGCTGCTGCCCTTCACGGCCGAGGAAGTGTGGGCAAATCTGCCGGGGCCGCAGGGGCGCGAAAAGAGCGTCCACCTCGCTGCATTTCTCCGGCCCGAAGAACTTCGCACAGGAGTCCCGCAGGAGTATTTCAAGCGCCTGGAGAACTGGCCGCGGTTGATTGCGGTTCGGAATACGGTCCTGAAGGCGTTGGAAGTGGCCCGACAAGAGAAGTTCATAGGCGGCTCGCTAGAAGCCAAGATTTGCCTCGAGGTGGAAGGCGACCTGCGCAGTCTGCTGGTGGAATATCGGCCGGCACTTCCCTCGATCTTCATTGTTTCGCAGGTCGAAGTTTCCGCCAGCCCGTTGGCAGTAGCGCCTGAAACAGATATCCCCGGCCTCAGGATCAGGATTGATAGGGCCCTGGGTCGCAAATGCGAACGCTGCTGGAATTATTCCGAGCAGGTGGGTAAAGACAGCCGCTATCCGACGGTGTGCGAGAGGTGCTCGGGGGCGCTGCGGGAAATTGAAGCCGCCGGGTAGTTTCTGTGTCCGTGGTCAGTGGTCCGTTGCCAGTGGTCCGTAGTCCGTTGCTAGTTGTCCGCTGCAAGAGATGAATGGTTGGGTAGGTGCGATTGGAGATCTGAGAGTCGCCGTCAGGGGGGCAGGTTCTTCCAACTGACCCGCCGCGGCGGGACCACTGACGACTGAGAACTGACGACTGACAACTGACGACTGAAAACTTTCTTATGGGTGCAATTCGCGTTGGCAGGTTTTCGCGCGGTCTCTGGGGGATTGCTGCCGTTGTGGTGTTCGTCGCGGACCAGGTGACAAAGGCAGTGGTGAAGGGCTCGATCCCGGAGCACACGACGGTTCCACTTCTCCCTCACTTTTTCAACCTTATTCATACCAACAACGCGGGTGCTGCCTTTGGTCTATTCTCTGACTCGCCGGCGCCCTGGAAAACCGTGCTGCTCATCGTTATCTCGGGTGCGTTGCTGGCCACGGTGATTGCCGTCATGTGGCGAAACCAACGACTCCGGTGGGAGACGGGCGTGGGGCTTGCCCTGATTCTTGGCGGCGCGCTTTCCAATCTCTTCGATCGTATCCGGCTTGGTCGAGTCGTCGACTTCCTTGACGTTTACTACCGCAGCTATCACTGGCCCACGTTCAATCTTGCCGACAGCGCCATTGTGGTAGGAGCCGGGTTCCTGGTGTTCCAATTGCTTTTCTTGGAGTGAGGGAATCCATGTCTTTCTGGTCTGGTGTGGAGGGGATTTCCATTTGCCCCACGCGCCTCACTTTTTTGAAGTCGTCTGCGCCAGTGACAACGTGTTGCCATGTATTTTCAAGGGGTTAGAAGAATGCCGAGGATATGTAGAAAAGTGCATACATGTGTCAATTTGGCACGCTTTGCGCTTCCCCCACTTGAGAGTAGGCCACATATGTAGCCCGGTATAGCTGAGCGCAAGAGGCAACTACGGAGATTCTTCGTCCCGACAAGTCGGGACTCAGAATGACAGGCGCTTCATGATGGGCCGGTGAGCATGAACTTCTTCGGCCAGACCTCCGCTTGCACTTGACGACGATGATTTTCATCTCCTTGGGCATGACAGGTCCGAAGATGGTCTGAGACTTCAATCAATGGCCGAACAACCGCCATTTTCGAGTTTCGATTTTCGAGTTTCCAACTCCGAGGTGCGGAAATATGTAACCGGAGCGGAAGACGTCGGGGAGCGGCTCGACATCTTCCTAACGCGGCAGATGCCGGATTGGAGCCGCAGCCAGGTACTACGCCTGATTCGCTCGGGATTGGTCAGTGTCGGCGACCGCTTGGCCCGCAAGGGAGGGGAAGAGGTCCAAGCCGGCGATATCATCTCGGTGCGCGCGGAACGAGAAAAGCTGACGGCCACACCGGAGGCGTTGCCGCTTTGCATCGTTTACGAAGATGAAGATCTGCTGGTGGTGAACAAGCCAGCGGGAATGGTGGTGCACGTGGGAGCAGGCGTGAAATCAGGCACGCTGGTTAATGCGCTGCTGCACCATGTCAAGACTCTTTCCTCTGCCGGCGGCGCAGGGCGCCCTGGGATTGTGCATCGTCTGGATAAGATGACTTCGGGGTTGGTCGTCGTGGCGAAAAACGATGCCGCGCACCGACAACTGGCAGAACAGTTCAAGTCGCGCGCGGTGCGCAAGGCCTATGCGCTTCTGGTCCACGGGCAGGTGAGCAGCGCGCAGGGTAAGATCTGTAAGCCGGTGGGGCGTGATCCCTTCCGGCGCACCCGAATGAGGGTGGGGGGGCTGCGCGCGCGGGAGGCACTCACCCGTTACGAGGTCATCCGCCGGTTCCGCGGCTTCACACTGCTCGAAGCCCACCCCGAAACTGGCCGAACGCACCAGATACGGGTCCACTTCGCAGCCCTCGGGCACCCCATCGTTGGCGACACAACTTATGGCGCGCCGGGCAAGCTCCACCTCGGAGGTGGGGAAGTGGCGACCCTTTCGCGGACCTTTCTGCACGCAGGTTTCTTGGAGTTCCAACACCCGCGGATGCGCCGAGCGGTCAGCTTCTCGGCGCCGCTTCCTCCCGAACTGGAAGAATTCCTCGCTTCACTTTCAGAACGAGCGTGACCATAGCAAGTCGTCAGTTCTCAGTATTCAACGGGTAGCGCAGAGTTTGTGCAGTTCAAACTCTGCGGCTCTTATTTTGATGATGTCCACTCATTGGTTAACACGTGGACTCTATGTTGTTGCGCGAAGCTTGTTTTCGCTGAGAAGAGCAAAAAGCCGCAGAGTTTCTGAGAACCGAAACTCTGCGCTTGTATCTTGCTTTGGCCGTT
>DLMI01000192.1:0-5333 GCA_002478145.1 Acidobacteria bacterium UBA7540
TCCCGAACGAAATCCCGTGTCGGCTAGGATCCCAAGGGCCGACTGTAAGCAAACGGCCCACTTCCCCGATGTTCATGCCGTAAAAGAAAACCGAGAAAGAAACTGACGAAATTGCTTGGATAATCGACAAAAATGGGTTATTTTGGCCGACATCGGAATTTTGGAATCAGGGCCGGGAAGCACAGACTCGAGAATGGGGCACGACTCGGTTTCGCGGATGAATGACAATCCCTGATCTCCGCGACGTACTCCTGGTTACGATCGGTATTGCCGGCTCCTAGAGGAATCCAGCCGTGAAATTCCCTCTTTGCCTCTCCATTCTTGTGGTGGCTTCGGTCTTCTCTTGCTATTGCTTGTCGGCCAACGCCGGGGACTTTGCTAACTCAGCTGTTTCGAACCCATCCGAGGCGGCCGCAACCTCGCCTCCAGGAGACGGACCGGTCATGGGCTCGTCGGAGTTCATGATCCCAGGTCCGCTGCGCTCCTTTCTGCGCATGGCGGGTATTAGTCAAAAGATTGCCCCCGAACAAGTGCTGCCCTTGCTGAGCCGGAACGTGTTTGCGCAGGGTTATGAGGGCTCCAAAAAACAGACTGAATTTCTCATCCTGCTGAGCCGGTATGTCGTGCAGGCTAAGGAGCTGTCAGCCCTGGCCGCGACCGATGGCATGATTCGCGTTTCGAATTGTGATGACGCCAGACCACTTCTGCGCATCCTTGGTTATCGGACCCGGTCAAATTGTGGAGAGGCTGATACATCCTTGCAGACGGCGGATCCCGAAAGGGCTTTCCTGACGATCGATTCCGGATTCCCTCTACCCGAACTGGAGCAGACGCTGCAAGGAGGCAAACCTTTCGCGTACCCGTACGCCGCTTCTCCAGTGCCGGTGCTGTTCGCCACAGGCGACTGGACCATGGCCAGCAGGAAGAATTACAAGGAAACCAGCAAGGACCTGGTGGACACAATCCTGAGCGATCGGGCCGTGGCGCGCCTCTACTGGGCCCTTTCCAAGCTGGATTCCGAAACCAATAACTCATTGCAGCGATCGATTGGGATCAGGAAACTCCTGCCTCATGCCGCCGTCCTTGATTTTTACGGGAGCCACCTCTGCATCCGCGCGGGCCGGGTCATCGTTCCAGGAGGACGGGGTGCAGAATCTGCGTGGAAGGATTTGGTGGGGGCTAGCCCGGCATCACCCGCGGCCTTCGTGCAGAAATTGCTGGCCGTGGACAAGGGCTGGCTGGCCGCTTATTTTGACGTGCTTTCACGGGTGAGTAGAACTCAGCAGACATATTTCACCGAATCGCATCGGCTTCGGCTTTTTTATGACGCCCTGCGGGCTCCAGATCCTTCCACTAGTGCCACAACGGGGATATTCAGGCCCGCCCCTGCGCTGCTGCTTTTGGTTACTCGGCTTCAATGGGAGACCACCGGAGAACCGCTCGTCCCCGGAAATCTCGCGGTGTGGGAAGATGTTCTTCGCCAAAAGAAGATAATGCGTGACTCGGGCAGGCGCAGCGCTCGCCTAGCCAGTCCGGATCAGCTCGTCCAAACAATGTTCGCTCTTTCCCGGGCGACGACCGATGACGGCCCCTTGCAGATCTACTTGGCGATCATCGAACTCGAAAGCAGACGACGTCCCGAACATCGCTTGGCTCCCGCGACGGTGCTCCTGTTGGCTCGCAAATTCGCGGAGTTTGGTGATCAATATCGGATCTTTTCCGAGTTTCAAGAGTTGAGTGACGCATCCATTGTCCTATTCCTGGAAACGGCTGAAGCGCTGAGCAACGTTCCCAATCCCATGCGTGGCAACGCACTCGGTACCTTTCAGGCGAATGTCGGAATCTGGCAGATCTTGGCCCGGCAGGGACAGATCTCGAACCTGCGGTTGAATGATTCGTGGCAGCAGGTGATCAAGCCATTTGCCGGAATCCGATCAGCACCCCAGTTATATGACGCGGGGCGAGTTTCCCTGGGAGAACTGTTTCGGGTTGCCACTGGCGACGCGAAAGTTTCTCAGGATGAAATTATCGAATTGCTGGCAGGCCCTGGGCAGACTACCACGGAAGGAAGGAGGATCCACCAGGAGCTTGCCATCAGAATCCGTTCTGTATTGGACGGCCAACGACTGGTTTCTCTTGACACACTGCTTGCGCTGGGCGACGCCTTGACCGAAAAGGATCAAGGGAAAGTGCTGAACGAATTCGTGATCCGTCGGGCCGGGGAAATACGGGAATTCGAGATGCCGCGGCCGATTTTCACGAATGGTGAGAGAACGGAATGGGCTGCAGGAATCTATAGCAACCATCACACCGAAGTACAGATGCGAAGCAACCTGGCAAAAGTGCTCAAGTCTCCATCGCCTTCACACGCACAACTCGAAGAGGCTCGCGGTCAGCTCGCTTCTTTCTTAAGGGACACTCTTGTCGGTTTGAACTATGCCTATTACGAGCCACCAGGTGCCCAGGCTCTGCACAATAACCCCCTCCTCATCCGCTCCCACGACTTTGCCGCAGAAACGGTCAGCGGCATAAAGACGGTCTGGCAGGCTCCGCAGCTCCTTGGCCAAGGCTCCCCCGCCGGCGGAGGCGCTCATTTCGTTGGCTCTCTTGCCGATCTGCCCTATGTTCTTGCGGATCTCGAACAGGACTTTATTTCGCCGGAGAATGTCCAAGATCTCATCTGGAAGGAATTAACGCCGGGTCTGTTGACCAGTGCGATCTTGCCGCGCTGGTGGGATGTCAGCCAAAACGAGCTTCACGCGGTCGCGCTATATCAGCGAACTGGGGAGGAACTCCTGACCGCGTCCGTGAAGGACGAGGAACTGCGGAGCAAGGTGATGACCATCCTATCGGATCGTGTGAATCCACAGCGGTCAGAGCAAGTCGAGCAGGGTCTGCGCGCCGGCCACTTATCGGAAACACTCACTCGAGTGACGCCCGCGGACACGTTCTATCTGACGGCAGAGTTTCAACGCAGGTACCCGGGAGAAACCCGTTCCTGGGGAACGGCGACCCTGGAACTGCAAGATCTCTCTCGTCGGCATCCCGAAGAGGTCAACTGGAGGCGCTTGTCGCACGATTTTGGTGTGCCGCATCCCAGCTTGGCTCAAACGTACAGTCGCGAACTGCTGAATATCGGACCCCTGCCCGCGTTCGAGGGATACTCCAGCCGTTTTCTGGCGGAGTCTTGGGATTCGCCCAATCTGTACTGGGCCCGCCTGGCCGATGAAACCGGGCAATCGGCTGTGGCGCTAAACCATCTGGTGCCGCAGCTGACCCGACACATGGTCGAAAAGATCTCCGCAACCGACCTCGAAGACTGGCCAGCTCTCCTTCGCGCGATGCACGAAACGGGCGAAGACTTCCAAAAGGGCAAGATAGCTTCGCTCACGAGTGCCGGCGCGCCTCGGCCGTGAGGTAGTTCCGGTTGATTTGCTGACGGTAACGCAGCGACCCAAGTAGACGGGCTCGCAGATTAGGAATTTAGGAATTATGGCAAGGAAATCTTTTGTGTTTCTCTGTTCGTTTTTTTGTCTATTCGTCGGCTATGGAACTGGAGTCGAAGCTCAGGAGAGCCCCGATCTTCACGTTGTCGTCAACTTGGTACAGCTCAACGTCGCGGTGACCGACAAGAATGGAAGCTACATTACGGGCCTGCGCCCCAAGGATTTTGCCATCGTCGAGGATGGGATTGCGGAGAAGGTTGCCACCTTTGCCGAAGGCAATGAACCGGCACTCAGTCTAATTGAGTCGGCAGAGCCCACAGGATCTGCAGACTCGGCCGGTGACGTGACCAAGGGCTCTTCTGCCAGGGACTCGCTTCACACCCTCGACTCGCTGGTAGCCGGCGCCAATGTGTTCGTTCTGTTTGATACCAGCAATTACATGTATCACGGCTTTGTCTTTGCGCAAGATGCGATCGCCGAGTTTGTTCGTTCACTGGGAAGCGCGGACAAGATTGCATTCTATTCCTACAGCCGAGATCTTTTCCGAGGTGCCAGTCTGACCTCCGACCGGGCGCAAGTTTTGCGTGCCGTGCGCTCGACGGTGGCCGGAGACGAAGCAGCACTCTACAACACCCTGTTGCTGACGCTGAAGGATGCCACCCAGTACAAGGGCAGGAAAGTCGTGGTGGTGTTTTCCAACGGCCCGGACAACTCGAGCGTAGTACCACCCGAGGATGTCGCCGAATTCGCCCAGTCTGCTGGCGTTTCCATATACATGATCAGTACCCAAGAAGCCAGATTGGAGCCGGTGTCCACCGCGGTGTTTGATCGCATGAGTGCGGCCACGGGCGGCAAGGCCTACTTTGCCAAGAACTGGAGAGACGAAAAGCGAGCCTTTGCATCCATCCGGGACGACTTGGCGCATCTTTATTCGCTAAGCTACTACCCCAAAGCTAATCCCAACTCTGGCTGGCGTGCGATCACGGTAAAACTGGTGGGCGACAATCTGAAGAGATACAAGATCCGCACGCGCAACGGGTACCGTCCTCAGCCGTCTCGGTTTCCCAGCGACGCCCAAATTGTCCGGCCGGATACTCCTCAGTGCAGTTCGTACGCCCTGCCTGCGCCGTATGGCAACTTTCAAGAACCACGCCTTTAGCGACGAAATCATGGCGATGCCGGACAGCTGTAGCTGACGAGATTGTGCCAGCATGACGGGCAGACAGGAAATAATCCCAAGGTACGGTTGCCGACAATTGGGGAGCGATCGTTTGTGAGTCTTCTAGAACGAGCAATCGATCTAACCTCAGGCTATGAACGTTTCAGCATTTAACGATAGGGAGCGGCGATGGGCAAAGTTCTAGTGACTGGCGGTTCGGGCTTCATCGGCAGCCATTCGATCTTGCAGCTACTGGCCGCAGGACATCAGGTGACCACCACAGTGCGGACCCTGAAGCGTGAGGGCGACGTACGCGCCATGCTAAAGCAAGGCGGCGCCGAGCCCGGCAATCGCCTGTCGTTCATCGTCGCCGATCTCGAGAACGATACGGGCTGGCCGGAAGGAGTCGCTGGCTGTGACTACGTGCTGCACGTGGCGTCGCCATTTCCTCCGAACATCCCCAAGCACGAAGACGAGCTGATCGTGCCGGCGCGCGAAGGCACGCTCCGTGTACTGCGCGCCTCGCGCGACGCCGGCGTCAAACGCGTGGTGCTGACCTCTTCGTTCGCGGCGATCGGCTACGGCCACAGGCCGCAGAGCGCGCCGTTCAACGAAACAAACTGGACGGATCCCAACGGCGAAGATGTGACTGCCTACGTGAAATCGAAGACCTTGGCTGAACGCGCCGCTTGGGATTTCATCGCCAACGAAGGCGGCAACCTCGAGCT
>DLMI01000192.1:5515-6866 GCA_002478145.1 Acidobacteria bacterium UBA7540
AATCCCGCCGCCAAGGGCGAGCGCTTTCTCGCCGTCGCTGGCGATTTCATGTCGATACTCGACATCGCGAAGGTGCTGAAGAATCGGATGGGCGCGTCGGCCAAAAAAGTGCCGACCCGTCAACTGCCCGATTGGCTAGTGCGCATCGCCGCGCTCCGGGATCCGGCGGTGAGGCAAATCCTGCCTGAGCTCGGCAAGACGAAGAACGCCACGAACGAAAAGGCCAAACGCATGCTCGGCTGGGCGCCTCGTTCGAACGAGGAGGCGGTTGTTGCTACCGCCGAAAGCCTGGTGCGGCTCGGACTTCTAAAGGACGGTCAGAAAAAAGCCGCATAAATGAGCCGAGCACATCCGATAGAACTCATGCCTGCCGCACGAAGAAGAACCGTCCCAAAAAGCTTTACTGCAGCTTCGCGTACTCCGCTTTCGCTTCTTTCAAGATGGGTATGTCGGGATCGGCTTCTTTCCAGAGAGTGAGGAAATCGCGGTACGCTGCCTTGGCCTTGCCGGTGTCGCCGGAAAGGGCATAGGAGCGAGCGAGTTGGAGATGGGCAAGCGAGCCGAGCAGGAAGTTCTGTACGACACCGGAATGATCAGGGAACTTCTGAAACTCAGCCGCTGCCGACGGTCCATCCCTTTTTGCGAGGTACGCCAGACCGCGAATGTACGCGGGATACATTGTGGTTCCGGGAGGAGGTCCCCCGAGTTCGTAGGGAAGGGAGGGTTCGAGGGCGACGATCGCCTGGTCGGGCGCCTGTTGCGCCATCGCAATGGAGGCCTCGATCACGGGAAACCAATACACTTTTAGATAAGAGTTGTCGGGTTCAGACTTTTGCAGCGCTTCGAGTATGGTTCTCGATTGCGAGGCTTCGCCGGTGCGCGCGAGCGCCAATGCGGCGAGGACTTTCACATCACGCCCGGGAGCGAGCGCTAAGGCGCGGGTAACACCCTGGCGGGCGGCCGCGACATTGCCCAGCTCAGCCTCGCGGAGCGCCTGAAATGCTATCCACTGGGCGCCGGTTTCTTTGGCGTCCGAGCGCACGGCGGAGTCAGCGGCGCGCCGCGCGAGGTCGCGCGCTTTTTCCACGCGGCCATAGTAGGCCTGGGTATCGGCGTGGGCGTTGAGCATCTGGTCTTCTTCCCCGGGGCGGCCTGCGGCCCATTCGACTTGGCGCTCCATTTCGGCATTATCCCCAGACAGAAATGCCAAGGAGTAAAGATCAGAACGAATGACTAGGCCATCGAAGTTCTTCTGCTGTGCTTCCTGGATCGTCTGCCGGGCATCCTTGAGGCGATCTACGTTGATGTAGAAGGAGGCGAGATTTCCATAGCCGGTGATAGCGGGTTCCAG
>DLMI01000192.1:7050-9537 GCA_002478145.1 Acidobacteria bacterium UBA7540
GATGCGGTACCTCTCGCGTTCGCTGACGCGGTCGCGCAGGTCATAGGCCTTTCTAGCATTAGCGGCCGCGAGATCCGCCCGTCCAAGATTTGAGTATTCGACCGCGATCCCGGTGTAGGCCATGGCGAAGTTAGGGTCCAGTTCGATGGCCCGCTTCATGAACGGAATGGCTTCTGCGTCACCCTTGGTGCGGCCGGTCGTGATGCCCATGCTGTAGGCCTTGAGGGCTTCGAGGGACGGAGTGGTGGCTTCCACGGGCACATCAAACTTCTGAACCGAGGCCAGCGATTCGCCGAGTTTAGCGCGCAGGCTGGCGACTGCCCGGCCCAGTGCTTTGAGGACATCTTGCTTGCTCGCCGCCTCTTCCTGTTCCTGGGCCAGCGTATCCCCACTGCTGCAACCGACAGTGTCTACGCCAATCACGTACTGGCCGCCGAGGTTCGAAATTGAACCCAATACGATTGCCTTACTGCCTGTCCGAATACAAAGTTCTCGCGCTACATCGCGCGTGATCCGCTCATTCGACGGGCGGCCCATCAGATGCAGCGTTTCCTCCACCTTCCGATCGGACAGGATATTAAGGAAGGGGGATTGTCCTAGCTGGACGCCCAGTGCCTGCTTCAGCGCGTCGTCGAAGACGGGGTCGCCAGTGGAGTTGGTAAAGTCGGCAAGCACGACCGTGTCTTTATCGGTGAGCGGCGTAGCCTTTGTCGTAGGCGCCGCCGAACGTGAGCGAACGAAGAACGTTCCTCCAATTGCAAGAGCCACGAGTATCACGCCGGCGGGAACCAGAACTTTCCAGAGTTTCCTGCCCACCACAGAAACTTCAGCTACTTTCACTGCGCTCGATGATGCAGATCGAGTAAGCGCAGGGGAGGATCCGGATGCTGACGACGGCGGTTGAGCGCCCTGAGAGCCGCTTTCCTCTGCGACCGCCACTGACCTCGAACTAGCCGGCGCGCCGTGCCGCGATTCCGTTTCGCGTTTCAGCCGTTTCAAGTCGGTCCGCATATCCGCAGCGTTCTGGTAGCGGAGCTCGCGATCCTTCTCCAACGCCTTCTCGATGATCTCTTCCAGCTTGGGTGGAAGGTCAGGATTCAGCCGTACTGCAGGAACCGGGTCACGATCCAGAATCTCGCGGAAGATGACCGCGGAACTTTCTCCCCGAAATGGCAACTGGGCTGTGGCCATCTCGTACAGGACCGCACCGAATGAGAACAGATCCGTACGGGTGTCCAACTCTTTCGCTCGCGCCTGCTCCGGCGACATATATGCTACGGTGCCGACCGTAGAACCCGGGCTAGTTAAGTGTGCTTCGGTGCGCGTGGCCTCGTTCAGTCCACTGGCGCTCGATGTCGTGACCTTGGCCAGGCCGAAGTCCAGAATCTTGGCGTGGCCGCGCTTGGTGACAAAGATGTTGGCCGGCTTGATGTCCCGGTGCACGATGCCCTCGGCGTGGGCGGCATCGAGCGCGTCTGCTATCTCGATGGCCAACGAAAGCAGCGTCTCCAAGTCCAGCGGTCGAACCCCGATCACGTGCTTCAGCGTCTGGCCGTCCAGAAACTCCATCGCGATGAAAGCTTCGCCGTGCTGGTCGTCAATTTCGTAGATGGTACAGATATTCGGATGATTCAGGGCAGAAGCAGCCTGCGCCTCTCGTTGGAAGCGGGCTAGAGCTTGCGCATCCTTAGCAATCTCGTCAGGGAGGAATTTTAAGGCGACAAAGCGGTGCAGCTTTACGTCCTCAGCTTTGTAGACCACGCCCATGCCCCCACCACCGAGCTTCTCGACGATGCGGTAGTGCGAGATGGTTTGGCCGATCACTTGGGAAGGTCCGTCTCTTGGCGCGACCATATTAGGGGCCAAGTTGGGGCAAGTCAATGCATCGGCAGGAAACTTACCCGATTGCTGGAATATCCAGAACTTGGATTGAGCCATAACCTGGGGGAGAATTTAATGCGCCCAGTCGCTCTGGGTAGAAAGAGCTGGATACACCCAGGCAGCCCACAGGCGGGGCCAAAGGTCGCGGCGATTCTCTCGGTCGTGGAAAGCTGCCGTCGATTGTTTGCTTCCGTGGCATTCCCGGCTCGTGCCAAAGCCATCGCCGCCAGCGCAGCCCAAGATCTCTTTGAGAAATATTTTACGAAAGAGGTCAGGCAGAAGCTGTACCGGGCAGATGTATGTTCATCTTGTAATATGCAAGAGCGAGGCCCATTGCTGTGTCGCAGAATGACAACCTGCTGCAACGCACCGACAGGATCAGCTGGACCGACCATGGGATCCAGCACTCCTTCAGGCACGAAGGGGCCGGACCGCACCCCGACCGGAAAGACCCCTATCTTCGCCTGCACTTCGCGAGCGTTTACGTACGCGACCAGGAGCGCAGCAAAAGGTTCTTTCTCGACCAATTGGGCTTCAATCTGGTTACAGATGTGCGTTTCCCCTCAGGCAACCGCCGGATCGACCGTGTCAGCAAGATGACGTAAT
>DLMI01000077.1 GCA_002478145.1 Acidobacteria bacterium UBA7540
CCGTCAGGCGCTGGCTCTTTGCCGTCACCATCTCAAGGCCGTAGCTCCACAAGGCACTGACCTCGTTACCCCTCAGCAACAGTCGGCAATCAATCGCTGCTGCCCCAAGTGCAAACGCGGCACCTTGCACGTCGTCGTTCGCTTCACGACCCTTGTGCCCGCAACCGATGACTCGCATTTCGCGGAGATCAACTCGTCATGATTACAATCTCGCTCACGCCACGAACCCGGATCGCTGCTGCAATGCGCCTTGTGTGCGTGCGTGCCGCAGTGTGTCCGCATGCACCTAAAGCAGTTGCCAACCTCCCGAAACGCCATCCCATTTTCCTCGTAATCGGTCGCTCCGCACCATCACAACCCTTCGCTTACATCCCCTGCAATGTGCTTCTTCGCTCTCCGCACCACAACAAACCCATTCAAAACCCATAGGGCCTGGGTTCCCGGAAGCGGCTTAGTCCAAATCGCCCTATCGTCAATGCTCCGCCTCGACTGCCCGCCTTCAACACAGCTCTATCTGCGGAGCACTGTCGATACGGCACTACAGATTTATCGCCAACTATCAGACAAGAACCAAGGTAAGTCCTGCTGGATTAGGATGGAATCCGGCAGGAACCCTTCCGCCGCATGGGGGGTGCAATTTGGCCGCTACATTTCCGATCTATCCGGCTCACACCGCCGTCCTGAGCATGGATTGCCAAACCGGCATCGTTTCCATCTACACCAAAGACGACAAAGACGCCTTCTTGACTCGTGCCGCAAGCGTCCTCAATCACGCGCGTGCCGCCGGCATGACCGTTATCCATGTCCAAGTCGGCTTTCGTCCCGGGCTCCCGGAGGTCAGTTCTCGAAACGTTCTCTTCGGCGCCATTAAATCCTCGGCGCAGCATCAGAAATTGTTTCAGGAGCCGCTCGGAGCGATCCCCGCGGTCATCGCGCCGAAAGAAGGCGAAATTGTCATCACCAAGCATCGCGTCAGTGCCTTTACCGGCACCGACCTCGCCATGATCGTCCGCGCCAATGACATTGACACGCTGGTTCTCTACGGCATTGCCACCAGCGGCGTTGTCCTCTCCACTCTGGTCGAAGCAGCCGACGCCGATTTCCGTCTGGCGGTCATTAAGGACTGCTGCGCCGACCTCGACTCCAATCTCCATGATTGCCTCATCAACAAGTTCTTCCCCTCCCGTGCATCGGTGCTCTCGGCTCGGGAATTCATCGAAGCGCCGTGATCATCGACAGTAGTCCCCGGCCCGCCTGGGATTTGGGGCGCTAGTGTGGGATCGTGAGTGTAATGGCGATTTTTCGCCAACCATCGTTCTGTCTGGTTAACGGCCAAGAGAGGCTCCTTATCTTCTTGAACGCCTACCGCACTCCGTCCACCAGGAACAAATCTGACAGCTCTCTGGCGAACGAGCAGCCATAAGTCTTGCCGTCGGCCGTCATGCGCACATTCATTATGGTCGTGCGGAACGTGATTGCGGGATGACAATCTCGGCTCACGGATAGATCCCGGATCACGAGCGAACTGAACGTTGGGACTTGCTGTCGCGGTTTAATCGGGTGTGCCAAAATCCCTTTTCCCGTCCGATTCCAGTGCTGTTGAAAAGATGCCGCTTAGTATCTCTAGATTTGCGGTTTGATGTTGTACCGGAATCTACAGTCTTTGGCTACCCTGGCGGCCACCCCATATCACGCCCGCCGAGCAGATGTAGGTGTAGATGGAAGACGGATTGGCCTGCTCCGGAACCGGTGTTACAAACAATCCGGAACTCGTCCAGGTGGCGATCAGCGGCGATCTTTGCTGCGACCAGATTACAGTAGCCAATTTCCACGGCATGTTCTGGCTTCGCGGCTTGCAGTCCGGCAATGTGTGCCTTTGGTACGATCAGGATGCGTGTCGGTGCCTGCGGGTTGACGTCCTCGAAGGCATAAACCCGCGCATCCTCATAGACCTTACTTGAAGGCCGCTCACCCCTAACGATTCGGCAAAAGAGACAATCAACCATGGAGGCCTCCAGAAAAAGGGCGATCGTCTGCGAGGTGTGAGAACATTCTTTCACAGTTTGCCAAGCCCGCGAAGTAATTCAGAGTCACAGGGAGGCAGTCCTTGGACCCGGCCTTCGCCGTAAACAGAGAAGACGAGACCAGCCCCATCAGGTTCCACTCGGAGCAGATTACGGCAAGTTTTCTCTCGCCCGATGGATCAGAAGTGATGAAGTCTCTGGAAGTGAGGTTTGACCCGCTGCTGGGGACCTCGTCTCGGATTGCCGAAGGTGTCGTACTCTCGAAGGCTGATGAGGACGCACTAGCTCCTCTACAAGCTCCCAATTCCGGCTGCCCATTCTGCCCAGATCGAATCAGCAGGGTCACTCCCAAAGTGTTGGAGGCAATTCACCACAGCGGACGCCTAGAGCGGGGAGAGTCGGTGTTGTTTCCCAACCTCGTTCCTTACTCTCAGTATGCTGCGGTCGCAGTTGTGTCGCAGCGCCATTGGCTTGCATTGAGCGGGTTCACGCGGCAACGACTGTTTGACAACCTCTCGGTTGCCGTGGATTACGTCCGCAAGGTGCATGCTTTCGATCCGAGAGCCGAGAACTGCGCCTACAACATAAATTACTTGTATCCCTCCGGCGGATCGTTGCCACATCCGCACGCGCAGGTATATCTCGATCCTCACCCGACAACTCTCATGCGATTACAGCGTGAGGCCAGTATCGCTTATTGGACTGCCCATGGCCGGGCGTATTGGGAAGACCTGGCGGAAACCGAAGAGGCCCGAGGGCTGCGATTCGTGGCCCGGGTTGGCCGTACCCGGTGGATTACCGCGTTTGCTCCGATGGGCTTCAATGAAGTGAGGGCGGTTGTTCCGGACTGCGAGACGATTCTCGACCTCACGGATGACGACCTCAATTCACTTTCCGCCGGTATCGCGCGCGTCCTCCAGTGGTACGAATTGACGAGGTACAACAGCTTTAACTTGGCGCTCTATTCGGGCCCCCTGAACGCCTCCCGTGGTTGGCGCGTCCATCTGTCGATGATCAGTCGCACGGCGATGCTCCCTTATTACCGGAGCGATGCAATGCACATGGAACGGTTGCACTGGGAAGCGGCAGTTGATCGACCGCCAGAGCGCATCGCCGACGACCTTCGCGCACATTTCGCGGCAGCTTAATTCGGTTCCCATAACTCAAGTTCGGAAGATTGCAACCCTGGTTGCTGGAGATAAGCTCCGAACCACCCTCGTGAGCATGAACGCGAACAATTCCTCGTCAAGAAAGAGATTTGTACGCAAATCCAATCCGGCGTTGAGTGCCGTAGCGGAGTAATGCATCTTCGACAATCGGGTATGCGCCAGCCTCGGCGTCCCGATGGCGAACGCCGTCCGCTACGATCCTGCGAATTACCGGGGTGTCTACGCAGCTCTGGCCCAGAACACGAACGTGTTCTCAGCCGGCGCAGCCCGAGCCGTAGGCGACTTCTTCAAAGGAAGAGCCGCGGGTATCAAGAAGTCTTAAAAGGCTAGTCGAACGGCCGCCCGGTGAACGCGTTGTATACCGCGACCGTGTTGGTGTCCCTCTGCAGCAGTCACGCAGACGCCTGCGACATCATGTCCGCCATGACGTCGTGTGCCGTCCGCCGCAAACGCCAGCGACTTCGCCCAAATCACCCTATCGCAACTGCCCCGGCGTGAAACAGTTGGGCCCGCGCGGACACTCCGCGCCAGCGCACTTGTCGATAGGGCACTAAGGTTTTGCGCCAACCATCCAATGTAGCAGTCAGGCGCCTTCGCTTCTTGTCTCCCGCGACGACGCCGAAACCGCTCGGTCTCGTGCCCATGCGCGTAGTTTCTCAATTTCCTCGGCGCGGGTGATGGACAGCGGCACTGTGGACGAGAGCGCGGTGAGCAGGTCTTCGGTGCTCAATTCCTGCTCGCGAGCAAAGGCGGCATAGAGTGCGGTTTGCACGCTGGATTCGATCTCTGCTCCGGAAAAGCCTTCGGCGGCGGTTGCTACTCGATCCAGATCATAGCCGGCTGGATTGCGCTTGTGCTTTTTCAGCTGGATGGAGAATACCTGCCGCCGTTCGGCTGCACTGGGCAGGTCTACGAAGAAAAGTTCATCGAAGCGTCCCTTGCGAATCAGCTCCGGGGGCAGCACGGTTATGTTGTTGCAGGTGGCGGCTACGAAGACTGCGGGCTTGCGCTCTTGCATCCAGGAGAGAAACGACGCCAGCAGGCGCGAAGAAACGCCTGCGTCGGCGGAGGCGGAATCGGGGCCGCTTCCAGCGAAGACTTTTTCCAGTTCGTCGATCCACAACACGCAGGGGGCTAAGCCCTCAGCTACTCGGAAAACTCTCTGGATTCGCTTTTCGGTTTCGCCAATGAATTTGTCGTACACAGCAGCGGTGTCGAATTTGACCAGCGGCAGTTTCCATTCTCCGGCTGCAGCTCGCTCGCAGAGACTCTTGCCGCATCCTTGGACGCCTAGAATGATTACGCCTTTGGGCGGGTCTAGGCCGAACTGGCAGGCGCGGTCGTCCCAGGAGCCTTGGCGCTGCTGTAGCCAGCGTTTCAGATTCTCCAGGCCGCCGACACTTGACATGCTATCGGTAGTGTCCACGAATTCCAGCATTTCTGATCGTTTCAGCAGAGCTTTCTTGGCATCAAGCACATCCGTGATGCACTCCGGGGACAGCGCGAGGCGTCCAACCACCGTCTGCGAGATGGCGCGCTCGGCGGTTTCTTCAGTCAGTCCGCGCAGATTGCCAGCCATGGCGTCCACGCCGTTCGCATCGAGCTGGAGTTTCAGGGTGTGGGTAGCTGCCATCCGGGTATAGGTTTCACGGATGATCTCACGCAGCCGGTTACGGTCGGGCAGCGGGAGATCGAGAAATTCCACCAGACCCGCCAGTTCGGCCGGCATCTCGATGGCGGGGGCGGTGAGCACCAAGGTTCTTCGGTTGGTGGAGAATTTCTGGCCTACGTCGCGGAGGCGGCGCACCACTACCGGGCTATCCATGTGGCGATGGAAATCTTTGAGCACGAAGACGGCTTCGATGGTCATGGTCTCCAGGTTCGCGAGCGCCTGCACGGGGTCGGTGGTGTTGTAAATCGCGGATCTCGGAGCGGCGCCGGCATCGGAACCAACCGATGACAGGACGGCTCGGGCCAATCGATCGGCTTCGCTGTTGCCTCGTGGAAGCGCGCCCGATCGATAGTCCGGCCGCGGCTGCGCCGAAGGATGAGGGACAGGCTGCGGAGCGGCGGCACCGTTGCCGGAGCGGATGAGGCCGTCGGCGATGGTCCATTCGAAGACCGCCAAACTCAGCTCTGAGCAAGCCATACGCACCAGCGAAACGGCGCGCATTTCTTCGACCGTCTCTATCACGACGATCGGAGTCGAGGAGTTGAGTAGAACCTTCAGCCGGTCGATTGGACTTTGGGGCGAACTCATATGGATTTGACCCGATCCCGTACAATGATAGCTGCGGTCCCCACCGGAATATCCTCCTAGCGCAATTTAGGAGAAACAAAGGTAATCAATAGCGGTGCCCCAAAGAACCTTGCGAGGTTTGTGGTCAGCGTCCGTGCGTGTGCAGGAGAAAGGCGAAAGTGAAGCTGACCGACGGGAAAGAACGTGCGATTCAGCACATGGTATCCACGGCCTTCTGGCACCCCGATGGCACACCGATGTCCGCACAGCAATTCATGGAGTCACTGTTTGGAAAGCTGCCGGAGTTCTTCAGGGACGAGGCCGAGCTACGCGCATTGTGGAGCGCCCCTCACACAAGGAAGATGCTCTTGAACGGAGTCGCAGAGAAGGGATTTGGCCATGAACGACTGGTAGAAATGCAAAAAATCATCGACGCCGAGAAGGGCGATCTCTTCGATGTCCTCGCGTATGTTGCCTACGCTCTGCCGCCGCTCACGCGCGAAGAACGCGCTGGTCGGGCAAAGCTGGCCATCAGGGCGCATTTCGATAGCAAGCAGCAGGCATTTCTGGACTTTGTCTTGGCCCACTACGTTGGCGTCGGGGTGGACGAACTCGACCAAGAGAAGCTAACGCCGTTGCTCCGCCTGAAGTATTCCAACTCCATTTCCGACGCCATTGCCGACCTCGGAAGGCCGGAAGAGATCAGCAAGGTATTCGTGGGATTTCAAAAATATCTGTACCAACCAGTCTCTGCGTAAGCGCGGCTCGCTCAACTGCTCACGACGGGAGCCATCGAAATGTGAAACCCTCATCCGATCTGCCATAATCTCCCAATGTGCGGACGCTATCGATTTCGTCTCCCGAGAAGAGTTTAGGAGGCCGCTTTAGGCGAAATATCGGGTAGCGGGAAATGTTGCAGTATAAACAACCGAATCATTGTGAGCGGCCTAATAGCCGCATCGACTCCGTCGATAAAGAACATATCTCGTAGCACATCATC
This sequence comes from Acidobacteria bacterium UBA7540, assembly GCA_002478145.1. The sequence goes on from DLMI01000077.1 coordinate 6,433, forward strand.
CGCCTCGATTCCCTCGACCGCAGCGGAATTTAATGCCAGTGCCGTCGGGTGAGCGAACTTGGAAAATAGCTTATTGAGCGATGAAAAGTTCTTGCCTTGACCCACCTCCACCGCCGCTTCTGAAACGCGCTTGAAGTCATCATTAAGGCCCGTCACGTCAAAAGGGAAATAGCTCTGAGTAGTTGCCAATAAAGTTTAGCTGATGGGGCTCGGAAGAGGTGATTCTTTGGCACGCCAACTCCGAAACTCGGATGCCTCGGGAAAACCTCCATTCAGTCCGTTTAACCTAGCGATACAGGGCTCAAAGCTGTTCAGTCAAGAATTGTCACTGAACCGGTACCAATGTCGTAATAACCGGCAACGACCTTGACCTTGCCTTGCTTCACCATGCCTGAGATCACAGTCGAGGACTCCCGCAACAGAGCCGCCTGGATCTTAGCGTTCGCTTTGGTAGTCGCTTCAAGATTCGGTCCCGCCTGATCGACCGCCGGTTGAATGTGCGGAAAAAGCGCGCTGATTTGTCCGGCGGCCTCCTTGCCCTGGATCGTCGCCTTGACCGCGCCACAGTTAGCGTGCCCCATGACCAGAATCACCTCAGTACCCAGCACCGCGACACCATATTCAAGGCTGGCAATGATTTCCGGGGTAACGAAATTTCCCGCAATCCGTGTAACAAATAGATGGCCTATGGTCTGATCGAAGATGAGTTCGACGGGCACTCGAGAATCGGCGCACGACAGCAAGGCGGCAAACGGCTCCTGCTTATCAATCGTCTTTTCCTTAAGAATCGCAAGATCGTGCTCATTAGAAGTCATGCGACCTGTAACGAATCGCTTGTTGCCCGCCATCAACTCAGCCAACGCCCCATCCGGAGTGAGCGTACTCTGCGCCCGCACCTCCGGAGGGAGCGCAAGTTCAAGGCCGCCCGTCAGCAAGCCGACAACCGCCCCTGTTACGCCCATATGCAAGAATCGCCGCCTGGACTCTGCCTGATTCGAAAAAGATGTACTCATGTCTTTCCTCTCTTCTCTCGGCCAACGAGCGTGCTGCTGTCCACATCTGGTCTCTTGCGTTTTCGGATAGGCCAGCATTGTAGATCGATGTTCACCGGGTGCTCAAGTTTCCCGATTCACGGGCAAACCGCAAGTGACAGTTGACGTAACCAGGCGATGTCACAAGCTTGCGCCGTCTGTTCGCCCGTCAGCTGGGGTTTTGAGCGTAATGGCGATGTTTCAACACTTTCAACACCTATCAGGGAGGAACTAGCCGTGTTGGTTTCTGGCCCGAAGTTCCATACAATTGCGGACTCTTACTGGGCTTTCATTTGTGCTTCAAGAAAGGCCAGCACATCAGCTCCCCACACGTCTGTTGCCGAGGAACAGAATCCCCAATGTCCATCCTGATGGCTCCTGCCGAAGGCCGGGTAGATCTTTGATTGAAAGTCTTTGTGCTTCTTATTTGCTTCCTTGCTCAAGACATGGCTGGGATCAAGACTGTAATCGTTCTCTGCCTGAATCAGAAACACGGGCGCTGTGGCACGATCGACCGCGCGAATTAGGAGGTCTTGGAGCAACTGGTTTTGCCCCCACGACATCGCACCCGGAGCGAACGGCACGAGCGCCTTTACGCCCAGGTCGCGCTCACCAGCGAGCAAGGTTTGGATGCCACCGTAGGAGCACCCCGAAATGGCGATCCGAGCAGGATCAACGAAGGTCCGAGACCTCAGATAGTTTAGGCCAGCAATTACATCGTCAACCTCGGCCTGCTGAAGCTCGACCACGCGTAGGGCGCGCTCGCTTGGAGGCGTCTGCGCGACCTGATCTTGGATGTAGTCACCCGGAGAGCGACCTTGCCCTCGGCGATGCGGAACAAAGAACACGTAGGAATGCGCGGTGTAGAAATTGGCCAACGCCGGTTGAGAACCCGGCAGCTTCTCGCTGCCATGATTCCACACGATTGCCCGAAAAGGGCCACTGCCCTCAGGCTTCCAAAGAAACCCGTGCAACTGCCGTCCACCGCTAGAAAAGACAACTTCTTCAGGCTTGGATTGGGCAACGGCTCCCCCGGCTGCGGGGAGAGCGATGAAAGCAAACAACATTAGTGCCCGGATTTTCATGCAAACGCTATTGTAGCTATGGATTTGAAGGGGGTGTTGTGATCAGCCGATTCGCTCAGAACCCGGTCAATGAGTAGTATCGCGATGTTATGCCAGTTATTGAATGTACAACACACGGCAGCTATCATCTGAACGGCAGCCCGGATTGTCTCAGATATAATCACGCGTGCGCGCTCACGCAACGCCTCGAACCTTTCATACGGCCTTCCGACTGATCGAGAAGTATTTGCTGTTGGGACTGATGGTCGCGATCGCGCTCAGAGCACAACAAAGTTCGCCGTTTGCGTCGGCCTGGGCTGGCGTGGTACGCACGGCTGCCGGAGAACCTGTGGCCGGCGCGAAGGTAACTGTATTCGCACCCGCCGCTAAAGAGAACCTAACCGCAGTTACACGGACCGATGGAAGGTTCGCGATCGCGGACATTCGACTCGGGCCACATAGCGTGAGCGTGCAACTTCCCGGGCAAGGTCCGACAGCGCCAGTGTCGGTGAATATTATTGGCGTAACAGTTGTGCTGACGGTATCCGATCAAAACGTGCTGTCAATTGCAGCCAATCCGCAGACTCCTGCAGCAGGGGTGTCGAATGGAAACCCGAACACGACTTCGAATGCCGCTAGCGGAACAAGCGGGGAGAAACTCTCCAGCCAAAAGGTAAATGAGTTGCCGTTGAATGGACGCGACTTCAGCACGCTGTTGTTGTTAGCAGCGGGCACTATGACCGACGTGAATGGGCAGACAAATTTCACTCAGCAGTTTGCCATCAACGGACAACGCGGCGTAGAAGCCGTGTTCGCTATGGACGCCGCGGATGTTAGCGATCCCGAAATGGGTGGGAGCACATTCACGAATTTCAACGTGGATGCGATTCAGGAGCTGCAGTCAAGCTCGGGGTGGATGCCGGCCGACATCGGGCGAGGCGCGGCAGGTTTCACGAACATCGTGACACGATCTGGGAAAGGCGGATTTCACGGGTCCTTCTTCGAGTTCTTAAGAAACTCTGCTCTCGATGCGCGGAATTATTTCGATCATCCGTCGATTGCCGAGCCAGGCCGGATACCCCCGTTCCGGAGGAACGAGTTCGGATTTACGAACGGTGGCCCGATTGTGTTGCCGAATGTTTATGACGGGCGGGACCGGACCTTTTATTTTGTGCAGTATCAGGGATTCAGGCAGGTGTTGGGAACGACCCAGGTGCTGGCCGTGCCTACGGCGGCAGAGAGGGAGGGCCAGGACGTGGTGACGTACCTGGACGGCAGCACGGACACGCTGCAAATAGCGGGGAATCCGAATAGCCCGGGAGTAAACCCGGCGATTGGTGCTGTACTTGCGCACTATCCACTGCCCAATAATCCCACAGGCGCGTATGGTGCGCGTACGTACGCTGCACCATCGAATGTGGTGACGAATGCAGATCAATTCTCTGTTCGCATCGATCAGAAATTGGGGACAAAAGGACAACTATTTGGTCGATTCAATTACGACAATCTGACGGGACCGACCACAAATCCGGATCAGACACTGCTTGATCCGAGCTTCGGCGTAACGTATGTGGATCGCCAGCGGAACGGAGTGATCAAATACACGCGCACCGTTTCTCCACGGTTTCTCTGGTCGGCATCGCTGAGTCTCACGCGGACAACGCCTTCCTTTGTGACGCCGAACCACACCGATCCGGCTCTCAAGTTCAATGACGGTCTTTACGAGGCGTACAACAGTGCGGCGGGTTCGGTGATCTCATCGTTTGGGAATCTGTTCCAGGGACAATTGAATTTTGCGTGGACGACCGCGCGACACGCAGTGAAATGGGGTGTGGAGGGCCGGCTGAATCGGGACACGACATACTTTGGGATCAGCCCGAACGGAGAATATGATTTCGGCGGCGGGACGGTTTATTCCCTAGCGTTCATCCCTTCTGCGAGTGGACAGCACGACGTGCAGGTGGGTCAGCCTCTACCAGACACGCTGAGCAGTCTGTTGCTCGGGTATCCGTATGGATACACGATCGCAGTCGCGCCGCCTCACGCATCGAACGGCGCGCATATTGGACCGGCAGCGATCAATCGAAACGATGTGAACGCCTACCTCGAGGACACGTGGAAGATCACTCTGCACTGGACGCTCGACTATGGACTGCGGTACGAGGTCTACACGCCGATTTCGGAGCGGGCGAACCGGACGTCGAGTTTTCTGAATCCGTTTCCGCCCGCGGGTGTTGGGCAAGAGTACTTGATCAATCCTCAGCCCACCTATCAGACAAGCTGGAACGGCTGGGGTCCCCGTGTGCAGCTGGACTGGAATGCGCCACGAGCCGTGCATCTGCACATGGGCGGGGCGATTACAGTGATCCCTCCGAATATCTGGCAAGACAATCTTCTGACAGGGTCAACGCCGTACGTTGTGTATCCGCGCGTGAATGCGGCACAGAACGGGGAGATTGCCTACGGATTCCAAATCACACCGGACGAATTGCCGCAGGTCTACAACACAGCGGGCGTAAACGTACTGGCCAGCGGCGATCCGAAAAAAGTGCCGGCGAACACGGTTATGGACGTGGATCGATACCAGCAAGATTTGGCAGCACTGTCGCCGAGCCATCAGCTTTCGCTGCTGAGTCTGGCCGGCATCGACCGGCGCTTTGGCAATGCATATTTGCAGACTTGGACGTTAGGGCTGGAGCGCGCCTTCGGCGGCCTGACGGCCGATGTCGCGTATGTTGGAACATCGGCGTTTCGACTTCCCAGAATGTCATATCCCAACGCCTATCCCGGAGCGGATTCGGAATTTTCGCGGTTTACAAACTTCGACACCAGCGGAGCGGTGATGGGAGGATTCGGCTTCGAGTCGGTGATGACGGCAACATCGCACTCGTCGTACAACGCATTGCAGACCTCATTCTCGGGAAATGTTGGGCACAATGGTCCGTCGTTGCAAGCGGGCTACACCTGGGGCAAATCTCTCGATGATGTCAGCGGCATCCTCGGAGGGACGGGGTCCACTGGCGCCGTGACATTGTTCAGCCCGCAAGACCCGTTCGATACGCAAGCAGAGCGAGGGCCATCGAGCTTTGACGTGACGCACGCCTTCACGTTGAGTGCGGCGCAGGATTTGCATCTGCAGCATTTCGGATTCCAGTCGGATCGAGCCCGCCTCTTGACCAAGGGCTGGGAGTTGTTGAGCATCTCGACGATCACAGGTGGCTCACCGTTTACGGTGTACTCGGGGATTCAGCAGACGGGGGCGGGGACGATTGGCGCAGACCGGCCGGACCAGACCGGGAAGCCGGACCTCTCGACCGCCGGCAGTTCTACGCGCCCGCGGGACGATTATTTTGGGCTTGGTGCGAACAACGCAAGTTTCTTTTCTATTCCCATCGGCATAGCGGGGGGAACCGGACCAAACTCGGGGCGCTTTGGAACGCTCGGTCGTAATACATTTCGCGGCCCTGCATATTACGATTTTGATTTTGCGATCATCAAGACAACTCCGATTGGCCACCGAGAAAGCGGTCTGGAGCGCGCAGACTTGCAGTTTCGTGGGGAGTTTTTCAATCTGTGCAACATCGTGAATATGGGGCTGCCCGCGAACATCATCAAGGGTACAGGGTTTGGCATGATCAGCAAGACCGCGGGAACTTCGCGGCAAATTCAGTTTTCGCTAAAGCTCATCTATTGAGCCTGTCCTGCAGTGAGTCAGGTTTACGGAAGGACAGAAACATGCCTTTTCCGGTCACTCAGTAGCAATGAAGCACTCCTGTGACGGCATCTCTTAACGGCCAGGGCTGTATCTTCTGTGCATCTAGGTCGTGATAACCCGACAGTTCAAAATGCGGCGCGGACTTGAGTTCGAAACATCCGTTCGATAACCCCCAGGTCACGGGCAAACGGGGGTCAATTGGCGAAACCAGGCGATAACGCTCAAAACCCCCTCAGTGAGCGTAATCGGGATATTTCGCCAATTGACAGTCTGCGAATTGAGTGTCCAGTATAAGGATTATGGCCTGCGTCATCCGCAAGGGTCATTTTTCCGTGATGGCTGGTGTTCTGGTGTGTCTGCTAATGCGCTGCGTTTCGACAGCCCAAGTTTTCAAGCTAGATTCCACAAAGGGATTGCAGCCCCACGATGTGACAGTTGAAGCGGTGGCTTACCACGGTCACAAAGCGGTCCGAGTCTTGCCCGCGGCGGCTGCGGAGGCAGAATTGGTGGCCCCGAAAAACGGCGAAGGCGGTGGGATCGTTGTGCTCCCGGGAACAGCGTTCCATAGCGGCACGATTGAGCTGGATGTCGCAGGTAGGACGAGGGCCGGAGCGCTGCCCGATCCCCGCGGGTTCATTGGTGTGGCCTTCCGGGTGGCCCCTGAGCCGTCAAAGTACGAATGTATTTATATTCGCCCTACCAACGGTCGTGCCGACGACCAAGTGCGGAGGAATCACTCGACGCAATACATCTCCATGCCTGAGTACGAATGGTCGAGGCTTCGGAAGGAATCACCGGGACAGTACGAGTCGTATGTGGATTTGGTACCCGGCGAGTGGACGAAAATCAAGATCGAAGTGAGCGGAGTGAAGGCGCGATTATTCGTCAACGATTCAACACAGCCCGTGCTGATAGTGAACGATTTAAAACATGGTGACAGCGAAGGTGCCGTGGCGTTGTGGATCGGCCTAGGAACCGAAGGGTACTTCGCCAATTTGCGCCTTTCGAAGTAACTGGCGTCTTTCAACTGCTGTTTTATAGATCAGGCGATTACACGTTTTGACCGCTGGTCATTAAGTGCAATAGAGATGTTACAACAACTACCCCTGGGTGGGCGATGGAATGGGAGCGGTCAAAGTGCACGCAGAGTACGAAGAATACGATCATCAGGACCCAAGTAGCTAAGTGTACCCATGGAAGGTAGCTCTCGGGGAAGAAGTGCCGATGCAGTCGCCAAACTTTGATCTCGTTAATCGGTGAGCGAACTGACCTCGGCGAAAATGCCCAGATCTTAGCGACATATTGTTCGCCGTATGGGAGGTGTTGGTTAACCTGGTTGGTAATTCGTTTCAGAACCATCCACTGGGCTAGACCAGCCAAATAGAATGTTCCGAAATAAAAGAGAATGCCCATAATGTACGGAGCCGCAACTGCGATTTGCTCCCCATTTTCAAGCCTAGTGCGCCGTTCCAAACCCGTCTACATTACTTTGGACTGCAAATGCTGGCTCGCTCATGAGCTGCATTTCTCAACTGTCGCTAACAGGCGTCTCTTACAATCGTTGAGACTGCACCTCTACCGTGTCAATTTTGAGGTCATTGACCTAAAACCCTTTCCCCATCTAGCTTTTCCGCATCGAAGGGGTCCAAAAATACCCTCTAAATTGCCCAGTTTTGATGGCGAGTTGATGGCAAGTTTTCAGACCTCGCCTGGTCGATGAGCGTTAT
>DLMI01000039.1:0-4771 GCA_002478145.1 Acidobacteria bacterium UBA7540
GTTCTAACCAAGGCAGTTCTAAGCCGCGCCGTGCTTGGGCGGCCCGTCTTTATTCTTTTACTTTTCTTTTTCACTCGGCAAGTTTTTCGCGGCAAGTGCTTAAAGTGGAGACGGGGTTTTGCCAAGTCGAGTGGCCCAAACTCAGGCACCCGTAAGGACTGAACCTAAATCGCACAGATCCGGTGCCTTTTTTGTTCACTGGCGCTACCGCGCATTCTCTCCGCTGATTTGAAACAGACCGACGCGATTGCTCTCAGAATCCACCACGTAAAGCCATTGGCCCCCGTCAATCCACATGCCCGATGGATGGCTAAAGTTCGCGCCTTGGATTGTCCTCGCATCAAAGATGTAGAGCGCCTGCCCCTCGCGCCGGAAGACCTGAATTTGATTCAGAACTGGATCGCTTACGTAAATATTTCCTTGGTTGTCTACCGCTAACCCGGTGCGATGATCGGCGTAGGCCAGGTTAATTGCCCGCCGGTAATGGCCCGCTGTATCGAGAATCTGAATGCGCGTGTTGCCTGCATCGAGCACGAACACTTCACCACCGCTCACCACCACTTGGCTCGGTTGTCTGAACTCGCCGGGACCGTTACCACCACCGCGCTTCCCGACCTTGCCAATAACGCGCCCTCGGCTGTCCATAATAATGACCATGTGCCGTGGCGCATCGCAGACGTAAATGCGTCCCGTAGTTTTATCGATCGTGATCCCGGCTGGACTATCGAAGTACGATTCTCCACCTCTCAGTTTGCCCAAGTAGCCGTGAAACTTTCCTCTCGAGTCGTAGATGAGCACCGATCTGCTCCTCTGGTCGACGACATATAAGTTGTCCCGACCATCTACGGCGAGCGAGATGGGAGTGCCGAGGCGCTCGCTGCCTCTGCCCAGAACGCTGTATTTTGAACGAATAAAGTCGAAGACGTGCACGGCTTTAGCACCGGGATCGGCGACGAAGACACGGTGGTTCGAGTCTGTCGTCACGGCGGATGGTGACTGCAACGCATCCACGTGAATTACAGGGTCTGCCGGCCCCGCGATGATGTCGAGTGTTCGATCAAGGATAGGATGTAAGCGTCTTACATCATCAGCCGATGAAAATACACGCACAAAACTGAGACTCGCTGTAGCTTGTTGGACATTGCTTTGCGCTGGTTGCGGGGAGGTTGCGAATGTAGTGTCCCAGGCGGCCGCGGGGCCGGTCACGATGCAACACATGAGTAAAACGCTGATACGTCGCCGAATGGATTTGTCCACAGACACAAGATCAACCTTGCTTCGATTCCATTGGAAATCCTAAGAAGGTGCACTGTCCGGCGTCACGGCGGAACGTGATCTTCGTCACAAATGTGGGAGGGGCCTTTGGGTCACACCAAGCCGGTTGTGAGTTTAAAGGCGATGTTTCGACAGTAATGCCGCTACTACCAAGGCGGGGGGCTGTTCCCGCGCGGTGGGCTTGCTTTCTTTCCCGTCCGCTTGGGAGTGGTCCGGCCCAACTGCGCAATCAATGCGAACCCTTAGCTCCAACCAGCGGTATTGCCTTGCGAAGCGTGGCATTCACCAGGCGGACTAAGTTTTCACCGCTCTTTGTAAGGTCGAGTTTCGATTTCTCGATGTATGCCGTCGCGCCAGCTTCCTTCAGTTTGCCGGCGTTGCCCTGGGAAAGGCCGCTAAGCACGATCACCGGAATGCGAGCTGTCGCTGGATCTTGCCGGAGAGATTGCAGCACGCGTTCGCCTCCTAACTTGGGCAACAGCATGTCCAGAATGATGAGGTCGGGCTCACTCTCCCGAGCCTTTCGAAGGGCCTCTTCCCCATCGCTGGCCTCCACGACAGTGAAACCGGCGTCGCTCAGGACCTGCCGGGCTGCCATCCTTAAGTACCTGCTGTCCTCGACCAGAAGAAGCTTTGCCGTCAATGAGTTACCTCCAAATCGTTGGCTTTCCTGCCCGTCGAGAGAACTGCCGTTCACCTGAGCGACAGTCAAACATCTTGGCGCCCTGCAGGAGCCGCAGTTTTCAGGCTACCGCGCATCTGGCTGCGCTAGTTGTGACCTCTGTCACAACGGCTGTTACGATAGTGTTATTTGCTGCTTCCGACCGCAGGCAGATCTTCCCGCAAAAGTGGCACGTAGATCACGGCTCCCAGCTCCCCACGATGAGGGCCGGTCTTGGCATTGGGATGTACCACCACAGTTCCCGCCCGGAGTTTTTGCGCGCCGACTCTGGCACGCGAGATAGCTTTGGCGCGGCTCCTACCGGGCGTTTGAGGGGTGTCGCTGTCCAGTTCGCCGCTGCGATCGCCGCTGAGGTCAACTATGGCATTCCTATCGCCGATCGCTTCAATATCCGCAGCGATTACGGCAATGTCGAAGGAACCCGCCATCAGCGTTTTCTTTTTACCGGTCTCTACCAGTTGCCCTTCGGTCAGGGCCGCACTTTCCTGAATACCGGTGGCTGGAAAAACGCGGCGCTGGGCGGTTGGGAACTAAGCACCGTGACTCTGCTTGAAACCGGCCCCTGGCTCACGCCGAGCATCAGCGATTCCTACGACGAGTCCAACACCAACGTCGTCAATCGTGGTGCGTACCTGCGTCCCGATCAGGTCTCGACGAATTTCTACCAAGGTCAGTCACGGGCGCAATACCTCAACCTCGCCGCATTCGCGCCCACTCCGGCTGGCGCCGGGCGCTTCGGCAACGCTGGAGTCGGCATCCTGCAGGGTCCCGGCACAACCGCCGCCAGCCTCGGCCTTGCCAAAACCTTCCACCCCACTGAGCGAGTAAAAGTGCGCTTCGAGTCCACGTTTACCAACGTGTTCAACCACACCAACTTCGCTCCTCCCGCCGCGCAGATCGATGTCCCGGCAACCTTCGGCGTCCTCAGCGCTCCGCAAACCGCAGAGAACGCTGGCAACCGCACTGGGCTAGCGCTCAGGGTTGAATTCTGAGGGTAAGGGTAGGAGTGCAGTTTTAAACCGCACCACTACCCTTAGGAGTGAGCCGGCGGGAGGGGCGAAAATGATTTAGCATCCTCTCTCATGTGCGCGCCCGCTCCCGAGATGACTGCGGACCAGGTCTTGCAGGCCTTTCATCGAGATGCGCCCAATCTCTTTCTGGGTGCTGGGATCGTGTCGGTGGGACTGGTCGCGGCGGCGTTTTCCGCCATCCGCCGCAAGCTCGATCCTGTGTTGATTTACTTTGCCCTCTTTGCCGTTCTGTATGGCCTGCGCATGTGGATGGTGTCAAACCTGATGGGGCTGACCATGCAGGGCTCGTCGCTCTACCCAAGACTCAGCGCCGCTCTCGACTTTACCGTCGCAATTCCCGCATTCCTGTTTTTCAAAGCCGCCGGGCTCCTCCGCCGCCAAGCCACGATCTTGAGCTACGCGCTGGGAATCGTGCTGGGCTCTTTAGCGCTGGCGACGGCCGCCTTCGGGCTGCAGCGTATCTTTGTCCAGATCGCCAATATCTCGATCATCGCAGCTCTAATTATTGTGGCCTCGCGGTCCATAGGCAGGAGGTCGGATAATGAGGATCTTCTGGTGATCCGCCCCGGCCTGCTGATTTTTGTGGCCTTCGTTTTATGGGAGAACATCCGGAGTGCGCTCGGGCTCCGGCTCCCCGACGTAGAGCCAATTGGTTTTGTGGTGCTTCTGGGGACTCTCGGATATGTGGCCGCGCGCCAGACCCTGCAGCGGGACCTGCAGCTCAGCGAGATTCAAAAGGAACTTGAAGTGGCCCGGCGGATGCAGTTGTCAATTCTGCCCACCGGGTTCCCCAACTCCGCCAACTTCCACGTCGCCGCCCGTTACGTGCCGATGACTTCGGTTGCTGGAGATTTCTACGACTTCATCGTGGCCGACGACCGGCAGGCCGGGCTGCTTATCGCTGACGTCTCCGGCCACGGCGTTCCTGCCGCCCTCATCGCCTCGATGGTGAAAGTAGCGGCAACCTCGCAGCGCGCCAACGCCGCCGATCCCGCTCGATTGTTGGCGGGAATGAACGCCGTTCTCTTCGGCAATACCCAGAACCAGTTCGTCACCGCCGCCTACGTTCATCTCGATTCCACGTCCAGGACACTCCAATATTCGGCAGCGGGGCATCCGCCCATGCTTCTGCTGCGCCACGGAAAGGTGATCGAAATTGCCGAGAATGGTTTGATCCTCGCCGCCTTCGACTCTGCGACGTACACCAACGCCGCGCACCCGCTGGAACCTGGTGATCGCCTCCTGCTCTACACCGATGGCCTCATCGAAGCAGCCAACCCCATTGGAGATTTCTTTGGACAGGATGCTCTGTCCGCCCTACTCCGGCAAACGGCCGACCTTCCGCCATCGGCCGCCTCGGATCAGATCATTTCCTCGGTCCAGCGATGGTCGGCCTCACAGGACGACGATCTTACAGTTCTCATCTGCGACTACGTCCGAGTAAACTAGAATCGCCTGACACTATTGTCCGAGTACAGCTCATGGGAAGAGTTTCTTTCAGGGGCGTGCTTCTGATCAGTCTGATCGCGCTTGCAGGGTCGGCTTTCGCGCGAGTGAAACCCGAACTGAAGGCAAAACCTGCGCAGTACTTCTTGGTACTGCTGAATCGTCCCGCCAATGCTCCGCAACTGAGTAAAGAAACGGGCGAAAAGCTGCAGGAAGAGCACATGGCCAATATCCGTAGGATGGCGGCCGAACCCAAACTTGTGATAGCTGGGCCTTTCCTGGATGACACGACGCTGCGCGGCATCTTCGTATTGCAAGCCGACTCAGCGCCGCGGGC
>DLMI01000039.1:4851-7283 GCA_002478145.1 Acidobacteria bacterium UBA7540
CGTTGCGGGACTGTTCCCGTTGAGCGTTCCGGGGGAGTTGCGGGCTGTTGACATTTTCCGCGTAGGCGCGGAACAGAGCACGACGTTGTTGAAGGACGATCCAACTGTCAAAGCTGGTCTGCTCAAGACTGAAATCCATCCCTGGGCCACAGGCAAAGGGGTGCTGGCGTCAGGACAGCCGCTGCAGTAACTAACAAACCCTGCGATCGGAGGCTGCCCGGTAAAGAAGTTCGCGGAGAACAGAAATTGGAAACTGAGAACCGAGAACAGCTTTCCTACCCGCCAGCCTTCAACTCGGTGAGCACCTGTTTGGCGATTTCTTTCAAGGTCTCAAACACCCCCGTGCCCTGAAACGCCACCGCCTCGATCATGGCCTCATTCTTCTTGCGCAGCTCTTTGCTGAGGGCTTCTGTGGACAGAATATTGGGCAGATCGCGCTTGTTGAGCTGCAGCACGTAGGGAATTTTGTTGAAGTCGTAGCCGTGCTCTTTCAGGTTCGACATCAGATTATCGAGCGCTTCCACGTTGGCGTCCATGCGCTGTTCCTGCGAGTCAGCGACGAAGACGATGCCATCCACGCCGCGCAGAATCAGCTTACGGCTGGCGTCGTAGAAAACCTGCCCCGGCACGGTGTAAAGATGGATTCGCGTTTTGAACCCGCGCACCGACCCTAGATCGAGTGGGAGGAAATCGAAGAACAAGGTCCGCTCGGTTTCGGTGGCGAGCGAGATCATCTTGCCCTTCTGCTGTTCAGCGGTCTTCTGGTAGATCACCTGCAGGTTCGTGGTTTTGCCGCCCAGCCCAGCGCCGTAGTACACGATCTTGCAATTAATCTCGCGGGCTGCGAAGTTGATGAAACTCAAGGCTTTCCTCAAAAAGCGCGGACCGCACACCCTTCCGCGCACAAAAATATCCCTTTGGGGGCTCGGGCCTTTTATATCACACGCGCGCGATGCCCCGCAGGTTACTCAGGTGACCCCTGCCGGGGAGAGGGCCAGGAAGCTGGAAAATACCACGGAATTGTCGATTTCCTGATTGTTGATGGAAAAGCTGCCTTCTTATCCCGAAGGGCCTTTCAATCAACAATCAGCCTCCCTACCGCGTCGCCAGCGCGGGATAATATCCGGCCTTCGTGTAAATCTTTAACCCCGGGCGGTTAACCAGGACCTCGATGTCGTGGTAGGCTTTCGCTATCGGCGTCTTTGGCGGGATCGGCGTATAGCCCAGCGTGTACTGGCTTCGCGCCTCACCCATGGCCTGAGCATAGCTATCTTCAATCGCGCTCTGCGAAAGCTCCTTATAAACCGGCAATCCGCCCGTGGCCGACACGTATTTTGGCAGGATGTCGTCATAACCCTGTTTCGGCAGGCGAAGTCGCTCCAACTTGTCGTACACCGGCAGCGCTCCGCTGTCCAACGCCACCGCCTTCACCTGGATCTCGTTCGATAACAATACCTTCAGCACATCGCGGTAGCTGGCCTCGCTGCCATACTCCCGCCCATCGCTGATCACAAAAATGATCTTGCGCCGCGTGCGGTCGCGTTTGCGCAGGTCGAGCGCCGCCCGCAGGATGGCATCGTTCAGAACATGCGCTTCTTTCGGCGGAGTGTACACCGGTTGTGTGGGACTGCCCACCGGGATGCCGTTGATAATCGGCCCATTCGGCGCCAGTGGGCCGCTCATCACCGCCACGCCGTTGTTGCGCCCACGTTCCACTTTCATCTGATTCAGCAACGCGGTTAACTTCTGCGAGGCTCCGATAAAATCGCTGACTTCGCTCACCGTGCTGCTGTAGGTATAAAGCGCGATTTCATCATAAGGGGCAAACGCCCCTACCAGGGCCGAAAATGTCTGGTTCACCTTTTGTACCGACGCATCTGGCATGCCCAGATCCAGCACAATCGCCACGGAAAGCGCGAACGGATCGCTACTGAAAAAGCTTAATTTCTGCAGTGCCCCGTTTTCCTTGACGCTGAAGTCGCTGGGCAGGAGGCCGTCGACCCTGCGGCCGTCGCGATCCTTTACCGTAACCGGTATCTGCACAAAATTGGTATGCACCACGTAGGTGTAAAGCTGTTCCTGGGCGAGGGGCGCCTTGGTTGAACCCGGCGGCACGGTCTTGACCGGCGGCATGGGTGGTGGTGGTGGCCCGGAGGTCTCGTCACCAGGAGCTGTGCGGGGCTCGGCCGGCGTGGCATTGGGCTGGTTCGTCCACGGGTTCCTGTCGGCTGTCGCCGGTTTCTTTTCCTCCGGCCGGGGAATTGCGGGCGGCTCGGGTCCCGTGGCGGAAGGTTGCACCGTCGGCGCATCGGGAATGGCATCCTTCTGTGCCGGCTGGGTTGGTGCGGGCTGCGTCTGCTGGGCTTGGCTCCCGGAAGACTGTGCCCCAGCCTGCGCAACGCCTATGCCAAGGTATCCGGCGAGACATCCGG
>DLMI01000039.1:7412-7868 GCA_002478145.1 Acidobacteria bacterium UBA7540
TCAGTGTCCCAAAATCATTATCCTTGGTTCCAGCCAACTAAAACAATAAAAACACCTTCACAACCTTGGGATGCCTGAACCATCCCATTTGGTGCATCTAACTTCAAAGGACTAGACTAACAAAAACCTCGCGAGGGAATCATTCGTGCCCAAACTATCCGCTAATCCGAGATTCTTGCCGAACTTGGCCGCTGCCTCGATTCTGTTTTTCGTCGCAGCCGTGTCGGGCGCCGCTCCGGCCGCCTTGGCTCAGAACTCCACACCTTCCCAGCCCTCCGATGCGGGACAATCCGACACCGAGAAGTCGGATCAAACCCTGAAGGTCAACGTCAACGTGGTAGGAGTCTTCTTCAATGTCAAGGACAAGCACGGCGCGCTGATTCCCAATCAGACCAAAGACGACTTCCAGGTCTTCGAAGACAGCAAGCCGCAGACCATCAAATACTTTACCGCCGA